>CAUVUB010000001.1:0-356347 GCA_963555045.1 uncultured Candidatus Saccharibacteria bacterium
AGCCAAGCGATCCCTTCTACAAGGAGATTGTTTGGGCGCACCAGCAGGGTATCACTACTGGTTGGTCGGACGGGACCTTCCGTCCGCATGACGCGATTGAGCGTCAAGCTGTAGCCGCATTTTTGCATCGCTATAGCAAAAAATAATGTCTATGCTACTTGTGGTATAGATACTTCCAGCGCAACTTGTTTGTAGGTTGAGAACTGGTGTGGCCGAAGCCACCGTGGTATGAGCCGTATATTGTATTTTATGCAATATATGATGTCGCTATCATGGTGGGCTTCGGCCCTTCTTTTTTGTGTAGCTAACTCTGTAATTCATATATTGCTATTAAAAATTATTTTTATTATGCTTATGATATGAAACGATTTACAACGTGGGCACTTGGGGGAGTAATAGGGGGCGTTATCGTCGCGTTATTGTGGTCTGTGGGGGTTAATGCAGATAGTGCTAAAATTCCAGCGAATGCAACTCCTAATGATTCGTCGGCTCGTCAGCGATTAGTAGAAATATGTAATAGAACAGGGGTTGGGGCTTCGCGCCAGCCGGGTGGGCACCCGTATGTGGCGGTAGCGGCTTATGTTGATCCATACCGCTTCGATAATAAAGAACACGGCACCATAATTTACACGAGTAATTTTTTGTGGAAGAAGTGTGAAGATGTCCGCAAAGAGGTGATTAACTTTGCTGTAACGGGGTACCCAGGAGTAGGAGAAAAATCTCCAGTTTGTCCAGAATCTGGGCGTTACCATAATTCGTGGTTTCCAACGTATGACTGTGTAAAATACGCTGGCGTTGGTATCTGGTCGAGTGCACATGGCTACTACAACCCAAAAAACTATGCACCAGGCAATGGAAATTGGTACTGGGAAAGCCAGCATCAACGTAATTGGGACAATGTGCCAGAGCCGTTTAAGAGCCAGCACCCACCAGATACGCAGCAGCTCTCGACAAACTGGCCACAAGTGTACATTGGCAAGGGCGAGCCAAATAGTAGTATCCAGACCAGGAAACGCCCTGATATTCATGGCCAAATCCGAGACTGGGAGACGCGTGAAGTGCAGCTGCAGGGGCAAACAACCTACAAACTGTCTAACCGGCCAAGTGTGTGTGCATTTTATAATAACCAGGACGATACTAAGGAAAAGGGTTGTCAGTATACCGAAATGCAGCTTAGGTGGAACTGGAAGCCAATTCCACATAGCTTTGTATCTAACATAACGACTAACACTAGGGACAAGCAGGGTAGCGGCCCAGATGAGGTAGCTTTGTCGGCTCACCCGCAAGATGAGGTTGAATGGCACCATAAAATGCAAAACCAAACCTCTGAGGGATTTTCTATTTTGAAAAATGTTGTTTGGTTTGGCTTTGGCCGCTCTGTTCAGGGGGCGGCGCCTGGGCAGAACCAATTTGGTAACACCGATGAGCGCAATAAGGGCCAGCGAGTAGGCACCATTGCACCAGACGCAAGCAGGGGTAATAAGCAGACTGTTCGTCCAGGGCAGTGGTATGATGTGCCAGACAAGCAAACATATAAGGTCACTAACCAAGACGTTGGCAAGCGGCTGTGTATCGATATGGTTGTCGATAGTGCATTGCCTGCACATATTGTGCCACGCAGTCCAAATGATGGTGGGTACTCTGGCAATTGGCTATGGTCGCGTAACGCCTGCGTGCGGGTAGATGGACTACCAGTGCTTGAACCAGTCGCTAATGTATCGCCAAATAAAGTTTCGTCGTGGGAGAAGGAATACGACGTAGAGGTGTACGTTAAAAATACCGGTGAGACTAAATCTACGATTCCATCGCGTACAGCGCTGACCCGCTTCAGTTTGCCGCTTAATCGCATCAATGAAGCGCAAGCAGTTGGTATGAAGACATTGCACGACACCGCCAAGAACGCACCAGAACAGGCAACAAATGATACGTTTAAAATTATGGGTGCGAGCGATGTTAAAACGCTACTTAATAACTACGACGAATCACAAAAACAGACCTTTGAGAAGGGCTGGTGGGCGATTACTGGTGTGCCAATAAGCCGCCGTTACACCGAGAATGACGCCGCTGCAATTAACCAGCTACGAGCCGGCCGCGCAGTGTGCTATGCCACGTTTGTAGAAAAGTACGACCATAAGCATGAAGCTGATGGAGATTGGCGTATGAGTGGCGTTAGCTGCGTGAAGATGGTTGTGTCACCATACGTACAGTTCCGCGGTGGCAATGTGATTGCAGGGCGTGGGTTCCAGCTTGGAGATGTCCACCAGTCTGGCAGTAATAAAGCACAGATTGCAACTCACCGGCTTGGTGGTGGTAAGGGACTACTTGGTTCGTGGGGGGAGTTCGGTCTTTTCGCACCAGATCGTATTCAGTCATACTCAGCGGGCTTCGGTTCTGGCAAGGACGGTGCGCCACGAACACCACTGCTTTTGCAGAACAATATGACATTTGCAAACCAGCATAATTTTGGATTTTTTGCAGCGAAAATGGGTGAATCGGGCAACCATCCGCGCTTTACCCGCAAAAATACAGTGACGACGGCCTCTTCGCAGTATAATCTTGGCAATCGGTCGTTGCCGGCGCACGTATATGCTACGAGCCAAGCTATTAATTTACCTGGCGCTAAAGACATTAAGGGAACACACGTGCTATATGCTCCAGACGCAACCGTATCGATAGAAGGCGACCTCGTCTATAGCGGAGACCAAGTGTCGCATCCACGTGAGTTACCACAAACGGTAATCATCGCAAAAGACATCTTTATACGTGAAGACGTATCTCGCGTTGATGCGTGGCTGCTCGCGAGCAACACGATTAACACGTGTGAAAACGGCGGAGGCAAGCAGTTTTTTGCACACCTAAATCTAAATCGTTGTACCAAGACGCTAGAGGTAAACGGTCCGGTGGCGACCAGGAACTTGATGTTGCGCCGCATTGGTAAGCAAACAGAGGACTACAAAAATATGCCGGGTGAACGGTTTAACCTGCGCAGTGACGCGTATTTGTGGCTTAACGAATACGATGCTGGTGGCAGCGGCTCAGCCAACACCATTCACACCGACAGTATCACTGAAATGGCGCCACGCTTCTAGGCCACGCGGCACACCGATTTGACGAATTATCGCTCATCTGCTACATCAGGGGAACTCCCCAGAAAAATCATTATACAAAACGCTTACGGTTGTAGTATAATGTAGGGGATATGAAACTGATGAAAGGGATGGGCGATTTCTTTGGTCTCGATATTGGTACAAATGCCATTCGAGTAGTGCAATTATCGCCAAGTGGGCAAAACGGCTGGACTCTGCAGCACTACGGGTATGTGCCAGTCGATAGTAAAATTATTAAAAGTGACTCGGTAGAGGCGCGACGTAAGCTGGCAGAATATATCAATACAGCGATTGGGCAAGCGGGGATTAAAACGCGCAACGTAGCAATTGGACTGCCATCGAGCAAAACCTTTACTACGGTGATTGATGTGCCAAAGATGCCAGAACAAGAGCTGAAGGCTGCTATGAAGTATCAGGTAGACCAGTATATACCGATGGCAATCGACGAAGCCAAGGTGGACTGGGCGCTACTGGGCAACTCGCTTAAAGACGACGCGCATTATGAAATTATTCTCACCAGCACGGCTAATAGTTATGCTGAAGAGCGACTTGAGCTAGTGGAATCGGTGGGCCTCAACGTCATTGCGGCGGAGCCAGACCCGATTGCTATGGTGCGGGCACTAGTGCAAAATGCCAAGGCCGATAAAGCGCGGCTGATTATGGACATGGGGGAAGTCTCAACCGACCTAGCTATTGTGTATGGGGATACACCGCGGCTAGTGCGTACCATCCCAACCGGTATTGCTTCGCTGGTAAAAGCAGCGGTGCAGAACCTTAATGTGCAGGAAGATCAGGCTCGCCAGTTTATTTTGAAGTTTGGTCTAGCGCCAGACCGTCTCGAGGGGCAGGTGCTGCACGCAATTGAGACGACGCTAGAAGGCTTTAGTGCAGAAGTTGAAAAGTCTATTAAGTTTTTCCAAACGCGGTATCCGAATATTACCGTTTCAGGCATGACGCTGTCTGGATTTGCGGCAGTTGTGCCAAAGCTGAGTGAGTATATGAGCAGCCGCAGCGGTGTGACTGCAGAAGTGGCTAATCCATGGTCGGTTATTACCGTCAGCCGTGGTGACCGGGAGCGCCTAACGCCGATTGCATCGGAGTTTACGACGGCAATTGGCCTTGCGCAGCGAAGGGGGGACCGCTAGATGATTGAAATCAACCTTGTTCCCGACATTAAGCAAGAGTTTCTTAAAACTCAGCGCCAACGTAACCGCGTCATTTCATATTCGATTTTGGCGGGTATTATTGCAGTTGGAGTTGTTATCATCACCGCGCTGTGGTACGCCAGTATGCTTGGGCTAGGCACGCTCTATAGCAACCAGATAGACAACAACAGTAAAGAGCTGCTTGGCGCGCAAGATTTGAATAAAACAGTGACGCTGCAGAGCCAGCTGGCGACGATTGATGCGCTACATAGTGCCAAGCAAGATTATTCAATTATTGCCGATTTGCTGGAAAAGGTGAATCCAGCGCGTCCAAACAACATTAAAATTGTGCAAACCAAAGTAGACCCAGCCACCAGGAAGATGACGATTACTGGTACCGCTGAAAATGGCTACCAGGCGCTAGCAGTGCTTAAAAAGACGATTGAAGACACCAAGGTGCAATACACCGATAATAATGAAGTAAAATCGGTGCAATTAACCAAAAAAGTGTACGATGCGCAGCAGACTACCTTCGGTGAGGATAGCAGCGGCAAGCGCGTATTGCAGTTTACTGTTGGCTTTGAATACGCTGAAGAGCTAACCAAGAGCGGTGCTAATGTTACTGTTATTCCATCAGAGACGAAGCGTGAAGTAACCGATTCAAAACTTGGTGTGCCAACTAGCCTCTTTGGCGGCGGCATTAAGAGTGATGATAAAACTAACGCAGCTAAACAGGATACGAAACCTGCCGCTGCAACAAATGGGGGCAGCAATGGACAATAATGGCGCAGCGCCAGGCGCTGACACAACCAAGCGAACGCTGATTGATAAATCTGCCAAAACGATGTTTATTGCAGTGACTGTGGCATCGGTAATTGTGGGATTCTCACTGGTGTTTGCCTTTCGGCTAGGAGAGCAGGCACTGTTTACTATGAAAGTAAACGCCAAAAAGCAGGAGACAGTTCGCCGGTTAGAAGAGAATAAAAAAGCCTTTGAAGAACTAAAGCGAACGGTGCAGCAGTTGCAGGCTAACCAGGCGCTTAACCAGGTGAAAGCCAAGCCGGATGATAACGCCGTGCGGGTTATTCTAGATGCGCTGCCAGATAGCTATAACAGCGATGCTTTGGGTGCTTCGTTGCAGCAGAAGCTGCTCGCGGGTGTTTCAGGTCTTGAGGTGCAGAGCATTAACGTTGAGACTATCGTTGAGGGCAAAGAAGGCTCAGGTGGTTCATCAGGCAGCTCTAGTAGCGAGAGCGCTAATGCTGCTGCAATCAACACGTCTACTGCAGCTAAAGCCATGCCATTTGAAGTGGTGGTAAAGGGCAACACGGCGGCTATTAAGAAAATGTTTGAGAACTTTAACCGCTCGATTCGAGCTATTGATGTAACGAGCGTGGACCTCAATGGTACTGAGACAGGCGACGTCAGCGCCAAGGTATCAGGGGTAGCGTATTACCAGCCAGGCAAGAAAATTGAGCTAAAAAATGAAAAGGTGAAGCCATAATGAAAAAAACAGACTTAGCACTGGTAGTTTTAATTGCAGCAGTTAGTATTGGTATTGCCTTTTTGATCGCAAATTCGTTTAATATTGGTGTGAAAAAAGAGGGCGTCGATGTGAAAACAGTTGACCAGATCAGCGGCCAAGTGCAAGAACCAAGCGAGCGAGTATTTAATAGTAATGCGATCAACCCAACAGTTGAAATCGTGATCGGGCGCTAACAGGCAAACAGTAAAGGAAAGGGTGAGGCATGGCATTATTAACGGCTGATATGCAAGAGCGGCTGGTGAAGCTCCTGGTGGACGAGGGGCTGGTTGAGGCTGCGAGCGTCGAAGCGGCGCGGCAGGCTGCTTCTGGTGATAAAAAATCGCTATTTGAAGAGCTGATTGGGCAAAAGCTGATCGACGAAGAGATGCTCACGCACGGCGTGGCGCAGGTTTCGGGTGCACCGTATGTTAACTTGCTGGCAACTACGGTGGACCAAAAAATATTGGACCTTTTGCCGAATGATATCGCTGAGCGCTTTATGGCCGTGCCGATCGCTGAAATTAAAAACCGGCTTGCGGTGGCAATGCTGGATGCCAACAATGTCCAAACGGTAGACTACCTGGCAAATCGTATTCAACGTCCGCTGAAGGTCTTTATGGCCTCGGAAGACAGTATTCGCCACGTGCTCGACCAGTATAAAACCGACCTGTCTTCGGTGAATGAGGCGGCCCAGCTAACTGGTGCCGAGAGTAACGCGGCAGCAGCTTCGAACGTGAAGGCCATCGTGCAGGATTCACCGATTAGCCGTGCTTTGACAACGATTTTAGAGTACGCTGTTAAGGCACACGCCAGCGACATCCACATTGAGCCGCTGGAGCGCAGCTTGAAGATTCGCTGCCGCATCGATGGTGTGTTACGTGAAATTATGCAGCTGCCAAAGAGCATCGAGCCAGCACTGGTGAGCCGTATTAAGATTTTGTCGAAGCTGAAGATCGACGAACACCGCGTCCCGCAGGACGGTCAGTTTGCTGTGGCGGTTAACAACAAGGAAGTCGACCTGCGTATTGCCATCAGCCCAGTGGTATGGGGCGAGCAGGTGGTGATTCGTTTGCTGGACAAGTCAGGTAACTCGTTTAGTCTCGAGGATATGGGTTACGCCGGCCGGTCGCTACGCACGATTCGTAAAGGAATTAAACGGCCAAATGGTATGATTTTGACCTCTGGTCCGACTGGTTCGGGTAAGTCGACCTCGCTATATGCACTGATTAAGGAAATTAAAGACGATAGCGTGAACATTATTACCCTGGAAGACCCAGTGGAGTACAAAATGGATGGCGTGAACCAGATTCAGGTGAACGCCGATGTGGGGCTAACCTTTGCAGCCGGATTGCGCTCGATCTTGCGTCTTGACCCAGACATTGTGATGGTGGGAGAGATTCGTGATGGTGAAACGGCCAACTTGGCGGTGCAGGCTGCACTAACCGGACACTTGGTGTTTAGCACCTTGCACACCAACAGTGCTGCGGGAGTGTTGCCGCGTTTGCTTGATATGGGTATTGAGCCTTTCTTGATCGCCAGCACCGTAAACACCATCATTGGTCAGCGTTTGGTGCGCCGCGTGGCACCGCGCCGAGAAACCTACAAAACAAACCCAATCGAAACCGAAAGCATCAAGAAGACGGTGGGGCATCTTCTGCCAAAGAAACATAATGAAGCGCTGAGCGTTTCGCAAGACCTCGGCTACAACGACCTCCCGCTTGAGGGGCAGGAGTCATACACGCTGGTGAAGGGTATCGACACACCACAAACGCCGCATGGCTACGTCGGTCGTGCCGGATTATACGAAGTGATGGACGTGAGCGAAGAAATTCAAAATCTTATCGTCAAGCGGGCAACCAGCGCCGAAATCCAGCGCTTAGCGATGGAGCAGGGCATGGTGACCATGCGTCAGGATGGCTATTTGAAAGCACTTGAGGGGATTACTACGCTTGAAGAGGTTAACCGCGTCGCTGCCGATATGAGTTAAAGAAAGGAAACAGGGGTGGAACAGCAATCACAACAAACAAACCAATTACGAATTGAGATTTTACTAGAAGAAGTCGTGCGTAAGCGTGCGTCAGACTTACACTTGCAGGTGGGCTTGCCGCCGATGCTGCGTATCGACGGGGCACTGGTGCCGGCTACAAATCAGCCAGCGCTTAACGAAGCGATGGTCGAAACGCTCGTCTTTCAGATTTTATCAGTCGAGCAAAAGCAAATTTTGGAAAAAGATAAAGAATTTGACTTTTCGTTTTCGTTTGGAGACCTAGGCCGCTTCCGTGTAAATGCCTTTCACGAGCGTGGTAATTTGGCAGCAGCGCTCCGTTTGATTCCAAATGAAATGAAAACCGTGCACGAACTGGGTATGCCAAGTGTGGTTAACTCGTTTGCTGATTTTCCACGTGGCCTTGTACTCGTGACTGGCCCAACCGGTTCAGGAAAATCAACAACGCTGGCGGCGCTAGTCGATAAGATTAATAGTGAACGCTCGGCGCATATTATTACTATTGAAGATCCGATTGAGTTTACCCACCGTAGCAAACGTTCAGTGGTGGTGCAGCGTGAGGTGCACTACGATACCTATTCATTTGGTGCTGCACTGCGTTCAAGCTTGCGCCAGGACCCAGATGTAGTGCTGATTGGTGAGATGCGTGACCTAGAGACGATTAGCGCAGCTATCACTATTGCTGAAACCGGGCACTTGGTGTTTGCAACCTTGCACACCAACAGTGCTGCGCAGAGCATCGATCGTATGATTGACGTATTTCCGCCGCACCAGCAGCCGCAAATTCGTGCCCAGCTGGCTAATATCTTGATGGGTATTTGTGCTCAGCGTTTGGTGCCGGCAATTGGCGGTGGACGCGTCGTTGCAGCAGAGGTGCTGGTAGCCAACCCTGCCGTCCGTAATATTATTCGTGAAGGCAAGAGTCACCAGCTTGATGCAATTATCCAAACCAGTAGCGCCCAGGGCATGCAGACCATGGACCGCACCTTGGTGAGCTTGGTGCAGTCTGGTACAGTTACCTACGATAACGCTCGTGAGTTTGCCGTGGATATAGCAGAATTTGAACGACTGATGCGGGGGTAACAAGGGGGAACTATGAAAAAGTTTAGTTACGAGGCTCGTGACAATAAAACCAAAAAAATCATTAAATCTGACATTCAGGCTGACACCGAGGTGATTGCAGCTAAGCTGCTAACAGAACAGGGCTTTACGCCACTGAAGATTACTGCTCGCGATGAAAATGGTGGCCCACTTGGCTTTTTGACCAACCGTATCACCATGAAAGACCGTATTTTGTTTATGCGTCAGCTAGCAACCTTGATCGGTGCTGGATTGCCGCTCGCACAAT
This sequence comes from uncultured Candidatus Saccharibacteria bacterium, assembly GCA_963555045.1. Lineage (GTDB taxonomy): Bacteria > Patescibacteriota > Saccharimonadia > Saccharimonadales > Saccharimonadaceae > VGLK01. The sequence continues at coordinate 9,131 of CAUVUB010000001.1, forward strand.
CGGTGCACACGGTGCTGGGGCAGACTAATAGTAAGCGCATGCGTGGTGTAATTGAAGATATTATTGTCACCATCGAGAGTGGGCAGCCGCTATCGGAAGCTTTCGGTAAGCACCCTGAAGCTTTCGATCAGGTGGTGGTAGCCTTAGTGTCAGCCGGTGAGGCGAGCGGTACACTAGATGCTGCGTTGACCCGTATTGCCGCGCAGCAGGAAAAAGACGCCGAGGTGACTCGTAAGATTCGTGGTGCACTGGTCTACCCGGGCATCGTGATGTCGGTGATCGTTCTGGTGGTGGTATACATGCTGATTGCGGTGGTGCCGCAGGTGGAGAATTTGTATAAAGATTTACACCAAGAGCTGCCAACGCTAACCCGCATTATGGTGACTGCTGCAAACTTCATTATGAACTTCTGGTGGATTGTCGTCGGTGCACTGGTGATTGGCGGTTACTTCTTTTGGCAGTGGCAGCGCACCGAGCCTGGTATTCGCTCTATGGACGCCTTCAAGCTAAACGTACCACTGTTTAAGGGGATGTTCCGCAAGTTATACATGGGCCGTTTTACCCGCACTGGCCAGACGCTGCTTTCAACTGGCGTGGCCATGCTTGATATGCTGCATATTACGGCGCGGGCGGTAAATAACACCTACGTTGCACGTAGCATTAATAACGCTGCCGACAAGGTGAAGGGTGGTAAGGCGCTGTCGGTGTCACTGCAGCCCGAGGACTATATTTTGCCAATGGTGCCGCAGATGATTAATATTGGTGAGCAATCTGGTAAGATTGATGAGATGCTTGGTAAGACCGCTAAAATTTATGAAGATGAACTTGATGAAGAGATTCGCAATATCTCAACGGCAATTGAGCCGCTGTTGATGGTGGTGCTGGCAGTCGTCGCTGGTGGTATGGTGGGTGCAATTTTGTTCCCAATTTATTCGCTGGTGGGCAAGATTCAGCATTAAATTGTCTAGTGGATATTAGTATAGTAGTACACCTCATGTAGCGTGTCTTACTTAGGGTTGTGTGGCGCTACCCCTGTAAAAAAAGCACAAAACAAGGCTGGACATTTCCAGCCTTGTTTGCTACTATGAGCGTAAGCGTTATGCAAGACAAAAACGCGGACATATAAGTAAAGTTCATAAACGAAAGGGTGGAAAACTTCATATGAACAACCTACGTAACCAAAAAGGTTTCACCATCATTGAGGTGGTATTGGTTCTGGCTATCGCTGGTCTAATCTTCCTGATGGTATTTATTGCACTGCCTGCTTTGCAGCGTTCACAGCGTGACACACAGCGTCGTGACGATGTAGCACGTGTTGCATCACAAATCAACTCGTTCCAGACGAACAACAATGGCAAGATCCCAACAGCAGATCAGTTCAAGGGCGACTTTGCAACAGGCTACCTAAAGTGGAAGGCTGACAACACTGGTGAGTTCAAGGATCCAAAGACTGGTAACGGTTACACACTTGGTAACAACGCTGGTCCTGCTGGTGACACAGACATAGTGTACGTACCTGGCGCTAGCTGTAACGGTGAGGCAATCGCACCTGGCCGAGGTGGTTCACCAGGAACCCGCTACGCTATTCAGGTGAAGCTTGAAGGCTCAGGTTTCTTCTGCAAGGACAACGGCAACAACTAATAACGTCGTCCAAGCATAAGCAAAACTCCTCCTGTTCAAGGGGGAGTTTTTGTCGTATACTGGGGCTATGAATCAGATATACGAAGTGGGGATACTCGCAGCAGCAGGTGTTTTTGGCGCGGTAATCGGTAGTTTTATGCTGGCTCAGGTGTGGCGTTTGCGCGCTTGGCAGCTGCGGCAATTAGCCGAGGATGAACTAACAGATTTAGAGCGCAAGGAAAAGCAGCAGCTAGAATCGGTGTATGGTAAAAAGCGCACTGTGCGGAGTGATCGTTCAGTGTGTCTTAGTTGCGGCCATCAACTGGCCTGGTATGATCTTATTCCGGTGTGTAGCTGGCTGTGGCTACGCGGCAAATGCCGCTACTGCAAGGCGCCAATTGGTAAGGTAGAGTTTGCCGCCGAAGTGGGGCTTGCTGCCGCGTATGTGCTAACAACGCTGCTTTTGCTAGGGCAAGCTCATACGCTGGGCTGGGCGCTGTGGCCGTCATTACTGCTCGTGTTAGCTGGTGAAGCGTTGCTGTTAGGCCTGTTCGTGTTTGATTGTCGCTGGTATCTGCTGCCAGACCGGCTGGTATTTCCATTTGCAGGGCTCGGGCTCGGCTACGCATTTGTGCACTGGGCACATAGTGGTTGGCAGCTGAGCACGCTATGGTCTGGTATTGTAGCTATCGGCATACTATCGGGCCTGTACTACGCGCTATATCTCTTTTCAAAGGGGGCTTGGGTTGGTCTTGGCGATGTGAAATTAGGCCTAGGACTAGCCCTATTCCTGCCAGATTGGCGGCTGGCTTTTTTGGCATTATTTGCAGCTAATTTGCTAGGAACACTTATTTTTGCGCCACTGCAACTGTTTGGCAAGCTGCCGCGCGGCCAGCAAGTCCCATTTGGGCCACTACTGATCGCTGGGTTCCTGCTGGTATTTTGGGGTCAGTTTGCAATTTTGGCGTTTTTACAGCAGAATTTCGTGCTTTTTTAACATAACCACTATGTGCTACAATGAGGGGGCAAAAGAAATGGGCATCATGAAAAAACAAGAGGGGTTTACAATTATTGAGGTGTCGATGGTGCTTGCCATCGTGGGGGTACTGGCGGTTACGATCATCAGCGGGTTTATGATTACTATTAATCAGCAGCGATACCGCGACGCAGTGAATGCACATGTGATGGATTTTCGCGAGGAGTACTCGAAAGTTACTAACGTTGAGAATTCAAGAAACAATACATACCAGTGCAACACCGGTGATATTTACCCCGTGGCGAGTGGTTCTATTGGCGCCGACCGAGGGACAACGAACTGCGTGATTATTGGGCGCTGGATTGAGTCTAATCCGCGAGGGTTCACCTCTCGGCCGATTTATGCCTTTGATAAGCCCGTTGATACGCGCGAGGCATCACCGTTGATGCAGTATAAGCCGCAAATTGAGCGCGATGAAGCTGGCAAGGACCCTAAGTCGGTGCTGGGGCGTAGTGAGGTGACACTGGGCTGGCAGGCGACGTATGAGGGCCCTGATCAGACCAAGCCAGACGATGAGACGCCGCAGAACAACTATACGGTAGCTATTGTACGTTCACCAGTAACGGGGTCTATACAAACCTATATTATGACCGGGCAGAATGACGCCAGCCGGGGTACCGCGACGGAGTTTAACGCTGCCAAACGGCGATTGTTTGCCCATAAAGATCGGGCGAGTGGCGCATATGTCTCACCAGAGCAGCGTCTGCTGGTGTGTGTTTCTCCTGCCAGTACCACCGGAGGAGCTACGATTGGTGTACAAATAGCAGCTGGCTCATCAACATCGGCGGGGGTTAAATTAGCAACGGAGGATATATGTCGAAGATAAGGCAACGAGGGGACACGATCGTTGAGGTGATGTTTGCCTTTGCGGCGCTGAGCGCCATTATTGTGGGGGGATTAGCAATTATGAACCAGGCAACAGCAGTAGCGCTGCGTTCTTTGCAGGTGACACTGGTACGCCAAGAGGTGGATGCGCAGGCGGATATGCTGCGGTATGTACATGATGCCTATTTGGTAGCACAAGACTCGGAGGCAGGCAAGATTTGGGCAGAACTAAAGCAGCCAAACCGGTTAACGACAGTTGGCGCCGTTACTAATCGGCTACGCCTCGCGGAATGTCCCGCGCCGGCATCATTAACTAATGCGTTTGCCTTGTCTTGGGAGGAGAATGCTCGCGCTCAGCACGTGCGGGTAATTCGATCGTCAAGTCCAGATTTTACCGCAGCTGATGTCTATAGCAAGACAGAGCATCGTGGTGACTCGGTGCAGAATGCAAAGGCTCATGGTATCTGGGTTGACCTGGTGCGCGTAGAAGGTAGCAGCCCTAACGCAGATACTGATGCATATGATGCCTATATCCAAACTTGCTGGCCATCTCCATTTGGGTCGGCACCAGTTACATTAAATACGATTGTGAGGTTGTATGAGCCAAAGGCACGCTAGGGGATTTACGGTTATAGAGCTAATGTTTTCGATGACCTTTATATCGATCATGCTCATTACAATCGCTAATGTTACTATTTTTGTTAATAGGCTGTTTACCAGGGGTATTACCTACCAGGCGGTCAACGAGACTGGACGTGAGGTGAGCGGGCAGTTGCGGCGTGATATCGCTGGGCAAACGATTGCACGCACCGGAGAGGCTATTAAAGTTACGCTGAACGGCACTATTGATGGTGGTAAGAGCAACGGTCGGGAACGGCTGTGTCTGGGTAATTACAGCTATGTTTGGAATACACCGCAGGCGCTTGTGTCGCCGCACCAGCACGATAAAGAGGTCTTTCGTGGCAAGGTGGTACACCTGCTGCGCGTGCGTGATCCAGATGGAGCATTGTGTCGCACCGATAACAAGGGGCGGCTGCCAGAGCTCAGCTCGGTGGCGGGCAGTGATGCTGAAGATTTGCTCGGTGGGCAGGGCAACAATCGTGCGGCGTCAAGCTCTACGGCGATGCAGTCACGGCTAGCTGTTTATAGTGTACGCGTTACAAAAGGGCCAGAAGATGAACTGAGCCGGCAGCAGCTGTACGACATAGAACTCCATGTGGGCACCTATGATGAAGGGCTACCGGGCGGACAATGTAGCGAGACTGATCGCATCTTGAATGAGTATTGTAATTCATCAGTATTTCGGTTTACAGTGCGATCAATTAACGGGGTAATGAGGTAGTATGAGGCAAAACAACCACAGACAATCGGGGGCGGTAGCGATTTTTATCGTTATATTTACCTCGCTAACATTATTGATTTTAACGACTGGCTATATGACGCTGATGGTGCGTGAACAAACACAGTCAAACCGCACTGATATTTCACAAAGTGCCTACGACTCGGCCCTGGTAGGTGTTGAGGACGCCAAGCGTGTGCTGGCAGAGTGCCGCAAAGATGCCACAGGCAACACCAGTTTGGCCTGCCAGGCGATTGAGCGCAAAGAATGTAATACGGTGCAGTTTTCGCGCCTGCTGGGGCCGCTAGCTAACGATGAGGTCAAGATTCAGTCAAGCTATGGCAATGCTAACTCTGGTGAGCAGCTTGATCAGGCTTACACTTGTGTGAAGATTGATCGTAATACGAAGGATTATCAGGCGCAAATGGCTGAAGATGGAGCGCTGATGGTGCCGCTGCGGGGTCGTGAGCAGGTTAGCAAGATTCGGGTGAGCTGGTTCCGCCGTGACGAACGAGACACCACGAGCAAGCTAGGCCGGCCGCAGTCGTTTAATCCAGACTCGCTGCCACCAAAAGACAAATGGGCCGATACAGCGGCTGGCACCAAAACGCCACCAATCTTGCAAGCTCAGCTGATTGCACCAGAGAATGGCACTGTGTTTAATCCTGCTACACTTAAAACCTCAGAATCAAACGAACTGGTGATGCTGTATCCGCAGGGCCAGTATGGTGGTGCAGCGACTGCTAGCTTTAAGCCACGCATTTCTGATGATGCTGCCGGCACTAATAATACCCAGCCAGTGGGTTGTATAAAGCGGGAATATGAAGATAATGGTGATTACGCTTGCCGCGCCACGATAGACCTCGCGAGTTTACATAAGACTATTGAGGCAAACGCGCCACTGGCATTTTTGCGGCTTTCATCAATCTATGCCACTGATAAAACGGCTATTAAAGTAGAGCTGCTAGACGCTGGTGGTAGTGTAGTAGAGTTTGCCGATGTGCAGCCAAATATCGATGTGACAGCTCGCACTAATAACGTCTTTCGCCGCCTTGAAACGCGCGTAAGCTACGGTGAGTCTGGTGATAGTATTTCGCCATCTGGTGCGGTGGAGACAGCCGGTAATATCTGTAAAGACTTTAGTGTTACTGCAGCTGGCATTGACGATCGCGGCGCTTGCCCGAAAGTAGCGCACTAAGCCAAGACTATGAGTAATAAAACCATCCTTCAGTGCAGAGAAGGGTGGTTTTTACGTGCTGCAGCGTGCCTTGTGGGCTTTTTAGCGGCAGATTAAGTTTGGTCGGCGTCACCAGCATTAGTTTGCTCTGCATCGGTATCTGTGTGGTACTGCTCGTAGATTTCACGCAGGTGCTGGTCTGTTACGTGGGTGTAAACTTGGGTGGTACTAATATTGCTGTGCCCAAGCATAGACTGCACGCTGCGGATATCAGCACCATTCATTAGTAGGTCAGTCGCAAAACTATGGCGCATTGTATGCGGAGTTACCTTTTTGGTGATGCCAGCCAGCCTGGCGTAGTTAGCGACCAATCTTTGTACGCTGCGGGTGGTGAGGCGGCGGTAATCGCCTGATAGTGATGGCTGATTAGTGCGTCGGTAGCTGAGAAATAGTGGCGGTAGGCTGTCTGTGCGAGCCTCTAGGTATTCTTCCACGTGTTGCGCTGTCGTCGCCCCAATGAACACTGGGCGGTCTTTTTGCCCCTTACCACGCACCGTAAACTCTCGGCGTTTGGTGTTAATATGGTCGCGGTTTAGCCCTACCAGCTCAGACACGCGCAGGCCACTAGAAAAGAGGAGTTCAATGATAGCCCGGTCTCGCAGGCCCGCTTCACTGCTAATGTCAATTTGCTGCAGCATACGGTCAATTTCATCAAAATGCAGGAATGTTACTTGCCGCCGAGTCACTTTTGGCAGCTCGACTTTATCTGGTGCAAGGGTAGGGATATCCCGCTTAATGAGATAAGCAAGAAAGCCACGCAGGGCAATGAGATGGTAATTTTGCGTCAGCAGCGATAGGTGCTCTCCTCGGTCATTTTCATAGCGGTTTAGCCACAGCCGATAGCGCCGCACTAGCTCTGAGCTAATTTTTTGTACAGTAAAATCTGTGTCTTCTAAAGAGGTGAATTCATCAAACCGATACAGATACTGCTGGTAGTTGCGGGCAGTAAATGCCGAACGACCACGCTCTACCTCTAAAGAGGTGATATACTCAGCAATAGCATCTGCTAGTGGTAGATCAGGCGGTGTGTTACCTGAAGCTGATTCAATATCCATGTGTGTAGTATAGCACATAAGCTGGGTATTCAGGGTAGATAACCATAAGCATTTTGAATAAGTAAATTGTTCACTAATATATGGGCCGCTCAGAGGCTTCACTACTGGAGAAGCGGGCGCCAACCTGGTATACTGAAGCTAGAAATAATATAGGGAAGGATGGAGATATGTCGGACAAGGCATCACATATTCAAAAAACCTTAATTGTCTTTAAGCCAGATGCTGTGCAGCGTGGTATTGTGGGCGAGATTTTAACGCGATTTGAGCGCGTCGGCCTGAAGATCGTTGCGATGAAAATGGCTGAACCATCACGAGACCACTACTACGCTCATTATGAAGAGATTGGTAAAATGGTAACTCGTCGTGGCGAGAAGGCATTTAACGTAACACTCGACTTCATGATGGATGGCCCGGTGATCGCGGTGGTACTCGAGGGAGTTGAGGCTGTGCCACTCGTTCGTAAAATTGTTGGTCCAACTGAGCCAATGGCTGCAGACATGGGTACAATCCGCGGTGACTTTTCACACATGAGCTTTGGTTATGCAGATGCTGTGAAGCGAGGCGTGCCAAACCTTATTCACGCATCGGGTGACCCAGAAGAGGCAGAGCAGGAGATTGCACACTGGTTTAAGCCAGAAGAGATTGTGTCGTATACAACCGTGAATGAAAAATTTACGCGCTAGCTGAAAACTGCTATAATAAAATGGCGCCTCGGTAGCTCAACTGGAAGAGCAGCTCCGTCCTAAGGAGAGGGTTGTGGGTTCGATTCCTGCCCGGGGTACCATTTATTTTTGAAACAGACATACGAAGAATAGAGTAAACGCACATGCCAGGGGAGCACAGAGATTTTAGTGGGCAGCGTGACGATGAAGAGTTTCTTTTTGTATTCCGTCGTCATATCATTGCTATGCGCAAGGGGTTCTATTGTTTTTTAGGACCGTTTGCGATTAGTTCAATTCCGCCACTATTTTTCTCACAGTATATGTGGGTGTTCTGGTTTCCTGTTGTTGGTTTTGTCGTTGGTTTTGTGCTTTTTAGCTACTTTTATATCATGTGGTACTACACCTACTTTATTGTGTCTAGCCAGCGAATACGCCAGGTGACACAAAAAGGATTTTTTGGAAAACACGTGATCGACTTGCGGCTTGCGAAAGTACAAAATATCAGCTACGACATCCCAGGGTTTAGCGGTGAATTATTTAAATTCGGCACGATTGTTATGCAAACCATGGTGGGGGATTTGATAATAAAAAATGTCGAGCATCCTGAGATTATTTATAATAAGCTACAGAATGCGATTATTGACGCGATGGAGAAGGAGCAAGCGACCCATAATGAAACTACCATTGAAGAAAACTAAACCAAAGACAACGCTACCAGCGCGTATTACGAATGATACGGTGGCGGAGCACCGCGAGCAGATTTTGTCGGGTGCACGTCGGTTTAAGTACCCTATGCAGTATGCCCGCAAAAAACTGGTGCGGAATGCAATTATTATTGGTAGCCTGGTGGTGCTGTTGATGGGTGGGCTGCTTTATGCGAATTTATATATCTGGCGTGCATCGGATGATTTTATTTATCGACTAACGAGGGTGCTTCCTGTGCCAGTGGCAAAGGCCGATGGCGAGACGGTACGCTATAGCGACTATCTGCTGCTATACCGTAGCTCAATTTCTAACTTGAAGGCTAAGTACAGTAAGACAACTGATGCCGAGGGTATTAAAAATATGGAAGACTTGCAGCGCCGCAAGAACCTGCGCTTGATGGTAGAGCAGGCCTACGCTAGCAAGATCGCACGCGAGAAGAATATCGTTATTACCGATAACCAAGTACAAGAATTTATCACCCAGCAGCGAGGGTCACTGTCGGAACTCGATCATTATCGTGCAGCTCGTAAGAATTTTGGCTGGAGCCCAGACGAGTACCGCCATATTACGAAAATGGCCTTGCTTAAGCAGGATGTAGCTTTTGCACTGGATAACGAAGCTCAGCAGACGAAGCATAAAGTTGAAGAGGGTATTAAAGCCGGTAAGTCACTGCAGAGCATCGCCAGTGAACTCGGAAGCGCTGTTGAGTATGGTGATCGTGGATTTGTTGATCGCAACAACCAAGACGGCGGTCTAGCAAAAGCAGCATTAGCCCTAGAAAAAGGGAAAACATCTAAAGAAGTGCGCACGCTTACTGGTGACGGGTACTACTTTGTCACTAACCAAGATTCGACCGAGAACCGCGTGCACTACGATTATATAAAGATTCCATTGAAGCAGTTCCAGTCTGATGTCAACAAGTTGTACGATGAGCACAAAGTTGAGTACTACATCGATGACGTTAATAAGAAAGAGGTTGAACAATAAATGTATACATTGCCAGAGTTAGCGTATGGATATGCAGACCTAGAGCCGGTAATTAGCCGTGAGATTATGGAGCTCCACCACAGTAAGCACCACGCTACATATGTACAAAAATTAAATGAAGCCATAGCTGATCAGCCAGAGCTACAGAATATGAGTATACAAAATTTGCTCAAAACGCTTATGGCTGGCGACGATTCAGCATTGCAACGTGCTGTGCGTAATAATGGTGGCGGGCATTTAAATCACAGTTTCTTTTGGCAGGTGATGACGCCTGGTGGTAGTGCATTGCATACAGAAGGGGATTTGTATGGCGCACTTACCGCTCGGTATGGTTCGATTGATGCATTCCAGCAAGAGTTTACAGCGGCTGCGCTTGGCCTATTTGGCAGCGGTTGGGTGTGGCTAATGCCAGACCTACGCATTGTTACGACGCCCAACCAAGATAATCCAATCATGAATGGGCAGCCGATGCCAATACTTGGCCTTGATGTGTGGGAGCACGCATATTACCTAGATTACAAGAACGTTCGTGCTGATTACTGCAAAAATTGGTGGAAGGTAGTCCACTGGCAGCAGGTAGAGCTGAACTATAAAAGTGCTCAATAAGAATAAAAAAAGTATTCATTACCCCTGAATTATGATAGTAAATTGGGGGTATTTTTTGTATATATTTTTTATACAAAGCAGAATTCGTGCGGTAAAGTATTACAGCAGCTCCCACGGATGCATAACAAAAGTGTACGACGCTATGCTATGGTACAATGCGCATATTCTCTTTTTGGGCTTTGCGCCAATAAGATATGCAAGCGAGCGCACCAATCTAAAATAAAAAACCGTCAAAACGACGGGGTAATAAACAATAATTATGTAATTAAGCTTGGCGCGCCCGACCGGATTCGAACCGGCGATCTCCTCCGTGACAGGGAGGCGTGATAGGCCATCTTCACTACGAGCGCACGATACCTAGTATTGTAGCAAGCTCGTTTTAGAAAAGCAAGCAGTAAATAGCACAAAAATGCTAGTGATTTTTACCGGGAATTTGCTACAATGATAGATAGTGGAATATGCCGCCGTAGCTCAGTTGGTAGAGCGGCGCTTTCGTAAAGCGTAGGTCACCGGTTCAAGTCCGGTCGGCGGCTCCATAATTGAGGAGATATATAGTGACCATGATTGAAAGTAGCAAGCAGATATTCCAGACTATCCTAAAAGACAGACGATTTGCCGGACTTTTAGCCAGTGGTCTTTTCATAGCTATTGTGATTGCCATTATTATTGCCAGTCGGATAGAGCCAAGTGGTGTGCAGACTATTGTACGATACAGCGGATTTGGTAGTGTTTATTTCTATAAGGGTGACTGGCATTATTTTATTCTTTTCCCAGTGTATGTCATTAGTATGGCGCTGCTTAACAGTGCTATCGCGATAAAGCTGTTTATAATGAAGAAGCAGCCACTCGCATATTTTTATGGCTTTGCTAGCATTGGTGCGAGCATAATAGCTGCAATAATTGCTATGCAGCTTATTTGGCATAGCAATCTATAATAGTAGGAGATTTTCATGGACAATTTGGAGATTCCTTTAAGGAACAAGACTAAGTTATATCGTTTTTTTGAGATGGTGCCGGCCTTTTTGAGCTACGGTGCCATATTGTTATTAGTGGTGTTGTCGATACTTAACCCACTCTTGGCGGCAATTTATTTATTACTAATCATCGTGACTATGATTGTAAAATCGGCGGTTATTGCAGTGCATACAATTCAGGGGTATCGCCGCCTGCGAGGAGCAGAGCGTGTTGATTGGCACCGGCGCTTGAGCGACCTGGAAGATCCTAAAGCTGCGCTGGCAAAAAGTAGTCAAAAATCTCTGAAAAAAGAGTTTCAAGGGCTGGAGCATATCCGTAATTTGGAGTATATAGCAGCGACACAGACGGTATTTCCACGTCCTTCGCAGGTGTATAACGCGGTTATTGTTGCGGCGTACAACGAATCATACGAGGTCGTGAAACCAACGATTGACTCAATTGCAGCGACTGCATATCCAAATGATCACCTGATTGTTGTGTTTGCTTATGAAGAACGCGGCGGTGAGGCTATTGAAAAGACAGCGTATCGGTTGCAGGAGGAATTTAAAGACGTCTTTTTCAAATTTGCGATCGTGAAGCACCCTAAAGACCTGCCAAATGAGGTGATTGGTAAGGGCGGAAATATCACGTACGCTGGTCGCTGGTTACAAAAATATCTTGATAAAGCGGGAATTCTTTATAAAAATGTCCTTGTAACGACACTTGATAGTGACAATAAACCGCACAAAGCCTACTTTGATAGCGCGACATATGAATTTATTGTGCGTGATGATCGAAAACATTTTTCATACCAGCCAGTATCATTATTCCTCAATAATATTTGGGATGTACCAGCGCCGATGCGTGTCATCGCTACTGGTAACTCATTTTGGAATATTATTAGTTCGATGCGCCCACACACACTTCGTAATTTTGCATCGCACTCGCAGCCTATGGATGCACTCGTGGAAATGGATTTTTGGAGTACGCGGACTATCGTGGAAGATGGCCACCAGTACTGGCGTAGCTGGTTCTATTTTAGGGGTCGCTATGATGTGCTACCGCTATATATCCCGATTTATCAAGACGCTGTTATTGCCGAAACTTACCGCAAAACACTGGTTGCGCAGTTCGTGCAGTTACGGCGCTGGGCATATGGTGTGTCAGATATTCCATATGTTGCAACATTGATTTTTACAAAAAACCGCCGTGTGTCGTTCACTTCTGGGTTTGTTCGCCTTGTGAGGCTTATCGATGGCCACCTAACTTTAGCTTGTATTTCTATCTTGGTGGCTTTTGGTGGCTGGGTGCCACTACTGCTTAACAGTGAATCATCACGCAGCATCGCAGCACATCAATTGCCGAATGTGATTAGTGCTATCCAGCAAGTGGCAATGATCGGTATCTTCATTACAGTGCTGCTGTCGTTAAAGTTATTGCCGCCACGCCCAGAGCGTTACAAGCGAACACGTACATTTTGGATGGTAGCTCAGTGGGTACTTATGCCGGTGACCTCGGTGATTTACAATTCATTTGCAGCCTACTATTCGCAAACCAGGCTACTGCTCGGTAAGTATTTGACCAAGTTTGACGTTACCAAAAAGATGGCCGTACCAAAAGATCCAAAATAAACTTAACCTAAAGTAGATCATGTAAAGCAGCGTATTGAAGCGCTGCTTTTTTGTCGTAGTTGGTCAGTGTTTCGTGGGTAATGGCGGCGATTTCTTTAGTCGTGAAGCTATATTGTTTAAGACCAAATAGTTTTTGCTTAATCGTCATCGCTAGAAATTCACTTTCAATAATGCCGCGCTGCTTGTCATGAGCGAACGACGCGATGATGGAATGAATAAGATGGCTGGTACTGAATGGTATTTGCTCGCCTGAGTCTTGCATGACTTTTACTTCAATTGCTAGCGATGGAGACTCTTCTGTCGTGAACGTCGCGCCGCAATTATCGCAAGTGTGGCGTCGCCATGTATACGGGATATCTTTGCGTGGACGTGAGTTAGTAGTACGAGTCTTCAAGTTATCACAAAATAGGCATATCATATCTATATATTGTCATACCCCTGGTAAAAAATCCAGTGGAAAACTATAGGCCTAATGTGGGGATAAGGAGACATATCCAATAGTAGGATGAATAAAAGGACTCAAAAGGTATAGCGTAAGATATATCATGTGTGATATATAAATGTCACTTTTCATGTCACTTTTCATGTGGAAAGTTTTGCGTGAAAAAGAGGAAAAATATACAAAAAAGTGCTTGTGCTTTTGTCCATAGTATGAATCAAAATATAGCTAGCCACAATAACTATGTCGTGAAATATGGGCAATAGATACAACAAAAAACACCAGATGGCAGCTTAGGCTAGTAGTTAGGTGAGATATCGTCGGTACATAGCAGAAAAGATAGTATAGAAAAGACAACCGGTCTGTAGTGGTCAGAATAGTTGCCAGAGAAGATTTTGATAGTAATTTGAGCAAAGAACTTATAGACGCAATAGGCACTGCATATAGGGTGTGCGGGTGTGAGCTATTTTTGAGAGGATAGTAGATGATTACGTGTGAAAAGGTGGCAAGATAGCACGGATGGGCTACTTGCATATAATATAAAAAATGGTCAAAAAATAGGGAGGCGCGAAGAGTTTGCTAGAAAAGTAGCATATAAAAAACCACCCATGTGGGTGGTTATAGATTTCGATTTGGTGGACGATAGAGGACTCGAACCTCTGACCCCCACAACGTCAATGTGGTGCTCTAGCCAACTGAGCTAATCGTCCGTGTGAGTAGATTGTAGCAGAATTGACAGTCCATCGCAAGCGAGCTATGGCCTGGGGGCCGTGGATATATAGTATATTACTATAGGGGCATGAAATAAAAAGTACCTATAGTATATTTTTCTGGTTCAGGCAGCACTAAAATGGTGGCTAAAGTAATCGCAGAGTCTCTATCGAGCAGCGAGATCGAGCCAGTGATGCTAGAAATTTTACAGAAACCAACCCCATAATAGGTAGCTTTGTGCGACTTCTTTGTTGCCGCAACGCCAGGTCTATAATGTAAGACCCTCGCAGCCGCTAACTGATTTTATTTATAAATTAACACCAGAATTTTATGCCAGTCATTGGCGGGAAATACTCAAGCGTATAAGCCAGCTATAGCAGCATATACTGAACTGTTTGCGGCGCTAGCCCTGATTTGCTACTATAAAGATAATTCGCACTGACGGGGCCTAACCACCCCCCGAGCGACGTGGGAGCGGTTGCGGCGCACGTAAACAGCCGGGGCAAGAGTAATCGCCAAGGTGGAACCTCCTAAGCTATACGCTTGGGACCGAGGCACGCACGTTATGATACTTGCGTGCTTTTTATATTAACTAAAAAGGAGATTCTATATGAGCGATGAACAGCTCCATGCCATGCGACACAGCTTGGCACATATTACTGCTGCGGCTGTGCAGCGACTATGGCCAGAGGCAAAATTCGGCGTTGGCCCGGTGGTCGATAATGGGTTTTATTATGATATTGACCTTGGTGAAACAAAGATTAGCGAGCAACAATTTGGCAAGATAGAAAAAATGATGCGCCGGATTATTGCTGAAAAACAGGACTTTGTGCGCGAGGCGATGCCAATCGATGAAGCGATTGCCTGGGCTGAAGCGCACAGCCAGCCATACAAGGTGGAGCTGCTGAACGACCTAAAACGTGCTGGTACGACGGTGGCTAAGGACCTCGACGCGGCTGCTATGGGTACAATTGCTGATGGCGCGAGCGCGGTTGATGAGGTGTCTTTTTATACAAATGGAAACTTTATGGACTTGTGCCGTGGCCCGCACGTGGAAAATACGAGTGATGTAGGCGCCTTTAAGCTGCTGCGTGTGGCGGGGGCTTACTGGCGCGGTAATGAGCATAACCCGCAGATGCAGCGCCTGTACGGCGTCGCCTTTGCCACGCAGGAGGAGCTGGATGACTATCTGCAGCGCCTGGAGCTTGCCCGCCAGCGCGATCACCGCAAGCTTGGCAAGGAGCTTGACCTATATACAACCTCGCCCTTGGTTGGTGTTGGCTTGCCGCTGTTTACGCCGCGCGGTACCATTCTGCGCGATAAGGTGGCTGAGTATTCCAACCAGCTGCGTCAAAAGCATGGTTTCCAGAAGGTCTGGACGCCGCACATTACCAAGAAGGATCTGTACGAGACGAGCGGGCACTGGGCAAAATTCGGCGATGAATTGTTCCTGGTGAAGAGTCAAGAAACCAGCGACGAAATGGCCCTGAAGCCGATGAACTGCCCGCACCACACGCAGATTTTTGCCTCGCGCCCACGCAGCTACCGCGACATGCCGGTGCGCTACCTAGAAACAACAACCGACTACCGCGACGAAAAAACTGGCGAGCTTGGCGGGCTGAACCGCGTGCGTTCATTAACCCAAGACGATAGCCATGTCTTTTGCCGGCCGGACCAAATTGAAGGTGAGATTAATAACCTGCTTGCCGCGGCCCGTGAACTCTACAGTACCATCGGCATGCAGCTGCGTGTGCGCCTGAGCTACCGCGATGAATCTGATGCATACCTGGGCGACCCAGCTTTATGGGAATCGGCTCAGGGCCAGCTCAAAGCGGCGGTTGAGAAGGTCGGCCTCGAATTCTTCGAACAGGAAGGTGAGGCGGCCTTCTATGGGCCAAAGATTGACTTTATGGCAACAGATGCAATTGGCCGCGAGCACCAGGTGGCAACCGTGCAGCTTGACTTTGTGCAGCCACGACGCTTTGGATTACAGTACACCACTACTGATGGCTCATTTACAACACCAGTCATGATCCACTGTGCGTTGCTTGGTTCAGTCGAACGCTTCCTGAGTGTCTTTATCGAACATACGGGCGGTTGGTTTCCACTATGGGCAGCGCCAGAGCAGGTGCGTATTTTGACAATTAATGATAGTGTTTTAGATTACGTTGATGAGATCTTATCACTACTTGGTCAAGCTGTCTTAATGCACCCAGTAGCATACAATGAACTGCGCGTTACGATTGACGACCGTAATGAATCGCTTGGCAAAAAGATTCGTGAAGCGACGGCGTATAAGATTCCTGTGCAGCTTATTGTCGGCCCTAAGGATAAAGAGCAGCGAGTAGTAAGTGTGCGAACTCGAGACCAAGAGCAAACAATAGCCTTAGATAAATTGGTAGACTTTTTACAACAGTACAATGCAAAATCATAAGCCAATTGTTGTAATTATTGGTCCAACTGGTAGCGGTAAAACAGCTGCTGCAATTGATACTGCACAGCGCATCGGTGGCGAAATAATCGCCGCCGATAGCCGCACGGTGTATCGAGGTATGTCAATCGGGACAGCAAAGCCAACTACACAGGAGCGCCAAGGTGTGCCGCATTTCGGCTTTGATTTAGTATCTCCGAATGAACGATTTACTGCCTATGATTTTCAGCAGTATGCTCGTCGATGCATTATTGATATTCATAGGCGTGGCAAAGTGCCAATCATCGCAGGAGGCACAGGGCTGTATGTCGATGCACTGATACTTAACTACACATTTCCATCGCAGAAGGCCGCAAACCAGCAGTTTGGTGCGGCAACACGCCTGCTGCAGCCACCCCCACATATAGTGGTAGTTGGAATTGACATAGATAAAGAAATATTGAATAAGCGGCTGCGAGATCGGGCTGATGCTATGCTTGAGCAGGGGGTTATACAAGAAACGATAGAGCTGCGGGCACGTTATAGCCAGACCTGTCCGGCTATGAGCGGTAATATGTACCAAGTGATTGGTGAGTATCTGGACGGTAAAATCTCAAAGGTAGAATTACCTGAAAAAATGGCCATAAAGGATAGGCAGCTTGCAAAGCGGCAGCGCACCTGGTTTCGTCGACATGATTTTATTACGTGGTTGCCGCAGCCGCAGGTGACACCGTATATCGTGTCTCGCCTAGGAGCCACGACGAAATCATGCTATACTGAAATAAGCTAAGGTATAATAGTAAGACATGATAGACGCGCTTTTTGGTTCAAAAACACGAGTAAAATTGTTGCATCTTTTCTTTAATAATGAGGATGCATCCTTTTATGTGCGAGAAATCACGCGACTTATCGATGAGCAGATTAACTCGGTGCGCCGTGAGCTCGCAAATATGGTTAATGTTGGCGTAGTTAAAAGCCGTAATAGCAACAATAAACTCTATTATGCACTAAACAAAAAATATGAATTCTATGACCCGTTGCGTCAGATATTTACCGGTGAAGTGGTAAACGGTAAGGTTGCGCTGGTTGGCCAAGATATTTACGACTTTAACAGTATCGATCTTATTAAGAAGATCAAAGGTGCAGATATTATTGTCGCAAAAGGCCGCCTGATAGATGATCCAAAATCAGATATTGATTTGTTTATTGCCGGCGAAGTTAACAAGGGCCAGCTGAAGCAGATATTACAACAAGTAGAGAAGAATGAAGGGTATGAGCTAAACTACGTCGTTATGAAGACAAGTGATGTCACCTACCGGTATTCAGTGCGTGATAAGTTCATTATTGATATCCTAGCAGGTAAAAAGAACGTAATCCGAGATGAACGCAAGATCTTAGACAGAGGAAGGAAATAAACACATGTTTGAATTTGAATATAAAGGTGCCGGTGCAGGTGTTATTAAGGCCAAAAAAGATAGCCTATATATCGATTCAAAGCTGTCGCTATATGGCACGAAGGACGTGGCTACTGGCGGTGGTGTAGAATTAGCTACAGAACCTCGGTTTGCGGTATATAATGACGCAGCTAAGCTAGTAATTGATGGTCCGGGTGAATATGAGGTAGGTCCTTTTGCAATTACAGGTTTTGCATTTCGGCGTAATATTGACAGTCTTGAGCAAGGGAAAAAAGCTACTGCTTATCGCGTAGTGGTTGATGGTATTGCTATCGCTGTGCTTGGGCATATCGATAACGAAATATCAGAAAACCAGCTAGAAGAGCTTGGGCTGATTGATGTGCTTATTATCCCGGTCGGAGGGAATGGCTACACGTTTGATGGTGTTGCTGCAGCGCGGATTGCGAAGATTATGGAGCCGAAGCTTGTAGTGCCGGTACACTATGCAGATGATACTTTAGCCTATGAAGTGCCTCAGAACGAAGTAACTGATTTTATTAGTGCGATTGGGGCAGAGGACGTTGAACATGTTACCAAGCTAAAGGTGAAGGCTGCCAGCTTGCCAGCTGCGATGACTACAGTTGTCGTCGACCGTTCAAAATAGCGGCAGCCACAGCAGCGAAAGCGAGTAATTATTAAAAAAAATTAAAAAATACCTCCGAGTATGGAGGTATTTTTGTTAGCTACAAAAGGTTAGCCGTTAGAGGATACCTTTTTTCTTTAGTGTGCGGATTGCGCTTGTCGAAAGTGTCATTGTCACTTTCTGACCATCAACCACGAATGTCTTCTTTTGAAGATTTGGCTTGAAAACGCGCTTTGTGCGGCGCAAAGAGAAGCTAACATTGTGGCCGAACTGCTTACCCTTACCGGTGAGCTCACATCGTGTTGCCATGATATACAGTTCCTACGTTGTTAAATTAATAGATAATCGTATACCATTCTAGCTGGAAGCAAGGGTTTTGTCAATATTGCGAGGCAGAGTAGTGTATAATGAAGGCATGATACTGTTAAATATTGTTATTCTACTGTCTGTTGTATTTATTTCAATGACCTTACATGAGGTGATGCATGGACTAGTGGCTTATAAATTGGGTGACGATACGGCTAAGCTTGATGGCCGACTAACACTGAACCCGTTTAAGCATATAGATCCCATTATGACGATTGCGTTGCCACTTGTGTTGATGCTACTTGGTGCTCCGGTATTTGGTGGTGCTAAACCGGTACCATTTAACCAGGGGCGTGTGGGTGATTGGGGAGCTGCGCTGGTAGCGCTTGCAGGGCCACTAGTTAATTTAGTACTAGCTTTTATTGGTGTGGGCGTATATGTGCTCTCAGGGGTCTCTGAGAGCACGCTGATGGGTCAAATACTGATGCAAGTGGTTGCTATCAACCTAGGCTTTTTCGTGTTTAATATGCTACCAATACCACCGCTTGACGGTTCGAGGGTACTGTATCCGCTTGCTCCAAGGTTTATTCAGCAGGCCATGGAGGCGATGGAGCAATATAGCCTACTCATTGTATTTGGCATTGTGATGCTGTTTAACGGGCAGATTACCGGGCTTATGTCGGCGGCTACAAAAGCAATATTTCAAGCCTTTTTGGCAGTGTTTGGTGCTGCTGGCTAGCATATGCTATACTAAAGGCATCCTACCGAGGAAGTGTATGATTTTCCTAACATCATACGATAGGGAGTTCAATATCCGATAGCTCCGTGGAGCTATCATGAGAACACCCACCTTGCAACGAGCAGGGAATATCAAAGCTTTCGAGGTAGGTTTTTTGATGGCTAAGCAAACTATGCTATACTAGCAGAGCGCATTGAGACGATCGCTTGTTGGATCATAAGCCAACAAGAGGAAAGTCCGGGCAGCATAGGATACGACAGTCGCTAACGGCGACCGGGGGTAACCCTAGGGAAAGTGCCACAGAAACGAAACTACTCTACTAGTTAGAGCAAAGGTGAAACGAGTGGGGTAAGAGCCCACAGTCCGCCTTGGTGACAAGGTGGGGAGGTAAACCCTGTCGGCTGCAAGGGGAACAGCTCAGATAAGTGATCCGCTTGAGGTGTTCGCGCAATCCGCTTGAATAGCGTAGCAATACACTATCTAGATAGATGATCGTCCTCGACAGAACCCGGCTTATCAATGCAGCAATCAAAATACCCCATAGGTAACTACGGGGTATTTTTTAGTGCTGCACAAAAACTATTTTGCAGCTTTTACGATAGCAGTGAAGGCCGCTGGCTCGTTAACTGCAAGCTCTGCAAGTACTTTGCGGTCAAGCTCAATACCCGCGGTCTTTAGGCCGTTAATTAGCTTGCCGTATGTTGTACCATTTAGGCGTGCGGCAGCATTGATACGGGTAATCCACAGGCCGCGTAGATCACGCTTTTTGTTGCGTCGGTCGCGGTATGCATATTGCAGTGATCGAATAACACCTTGTTTTGCTAGGCGGTATGATCGTGTGCGGTTATGCTGCATGCCTTTGGCAGCTTTTAGAATCTTCTTGTGCTTAGCTCGTGCGGTTACACCTCGTTTAACGCGCATAAATTACTCTCCCAAGGCTCGTTTAACGTTTTTCTTCATTGAGCCAGTGACAAATGCAGGCGTATTGATGTTACGCTTGCGGCTCTTGCTCTTCTTGGCAAGCATGTGCCCACCAAATGCGCGGCGTCGCTTTACCTTACCAGTGCTGGTAAGCTTAATGCGCTTAGCCGTACCTTTATGGGTTTTAAGCTTTGGCATTACTTTCTCCTTATTGTTACATTCAGGTTGCGTCCAGCCATTTGTGGCTTTTGTTCTATGATCGCCTCGGTCTCTAATTCGGCTAAGATTTTATGTGCCATCTCAAAGGCGAGGTCTTTATGAGCCATTTCTCGTCCACGAAGGAAGATCTGAATTCTGACCTTATGACCAGCCTCAAGAAACTTACGAACCTTACGCAGTTTAATCTCAAGGTCGCCACTGCCAATTTTTAGACCAAACCGCATTTGCTTGAGCTCATTTGCCTTAGCTGCCTTGCGATTTTTTTGCTGATCTTTCATCTTCTGGTATTGGTATTTACCCCAGTCGATGATTTTAGCTACTGGAGGGGTAGCGCCTGGTGATATCTCTACAAGATCAAGCCCGGCTTTTTCGGCCAGTGCTAAAGCTTCTCGTTTTGGCATGATACCTAGCTGCTCGCCGTGTTCACTGATGACACGCAGCTCCGAAGCGCGAATGTCTCCGTTAATTCGTACTGATTTATTAATTGCTAGACTCTCCTGTTAGCGATTCTTAATTAAAAAATATAAAACGTTATTCAGCTGAATTATAGCAGATTTGGCTAGCGCAGTTCAAGCCACATGCGGCATCACTGTTGTGCTGTACGATATTGCAGCGCCTCGGCAATGTGCGGGATGAGCACAGCCGGGGAGTCTTCAAGGTCTGCAATTGTGCGAGCTACGCGCAGCACTTTGTAGTAGCTGCGTGGAGATAGGTCCAGATTAGCGGCTGCTGATTCCATAAACTTTTTTACATCATTATCTAATAATAAATATTTTATTATGTCTGATGAAGAAATATTGCCGTTGTTATAAACACTACTGTTATATCTGTTAAATTGGTGTTTTCTTGCTTTTTCTACTAATTTTTGGGCATTAATATGTTGTTTTTTAGACGATGAATTTTTTAATAACTCATTGTGTGGGACCCGCTGCGCGGTGATTGTTAGGTCGATACGATCGAGAAGTGGCCCAGATATTTTTTTACGATAGGCCAAGATTTGTGATAACGAACAGGTACATTCTTTTACCGGGTCTCCATAGTAACCACATGGGCATGGGTTCATGGTGGCGATCATGATAAAGTTTGCTGGATAGGTATATCTTGCGCGAGCCCGTGAGATTGATACAACGTGATCTTCGAGTGGCTGACGGAGGGACTCTAACGTTGCGCGTGGATATTCTGGTAGCTCATCCAGGAAGAGCACACCATTATGCGCAAGACTGACTTCGCCGGGGGTAGCTTGTGGCCCGCCACCGATAAGGGCCGTACGACTAGCTGTGTGGTGAGGACTTCTGAAGGGTCGTTCGCCAAGCTCTAGTTGCTGCGTGGCGGGGACGAGATTGTGGAGCTTCATGATTGAAATAATATCTTCAGTTGATGGCGGAGGAAGGAGCTTGGGCAGTATTTTGGCAAGCATAGTTTTTCCTGCACCTGGCGAACCAGACAGCAGTAGATTGTGACCACCGGCGGCTGCAATAATAAGTGCTCGCTTGGCCTGTTCTTGTCCGTGTACGTCATCTAGCAGTGGCGGAGTAAGCTGACTGTGTGATATCGGTTCTATGTTTTGCCTCGAGAAAGGTTGCATGCGATCAATACCCTTTAGGTGAAGGAAGAGCTGCTGAAGATTACTAACGCCGTAAATTGTTATGTTAGTAAAAAGTGCCGCTTCCTTACAGTTTTCTTGTGGCACATAGATTTCGGGAATGCCATTTTTTGCGGCTAATTCTGCGAGAATAGTTGCATTTTTGATAGGCCGCACACTACCATCGAGCGCCAACTCACCAGCGAAATAGGCGTTTGGTATATTTTGCTCCAGAAGCTGACCAGATATCACGAGAATTGTTAGTGCTATCGGGAGGTCAAATTGTGAGCCATCTTTCGGTATCTCGGCCGGGGCAAGATTTATGGTGATTTTCTGAGCAGGGAACGTTAACGATGAGTTGTTAATAGCACTACGAACGCGCTCTTTTGACTCATCAATAGCTTTATTACCAAGCCCTACAATCTGCAAGGAAGGTAGCCCCTTTGAAGAATCACCCTCAATTTCTATCAGTTGTCCATTGTAGCCAAGGCTTGCTACTGAATATGTTTTGCCGGTCGCCATGTTGTTACCTCCAATGGTTACTTGCAGTTCTATTTAACCATATTCTGGCGGGTTCTGCTATAATAGTGCTATCTGGGGCTGATATAGCTTTTGACAGAAGGATTTTAATAGTTCGCCAAGCAAGTCGACCACTGACGTAATCAGTATCAATAAATGCAAACTTTGCAGAAAAAGCAAAGGCGTTTGCTGCATCTTTGATGCCAAAGCAGGCCGCTTTTGCGACAGTTGCCTAAATAGTAGGTAGCCATATTCTGCGCTGATTTCTACTGAGCGCAAGAATGTGTCAGAGATTTTGTAGGACAATACCAAAGCTTGTATCGACTTTGGTTGGATAGTAGATACTTGCGGCTATGCTTATTTGTGACTGTCTTTGAGAGTGTAGACGCATAAAAACAGCAAGATAGTCTAAACTTGTAGACGGGCGAACGATTACCTTTTGGACCCGGGGGCGGTACCCGGCAGCTCCACCATGAGTGAATAGTAGGGCGTGCGGCTATGGGCTGGCGCCTTTTGTCGTATGAAGTTTTTGACGAAAGTGTGTTAGTCGCTAGACTTAGTGGCTGCATAAAAAGAAAAACAACCACCTGCGAGTAGTGGTTGTTTCTAAGAAGTGGAGTTTTGAAAATTCTGTTTATGTTTGGCTTCTGTATAAGTTTTTTGTTCAGAAGCTACCCTTATAATAGAGTGTTTATTGGGGGGTGTCAACACGAAAAGATTGTAAAAAAAGCCACATAACTGTAGTGTGTAGTTACAAGAAAGGACACTAGAGCAGGGGTAAAATATAGCTGCTAGGGTGTGTGTAGCAGAGAGGGTGTCGTTAAGATACACGGGTAAATATGGTGTATTATATACATCTCTATCATATGGATTGGTAAAGCGATGAGATGGGCTCCCGCTAAACTGATACACTAACGTTGTAAAAAATAATAAAAAACCAGACAAGCAACTATAAGCAGTAGCCATACCTGTATTAGACTTTATTACAACACTTATGCCATCCTGGTGGATTGATACGTAGAGCCTGGTGTGTTATAGTGAAACGGTAATTGATAAACATAAACATCAATTTTACAAAAACAAATGCACAAGGCAACGCAGGACTGAATGACTCTACATGAGCTCAGCAGTTTGTTCGGCGCCGAAGAGATATGTGTTCTTGGCCCCGCTGCGTGCAACGGTTAGTGATCATAACGCCCAGCGTTTGCTGTGTATTTGTTCTGTCTCCTTTGTAGGAGGCGATCAGCTGCTAGAAGCGCAGAGTATGCGCGCTTAGTTAATGGATCTCGTGTGTAGCGGATGCATAGTCTGTGCTTTCTAGTGCGCAACATAGAAGTGAAGTAATATACATGGCTTAACACATAACATCTAATTTAAAAATTTTATTAACGGGGCACCTGCATGGTGCTCGGGTGTACTTGCGGCGATAGAAGAGTTTGGTGGCCGCAGGCGGTACTATTTATAAATGACGAAACAGCAGATTGTACGAATAGGACTTCAGCTGCTTGCCGTGGCAGCATTTATTGCTATTGTCGTAATCGTACAATATACAACGCCATCGCAAGTGGGTCCGTTTGGTGTGTTGATGCTGTTTTTATGTATCTATATCGTAATGATATATATTATTGGCGGCATATTGCGGCTTGTGCGTGCAGTCTTGCAGCGCAGGAAGCCACTCGCTCCGGGGAGAGTTTTGTCACAACAGGCGGAGGGTGCCTATTATTATGCGAGTGTGTTGGCTGCCGTGCCTGTGCTGCTGCTAGGAATGCAGTCGGTGGGGGCGCTTAGCTGGTGGAGTTTGCTGCTGACGGCGCTATTTGTGGCGCTTGGGCTACTCTATGTCTATAAACGAAAATAAAGCGCTTATGATATAATAAAAGCCATATGAATCCAGAAACATCACGAAATTATCCAGGGAGCTCAGAGCGGGCACCACGTGTCTCGGTTTCTCCAGAGACGCAGCAACCAGCCTCTCCAGAGAAAGCTCCCAATCGTGCGGAGCAGTACGAACAAAACCAGGAGCGTCGATCAGCTGCGGCTGCGGCTGAGCAACTGGCTGAACCGGCATATATTGCGACCCAGCCGGCAAGTTATACAACACAAACGGCAACGACTATTTCAAGCCAGAATGATGACGATATTGATATCTCAAAAGATAAAGAGTGGCTAAAAAGCGTAAAGCGCATTATTCGTGAGACGACCGATAATCCGGGTGCTCGTCAAGACCGGATTATTATGCTTGGGCGACAATATCGGCAAGCTCGGTATGGTGCTTCGGAGCAGGAGGCGAAATAATGCAGATACTTGGCTTTTTGATGATCATGTTTTTGATTGTAGCGGCCGTAGTGGTGGCTATTATTATTGGCTTTTTCCAGTATCGCCGCATCAATCGTGAAGCAAAGAACTACGAGCGTGGGCTAAAGATGGTGTCAATGCTTATTCACCTGCCACCAATTAGTGAAGACCTAGAAGGTGGTACTCGTGACCAGCGTGATATTACAGATGAGATTATTTCGCAGGCCCAGGTGATGTATAACATTATCTCGAGCACGGCGCGCAAAGGATTCCGTAGTAAATTTTACGGTCAGCGCCATGTATCGTTTGAAATTGTCGCGAGTGGCGGTGTCGTACGATATTATGTGGTAGCGCCACATCAGCTCGTGAGCCTTATTCGGCAGGCGGTGGCTGCAGCATATCCATCGGCGCGCCTTGAGGAAATGAAAGATCACAATATCTTTAGTAAGATTGGCCGTATGAGTGGCACGATTGGTGGTGAGTTAACGCTGAAACGGCCATATGCCTATCCGATTGCTACATTTGAAGAGACACATCGAGATGCTTCTCGTGCAATTTTGAATGCACTGTCGGCTGCTGGTCGTGAAGACGGTGCTGCGGTGCAGTTCTTGATTCGTCCCGCCACAGAAGGATGGGAACAGGCCGGGGAAGCGGTGATAGATACTATCCGCGAGAAGAGTAATGGCAAGAAGAAAAAACAAAAGAATAGCAATACGCGTGGGCTACTGTCAGCTCTTTGGAAGCCACCGGAGGCGAGTGACTATGGCAAGGAAGACGATACGCTAGCGGCAGATGCCAACTTATCGTCAACCGACAAGGCAATTATCGATGGTATAGAAAATAAAGGCCGCTATCCAGGATATGAGACGATGATTCGTGTCGTTGTTTCTTCTAACACAGCGGCACGTTCGCAGGGAATTTTAAATAATATTGTTGCTGCGTTTTCATTGTTTAATTCACCACAGAATAATGGCTTTAAGTTCATACTGAACAATAATATCGATGATTTAGTGACGGAGTATATTTTTCGATTCTTCCCACAATCAGCGACAGGCATGGTGCTGAATAGTATCGAGCTAGCGACGTTATTTCATCTGCCAGATCAAACGAGTATCCCGACGTCTCAGGTGGAGCGCCAGCACTCAAAGCAAGTAGATGGGCCGACCCAGGTGATGAACGAAGGTCTTCTGCTTGGATATAATGAGTTTCGTGGTGTGCGCAAGCCGATTCGTGTGAGTACGAACGACCGCCGTCGTCATACCTACATCATTGGTCAGACTGGTACCGGTAAGTCGGTGTTGCTGGAAAACCTTGCCTACCAGGATATGTTAGAGGGGCGCGGTTTTGCGTTTGTTGATCCGCACGGCGACTCGGTGGAGGAGCTGCTAGGTAAAGTACCGCGGGAGCGGGTTGAGGATGTTATTTACTTCAACCCTGGTGACATGACTAACCCGATTGGGCTTAACATGTTTGAATATGACCATCCAGACCAGAAAGACTTTTTGGTGCAAGAGGCTATTAATATGCTGTATGGTCTGTACGATCCAGGGCATACTGGTATTGTTGGGCCACGGCTTGAGCATATTTTCCGTAACTGTGCCTTACTACTAATGGCGGATCCAAACGGTGGAACGTTTATTGATATTCCAAAATGTCTCACTGATCCTGAGTTTGTGCGCCAGAAGCTGAAATACGTTACCGATCAGACCGTGATCGACTTCTGGACGAAGGAATTCCCGCGCGCGCAGCAGTCAAGTGAAGCCGGAGAAGTGACCAGCTGGGTGATCTCAAAGTTTGGTCCGTTCCTGTCGAACGACGCGATGCGTAACATCATTGGTCAAACCAAGAGTGGATTTAATATTCGCGAGGTGATGGATAATAATAAAATCTTGCTCGTTAACCTATCGAAGGGTAAGATGGGTGAACTTAATTCGAAGTTGCTTGGTATTATCTTTATTATGAAATTCCAGGCTGCAGCGATGAGCCGTGCCGATATTCCAGAACATGAGCGTAAAGACTTTTCGCTATTTGTTGATGAGTTCCAGAATTTCGCCACCGAGAGCTTTGAGTCTATTCTCTCGGAGGCTCGTAAGTATCGCTTAAATCTTATCCTTGGTAACCAGTTTATGTCGCAATTGACTGATAAGATTCGTGAGGCAATTATTGGTAACGTCGGTACAGTGATTAGTGGGCGTATTGGTATTACCGATGCAGAGTTGTTGATTAAGAAATTTGCGCCAACATTTGATGTGGACGATTTGAAGAGTTTACCAAACCACCAGGCAATTACTTCGGTAATGATCCAAAATGTGCCATCTGCACCGTTCAGTATGGCCTTAATACCGCCGATGGGTGAATCAAATGAGCGATTACGTAATGCACTGAAAGAGCTGTCATCTGCGAAATATGGTCGGCCACGCGCTCAAGTGGAGCAGGAAATTTTTCAGCGTTTGGCTGGCACGGCAACCGCCCAATCTCCAGCTCCAGCATTAGGACCGGCCGCAGCACCAAAGTATACGGCACCTACTTCGGGTGGTGCGTTTGCGGCAGGTGATCGAGCCACGCCGAGCGGTCAACCACCTCGTCCTGGAGGCGCTCAGGCTAATCGTCCTCAGGGCGGCCAGAGCAGCGCCGATGGTAGCTTCCTTGACGCCTGGATGAAGCGGCGGGCTGAGCTACAAAAAGCGGATTCGGGGCCAGTGTCACCGGCTAACAACTCGGCCGGGTCAATCACGCAAGCTCCACCTGCCGAGAAGCCAGTTGTCGTTCAGCCGCAGCTAGATATTGCTCCGCGCCAGGATACCGCTACGCAGAAGAAGCGAGAGGTCGTTACTCCGTCGTTGCACCCGGGTTCTCAGCGCGATAAAAAAGGCTCAAATACTCAATCGCACGATGATGATAGTACTAACGACCCAACAGTGCTACGGCTACGTTAATCTCACTCATTATTCCAAATAAGGTCAGCAAAAGCTGACCTTATTTTTATGGGTTGTACCTGGTTAGTATAGCGCCCCACCCCTGATATATCTTGATTTCTACCCCTGTAATCTGGTATAATAAGAAAGATGTCAGAGCTCAATAACAAACATAAACGAGGATATAATGACGGAAAAAAATCAGAGGCAGTCATCGTATGATGGCTCGCAAATTCAGGTCCTGGAAGGCCTTGAGCCGGTTCGTAAGCGACCCGGCATGTATATCGGTAGTACCGGCTATGATGGTGTACATCATTTGATAAAAGAGATTGCTGATAACTCTATTGACGAGGCAATTGCCGGTTTTGCGAGTCGCGTTGAGGTTACGCTGCTGCGTGATGGTGGAGTGCGCGTTGAAGATGACGGGCGAGGTATCCCGGTCGACAAGCATCCTAAAACAGGCAAGAGCACATTAGAGACTGTATTAACGGTGCTTCACGCTGGTGGTAAGTTCGGCGGCGGAGGATATAAGGTGTCGTCAGGTCTTCATGGTGTGGGGTCAAGTGTGGTTAATGCATTATCGACGCACATGATAGCGGAGGTACATAAGAATGGCAAGATTCACCGAATTGAGTTTGAAAAAGGCGTACCAAAGGCTGCGCTAAAAGTTGTTGGAAAAACTACAAAAACAGGTACAATTATTACATTTTACCCTGATCCAACAATTTTTAAGGAAACCGTTACGTTTGATTACAAATGGGTAGTGTCGTATTTACGACATCAATCATATCTAACAAAGGGTGTATTCACGCGGGTGCGTGATGAGCGTAGCGACGAAAGCCAGGCGTTTTACTTTGAGGGAGGCATCCAAAGTTACGTAAAGCACCTTAACATTGGCAAAGAGGTGCTTGCTGATGCGCCGTTTTATATTGAGCGGCAGATAGAAGATGCTGTTGTAGAAATTGCTTTGCAATATAATGATACGTATATTGAAACGGTCAAGCCGTTTGCCAATAACGTGTTGACTCCTGACGGGGGAACACATGTTGTCGGATTTAGAACGGCACTTACACGAGTAGTTAACGATTACGCTCGTAAAAATAGCCTCCTAAAAGAGAAAGAAGACAATTTGACTGGTGATGATATCCGAGAAGGTCTCACCGCAGTTATTTTGGTGAAAATCCCAGATCCTCAGTTTGAAGGGCAAACTAAGAATAAGTTGGGCAACCCGGAAGTGCGCAGTTATGTAGATAAAGTTATGACTGAGTATTTTGCGTACTATCTTGAAGAGAATCCAGCCGTTGCAAAGAAGATTATTAGTAAGGCGGTTATTGCTGCCCGAGCTCGTAAGGCTGCCCGAGCGGCGCGCGATAACGTTATCCGCAAAGGCGCACTCGATGGTATGGGGCTGCCGGGTAAATTATGGGATTGCTCAAGTAGGAGCCCAAGTGATAGTGAAATTTACATCGTTGAAGGTAACTCGGCCGCTGGTTCAGCTAAGGAAGGGCGTGACAGTAAGACACAAGCTATCCTACCTCTCCGTGGTAAAGTTCTCAACACCGAACGAGCTCGCTTGGACAAGATGTTCGCTAATAAAGAAATTGTAGCCATGATCCAAGCCTTTGGCGTCGGTATCGGTGATTCATTTGATATCAGCGGCTTGCGATATCACAAAATTATTATCATGACTGATGCCGATGTGGATGGAAGCCATATCGCTACGTTGCTGCTGACATTCCTGTTCCGCTATATGAAGGAAGTGGTTGAGGGCGGCTACGTGTATCTCGCAAAACCACCACTATATTCGATTAATAAAGGTCAGAAAAAGATATATGTCTACAATGAAGATGAGCTGGCTAAAACATTAGACAAACTTATTGCAGAGCGCCGTGAGCGCAAGGTAGAGATTGACCCCGCCGACGATAAGGTCAAACAGGCCGGCGTAACACTTTCTCGCTTTAAGGGTCTTGGTGAGATGGATGCCGATCAGCTGTGGGAGACAACCATGAATCCCGATAATCGTGTGCTAATACAGGTACGCGTTGAAGATGCCGAAGAGGCAGATGCGGTTTTTTCACGGCTAATGGGTGATGACGTGACATTGCGTAAGAGTTTTATTCAAGGACGCGCCAAAGACGCGAACCTAGAGGAGCTAGATATTTAATATGGACGATGAATTGAAACGAACAGGAGAAACAGTAGCTGATGCAGGCTCAAATGAGTTACCGGGAGCATCAGTCGGGCTAGAGCAGCGCAAGCTGGAAAGTGTCATGAAAGACAACTTTTTCCGGTATTCGATGAGTGTGATCATTGATCGCGCCCTACCAGATGTACGTGATGGACTAAAGCCAGTGCACCGCCGTATTTTGTATTCGATGAATCAAAATGGCAATCGGTCTGGCAGCAAATTTGTAAAAAGTGCGCTGATTGTCGGTGACGTGATGGGTAAATACCACCCGCACGGCGATAGCGCAATCTACGATTCAATGGTGCGCTTAGCCCAGGGATGGTCGTTGCGCTATCCAATGGTTGACGGACAGGGTAACTTTGGTTCGATGGACGGCGACCCAGCTGCAGCCATGCGCTACACCGAAGCGCGCATGCAAAAGATCTCAGATGAGATGTTGGCAGATATTGAAAAGGACACAGTTGAGTTCAAGCCAAACTATGATGGCTCTCGCGAAGAGCCAGTGGTGTTGCCGGCGAAGGTGCCACAACTGCTACTAAACGGACAAATTGGTATTGCTGTAGGAATGGCAACAAATATTCCACCACATAATTTATCTGAAGTAGCTGATGCAACAATCGAACTTATTGACAACCCAGATGCTACTGTGGATGACCTGCTTCAGCACGTGAAGGGGCCAGATTTTCCGACCGGAGCTACCGTCTATGGCGGTGCACCAATGCGTCAAGCTTATGCAACGGGACGCGGCAGCGTTGTCGTTCGCGCAGTTGCTACGATTGAAGAGGGCAAAAAAGGCCGTCATCAGATCGTCGTTACAGAGATTCCATATGCTGTAAATAAGGCTACACTTATTGAGAAGATCGCAGAGCTTGTTAAAGAAAAGAAGCTGACCGCGATTGCCGACCTTAACGATGAGAGTTCTCGCGGTAATGTTCGTATTGTTATCCGTCTGAAGAAAGATGCCTACCCAAAGAAGGTGCTCAACCAGCTGTATAAGCTGACTGCAATGCAAACGAACTTTAATTACAACATGCTGTCGCTTGTTGATGGAATTCAGCCTCGCATCCTGGGGTTAAAGGACATGCTACAGGAGTTTGTGAAGCATCGCCAGAAAGTAGTGCGTCGCCGAACCGAGTTTGAATTAAAGAAAGCCAAAGCTCGGGCGCATATTTTGGAAGGATACAAGATCGCGCTTGATCACATCGATGAAGTGATTAAAACGATTCGTGCTAGTAAAACGCAGCCAGAAGCTGAAGTGGCTTTGATGCAGAAGTTCGGGCTATCTGAGATTCAGGCCAAGGCTATCCTCGCGATGCAGCTCCGTCGATTGACCGGCTTGGAGCGTGAAGCGGTAGAGAACGAACTACGCGAACTACTAGCACTAATCGAAAAATTAGAAGGAATTTTAGCAGACGAACGTAAGATTTTTGACATCATTAAAAATGAGCTTCTTGAGGTGAAAGAGAAGTATGGTGATGATCGTTGTAGTAAAATTATCAACCATGAACTGGGGAAATTTAGCGATGAAGAGCTAATTCCAGAAGAAGATAGTGTTATATTACTCACAACAGAGAATTATATAAAACGTACATCGTTGAAAGAATATCGCAAGCAAAATCGTGGTGGAAAAGGTAAGCGAGGTATGGCCACGAAAGAAGAGGATGTTATTGCACAGCTGGTTCCAGCGTCAACGCATGACAATCTATTCTTCTTTACTAACCGAGGTAGAGTGTTCCGTTTGCGTGCCTTTGAGGTTCCGGCGGCAAGCTTGTCCGCAAAGGGTGTTGCGGCAGTGAACCTTCTGCAATTGCAGCCAGAAGAGAAGATTACCTCAATTATCAATCAAGGTCGACCAGCTGATACCGTCGAAGGGTATCTCTTTATGACAACCTGCAAGGGGACTATCAAGAAGACTCCGCTGAGCGACTACGCAAATATCAGGACAAATGGACTGATTGCGATTAAACTTGAGGACGGTGATGAACTGCGATGGATTAAGCAGACCTCTGGAAATAACGACATTCTAATCTCAACTTCTGCAGGGCAGGCGATTCGATTCCCAGAATCTGAAGTGCGATCTATGGGGCGTTCTGCTCGAGGTGTGCGCGGTGTTCGCTTGAGGCCAAATGATGTTGTTGTTGGCATGGATGTTGTCGATGACACCCAAAAGGTATTAGTTGTTAGCGAGCAGGGCTACGGAAAAATGACCAAAATATCGAACTTCCCAGCACATAAGCGTGGCGGAGTTGGTATTAAGGCAGCGGCCGTCACAGGAAAGACGGGCTCGATCGTCTCAGTGCAGACGGTGGACGCGAGTGTAGACGAAGTACTTCTAATCTCGCTAAACGGTCAGACAATTCGTGTGGCGGTTCAGGATGTACCAACACTTGGTCGTACCACACAAGGTGTACGCATCATGCGGGTTGCCGATGATGATCGTGTTGCTTCTGTGGGACTGCTATCGCATGACACAGAAGAGGAGACTAAAAAATAATGAACCTCTATCTTATTGTGCCACTACTCGCCTGGGTAGTGGCACAGGGGGGAAAATATGTATATGCTGCCATTAAGACGCGCAGTATCAAGGTGTTTAATAAGCTCTATGTTTCTGGCGGTATGCCAAGTGCACATAGCGCAACAGTGGTCAGCCTCGCTGTATATATAGGACTGGAGGAAGGGATAGATTCTGCGCTGTTTGCTATAGCTGGTGTTTTGGCGATGATTGTTATGTATGACGCTGTAATGGTGCGCCGCTCATCTGGTGAGCAGGGTCTTAGGCTTAATAAACTCAGTAAAGCTGTCCAACCAGAACTTCCTCAACTACATATTGCAAAGGGCCACACCCCTGTAGAAGTAGTAGTTGGAGCACTTGTTGGCGCTACAATTGCTTCAGTTGTGTTTTTTACACTAAAATAATATGAAAAAAGTGTTGACGCTTCCATTCAGGTTCGGTATAGTACGTATTAGCCTAACGGACAGCAAGACAGAAACCCAGCTGATGAAACCAAGAAAGGCTACCCAAAATTACTTTTGGAACATTAACAATTTAGTTGTGCAATTATCATCGTCAGTTATATGAATTGAGTCAAGCACGCTTATTGTATTAGATAAACGTGTATTTTTTTATGGAGAGTTTGATCCTGGCTCAGGATGAATGCTGGCGGCGTGCCTAACACATGCAAGTCGAGCGGCAGCGCGAATAGTTTACTATTTGGCGGCGAGCGGCGGACGGCTGAGTAACGCGTGGGAATCTACCCCAAAGTGAGGGATAACTGCCCGAAAGGGTGGCTAATACCGCATATGGTCTTCGGATTAAAGGATTTATCTGCTTTGGGAGGAGCCCGCGTCGGATTAGGTAGTTGGTAGGGTAATGGCCTACCAAGCCAACGATCCGTAGCTGGTCTGAGAGGATGATCAGCCAGACTGGAACTGAGACACGGTCCAGACTCCTACGGGAGGCAGCAGTGAGGAATCTTCCACAATGGGCGAAAGCCTGATGGAGCAACGCCGCGTGAAGGATGAAGGCCTTCGGGTTGTAAACTTCTTTTATGAGTGAAGAATATGACGGTAACTCATGAATAAGCACCGGCTAACTACGTGCCAGCAGCCGCGGTCATACGTAGGGTGCGAGCATTATCCGGAGTGACTGGGCGTAAAGAGTTGCGTAGGCGGTTTATTAAGTGAATAGTGAAATCTGGTGGCTCAACCATACAGGCTATTATTCAAACTGGTAAACTCGAGAATAGCAGAGGTAACTGGAATTTCTAGTGTAGGAGTGAAATCCGTAGATATTAGAAAGAACACCGATGGCGTAGGCAGGTTACTGGGCTATTTCTGACGCTAAGGCACGAAAGCGTGGGGAGCGAACCGGATTAGATACCCGGGTAGTCCACGCCGTAAACGATGGATACTAGCTGTTTGAGGTATCGACCCCTTCAGTAGCGAAGCTAACGCGTTAAGTATCCCGCCTGTGGAGTACGGCCGCAAGGCTAAAACATAAAGGAATTGACGGGGACCCG
Organism: uncultured Candidatus Saccharibacteria bacterium; assembly: GCA_963555045.1. Taxonomy (GTDB): domain Bacteria; phylum Patescibacteriota; class Saccharimonadia; order Saccharimonadales; family Saccharimonadaceae; genus VGLK01. Next base: position 43,088 of record CAUVUB010000001.1, read on the forward strand.
CACAAGCGGTGGATCATGTTCTTTAATTCGATGATAAACGAAGAACCTTACCAGGGCTTGACATCCAGGGAAGGTCTGCGAAAGCAGACTGTGCCTTTTGGAACCCTGTGACAGGTGATGCATGGCCGTCGTCAGCTCGTGTCGTGAGATGTTTGGTTAAGTCCATCAACGAGCGCAACCCTTGCAAGTAGTTGTATTTTTCTACTTGGACTGCCCCGGTAACGGGGAGGAAGGAGGGGATGATGTCAGGTCAGTATTTCCCTTACGTCCTGGGCTAGAAACGTGATACAATGGCTAGTACAATGCGCAGCGAAGCCGCGAGGTGAAGCAAATCGCATCAAAGCTAGTCCCAGTTCGGATAAGAGGCTGAAACTCGCCTCTTTGAAGTCGGAATCGCTAGTAATCGCAGATCAGCAAGTTGCGGTGAATACGTTCCCGGGTCTTGTACACACCGCCCGTCAAACCATGAAAGTGACCAACACCCGAAGTCCGATTCGTCGGCCTAAGGTGGGGGGCATGATTGGGGTTAAGTCGTAACAAGGTATCCGTACCGGAAGGTGCGGATGGATTACCTCCTTTCTAGGGAGAATATATGCCTGCTAGCAGAGAAATCTCTAGTAGAGCTAGGTCGGTCTTGTTGTTATGCCTGAACTTACATAACAAATTACCTTTTCTATAAGGCAAGACAAAGTTCACAAAAAGGTTCATATAACCGATGATTTGCACAACTAAGTTGTTAATGAAAAGGCACCGATTGTGGTGCCTTTTTAGTAGGTAGTAATTGATAAATTATCTTTAAAAAAGAGCTCGCTAGTGAGCTCTTTTAAATTTATATGCAAAGCTAGAGTGAAGGGAATACTGCCTTGAAGATAAAGCGCAAAATAGTTGCGTGTAGATTTGTCATAATGAGAAAGCCCACTCCTGTTGCAATGAGTCCTGCAAGCTTGTAGCGACTGTAATCTGAAACGCCACTCCCGACATTATCTGCGATTGGTTTATGGAACACCGCAAAGCAAGCACCTGCTATCACAATGAGTATTCCGAAGAAAAATGATGCAAAACTGAATTCATACATATTTTCAATTATACACTTGCATTTATAATTTTTGTACGCTAAAATAAAAAAGTCTTGAAGAGATGGGGCAATAGCTCAGTTGGCTAGAGCACCTGCTTTGCAAGCAGGGGGTCCGGGGTTCGAGTCCCCGTTGCTCCACCAAATATGGGGTGGAGTAGGCTTCGGTCTACGACACTCCACCAAGATATGTATGAGGGCGATTAGCTCAGCTGGTTAGAGCGCGTCACTGATAATGACGAGGTCGGAGGTTCAAGTCCCTCATCGCCCACCATTAACAAATTATAGCAAGGGCGCTTAGCTCAGTTGGCTAGAGCACTTCGTTTACACCGAAGGGGTCGGGGGTTCGAGCCCCTCAGCGCCCACCACAGTTTTACTGTAGGTAGCGACCATGTGGTCGTTTTTTATTGTCCTTATGAGCGGATGTGGTGCAAGAAAAGATTTAAAAAATCTTTAAAAAAGTACTTGCAAATGCAAAATTCATTCGGTACAATTAAAAACAGTTAAGGCGAATGTTCGAAAAGAACCTCTGGCAGCAGTTAAATTAACTGCAAGACTAAAAGCGAAAAACTACTAGACAAATAGAAGTTGTTACGCTAGAATTAAGAAACAACTTGAGAGTGAATGAGGTGATATCAAAGTTTTGGTGTTATTTCATGCGCACTCAAGTGCGCGAGATTGCATATTAACAATCAGGATAAGAAACGATATTTTTTAACAATTGACGGCAAGTTTTTGCATAGCAATTACTAGTTAAGTCAATGCATAAAAAGGTACTCAAGGGCACACAATGGATGCCTAGACGTATATTACCGATGAAGGACGTGGAAGACTGCGATAAGCTTCGGGGAGCTGCCAACAAGCTTTGATCCGGAGATCTCCGAATGGGGAAACCCGGCCAGGGTCATGCCTGGTCACCGCTATCTGAACACATAGGATAGTAGGCGGGAACCATCTGAACTGAAACATCTTAGTAGGATGAGGAAAAGAAAGTAAATAACGATTACGAAAGTAGTGGCGAGCGAAATCGTAAGAGCCCAAACCTTATATGTTTCTCTTTTGAGATAAGCTGATAGGCGAATACATAATAAGGGGTTGTGAAATTACATGTGACCAATTCAGAGACTTGAACTTGTTCAAGCATCTGAATTGCGACAGTCAACTATCATTGGCTGGTAAAGTAAGAAAATCGCGTTGTTAGTAGAATAGTTTGAATGACTAACCAAAGAACGTGAAAGTCGTGTATACGAAAACAATGCGGACTTTATACATGTTTTTTCGAGTAGGGCGGGGCACGAGAAACCCTGTCTGAATCCGGCTGGACCACCAGCCAAGGCTAAATATAATATACGATCGATAGTGAACTAGTACAGCGATGGAAAGGTGAAAAGAACCCCGGGAGGGGAGTGAAATAGATCCTGAAATTGTGTGCCTACAAGGAGTCGGAGCTCGGGCTTGCCCGGGTGACGGCGTGCTTTTTGTAGAACGATCCAGCGAGTTAATTTCGTGCGCAAGGTTAAGTCAAGTGACGGAGCCATAGTGAAAGCGAGCCTGAATAGGGCGACCATAGTGCACGGGATTAGACCCGAAACCGGGTGACCTAACCATGGGCAGGTTGAAGCTACTGTAATAGGTAGTGAAGGACCGAACCGTCGTACGCAGCAAAGTGCTCGGATGACCTGTGGTTAGCGGTGAAATGCCAATCGAACTCGGAGATAGCTGGTTCTCCTCGAAATAGCTTTAGGGCTAGCGTCATGTAGTAGCCAACGGGGGTAGAGCTCTGTAAACGACTGGGGCGGGCAACTGTACCCACCGTTAACAAACTACGAATACCGTTGGTGTAATCATGGCAGTTAGAACATCGGTGCTAAGATCGGTGCTCAAAAGGGAAACAGCCCAGACCATCATCTAAGGTCCCTAAATGTACACTAAGTGGGAAACAAGGTGGAATTTCTTAAACAGCTAGGATGTTGGCTTAGAAGCAGCCATTCATTTAAAGAGTGCGTAACAGCTCACTAGTCAAGAGGTTCTGCGTGGAAAATGTAACGGGGCTAAGTGTACTACCGAAGATATGGATTGTATGCTTTGCATGCAGTGGTAGAGGAGCGTTCCTATCAGCGGCGAAGCTCAACTGGAAAGTTGGGTGGAGCGGTAGGAAGTGAGAATGCTGGAATGAGTAACCATAAGATAGGTGAGAATCCTATCGGCCGTAAGAGCAAGGTTTCCTGAGCTATGGTAATCATCTCAGGGTTAGTCGGGCCTAAGCCGAGGCGCAGAGCGTAGGCGATGGACATCAGGTTAATATTCCTGAACCCGTATAAATTTATATACTGTTCACGGTGAGATATTCGGAGCGGATTCATGGTATGTATCCGTCTAACCTAGCGGGAACGCAAAGGGAATGAAAGTTATTCTTAGAATGACGATTCTGGAAAAGGCACTGGCTAGAAAAGCAGGTATATGTATGATTTATGCGGCCCGTACCGCAAACCAACACAGGTGCTCGAGTCGAGTAGACTCAGGCTTACGAGTGAACCTTCGCTAAGGAACTCGGCAATACAGCGACCGTAACTTCGGGATAAGGTCTGCCCCCACTTCGGTGGATATGAGCCGCGTTCACTCAGTGAATGATAGAGTATCTTTAAAAATAATCTTTTCTCTGAGATAGAGCTAATAGCTTTTTTGAACGCGATAAGTCTTCGTATCTAACGATGTGGGGGCCGCAGCAAAAGAGCCCACGGAACTGTTTATCAAAAACACAGGTCTCTGCTAACACGAAAGTGGATGTATAGGGGCTGACTCCTGCCCGGTGCTGGAAGGTTAAGGGGAGTGCTTCACGGTGCAAACTGAAGCCCCGGTGAACGGCGGCGGTAACTATAACCGTCCTAAGGTAGCGAAATTCCTTGTCAGGTAAGTTCTGACCCGCACGAATGGAGTAATCATGTGGGCACTGTCTCAGCGAAGGACTCGGTGAAAGTGCATTGGCGGTAAAGATGCCGTCTGTCCGTACCAGGACGAAAAGACCCCATGGAGCTTTACTACAGCTTTACATTGATCCGGGTTACAACATGTGTAGCATAGGTGGGAGCCTTTGAAGCAGATACGCCAGTATTTGTGGAGGCGCCAGGTGAAATACCACCCTTGTTGTGATCTTGATCTCACTCTGACCGTTATCCGGTTAGAGGACCGTGTATGGTGGGTAGTTTAACTGGGGCGGTTGCCTCCTAAAGAGTAGCGGAGGCGTTCAAAGGTTGGCTAGCTTCGGATGGAAATCGAAGTGATAGTGTATGCGCATAAGCCAGCTTGACTGTGAGGAGTACATTCCAATCAGAGACGAAAGTCGGAGCAAGTGATCCGCTGTACGTACATTTGTACATGAATGTGGGATCGACAGCGCACACGGATAAAAGTTACCCTGGGGATAACAGGCTTATAGCGCCCAATAGTTCACATAGACGGCGCTGTTTGGCACCTCGATGTCGGCTCATCACATCCTGGAGGGGGAGCACCTTCCAAGGGTTCGGCTGTTCGCCGATTAAAGTGGTACGCGAGCTGGGTTCAGAACGTCGTGAGACAGTTCGGTTTATATCCGGTATGGACGTTAGGAAATTTGAGAAGATCTACCCCTAGTACGAGAGGACCGGGGCGGACGAACCTCTGGTGTATCGATTGTGGCCACCTGCTGCATTGTCGAGTAGCTATGTTCGGAATGGATAAGCGCTGAAAGCATATTAAGCGCGAAGCCAACTTCAAGATAAGATTTCCCTATGAGGACACTGAAAGACTATCAGTTTGATAGGCGCAAGGTGGAAGTGTGGTAACACATGGAGCTGAAGCGTACTAACAGTCCCATTGCCTTTTTATGTCCTTATCTAGACATTTATCTTGTATAAATGGACTAGATAAGGTAGACTTAACTAGTAATTGGTGTGCACACGCATACCGCAATTGTTAAATTATATACTGCACTGGCTATGCCGGACATCGAAGTAAGACATTATGCGTTAGTATGAGGTTTTACTTCGGTGCCCATGGCGAGGAGGAAATACCTGTTACCATTCCGAACACAGAAGTCAAGCTCCTCAGCGGCGATTATACTGCGAAAGTGGGAAACTAGCACGGTGCCGAATTATAAAAAGACCTTCCGAGTAGGAAGGTCTTTTTCTTTTGTGGCAATGGTTGAGTGGCGGTAGGTAAAGAATCTGGCCTACTGTGGGCTTCAGGTCGGGATACGTTAAGCCAGGTAGGTCTTTAGCTGCTTAAATGCACTTTTATATAGCTTGGGTGGCTGGTAGAGCGACCCAGGCGTTTGCTATACTGCGCTTCATGATAGCTTCAAGGCTTGTATGGCGCAAGGCAACGCTCTTTAGAGGATGAGTAAGGGTGGGGGTGGACGTTAGAGAATGGTTGCCTTTTATAGTTTTGAGGCGTCATGGCTGGCACACTTAAGCCTCTAATAGAAGGATGGTGGTTTAGATGAAGTAGGTAGTGATGGAGCCTGAGAGAAGCCCAGGCTATCTTATATGGAAATGGGCATCTCCGCGCTTGTAGAGAGGTTTAAGGCCTAGTAAAGTAAATCAAGATAAGTAGTAGGGCGCGCCATATTGTTCTGCTGCTTGTAATGAAAATAACCACAGCTTTTACGTTGTGGTTATTTTTAGTTAACAGGTGGGATTATCTAAATATAGTAATATTGTGCGACGATACTATAAAAAATTTAAGATAACCTTGTTAGTCTTTTGCGCCACCACACCCCTCAGAATATGGCTAATAGATAGAGATATGCTAGCCTGTAGTGTAGAGCCGTAGTGATAATAAAAACAGCCCCTCTCGCAGTTGGGGCTGTTTTGTTTTTCATACTAGCTCACTAGGGTTAGCGAACTATTTTTATAATATACCATGGGGCGAATAATTGCAATAATATAAATAAAATAAAATAATGTTTATGTAAATATTGACAAAAACCATAAGCTATGTTAAATTATAAACATACACATATCACATGTGATGTACCCCTGAAAAAACATTAAAAACGCTCCCATTCGGGTGGCAATGGAGGACGAAAATGGCTGGAACGAAGGCTGGCGGACTAAAAGCAAAGCAAAAAAATCTAGAGCGAGACCCAAACTTTTACGCTCGAATTGGTGCAAAGGGTGGTAAGAATGGCCGAACTGGTGGATTCGCAGCAAACCCTGAACTGGCGCGTATTGCTGGCGCAAAGGGCGGACGCATTTCACGACGAGTGAAGAAAACTGAAGGAGTTGCAGCAGCGGCGTAACTGCGAAAGCAACCAAAAAACCACATGGGTGATAGTCTCATGTGGTTTTAGCTTTATTGGTTATATGGTGAAGCGCCAGGAGGATGACACCTGGACATTCTAGGAGATGCGAACACGTTTAAGGCCACAGACTCGAGCCTCGTTTACTCGCCAATGGGCGAGGCAAACCAGGCAGCGATAGGTATCTACAGTAGATTGAACGCCGGTGTGCTGGCAGCGCGGGCATTGGCTGCGGGCATACAGCCAGTCGCGATAAGAGTCGAGCGCTGTAGTAGCGGTTTCTTCAAGCTTTGGTATGAGTAGATCTAGGTCGCGGGCAAGCAGCATTGTTTGTTGCCAAGCACTTGCCTCGAGCTGCAATAGCTCTATGTCGCGTCGGTAGTGGCGGTGCCGCAGGAGTGCATGACTGATTTCGTGGAGCACAATAGCAGTACTATCGGTTTGGTCGATGTACACAATACGTCGTTCGCCATCCCAGCAGCTGCCCGTAGTGGTAGGTTGGAATGTAAGCTGGGGAAATTGTGACACAATAGACTCGGTAGCAGAATTCATAATTATGTTGTTTAGTATAGCACATCGCATGCGCTGTAAATGGCCAAATAAAGTGATTAAATTACTTGAACATATGAGGGGTGAGGAGTATACTATCTGATATGGATTACAGTACGCAGCGAAAGAAAAGTATGACGGTTTTTGCCGGAGTTGCCGCCATTTTTATGGTACTCAGTGTAGTATCGATCAACTTTCTGGCACAACAGTTTAAGGGTAAACAGGCAAACACTAGCACCAGCACAGAACGGGTTGCAAAGGTACGCGAGGAAGAGCGTAAAGCTGCAAACAGTGCTCAGGTAACAAAGGGCAGTGCAGACCAGAAGCAGCAATCACAACAGAATGCTGAACAGAACAAGCAAGTTGCTACCGCAGATACTGCCAAATCAAATGAAGATAAGCCAAAGACTGCTCCAGCAGCTGCAACTAACAAAGCTACGGAGCCATCAAAGAAGACCAGCGAGCCAGCAAATCAAACAGCTGCTCCAGCAGCAAGCCAAGCTGAGACAAACGCGAATGCTACTAGCCACTCGCAGCCAGAAGGTCGTCCGGCTGCCGGCACAGAAGCCTTGCCGCAAACTGGTATGTTTGATGTAATCGCGCCATTGTTAGTGCTAGCAGCTCTTATCGGATCGGGTGCGGTATATATCCGCTCATACCTCAAAAAAGAAGCGATTTTATAACGTATTTCACCGCTGCGCTACTACGCTTATATACGTTTGATAACTACCCCCAGATGTGATAGACTGGGGGTAGTGTTTGTGTAGTGATTTATCACTACAGTACATATAATATCAATAGTAAGGAAGGAGTCTAGGACTAGACTTATGGCTAAAGCCACTATAACAATGGATGACCTGCTGGCTCAAGCAGGTGATGATGTGAAGCAACTAACCACTGGTGAGACAATTGTCGGCCACGTGTTGTCTATTAAAAAACATGAAGTACTAATTGACTTGGGCGCTCGCGGCGTTGGGTACGTGCCACGTCGTGAAGTAAGCTTTTCTCGCAAGTATGATATCGGCGATGAAGTAACTGCGAGTATCGTAGACACAGAGCTTGATAACGGATTTGTACTTTTGAGCTTGAAGAAGGCTGCTAAGGACCGTGGTTGGAACGAAGTTGCTGCCAAGATGGAGTCAGGTGAAATTATTACCGTCACACCATACAGCGCAAACCGCGGTGGTCTGCTAGTAGAGTACGAAGGCGTTAACGGGTTCTTGCCAGTTTCGCAGCTTTCTGCTGAAAACTACCCACGTGTTGGCTCAAGTGACAAAGATGAGATTCTGCAGCGCTTGAACGCACTAGTAAACAAAGAAATGAAAGTGCGTATCTTGGACGTTGACCGCAAGGCAAACAAGCTGATTTTCTCTGAAAAGGAAGCAGTTAAGGAAGGTATTGCTGAGCGATTTGAGCAGCTGAGCGTTGGCGACACAGTGAAGGGTGTTGTTACTGGCGTGGTTGACTTTGGTGCCTTTGTAAACGTTGAAGGCATTGAAGGCTTGATTCACATTTCAGAGATCTCATGGGAGCGTGTAAATAGCCCAAGTGATTACGTGAAGGTTGGTGATGTCATCGAAGCAAAAATTATTGCTATCGACAAGGAGCGCCTCAGCCTCAGTATCAAGCAGTTGACTGAAGACCCATGGCTAAGTGAAGCTGAGAAGTTCAGCAAGGGCGACACCGTAGAAGGCACCGTAACCCGCATTACACCGTTTGGTGCATTTGTGCAGATTAGCCCAGCTGTGGAAGCGCTGGTGCACGTAAGCGAACTGGGTGGTGACGGCACCGATCCGGAGAAGGTCTTTACATTGAACGAGCGTAAAGACTTTGTCGTGCTTGATATCGATAAAGACAACCGCAAGATCTCACTTAGTCTTGCAAAATAAGACATCACGGCAGTAAAAGCGGCACGTCTACGGCCTTGCGAGGCGGTGCCGCTTTTGGCGTAAAAAGTGACAAAAGGAAGCACAATGATTCAATAAATTAAGTAGTAGCACCCGAGGTGGTGCACCAGAAATGGGGCAAAATATGGCAGAAAAAAAAGTTATTATTTCCGATTCAATTACCGTCGGTGAACTGGCAGACACCCTGCAGTTATCGGTTACGTCGTTGATCGGTGAGTTGTTTAAAAATGGTATTGTGGCAACAATCAATCAGCGTATTGATTTTGAGACAGCTACGATTATTGTGGAAGAGCTTGGGATTGACGTTGACTTGCAGCAGCGCAGTGGTGGTGGCGACTCGACACAGGCGCGGCCAAAACATCAGATTGTAGGAGAAGGCGTTGAGCGCCCACCGATTGTTGCGGTGATGGGGCATGTTGACCACGGTAAAACAAGCTTGCTCGATGCTATCCTAAACAAGAAGACGGTTGACCAAGAGGCTGGAGGGATTACCCAGCACATTAGCGCCTACCAGGCAGAGCGCAACGGCCGCAGTATTACTTTGCTAGATACCCCTGGGCACGAAGCATTTGCAGCGCTTCGTCAGCATGGTGCAGTACTAACGGATGTTGTCATTATTGTAGTGGCAGCAGATGATGGCGTAAAGCCACAAACGGTAGAGGCGATTCGGTTTGCGCGGAATGCTAACGCCCGTATTATTGTCGCGATTAACAAGATGGACAAAGAAACGGCTAACCCGCAGCTAGTGAAGACGCAGCTGGCTAGTGAACATGGGCTTAACCCCGAAGAGTGGGGTGGCGACACCGTGATGGTGGAGGTAAGTGCAAAGAGCGGCCAAGGGCTTGATAAGCTTATGGATATGGTGCTGCTGGTGGCTGATATGGAAGAACTCCGTGCAGACGAGAAAACTCCGGCTGAAGGGCTGGTGATCGAAGCACATATGGAAACCGGCCGGGGTGCAGTCGTTGGGTTGCTTGTGGAGCATGGTAAATTAACGCCAGGTTCATATATAGTGGCTGGCTCGGTGTATGGTAAAGTTCGTACCATGCAAAACTTTAAGGGTGAGCCATTGAAGGTGGCCGGTCCGTCAACGCCAGTAACGGTGACTGGATTTAAGGATGTGCCTCAGTTTGGTGAAGCCTTTTACTTGGTGAAGAATGAACGCCAGGCACGACAAAAGGCGGCACAAGCTAAGATTGACGCTGAAAGGCAGGCTGCCAGTACCAATATCACCGGCGCAGACCTGCTTAAGATGATGAACCAAAAGCACGACGCTAAAGACTTTAACGTTATCGTGCGTGCTGATGTGCAGGGGTCGCTAACATCGGTTATTGATAGCCTGAAGCTGATCGAGACTGGCGGCGAAGTAACGTTGCGGGTTATTTCAAGCGGCATCGGTAATATTTCAGAAAATGATATTCGCTTGGCTGCTTCTGATGCAAACACGGTGATCTATGGATTTAACGTTGACTTGCCACCAGCAGTTAAGCGGCTTGGTGCGCGTGACAAGGTGCAGGTGCGGCTCTATACAATTATTTATGAGCTACTCGACGATGCGCGGCATAGCATGGAGGCTTTGTTGGCCCCAGAAGTAGTGGAGACCAAGCTGGGTAGCTTGACGATTAAGGGTGTGTTCCGTACCATGCGCGACGAAGTAATTGCCGGTGGTGAGGTAACAAGCGGCAAGGTAGCGGCTGGCATGCAGGCTCGCGTTTTGCGTAAAGGCCAGGAGATTGCCGAGGTAGAGGTGATTCGTGTACAACGTCAGCAGCAGGAAGCCAAAGAGGTCTTTGAGGGCGAAATGTGTGGCCTTAGTTTGCGCACTCATAAGAAGGTACTCCTTGAGGAGGGCGATACCGTCGAATTCTTCAGCCGTGAAGTCGTGCAACGTACACTATAGGTTTAGTAAACTAACGGTTGACTTTTGTATAATTGATTGTATTATATAGTTTTCTATAGTACATTGAGCAGTGATATTACTCATAATTCACGAGGAGACTGCTCATGCAAAAGAGACCATCACTATCACGTAACCAAACAGGACGCCCCTATGCGCTTGCCACCTTGTGGGTTGTCCTTATGGTGCCGTGTTCACTCGCAATGCGGTTTGTGCAGCCGCTAGTAGGCATATCAGATGTATTGCTTCCTTTGGTAATGCTTGGCCCGCTGCTCGCGGCTATTGTGTGCTGGGTGGTAGTGCCACAGTGGTTCCCTCCGCAGCCGCCAAGTGCACCAAAGGTGGCTAAGCGTCGGAGCTGGCTGTCGACAATGGCAGTAGTCGTTATAATAATTGGAGCTTGTTTGGTCAGTATACCGACAGGAGACAGCCCTGTATTACCAGAAGGCTGGAGTGGGCCTTGGGCGGCTTTAGCGTTAATTATTTGTATGTCTTTTGGCTCTTGGGCCGAAGAGGCCGGCTACCGAGGAGTGATGTATCGAGCGCTGTCGGCAAAAGTCGGCCCGTGGGTTAATGTGGTAATTAACGGTGTGTTTTTTGGCTTGTGCCATATCCAATATTTTACGCTTGGGCCATGGTATGTGCTATTGTTTGTGTTATCGACGGTGCTGCTTGATATTGCGATGGCGTCAATATGGGCGGGCAGCTGGAAGCAGCGTGTGGTTACATGTGCTGCTGTTCATGCGGCGCTAAATATCGCTTTTCAAGCTACTGCTAATGATTTATCTAAGCCGGAAACCTACTATTTATGGGTAGCAGTGATTTTACTTGCGGCGGTCGTGGCTTTTTTACTTGGTAGGTGGTGTAATATTGGAGATTTTGTGGCACGCAAGCGTGCATAACGTCTGCGGCACGCTAGTAGTGAGGCCAGCTAGCGTTGTATTTTTGTGCTAGTTATGGTAAAATTACTACTATTATTTGTAGTAGTAACTGATGAAAAACGAAAGAAAAAGATAATGAGTGAGCAATTAGGTCGAAATGCAACGGGTGAGCCTACCATGAGCGGCTGGGATAGGCTAAACAGGGGGCGCAGACTACTTGAAGAAGCAGAATATAATAAGTATCAGCGTCGCATTATAGAAAAGGAGCAAGAAGCGGCACGGCTTCAGATGCAGCGAGAGTATCTACCGTTAGAGTTTAGCGGTAAGCAAGATGCTGAATTTACTGCTGTTTCACTAGATGCCGCAGAGGCCCAGGAAGCGTATGAGCAGTATGAGCGGGGTGCGCAAGAAATCAAAATCAACAAAATACAGCAGGTTGTGGATGGCGTGCAGCGTGAGAGCGACGCACAGCTGCTAGAGCTAGCACTGCGTGGCGGTGATGAAGCAGCCGCGCGCGAGATTTATGGCAAAAATTCTGAGCAGAAGCAGCTAGAAAACAGGATGAAGCTAGCTACTAAGGGGTTTGCAGCTCTTTCTGAGCTGCGGGCTAACCAAGAAGAAGGGCATGCGCTTACTGACCAGGAGGAAATACAGAATAAACTACGCAGTGATAAGAAATGGCTAAATAAGAGGGGCGCCCAGCAGCTAGTGAGGCTTGAAGCAGCATATAATGATATCCAAAAGCTAGCTGGTGAAGATCTGGATATTGCTACAAAATTATTACAACAGCAGGCAAGGGATCTAAGCGGTAATCGTGGCTATGGAAGGCCAGCTGGACAGGGGAAAAGTAGTAAAGAGATATTGCATAACACACAACATACTGGTGAAGATGAGCTGCCCGATGCCCCAGAGCTCACCAGTGAAGATGTTGACACAAAGGCAACAGAAAACCTATCAGAAGTAGATACTGAAGGTAGCCGTATATCATTAGACCGTGGTCAACTGCGAATGTTGAGCGATATTCGTAGCGTTGTAGCAGTGGCTGAAGCGGAACGTCAAAAGGGCAAGACGTTTGGCGAATTATTGCGTGATGCGGCACACAAGTTGAGCCGCCGCGCCGAAACTGATGGTGGTCAAGATAGCGACGTAGCTGATAGGCAGCGATTAGAACAGGCTTTGGATGAATGGCACCAGAGCCGAAACCAGCCAGGAGAGGATGGCCAACGTAGCCGCCAAACTCCAGTAGAATTTATTGCTGAATATGCGAAAACATCGCGTGAGAAAGAATTGCTCACGGAAATTTACCAAGAACGTCAGGCTGATCTTGCGCATAAAGTGGCTCAGACGCTGGATAGTTCTCAGCACGAAGGCCACATGAGTGACAGTGAGAAAGGTGATCTCCGAGAGGCTCTTTTTCAGGACCTTGCCCTGCAAGATAAAGTTCTTGCTACGCGAGTGCACGGCGCCATGACGCAAGGCCGCTTTGGCCGTGTGATGGAGTGGTATGCTGAACGCAGCCGTATGCAGAAAATACTTATTGGCGTTGGTATGGCTGCAGGTGGTGGCACAGTTGCTGTGGCTGCAGGTGGTATCGCCGGTGCTTTTGGTACGGGCGCTGGAGTCGCACTAGGGGTTCGCGCAGCCTACCGTAGTTCGAAAGCCTATGTATCACGCCGCGCTGAAGTATACAAGCGTAACGATGCTACCGGGCTAGATGGTTATGCCGAACTTATGAAAACTGCTCCGAAAGATGCAGTCGAGCAGATTTTTGCACTGCAGCAGAATCGCCGCAATGCCCGCTATGAATTTGCCGATAGGAACAAGCGCATGGCGACGGTGATGGGCGGGTTAGCTCTGGTTTCTAGTGGCGCCGGCATTGGCATTGGTGCATTAGAGCGTGTAGGTATGTTTAGTGAGATGAAACAGGCTATGGAGCTACCGAATGCACCACAGCCAGTAGTGAAGACCGTTAACCAGGTAACTACTAGCGAAATGTCGCCACGTGTGTCACCTGATGCGTTGCAGGTGGAGTCTGGTGAAGGCTGGTATCAAACATTCCAGGAATTTGGCGCTACCCCAGAGCAGCAAGAGGCACTAATGAGTGACAGGACATTCATGCAGAGTCTTGTCGATCGTGGTGTTGCTTATGAAGATCCGCAGCTAGGTGGGTATGGTATCACCCAGGCAGGCAATTTGCCACCTGATGTTGCTGAGCAAGTTCAGGAGCGTCTTGGACTGGGCTCTACGCACACGGATATGGCGCCACAGCCAGAAGCGACGCCAAATATTACTCCGGAGGCAGCTACTCCTGAACATAGCATGAACCCTGCCACAGAGAGCGGCAGTGCTTCGCCGGAATCAGCTCCACGTACGAGTGTAGGTGAAAGTATCGGTTCGGGGCTATCACATACCTATGAGATGCTGCGTACTAATCCTGGCGCCGTCGCCGCAATTGGCGGTGTGGCAGCAGCGGCTGGTTTTGCTACCGCGAATGCTATGGCAGAACGGGTAGCGATTACATCAGACCTTGAGTACGCACTAGAAACTGGCGAGACACAAGAGTATTTGCGCCTTATAGGGGTTAATGCTGAAAAATACACATCGTTAACAGGGGATGACCAGTATCGTCAAGAGCTAACAACCAACCTACGGAGCCGCGGCATTAGCCTTAAGTCGGTTGTGCATGGTGAGCGCAATGTTGCGGTGCCAGTTGGGCGCGATGGGCGTGCATTAGAGTCGCACCAGCGCCGTGATTTAGCGCGGATTGTTGAGGAAGTGTACAATAAATACAACAATCAGCAGGCATAGTAATAGAAATTTGCTATAATACCTAAAAGAAGGGACGAAGGCAATGATCGAACTAAACAATGACTTTCTTGAACAAATTGGGCTTGGCGGTATGCCGGAAGAGCATAAGGCAGAGTTTTTACAACATATTCATGCTGAATTGGAGCGCCGAGTCGGTCCACGGCTAGCGGAAGGCATGAGTGATGCGCAGTTGGCCGAATTTGAAGGTATTATAGATAACAACCGCCAGGTAATTGATGCATTCTTTGCGCAGCACGTGCCAAATTATCAGCAGGAACAGCGCTTCCAAGATCTGATTGCACAAACAGGGTCTACCCCAGACGACACGAAAGTACTTGGAGCATATGCGGCATTGCGCTGGCTAGATGTCAACCGCCCAAACTACCAGGAAACGGTCAAAGAAGCATTAGATGAGATAGTTGCCGAAATCTTACAAAACAAAGATCGCCTCGTATAAGAGGCGATTTGTTTTTAGCTAAGCCATGCTTTTTGCGCTGCTAGCGGGCATATCCGCGTAAAAACGACTCGCTATCCATTTGCTTGCCGTTTTCAGCTATGAGCCGGGTGATATGCAGCCATGTGCCATTTTTACATGGGATATCGAGTGGTGATGGGTTTTGTGGCGGCTCCGTCGCTACCGTAGCTGCCAAGATAATAATACGCTGCCCAAGCACAGTAGCTGTTGTTTTTGGGAACCCTTGGTGTGCGCGTATTTTGCGTTCTAGCTCCTCGGCGGTGCGGGTGTCAGGCCGCAAAGGCATATCGTGCTTTGAGAGCAGGCTACAGTAGGTAGCCTCAGTCTCATTTTGAGGGGCCGGCTGGAGCTCCCCGCGAAGGATAGCTGGCAGTTGCTGTGCAAGAAACTGAGCACCTTCATCTGCACAGGTATCGTAAAGTTGCGGTTTAGTTTCCAGCCCAGTTAATGGTAGGCTCTTTTGTGCATAAATTGGTCCGGCATCCATGCGGCGGTCAAGCAGCATGAGGCTGATACCAGTTTGTGTATCCCCATTTAGTAGCGCAGCTTCCATGGGCGACGGCCCACGATAACGGGGCAGTAGTGACGGGTGCATATTGATAATGCCAGGAGTAAATAATGACAAAATATCTGGCGTGATCATATTACCGTAGCTAACGAGCACGCCAGCAATAGGGCCTTTTTGTGCCAAGGCGGTCAGCTGCGGCAACATCTCTGAAAGCTTGTGTGGCTGCCAGACGGGTATTGCCTGTTGCTCGGCGTACACTTTAACTGCTGGCGGCTGCAACCGCTGTCCACGTCCTTTTTTGCTGTCTGGTTTGGTGATCACCCCGACAACAGGAAACCCTGCCTCAACGAGGGCCTGTAATGATGGCAGGCTAAACTGCTCAGTCCCAAAGAACAGAATTGGTGGCAATGTCTCGTTCATAGTCAAGTGGTTTAAGCTCCCCTTCTTTATCTAGCGTATAAAAGGCTTTTGGGTTGTCTTTAATGTGGTCGATAAATACCGTTCCCTTGGTGTGGTCGATTTCGTGCTGCAGCACACGGGCAAGAAACCCTTCGGCTTTAATGCGGACCTCTTCGCCTTGTTCATTCAGGGCTTTTACGCGTACTTTTGAGTAGCGGGGCACCTTGCCGTATACGCCGCCCACGCTCAAGCAGCCTTCATAGTCTTCGATTAGTTCGCCTTCATACTTCACGACTTCGGGGTTGATTAGTGCAATAAATTCACGGTTTTGTTTGTCGTCAAAATCGCTACGCACAACGACTACTCGCTGCAGAACATCGACCTGTACAGCGGCTAATGCTGCGCTAATCTCATGAGGGCGAGAATCCTCCCAATCCATAGCAGCTGCGACCATATCTTTAATCAGCTGGCGGGTTTCATCGGTGACAATGTGTACGCGAGCAGATGGTTGGCGTAGATGAGGGTTCGGTAGAGTAATAATAGAATCTTTTGTCATATTAGCACTTAGTATAGCGTACTTTTCAGTAGTAGCCAAGCTATCGAGCGTCTGTTAGAAGAGAAGATTGGCTGGGTCGAGTTCGTATTGCCAATGGCTTGGTGGCAGCAGCGAAACAAGGCGCTGCAAATCAGCACGCTGGGGCGATTTTACGATAATTTGCCAGCGGAATGAATCACCGAGTTGTTCGTGAAACGCGGGTGTTGGGCCAAAAAAATGTACGTGACTTGGCGCGGCAGCCAACAGTGTTTGGTGAAACTTCTGGGCGTTTTTAATGGCGGCCTGCTCGGTTTTATAGCTACAAATGAAAGCTAGTAAATAACAAAATGGCGGGAACATATCGCGTTCGCGGCGTGCTATATCGTGCGTGTAAAATGAGGCATAATCTTGCGCTAGACCGTAGCGCACGGCAGGGTGATCTGGCTGGTAGGTTTGCGCAATAACCTTACTTGGCTCGTCCGATCGGCCGACTCGCCCAACCGCTTGAGACAGTAACTGAAACGTTCGTTCGCTACTAGTAAAATCTGGCAAAGACAACCCGCTGTCTGCCTGAATGATACCGACGGTGCGGAGCAGTGGTAGATCGAGCCCCTTGGCAATCATCTGCGTGCCGATAAGAATATCAACGTCGCCGCGCGCCACAGTGTCATACATGACGTTGAGCCGCTTATCTTGCTCGGTATCGGCATCAAAGCGCTGCACCCGTGCCTCGGGTAGCAGGCGTTTGAGCTCTGCTTCGATACGTTTAGTGCCGATACCTTTATGCACAATCTCGGCTGCACCGCACGTGGGGCACGAGTAGGGGACTTTGGTGGTAAACCCGCACAGGTGGCACACTAGTTGGTGCGCGTCGGTATGTAGTGTGAGTGGCAGGTGGCAGTGAGGGCACAGTGCTTGCCAGCCACACTCCTGGCATATGGTTAGTGGTGCACTGCCGCGGCGGTTATGGAAGATAAGTGATTGAGTTTTTTGTTGTATATTTTGCTTTAATGAATGAAGTAGCTCATTGGAAATAAACGGGTGACTTGTAAAATTTGTTCGCTCTGAAAAGGGCACAATTACAGTAGTAGGTTTCGTTTGTAATGGTCTAGCTGTAGATGTTAGTTTAACAACTGGTGTATGTACTTTTTCGGCGATATACATGTCCGATATAGGCGGTGTGGCGCTGCCAAAAATACAATATGCATGGTGGTTGCGAGCAAGCACACTCGCTGCTCGAAGTGCTGAGTAGCGTGGCATAGATTCTTGTTTGAAGCTTGGTTCATGAAATTCATCAACTACAACAAGCCCGAGATTCGCGACTGGCAGAAAAAGCGCAGAACGGGCGCCAATGATAACAACCGGCTCCTCGCTGGCTTGCACTTCACGAAAGATGCGGTGTCGTTCGGCCTCAGTTTGCTGCGAGTGAGAGACGATAATATGGGTGAAAAATCGTTGAAAGTGGGCTACTAGCTGAGCGGTGAGGGTAATCTCTGGCACTAAGATGATAGTTGATTTGCCCTGCTGCTGCATGTCTCGGGCAAGGTGCATGTATACCGTCGTTTTACCTGATCCAGTGACGCCGTGGAGTATGGTTGTGGTGGGCTTGTGCGATAAGATAGTTTGAATAGCCTGCGCCTGTTGCTGCGTCGGCGGTAGGTCTACGAGATCTTGCAGCGGGGCTTGAGACTCTTTTTTGCTGGCACGTCGCCGCTTAGTAATGCCGCGGGGGACGAGAAGCTGCAGGCAGTGCGCAAAGTGGGTGCAATAGTAGTCGCTCAGCCATCGAGCAGTATCGATAAGTGGCAACGGTAGGGGGGATTCATAGGTTGCTTCAATGGCTTTCGTGGGATAGTCTGGTTTCGTAGTTTTTTCAACAATAATACCAATAGCCGTACGCGTACCAACAGGGACCAACACGATAGATCCTACCGCTAATAATTCAGTAGAATGATATGTAAAAAAGTCTACATTTGGTATAATAATCTTCGTGGGCGCCACGTGATAATAGTACATGCTATGTTAGTATAGCACTCCTAGTGGCGGCGACAAGGGAAGCTCCGGATCCTTGATGCTGCCGGAGGGGTATAGTACAATAAAAGGGTTGAAAAGTAACGTAAGGAGCGCCATGTTAGACGTATTTATTACATCCAGAGTCCGTCGCAAGATCGTGGTCGTGTACGCGAGGTATCCTGATTTTCGCACTCATGTACGCGGACTGGCGAAACTGATTAAAGAAGATCCCGGCAATATCCAGCGCGAACTACGCCGCCTTGAAAAAGTTGGTTTTTTGAAAAGTGAAAAGCAGGGTAATACAAAGATTTATATGACCAACAAGCAATTCCCTATTTTTAAAGAGCTGCAAGGTATTGTGATTAAATCGCACCAGCAGATGATAATGCGAACTCGTCGTTCGTCGAACGACATTCACTCGCGGGGATAACTAGGTGAGTAATTTGTTTGAGACGCTCCTGGCTGTGCGTGGGTTAAGCGACCCTGCAGTGCGGCAGGATTTTTTTATGCCCAATTACGATGCGGCTCATGATCCGTTTTTGTTGCCCGACATGCTTCCAGCAGTGGAGCGGCTCGTGCAGGCGCATGAGCGTCATGAACGAATCGTAATTTATGGTGATTATGACATCGATGGGCTAACGGCAACGACGGTGCTGCTTGATGCTTTTGAACAGTTTGGCTTCAGTGACGTGCAGGCATTTATCCCAAACCGGTTTGTAGAGGGGTATGGCCTGACGATGGAGGCAGTGGACCGCATTATTGACACAATGCAGGCGCAACTGATTGTCACAGTGGACTGCGGCAGCCTGAGTGAGGCGGAAATTGTGCACGCTAATGAGCGAGGGGTAGATATTATCGTGACTGACCACCACAATGTGGCGCCGGTGCAGCCACCTGCCGTGGGGGTGATTAACCCAAAGCGTCTACTGCAAGATTATCCAGATGAATATCATGAGTTTATATTGAAGCCAGATTCACCACATCAGGGGAAGCTGTACCCTTTTCTTGATTTAGCCGGCGTGGGGGTAGCTTTTAAACTAGTGCAGGCTTTGCAGACGCGGCTGCCTGGATTACCTGCTGGTCAAGAGAAATGGCTGCTTGATTTGGTGGCGCTGGGCACGGTGTGTGACATCGTGACATTACGCGATGAAAACCGCACTAATGTGTTTTGGGGGCTAAAGGTATTAGCAAAAACACGGCGCCTGGGGCTTAAGGCGCTCATGGTGGTGAGTGGCGTTCGGCAAGAGCAAGTGAAGGCGCGAGACCTTGGATTTGGTTTGGGGCCTCGTATGAACGCTGCTGGTCGATTAGACACAGCTGAGTATGCGCTAGCTATGCTACGGGCAACAAATAAGACTACAGCTCTTGAGGCCGCTAGGCAGCTGGATGAGTTTAACGCTGTGCGGCGTTCGCAACAAGATGCAATTTTTAAGGAAGCGGTGCGACAGGCTGAGCAGTATCAAGATGACCCAGTGCTTGTACTGAGCGGTCGAGGCTGGAATCACGGTATTATTGGCATCGTGGCCGCAAAAATAGTTGAGAAATATCACAAGCCAACCTATGTGTTAGAAGAGATGGAATTTGAAGCCAAGGGTTCGGCGCGCAGTTTTGGTGATTTCTCTGTGGCTGACGCGATACGTGCAAGTGATGACATTATTACAAAAGGTGGCGGGCATAAACTGGCTGCTGGTGTGACGCTGCCTACTGCGGCTATTCCTGCATTTCGGCAGCGAGTTAACCAGTTTTATCAAAGTTTGCAGCTGCAAAATCAGGCAGCGCTACTGCTCCCACGCGAAGATGTGACAGCGCAACTTGGTGAAGTAACGGCAGAATTAGTTGCAGATATTACTCGTATGGAGCCGTTTGGGCCAGGTAACCCACAGCCTGTGCTTCGTAGTAATCACGTATCGGTGGAACAGGTGCGTCGCATGGGGAGTGAAGGCCAGCATGTAAAGCTAACGCTGCGCGATGAGACGGGGCAATTACAGATGATTGCGTTTGCTGCCCCAGAGCATTTTTTTGTGCAGCCTGGCCAAGTGGTAGATGTGTGGTATCAACCGATAGAGAACGAGTGGCGCGGCATGCGCCAGGTAGAAGGGCGATTGCTACACCTGGCTCCGAGTGAGGTGATAGCAGGCACTTAGCGATTTTATTTTGCATTGCTACGTGGAATCTGGTAGACTAGTACCCATATGGTACAAGTAACACGTAAAGATGAACGAGAAGCAAACGACAACATTATTCGTCGTTTTAACCGCAAAGTTTTGCAAAGCGGTGTGCTAGCTGAGGCAAAGGCATCAATGCGCTTTAGCAAGCCAATATCAAAGACTGAGCGTCGCAAGAAGGCGATTGTACGCCGTGAGCGCAAAGCTGAAAAGCTAGCAAAGGCACGCCTCGGGCTACGCTAAACCAATAACTATGTCGCTGAAAGACACGATAACCGCCGATATGAAGTCTGCCTTGCTAGGCGGACGTCGTTTCGAGGGAGATGTATTGCGCAATATACGCGCTGCTATTTTGGATGCCGAAGTAGCCGCTGGGAAGCGGGAAACAGGCCTCTCCGATGATGAGATTGTTGCAGTCCTATTGCGCGAGGCTAAAAAGCGCAAGGAAAGTATTGCGATTTACACCGAGAATGGTCGCACGGATCTTGCCGAAGCTGAACAGGCTGAACTGCATGTCATTCAGCCATATTTGCCGCAGATGCTCACTGAACAGGAGGTCGCTTCATTGGTTGATGAGGTTCTGCAGACTATATCTGTTCAGGGTCCACAAGATATGGGCAAGGTTATCGGCGTAGTGAAGCAAAAGGCAGGCGCCCAGGCTGATGGTGCGCTTGTTGCTAAAGTTGTCAAACAGCGATTAATGCAGTAGTAAGCTAATAACACAAAAAGGATAGATATGATTTTATTGTTTGGACCAACTGGCGCTGGCAAAAGTGTACAAGGCCAGATGTTAGCAGTGCGCATGGGCTGGAAATGGCTTTCTACTGGCCAGATGCTTCGCGGAAGTAGTGATCCTGCTGTGATTGAGGTCCTTAAATCTGGTGAGCTGGTTAGCGATGAGCTGACGTATGAAGTATTTGATGAAGCTGTGCAAAGTGCGAAGCAGCATAAGTTTGCAAATATTATCGTAGATGGATTTCCGCGCACAAAGGCTCAGGCCGAGTGGCTAGCAGAATATTTGCGCAAGCAGGGCGAAACGATCGATCTTGTAGTGGCGCTTGAGGTTCCAGAAAGTGAAATTATGAACCGCCTCAGTAAGCGCGGTCGCATGGAAGACACGCCGGAGACGATTGCTCGTCGTATGCACATTTATCGGCGTAAGATGTACCCAGTACTTGGCATTTTTGCTGAAGACGGTATCAAAATTGTGCACCTGGACGGCACGGGTACTGCTGGTGAAGTGCACGACAAGATCTACGATGAAGTAATGCATACACTAGAGGGTTAGCAGCTATGCAACCGCAAAAAACACCTGAACAAATCGAGGCTATGCGTGCCGGCGGCCATATTTTGGCACAAATTTTTACTGATATTCGCGGGTATGCCCATGCCGGAATGACAGAAAAAGAAGTGGATGCATTTGTCGCGCAGCGAATTTCAGAATATGGTGCTGAGGCGACCTATAAAACGCCGGAAGTAAACTTTCCAGCTAGTATTTGCATCAGTACTAATGATGAAATTGTGCATGGCGTGCCAACAGATTATGCGTTTCAGGCTGGCGATGTTGTCAGTTTTGATTTGGTTATCACCTACCGGGGCATGAAAACAGATAGTGCCTTTACGATGGTGGTTGATGAGGAGCCTTCGGGAGCAGTGAAACATCTGTTAACTTACACCGAGCGCAGCTTATATGCGGGTATCGAGGCGATTACTGGCCCGGTGCACACTGGCACTATTGGCGCTGCAGTAGAGAAGGTGCTGCGCAAGGGCAAATTAGGCATTATCACCGACCTTGTTGGTCACGGTGTCGGCCTTGAGATGCACATGCCTCCAGAGGTACCTAATTTTGGTAAGGCTGGCCGCGGTGTGCTGCTGCAACCTGGCGACACGATTGCGATTGAGCCAATGGCGACACTTGGCTCGCCACGCATTTACACCGATCGTAGCGACGGCTGGACGATTTTAGCGCGCGATGGCAGCCTGGCGGCGCACTTTGAACACACGGTGCTGATTACTGAAACAGGTGCTGAAATCCTCACGATATAAGCAGTGGATGTAATAATATCAACGTTACGCAGTAAAAAAGGTGACACTATCGCCCCTGGAATATACGGTTTCGTTGTTTAAATTTTTAACCATAAACGATATAATAGTACTATGCAAGAAAAAGCTCGGTATGTAGTTGGCGTCGACATCGGCACAACTGCCACACGCTGCGTCGTGGGGCAGTTTTATGATGAAGATGATTCGATCACTATTGTGGCGGCTAATGAAGTGCCCGGCGGGGGTATGCGTAAGGGGGTCGTCTCGCAAATGACTGCAGTCGCGCAGTCGGTAGATGATGTGCTGGTAAAAGTGGAAAGTCTGCTTGGCCACCGGTTAGACTCAGCATCAGCTAGCATTAATGGTGCTGATATCTTAGGCCAACCAGTCAGCGGAATGGTGGTATTGGGAGCGCCAGAGCGCGCTGTCGAGGAAGCGGATATTCAGCGCCTAGAACATAATGCTGCTGTTGGTATGGTTCCAGAGAATCGCAAAATTCTCGAAACAGTGTCGCACCAGTTTACGGTCAATGGCCAGGGCGGCGTAAAAGATCCGATTGATATGGTCGGGAGCCGGCTGGAGATGAAAGGATACGTTGTTTCGGCTTTGCAGCCGCATGTCACGACAATTGAAAAGACCTTTGATACGGTAGAGCTGGCTTTGAATTCATTGGCGCCGCCAGTGCTAGCAGCTGCACGAGTAGTGTTAACGCCACAACAGCGCGATAATGGCGTAGCACTGATTGATATTGGTGCGGCGACAACAGGCGTTGCAATTTTTGAAGGTGGTGACTTGCAATATTTGTCGGTTATTCCACTGGGCGGCGAACAAATTACCAATGATTTAGCGGTTGGACTGCAGGTAGAGCCAAGTCTCGCTGAGCGAATCAAACGCGAGCAGGGGTATGCCACCTTAGGCATTTACGATGAAGATGACGAAGACAGCGTTGTTGAAATTAAAGATGGCAATCAAACGTTGACATTTTCACGTCAAGAAATTGATGAAATTATTGGAGCGCGCCTAGAGGAGATTTTCGAGCGAATCGCTAAAGAGCTCAAGAAATCTGGCCTAGCGCGGCGATTGCCAAGTGGTACGGTACTCATTGGCGGCGTCTCGCATATGACTGGCATTGTAGAGCTTGCTAAATCACAGCTGAAATTAGCAGCACGTCTGGGGCAGCTGAAGGATGTTGAGAGCGTTATCGATGGTATCGATGAGCTTACCTTCGCTGGAGCAGTCGGCCTGATGATGGTAGATAGCCAGGTGGGGCAGTACAGTGATGAACCTACTGCGCACGGGGGGCAAGTGGCCAGTGAGGCGCTTGGTCGTGCACGTGGCTTTTTCCATAATCTGATAGATAGATTTAAGCCATAAGTGGTATACTGGGAATAAACGGGATAGAAAACGAAAGATAGATAAAGAGAGGGAGTGATGCCTGAGATAAAACCAAGTGAGATACAGACGGTGGCCAAGATTAAAGTGGTCGGTGTGGGTGGCGCCGGCGGCTCGGCTGTGAACCGCATGAAAGATGCTGGTTTTACTGATGTTGAATTTATTGCCATGAACACCGATGCTCAGGCGCTCCATAATTCTCGTGCTGATGTAAAGATCCACCTTGGGCAGGAGACTACCGGTGGGCTTGGTGCAGGTGCTGATCCAACGGTAGGTGAGCGCGCCGCCGAAGAATCACGTGATGATATCCGTCGGTCACTCGAAGGCGCCGATATGGTTTTTGTGGCTATTGGCGCTGGTGGTGGTACCGGCTCTGGTGCTGGTTATGTGGTTGCCGAAATCGCCCGCGAGATGGGTATTTTGGTGGTCGGTGTGGCGACACGTCCCTTTAGCTTTGAGGGTGAAAAGCGCCGCGTTAACGCTGAATGGGCGATTCAACACCTCGGCCGTTCGGTGGATACACTGATTACCATTCCAAATGATCGCTTATTGCAGACGATCGATCGCAGCACGCCACTGCTTGAGACGTTTAAGATTGCCGATGACGTACTACGTCAGGGTGTGCAAGGAATCTCGGAGCTGATTACCGAGCACGGTATGATTAACCTAGACTTTGCAGACGTAAAGGCTATTATGAGTAACGCTGGTTCTGCACTGATGGGTATTGGCCGCGCACAGGGTGAAGGACGTGCTGCCAAGGCTGCGCAGCAGGCGATTGAGTCACCGCTGATTGAGGTGTCAATTGATGGTGCAAAGGGTGTGCTATTTAATATTACTGGTGGCTACGATATGGCGACGGCAGAGATCGACGAAGCTGCTGAGATTATTACGAGTGCAGTAAGTCCAGATGCTAACATCATCTTTGGTACAACGTTGAAACCAGAAATGGAAGACGAACTTATTATTACGGTGATTGCGACCGGATTTGATAGTGAAACCTTTGAACAGGCGGTTGCCTCGCCGTCGGCGCTACAGCCCCCCGCACCAGCTCTTCGTGAGCACCGGGAGACCACTATAGCGCCGCTAAATACTCCAGCCGAAGAGCCTGAAACAGAACATGAAGAGCCTGATGAAGAAGACACAAAGGCAAAGGATGAGCACGTAAGCCCAGTTTCTGATTTCGGCAGCGAGCCAGAGTATAATATTTGGTCAAACGTCACAGATGAGCCAAACGACGAAGATGAGGACGATACACCGGCCTTCCTGCGTCGTCGTAAGAGGAGCAAGTAGTAGATGGCTCGTCGGAAGGAGGTTCCCATGCAGGTATATCGTGCGCTCAACTCGGTCAATATTGGTGACTCGAGGGTTATTGAGTCGCGCGAAGTAGGGGGTGGTGTTGCGATTCGTCGTCGCCGTGAATCCCCAGACGGCAAGCGGTTTACAACGTATGAGCGTATTGAAATGCCCCACCTAGTGGTGATAAAGAAGGGTGGCGTTCGCGAGCTATTCGATCGCGAAAAGCTGACTCAAGCGATTCACCGCTCTGTGGGCAAGTTTTTTGATGATGAAGCCGCTATTGATAAAGTGGTATCCACAGTAGAAGACGAACTATACAGCCGTAAAGAGACCGAAATTACCTCAAAGACAGTGGGTGATTTGGTACTTGATCAATTGGCTGCACTTAATGAAGTAGCCTACGTTCGGTTTGCTAGTGTGTACCGCGAGTTTAAAACGCTCGATGAATTTGAGGCCATTTTGGCAGAACGAAAGGAAAAAGAAGCCTAATGATTATTCACCTGTTTTATAGTTTGTCCCGCGATGAAGCGCAACTTATTCATTTCGGTAACCACGCAGCGCAGACAACGCGAGCACAATTTTTTACTCATCAACAGGGCACCCCAGAGGGAGATCAGCTAATTCGCCAGTACGGTATTCGGCAGTTCCCAGCGGCCCTGTTTTGTTATGATAACGGCAATCCTATTACGCAGCCGTTTGAGGGGCGATTACCTGATGCTTCGGAGATAGAGCGCATTGAGCGAACCCGTCGCTAATCAACCATCATCTACGCAGGCAGCGGCGCAGCATCGTCGCTGGCCTGTGTTCCTGGTGCTACTCATCGTATCGGTGCTGGGGTTCGTAGCCTCATTTGTGCTGTCTATTGAGTCACTTCAGCTGGCTAAAAACCCAAACGCAGCATTAGCCTGCAATCTAAATGCGACAGTCAATTGTGCAACAGTGGCCAAACATCCATCGGCGTCACTGCTCGGATTTCCAAATAGTTTTATTGGCGTTGCGGCCGAGGCTGTAATGATTACTGTAGCGCTGCTTGGGTTATTTGGCGGCCGGTTACCAAAAAAGTTCACGCTGCTTATGACGATTGGCGTCACTGCCGGTTGGTTGTTCGCACTGTGGCTATTTATAACAAGTGCCTTTGTTATTGGGGCACTTTGCCCGTGGTGTTTGGTTATTACGAGCACGATGACTATTATGTGGGTGATGATACTGCGGCTTGCCTCCATTGACCAGACGCTGCCACTTCCGAAAAAAATACAACAGGTATTAGTTCAGAACATAGTAAAATCTGGCCTGGATATTGTAGTACTCGTTGCGCTACTAACAACATTAGCAGCTATTATTATCGTAAAGTATGGTGATGCGCTGTTTGGGTAACGTGGAGGTAGTATGGCTGTAGTGCGCTGCGCTTGGGCTCAAGGCAGCCAAGCTGAGCAGGTCTACCACGACACTGAGTGGGGTGTGCCGCTATATGATGATCAGAAATTATTTGAACTGCTCTGCCTGGAGGGTGCACAGGCTGGCCTGAGCTGGAGTACGATTTTGGCCAAGCGGGCGGGCTACCAGCAGGCCTTTTACCAATTTGAAATCACAAAAGTAGCCGCCATGACAGATGCGGAGCTGGAGGCGCTCACGCAGGATGCGCGCATCGTCCGCAACCGGCGCAAAATTTATGCAGTGCGCGGCAATGCCCAGGCGGCGCTGCGGGCCATTCGCCAGCACGGTAGTCTGCAGGCATACTTATGGGGCCTGGCGGGTGGTGCACCGGTGCAAAACCGCTGGCAGAGCGTAGGTGATGTGCCTGCCGATACGGCTACCTCCCGGGCAATGAGCGCGCAGCTCAAGCGTGATGGGTTTAGCTTTGTCGGTCCAACGACGTGTTACGCTTTTATGCAAGCTGCGGGGATGGCCAACGACCACGAAGTGGCATGTTTTCGGCACGGGGAGTGTGCGGCGCTTGGTAGTAGCGAAGAAGGGAGCCTTACGCATGGCTGATAAGCAAATTGCTGGAAGCCCGCATTATTTTCGGCTTGCGTCTGTTCCATTTGGAGCTATTGCATCTGGCCACAAAACTATTGAATCGCGGTTGTATGATAAGAAGCGTCAAGCAATTCAGTTGGGCGATACAATTATCTTTGTACATAAAGATAACCCACGCCGAACAGTTGCTGCGCGAGTAGTGGGCTTATTGCGCTACATGACATTTCGCGATTTATTTATGCATAATGATCCAGAAAAATTTGGTGGCCCAAATGTTGAGTGGCTCGAGAAGCAAATAAATGAATTCTACTCTGTGAATGACCAACGGAAGTATGGTGTTATAGGTATCGAGTTCGCGTTAGTTTCATCTGATTGATAGGTAGTTTTTGGAGCGTGAACATAAAGATCAAGCTCACTTCATTAAGAAGTTTTAGCACGGGGTATTTTTGTTTTGTAGCAAGTACGCTACAATAGAGCCAGAGGCATTTCTGCGTAGCTTTTAAGCGCGTAGAGTGAGCGGTTATCAGCCGCGAAGCCTGCGGGAAGAACAGCCTTGGCTTAGTAGACCTCGCCGCGACCCACTGCGATAAAGTGACAATCAAGCGCTAAAAGAGTATATGGGTTTCGGCTAGTTTGGCAAAGCTCATAGAGAATCACTTCTTTTGGAATCGAGATGGTACCGTCCGCGCGAATACCTAGCGGATTCTCGAGTTCGAAAGAGGTGATTTTTATTTTAAGAAAGGAGCCTATTAATGCAGACAGTTGTGGCAGAGGGTTCGGTATGTAAGACCGCCATAACATCGCATGGCCGTAAACGGCTGCGGCGAGAGGTGGCTAATTTGCGTCGGCTAGAGCAAACGGGTCTTGTGCCGCGGATTATCGCGCAGGATGCTAGCGGTGTGGAACTGGAATATATTGCTGGCCAGTCGATGGCAGATTGGCTCCAATTGCAGCCAGATTGGCGTGCCGCGTCGTCTACCGCTGAGGTGCCCGCGCATCTTCGGGCGTATGTGGCGCTGGAGATGGGGCTACTGCAGGCGGGGATGATGTATCGTGATTTGAACTTGCAACATGTGGTGTTTACGTCGCAGGGGGCGCGGATGCTTGATCTTGAGGCGGCAGAATATAGCCCACAAGGTGAGAAGTGGCGTGTAACTAGTCGGCGCGGCACCTACGAGACGATGGCGCCAGAGGAGTTTATGCTTGGCAGGGTGCTGACACCGCGAACAGCGACATATCGCGTAGCAGTGGTCATGCACCTTGCGTTGGCTGGGCAGCTGCCGTTTCAGTTTTCGTCGGGTAGTCGACGTAAAGCCTATCAATGGCGGCGAAGCCATCCCCCAGAAGTCAGCTCTAAACTGCCGCATGCAGTGCAGCGTGCGCTGCAGGCCGCTTTGCAGCCGCACCCGGCGCGTCGACATAAAGATCCGGCTCGGTTGTTTGACGCGGTAGCTGCTGCCTATGGTTGGACTACGCAGGAAATGAACTATAGCGGGCCTGTTCGGGGTACGCCAAAATCAGATAGCGCTAAGACATAAATAGTACAAAAAAACAACACACAGACAAGCCAAGGAGGAAGTATGAAATTTACACATGGAACCCGTCGCCGCGCAGTAGCATATGAAGCAGATTGGGTGCAGCGTTGGAAAGATGACAACACATTTGCTAAATCGGTTGAAAATCGGCCGGCAGAGAACGCATATGTCTTCTATGATGGGCCACCGTTTATTACTGGCGTGCCGCACCACGGTACGCTGCTGAGTAGTATCGTGAAAGATGCAGTGCCGCGCTACTGGACGATGAAAGGTAAGCGTGTGGAGCGCCGCTGGGGTTGGGATTGCCATGGCTTGCCGGCGGAGAATTTTGTCGAAAAGCAGCTGAACATTGTGGATCGGCGCCAGATTATCACCAGCCCAGATCAGCCAGCGCCGCTAGACAAGGATGGTAACCCGCTGCCAACCATCAGTCTGGAGACGTATATCACCAAGGCGCGCGAGAGTATGGTGGCCAATAGTGCGACGTGGCAAGGCGTGATTGACCGCGTCGGCCGCTGGGTGGACTTCGAGGGCGCCTATCGCACCATGGATAAGGACTTTATGGAAAGCGTTTGGTGGGCGTTTAAGCAGCTGTATGAGGCGGGCAAGATTTACGAAGGTGAAAAAGTGCTGATGTACGACACCAAGTTTGCTACCCCGGTCAGCAAGGCTGAAGTAACCATGGATAATGACGCCTACCAGACAGTGACCGACCCGAGTGTGTACGTGAAGTTTCAGCTGGTGGGTGAAGACGCTGCCATTTTGGCCTGGACGACTACGCCATGGACGCTGCCAGCCAATCTGATGCTAGCGGTTAACCCAGAGATGACCTACTGCGAAGTGCTGGTGGATGGCGAACAACTCATCCTTGCCGAGGAGGCGCTGGAACGCACGTTGCAGGACGAAAAGCATCAGCCGCTTGATTATGAAGTATTACGAAAGTTCCCGGGCAGTGAATTGGTAGGTAAGAACTACCAGCCGCTCGATACGGGCTCGACCTGGCCAGACAGTGACAAGATTCACGCTATTTATGCGGCGGATTTTGTTTCGAGCGAATCAGGTACTGGTATCGTCCACATCGCGCCAGCCTACGGTGAGGATGACTTCGAGCTTGGCAAGGCCAACGGCATCGCACCCTTCCATGTGATTGATGACAACGGTTACTACACCGATAGCCTATACAAAGGCCTGGAAGTGTGGGGTAATAATAAATTTATCGCTAAAGACCTGAAGGAAAGGGGCGCGGTGTGGAAGATTGAGTACATTCGCCACGAATACCCGTTCAACCCGCGTAGCAAGCAGCGCATCATGTACCGGGCTATCCCCAGCTGGTTCTTCGATATTCAGGGGCAGAAGCCGCTGATGTTAGAGCAAAATGAGCATATCAATTGGTTCCCGCATCACTTGAAGCATGGCCGCTTTGCCAAGAATATCGAGCAGGCACCAGACTGGAACTTGAGCCGCGACCGCTTCTGGGCGACGGCCATGCCAGTGTGGAAGGGTGACCGTGGTACGGTTAAGGTGGTTGGCTCATATGCGGAGCTGAAGGAGCTGAGCGGGGTGGAGCTGGATGATTACCACCGCCCATGGGTGGACGACATCACCTTTACGATTGATGGCGAGACCTTTACTCGCATTGACAAGGTGCTAGATGGCTGGTTTGAAAGTGGCAGCATGCCGTTTGCGCAGCTGCACTATCCATTCGAGAATCGTCAGACATTCGAACAGAATTATCCGGCAGACTTTATTGTGGAATATGTTGGCCAGGTGCGGGCGTGGTTCTATTATGTGCATGCCGTTAACGCCGCTTTGGCGGAAATTGGTGCTTTTGGCGAGGCTGGCGCGCAGCATAAAAATGCCTACAGTAACGTCATCACCACCGGTGTGGTGGCGGGCAATGATGGCCGCAAGATGAGTAAGTCGCTTGGTAACTTTACTGACCCAAACGAGCTGATGGATAAGTTCAGTGCTGATTCCTTGCGCTTCCTGCTGCTGAGTAGCCCGCTGCTCAATGGCGAGGACTTCGCCTTGCACGACAAGGACGTTGGTGATGTGGCGCGGAAGCTGGCGATGATTTGGAATATGTATGATTTCTTTACCATGTACGCTGAGGTAGATGGCTGGGAATTTGATGGCACGCTGGTGGATCTACTGAGTGGCAAGCCAGTGTCTGGTGGCGAAGGCTTTGCCTTCCCGGCAAAGCGAGGCCAAGATGTGGGGCAGCTGGCGGCCGAGCGGCCTGAGGCGACAGATGCAGCGGCCGCACCGGTTACTAACCCCCTCGATATCTGGATTATCAGTCGCTTGCACGAGCTGGTGGCGGAGGTCGAGAAGCAAATGGATGCCTATAATATCCCTGATGCACTCAGCCCGATTTTGCCGTTCCTGGACGACGCCAGCAACTGGTACGTCCGCCGCAGCCGCCGCCGCTTTTGGAAGTCGGAGGATGATGGCGACAAGAGCGACGCCTATCGCACGCTGCACTATGTACTGGTGCGCCTCAGTTATCTATTGGCACCGTTTACGCCGTTTCTGGCCGAGGAGCTGTACCACAACCTAACGGGTGATAACGAGTCGATTCATCTCAAAGATTGGCTGCCAGCCGGCGCGGTGGATGAGCAGGTGCTCCAAGATATGTTATTGACCAGGGTTTTTATTGAGAACGGGCTATCTAAGCGCATGAGCACTAGCGATGGGTTTGGTTCGATCAAAGTACGCCAGCCACTTGCTTCAGCTAGTTATGATTCGAAGCATAAGTTGGATAATTTTTATGAGCAAATCATAAAAGAAGAACTAAATGTCAAGGAAGTGAAGCAAGTATATAATGTAAAAGACAAGATTTTTAATGTTGATATTGATAAAACCATCACGCCTGAGCTGAAGCGTGAGGGCTTGATGCGTGAAGTCATTCGCCATGTGCAGAGTGCGCGCAAGAAGGCGGGGCTGCAGGTGGATGATCGGATTACCTTGCAGCTAGTGGTGCCAGAAGGGCAGGCAGAGGTAGATCAGACTACTGGCGCTGGTACTGCTGAGCAGCTGCGTCAGGCGATTAATGAACATGCCGAGACAATTGCACACGAAACGCTGGCTCATTTTGGAGAGGCGGCAGATCATGAAGCAGAGGTGGCTATTGAAGGCCAGCCGCTGCGTATAACGTTGCAAAAAGCATAATACGTACTACCATCACGCTAGGATGGCGCACGACGCTGCGTCATCCTAGTGCCCGCGTTGACCCGTGCGGCAGTGCGATGATATACGCTGCTATGGAGGTGCTATGTTCTAGGTGGTTTTTGCAGACTATAAATAGTGAAAATAGTGAGGATTTGCCCAGTCTACCCTAGCGCTGGTATGATAGAGGTATGATTACTACAGCAATTATTCCCGTGGCAGGGTGGGGTTCTCGCCGTCTGCCAATTACGAAAGCGATTGAAAAATGTATGCTCCCGATTGGCAATCGGCCGCTGGTAGACTATGTGGTGCAAGACTGCATTGCTGCGGGGATTACTGATATTATTTTTGTGGTGAGCGAGGGTAGCGAGCAGCTGCAGCGCTACTATGGGCACAACCAGGCCCTAGAGCAGTATGTAAAAGAGCGCGGCAAGACAGAGCTACTGCAACGTATTCAGCCGCCTGCGGTGAATTTTCGGTATATTACGCAGCCAGAAGGCGGTGCCTACGGAACGGCTGTGCCGGTTGCACTAGCGGCAGATTATATTGCCGAGGGTGAATCGGCGGTGGTACTGATGGGTGATGATTTTATATATCATTCGGATGGCAGCAGTGAAGTAGCTCGGCTAATTGCTGATACTCCAGCAGGTGGCTGTGGGCTTTTGGCGGCGTCGGTGCCACACCAAGAAGTTAGTAGCTATGGTGTGCTGGCAGTTGATGAGGCGGGCAATTACCAAAAGATTGTTGAAAAACCAGCGGCCGATGAAGCGCCGAGTAATTTAATCAACATCAGTAAATACCTCCTTACCAAGCAGGTTATTGACAGCTGTCGGCAGCTAAAGCCATCACCGCGTGGTGAGTATGAGTTGCCGGATGCCATTAATAATTATGTGGCCACTGGTGGCCAGGTGCGAGTGGTGCCAGCTACTGGGCAGTACCTTGATGGTGGCACACTGGAAGGCTGGTTGCACGCCAACCAGGTGGTGTGCGCTGGAGCTTAGCACTCTTATCTTTTGACGCGAACTATGATATGCTGAAATCAGCAAATAGCCACGTACCACGGGGAATGGTGTTGGCTGTTTGTCGTCATCGTAGCGCACACGTCGCGCTGCACTAACATGTAAAGGGGGAAATAGTATGACGACGCGTCTTATGCGGTCTATGCGCCGCATCAGTATAGTTGCGCTTGGGCTATTGTTGGTCGCTGGTGCGAGCACGCAATTGTCGGCTTCTGCATTTGCCGCAGATATGCCGCCAGCCGCTAAAATTAACGTTACGCCAGCAAAATACAAGGGTGATGACAACCTGATTGAATTTGTGGGCACAAAAGATGACCACTACCGGTTTGTCATTGAGATTGTAGGTAAAAATAATAGCTATTTTAGCATTCAAGCTCGCAAGTCGATTCGTGACAAGATTATGAGCGGCAAGCCGGTATCGGTGGAAAAATTATTGGCCGAAGAATACCCAGGGGTAACACTGCCATATGGCGATAACATCTTTGTGAGTGTTTACTGGTTTGATAAAGAAAAGGCCTACGATCCGAAGTTATGGTATGACCAGGAACTAACCGTTGGTGCGCCAATGTCACGGCTGATTCGTGTTGATGATAATGAGGATGGTGATCCAGTAGCTGTTGTTGATCCAGCTACGTTGCCAGAAAACCCAGCCGCTAAACCAGCCGATCCAAAGCCACAAGATAAAGACCAAAAGGCGGATGATCAAAAAGCTGACGCTGCGGCAGATAAGAAGCCAGCTGCGCAGGATGACAAAGCTGCTACGCCAGTTCCAGTGCAGCCTGCTACGCCACAAGCGAGCCAGGAGCATAAAAAACCAGCTGCCAATGCGCAGCCAGGGGAGCAAAAACTGGCCGACACTGGAGACGACCAGTTTGTCTTCGGGGCGGCGAGCATTGCAATGGCGCTTAGTGCGGTAGCAATTGTGCTGGTTCGTCGCAGGGCGCAATCTGAAGAGGAATAACGCGCTGCATCGCGTGGGGCCGCCTTGCTTGGCGGCCTCTTTTTTGGTAAAATTTGCAGTGATACTAACCTAAAAAGGATAAGGCACATGAAAGCAGTCGTAAAGATCGGTGGCAAGCAGTATATTGTCAGCGAAAAAGAGACCCTCTTGGTGGACCTCCTCCCTGAAGGAACGAAAGAGCTCAAACTCGACGCTATGTTGGTTATCGATGGTGACAAAACAACTGTCGGCACCCCTGTAGTGGACGGTGTAGTAGTGAAGGCTGAAGTGACTGACCCACTGGTAAAGGGTGAGAAGCTTCGCGTGATCCGCTACAAGAGTAAAAAGCGCGTTCACAAAGAGATGGGACACCGTCAGAAGTACTCTCAAATTACCATTACCTCGATTAAATAGTAGTATTAATTACATCGAGGATCAGCCCGGTAGGGTTACATAAAACGTTATTCACTAAAACCCCTCCGGGCTATGCTCGGAGGATTTTTAGGCTGCCCAAAGTGGGGCGCTCATGCTACAATAGAAAGAGTAGGAGAATCATTACAACATGGCAACAGTAATTGCGGTAACAAATCAAAAAGGTGGTGTTGGTAAAACTACCACAAGTATTAACGTGGCGTATTTCTTGGCTAAAGCTGGTCAGAAGACGCTTGTTGTAGATTTGGACCCGCAAGGTAATGCCACCAGTGG
This sequence comes from uncultured Candidatus Saccharibacteria bacterium, assembly GCA_963555045.1. GTDB lineage: Bacteria > Patescibacteriota > Saccharimonadia > Saccharimonadales > Saccharimonadaceae > VGLK01. The sequence goes on from CAUVUB010000001.1 coordinate 77,650, forward strand.
CCTGGGTGTAGACAAGCAAAATTTGGCAATCACCATGGCAGAGGTCATGAAGGGCAGCGCCGCGCTATCTTCAGTTGCAATCAGTACTGATTTTAAGAATTTATGGATTGCGCCAAGTACGCCACACCTTGCTAACACCGAGGTAGAGCTGGCACAGGCACAAGGGCGCTTTACGCGGCTACGCCAGGCCATTGCTCAGGCGGAGAGCGAGTACGATATTATCATTATCGATAGCCCGCCAAGCTTGAGCCTGCTGACGGTTAATGGGCTCATTGCAGCACGGTATGTAATCCTGCCGGTGCAGGTAGAGTTCTTTGCGCTAGAAGGTCTTGGCCAGCTGCTTGAAACTATGAAGTTGATTCGAAAGGGGCTTAACCCAAAGCTTGAGCTACTTGGCGTGCTACCGACAATGTACGATGGCCGAACCGCACTGAGCGGTCAGGTGCAGGGCGAGATTCAGCGCCACTTTGCCGATAAGGTGTTCAAGGCAACGGTGCCACGCAATGTGCGCCTTGCAGAGGCGCCAAGCCACGGGCTGCCAATCGGTGCCTACGACCGCATTTCAAAGGGCTCACGAGCATATAAGGCTGTTGCCCGGGAGGTACTTGAGCGTGTCAGCTAAAAAAGGACTAGGACGTGGGTTTGATTCGCTGATTCCGAGCGATCTATTTGATGAGTCATTTGATCCCACTGGCAATGAAGACAAGCGCGTAAGTGAGATGCGTGAAATACCGCTGGCGCAGATTCGGGCTGATGACGGACAGCCGCGCCGGCAGTTTGATGATGAGGCTTTGCAGGAGTTGGCCGACTCTATTACCGAGCATGGCGTGTTGCAGCCAATTGTGGTTGTACCGCAAGATGGTGAATTTATTATTGTTGCCGGAGAGCGTCGGTATCGCGCCTCTCAATTGGCTGGGCTGGAGACGATTCCGGCGATTGTGCGCACCTTGTCTGCACAAAATCGGCTTGAGTTAGCCTTGATTGAAAACTTGCAGCGTCGTGATTTAAACCCGCTAGAGACGGCGACGGCGTTTGCAAAACTTCGTGATCAGTTCAACCTTTCGCTAGAGCAGATCGCAGCCCGCGTTGGTAAGCGTTCAGCAAGTGCTGTATCGAATACAATGCGGCTACTGAAGCTGCCAAAATCAGTCCAAAAGGCGGTGTATAATGGCGAACTGAGCGAAGGGCAGGCACGACCGCTGATTGGTCTCGAGGAAGAAGAGGCGCTTAAGATTGTGCACCTAGTGATTACACGGGGACTAAGTGCTCGGCAGATTGAAGAGCTAGCCGGCAAGCACAAGGCTAATGCTCGCCGCAAAGAGGTAAAAACTAGCCCCGAGCCAGTGCAGCGCTATCTGCTTGATCGCGAAGAGCGTGCTGCGCAACGCTTTGGTACTGCAGTGCAGTTTAAGGTAACTGCTCGAGGCAATGGCCGCATCGTGATTCCATTTAAGAATCAGGCCGAGCTAGACCGCATTAGTAAACTACTTGATGAGCAGTAAGCTGCTTGTATAAGCCCTCTCAGCACTAGTTTAGTACCACTAGTAATATAACACCCCGTACATAAGGTGCGGGGGTTTTCCTATAGGTAATTGTATGGCTAGAAGCCACGTACACTGGTGAGTGGCAAAATCCGCAGGAAGACAGGACCCATGACATCAAAGAGTGGTACTTGTCCAAGCCCATTGCGTGAATCGTACGAATAATTGTCTTGGCGGTGGTCACCTGCCACGTAAATCATATCCTTACCGACGGTCACGTCGCTGTTGCCGCTGCTTGGGCTGCCTGGTTTGTCTGGGAATGTGTCGTCTGGATGGAAGCCTTCAGGGTGTTCGGCATTATATACGGTAAGAACGCCGTCTTTCACCGTCACTCGTTCGCCTTCAAAGGCGATGACTCGCTTTACGATGTATTCTACGCGATCATTTACAGAGTCGTAGCGTGGATTACGGAAAACGATGACTTGGCCTCGTTGTGGCTTAAAACGCTTATTTTGCAGCTGGTCAATTGTAACGGCCAACCGGTTTACAAGCACACGGTCATCGGTGTGGAAGGTTGGTTCCATGCTTGGGCCTTGCACGGTGTAACTTCGAAATAGGAACGCATTGACAAAAATGGTACCAACGGCCACAAAGATGGCAAAAATAGCGACTGCTACGATGTCTTTCACGATGGGGTATCGCGAGAAATATTCTTTCATACTCGCTTTAGCGTAGCACAGGCTGGGGCTTTTATCAAACCGGCGGGGCTGCCGCTTACCTATCAAGTACCCCTTTGCGAGGCCTAGATAACAATGGTACAATGGAAGGTAATAGTTATGGTTAAAGACAATAATTCAATTGACGGCTTTGTGCGACGTCCGCGCTCTAATGGGGCGCCCGGTGGGGACGACGCAATCAGTGGGCTGTCGCGACGAGGTTCTACCGGAGCAATTGGTCAACCAAAAAGAACACGCCGGGGACGTCGGATTCATGTCGCTGGTGCAGGGCATAGTGACGATGTTGGCATCTCGCGCTTAACGCCTCCCGATGAGCTGGCGGCCTCGCGGCAATCTCGTTCAATTGGAGAGTCTATGGATGACCTCGTCGATAACGCAGACGGGCCAGGGCGGGGCCCCTTTTTATCGCCGCCAGAACCTGTCGGTAGCGGCCGCAGTGGTATTTTGCGCCGCCGAGGTGGCTCTAGTAAGCCAGGTAAGAAACCTCGCAGCCGACGTCGCCGCATTATTAAGTGGACTATTCTTATTATTCTGCTTATCGGCCTGGCTATTGGTGGATTTTTGTTATATCGTGCCTACGTTGAAGGCTCGAAAGTGTTTGGTGGCAATATTTTAAGTGTGCTCACCGAGGCGCCACTGAAGAAAGATGCTAATGGTCGCACTAATATTTTAATTTTTGGTACTGCAGAAGATGACGAAGGCGGCACGCACGACGGCAAGAATTTGACCGACTCATTGATGGTACTAAGCGTTAGCCAAGATAAGAAAGATGCTTACATGGTGAGCATCCCACGAGATTTGTGGGTAAAATATAACCAAACCTGTAGCGTTGGCACCGAGGGTAAAATTAATGCAGTGTACTTGTGTGCTTCTGGCGATGGGCAAGATCAAAAAGCTGGTGCTGCGGCCTTGCAGTCTAAGATTACCGAAGTAACTGGGCTGGAAGTGCAATATTACGCACACGTTAACTTCTCGGTTGTGGTCGGTGCGGTAGACGCTGTTGGCGGCGTTGATGTAACAGTTGAAACTGATGACCCACGCGGTATATTAGACCGCAACTTCGACTGGAAGTGTAATTATAAGTGTTACTACGTCAAATATGCCAAAGGCCAACGAGCTCATATGGACGGAGAGCATGCGCTTGCCTTTTCACGAGCTCGTAATGCGCAAGGCGGATATGGTCTGGGCAACGGCAACTTCGACCGTGAACGCAACCAGCAGAAGGTGATTGTGGCATTGCGCGAGAAAGCTATGAGTGTCGGCACACTAACCGACATTGGTAAGGTGATGAACCTCATGAAGGCCATGGGCGATAACCTCCGCACCAACCTAGAGGCTGGTGAAGCACGTAGCCTATTGAAGCTGACCGGAGAAATTGGTACCGATAAAATTCAGTCGATTTCACTCGTGGACGAAAAAGAACCAGTGCTGACAACCGGCACCATGTACGGCCAGAGTATTGTGCGGCCAATTAACGGTGTGTATAGCTACAGTGGTATTAAGGCTAAAATCCGTAAGGCTATGTCTACCGGCGGTAGCGATAGCGCTATTAGTAAAGAACAGGCCAAGGTGATGGTATTTAACGCCAGCGGTCGCTCGGGTGCGGCATCGGCGGTGGCGCAGGAGCTAGAAGAGAATGGCATTACCAATAATGGCCTTGGCAACGTGACATTACGTGGCACTAGCAAATATTCAGTATATAAGCTCAGCGGCACCAGAAACCTGCCGGCTACCGAAGAGTTCCTGAAGAAAACGTATGGCGTCAGCGAGATTGAGCTTGCACCGAATGCAGTTGCCACCAGGGTAGCTGCAGGTACAGACTTCATTGTAGTGGTGCACCGGTAGCAAAGGCGCAGAGAGACTAATAAAGAAGGTAGAGAAGAAGTATGAGTCGGATGATCACCCTAGAGAAAATTAAATCCAAGCAAACCCCGCTAGCAGAGGCGATGTACTATTTGCTGAATATTATGCTGGTCGTCATCTCGGTGGTGAGTATCGTTGTGTCGGGGTCACCAGCGGTGGCGGTGCTGTTGATGCTCGCAAGTAAGTGGCGCGTGTTCGCCGTACGTCCGCGGTACTGGCTGGCAAATATCCAGTCGAACTTGGTTGATACGATTGTTGGGCTTGGACTAGTGCTACTAATTTACATAGCAGGTAACGGCGTCGTTGGTGTGTCGGATGGGTTTGCACTGCAGGTGCTGCTTGGCGTGTTGTACGCAGTATGGCTCCTGATTGTAAAACCGCGTTCTTCAGACAAGTGGGTGTATGCTCAGGCACTCATTGCGATCATTGTCGGTACGATGGCGTTGTACGCGTTTTCGTATAAATCAACCTTCTTCAACCTTGGTATTACGTTTGAACTGCACGTGCTAGCGATGGCCGGCATTGGTTATGCTGCGGCACGCCACATCTTGATGGCCCATAAAGAGGTGGCAACAACGATTGTGGCGCTAATTTGGGCATTTTTCATGGCACAGATTGGCTGGATTACCTACCACTGGGTGTTCGCGTATAAGCTTTTTGATCTGCCGCTAAAGATGCCGCAGGGAACGTTAATTGCAGCGATGAGTAGTGTGTCGGCAGCGCTTATTTACCGTGAATACAGCCAAAAAGGCAAAATTACGCGCGAGAGCATCGTGCCAAGCAGTATTTTATGCGGTGCACTGCTTGTTATCTTACTGTTCTTTAGCAGCGTTGTGCAGTAGTTAGCGGGAAGCTACTGCTGCTTGAGAATGATTGTATAGTCGTCACGTGTAGTTACAGTAAACTGATATTGCTGGCCATATGTGGCGATGGCTGGATGCTGCTCCGGGTCTGCTTCTAGAATAAGCAGGCCTTTTTGCGTCAGCAGCGGCCGAGCTGTAGCAATGAGTTTATAAATAAGGTCTAGGCCGCCGTTGTCTGCAAAGAGCGCCTCTGCGGGTTCGTATGCAGTTTCTGGGGAAGTTTTCCAGCTTGGATCAACATAGGGAAGGTTGGCACAAATAATTGTAAACGGCGGTGTATCATCTGGTAGATCTGCTAGGAGATCGCTGCAGTATAGCGCCTTGATAGGTGCTGCCAGGCGGCGACTGTTATCACGTGCTACTGCGAGTGCCGGCACGCTAATATCCGCCAGCGATACTGCTGCTTGTGGCACTTCTAACGCTAGTGTGATGCCGATACAGCCACTGCCGCAGCCAACATCAAGCGCGCGAGGATGCTGCTGCGCAGTAGCGTGCGTAATTGCATGAGAAACCAGTATTTCTGTCTCTGGGCGGGGAATTAATGTATTAGGGGACACGAGAAATGAGCGCCCATAGAATTCTTTTTGCCCGGTAATGTACGCGAGGGGTTCTCGCTGCAGTCGCCGCAGGAGTAGTGCATTTGCTATCTCTATAATTTCAGCGGTGAGCGGCTGGTCATCATGCGCGTGCAGCCACGTGCGCGGTTGTTGCAGGGCATGAGCCAATACTAACTCCGCATCGAGCCTGCTACTTTGTACGGCTACTGCGGCCAGTTGCCGGGTCGCTTCGACTAGCCACTCCGCAATAGATTTACTGGTCACTGCTGGCTTGTTGGGCTTTAAGCTCTCGCTCAAAGGCTTGTAGTTTTTCAATCAAATCATCAATGTCACCGTTCATAGCAGCTGGGATATTACTGCGGCTGTAGCCAATGCGGTGGTCGGTGATGCGGTCTTGTGGGTAATTATACGTGCGGATTTTTTCACTCCGATCGCCAGAGCCGATTAATGAGCGGCGTTCCTCTGTCAATTTGGCCTGTTCCTCTGCAATTTTTGCTTGTAGTAGGCGCGAACGAAGCACACTCATCGCTTTTTCTTTATTTTTAATCTGTGATTTTTCATCCTGGTTCGATACTACCAACCCGGTTGGCAGGTGGGTAATACGCACCGCTGAGTCGGTGGTGTTAACACTTTGTCCGCCGTGGCCACTGGCGCGGAAAATATCAATGCGGAGGTCGCCCGGGTTGATTTCGATGTCGGTTTCTTCTGCTTCTGGCAGCACTGCCACGGTTGCAGTTGAGGTGTGAATACGCCCCTGGCTTTCGGTGGCGGGCACACGTTGCACGCGGTGTACGCCAGACTCAAATTTAAGTGTTGCATAAGGTGAGTCGCCCTTAATGCTAAAGATAACTTCCTTGTATCCACCGCTGTCTGAGCGGTTTTCACTGAGCAGCTCGGTTTTGTAGCCATGGCTTTCGCAGTAGCGTAAATACATACGGTATAGGTCACCAGCAAAAATTGCGGCTTCGTCTCCACCCGCTCCGGCGCGTAACTCCATGATAATATCTTTATCATCGTTTGGATCTTTTGGTGTGAGCAACACAAATAGCTCATCGTCGATGCGCGCTAGCTCGTCTTGGCTTTCGGTAAGCTCTAGTTTGGCTAGCTCTGCGAGTTCGTCATCGCCCTTAGCAAGTTCGCGCGCTTCAGCAATATTCGCCATAAGTTGCTCTCGGCGCTGCGCCGTTGCAATAAGCGTTTCAAGCTCGGTAAAGCGTTTATTCTTGGCTCGAAACTGCGGGTCGGTATAGGCCGATGGTGTTGATAAAAAAGCCGATAGTTCTGCTCGTTCGGCCTGGAGTTGTTGCAAGTTAAGATTTATTTTTGGCATACGTGCTTTCAGTATACCAAGAAACGGATATTGGCGCAAAAGCCCAGGACTGCTTGCTGCGTAGTTGTGGCATAAAAAATGCACAGAAATAGGTTCCGTGCATAATTTTACGTTAGTGTAAGCGGCCGTAAGCTTATTGCTTGTTTGCTTTACGCTCAGCGGCAGCCTTTGCCTTCTTGGCTTTGTTAGCCAGCGCAGCCTTGCGCTCTTCGGCTTTAGCAAAGCGTGCCTTAAAGCGGTCAACGCGACCTTCGGTGTCGATAATCTTTTCTTCACCAGTAAAGAATGGGTGAGAAGCGCTTGAAATGTGCACTTTTACAAGTGGATACTCGTTGCCGTCTTCCCAGGTGATAGTGTCGTTGGTTTGTGCGGTACTTTGAGTAAGAAACGCAAAACCTGCCACTTCGTCGCTAAATACGACCGGGCGGTAGTTTTGTGGATGTATACTGCTTTTCATAACCTGGCTATTATAGCAAAAAGTGGTCGTTATTGTAAAGTAAGGCTTTCAGCAGGTTAGCCGCATGTTGTGACCGCTCAGTAAGTATGGTAAAATGGGGCCTGTAAACTACATTAAACAAACGATACAGCTCGCGCTTATACTTCTGAGGCTGGTGAGATCGGGGTCGCTTTGTGAAAAGCCGCATAGCCCGCCGCTAATCTAGAGAGCCGAGCGACGACAGATAAGGAGTAACCCTATGGCCGTAACGGTAGATATCAAAGCATTGCTAGAAGCAGGTGTACACTTTGGACACAAGACCAGTCGCTGGCACCCAAAGATGGCACCATATATTCACAGCAAGCGCCAAGAATCACACATTATCGACCTAGTAAAAACAGTTGAAGGGCTTGATGCAGCGTTGCCATTTTTAACGAGCGTTGTGGCAAGTGGCAAAAAAGTATTGCTCGTTGGTACTAAAAAGCAGGCTAAAGATATCGTGAAGACTGCAGCTGAACGAGTAAATCAGCCATATGTTACCGAGCGTTGGATCGGTGGTATGCTGACAAACCGCAGCACAATTTCAGCACAAATTAAAAAACTTAAAGATCTTGAAAAGCGTATGGCGAGCGGTGAGCTAGAGAAGCGATACAACAAGCTGGAAGTACAACGATTCCAAGAAGAGATCGATAACCTAACGATGAAGTATGGCGGCATCAAAGACCTCGCTGGGAAGCCAGGTGCACTTGTGGTGACTGATGTTATTACCGATGCTAATGCTGTTCGTGAGGCAAAGACACTTGGTATTCCAGTAGTTGGTTTTGTTGACACAAACGCGAACCCAGAAGGTATCGACTACGTTATTCCAGCAAACGACGATGCAATTAAAGGCATTCAGCTGCTACTAGACTACGTTACTGAAGCAATCGCCGAAGGTGCGAAAAAAGAGGAGAACTAAACAAACATGGCAATCGCAGTAGAAGACATTAAAAAACTAAAAGAGCTGACCGGTGTTGGCTTGACCGACGCTAAAAATGCGCTGGTTGAAGCTGAAGGAGACTTCGACAAGGCGCTAGAGGCTATGCGCAAAAAGGGGTTGACCCGCGCAGAGAAGAAGGGTGACCGTGAAGCTCGTGAAGGTATCGTAGAGAGTTATGTGCACAGTGGCCGCATCGGTGTAGTACTAGAGCTGAACTGTGAAACTGACTTCGTGGCTCGCCTAGAAGACTTTAAGCGTCTTGCGCACGAGCTTGCGATGCAGGTAGCTGCCATGGCACCAGTGTATGTGAGTGCTGACCAGATTCCTGCAGAGGAAGTAGAGCGCGTACGTGCAGAGTCACTTGAGCGAGTTAAGAATGAAGGTAAGCCAGCTGAAATTGCTGAGAAGATTGTTGACGGTCAGGTAAAGAAATACTTTGCCGACAAGGTGCTGTTGACACAGACATACATTTTGGACGACAGTAAGACAGTAGAGCAGCACATTAAAGAAAATATCGCAAAGCTGGGCGAGAACATCGTGGTTGGACAATTCCGCCGCATCGAACTCGGCGTAAGCGAGTAGACCATTTACAACATAAACACTAGTAGCGTCACCTAACAAGAAAGCGGGTAACACCAATGTTTGACACAACACCATATGATGAAAAATTTGCACATGCACTTACACACCTTGATGAAGAATTAAAAAAGATCCGTACCGGCCGAGCACATGCGAGCCAGCTAGACGGCGTAGTTGTTGAGGCGTATGGTGCGAAGATGCCACTTAACCAGGTGGCTAATGTGACCGCGCCTGAAGCGCAGCTACTAGTGATTACACCATTTGACCCAAGTAATATTGCGGCTATTACAACAGCAATTCGTGAGAACCAGGCACTCGGGTTTAACCCAAGTGACGATGGTCGCGTAGTGCGCGTGCCAGTTCCTGCCCTCACTGAAGAGCGCCGCAAGGCTCTGGTAAAGCAGGCTCACGAAAAAGCTGAGGAAGCGCGCATTGCTTTGCGTACGATTCGCCAAGATGCGATCAAGGAAGCTCGCCGTCTTAAGGACGCAAAGGAGCTATCGGAAGATGATACAAAGCGCATCGAAACAGCGTTTGATGATGAGATTAGTAAGCATAACGCGGCGGTCGATGATAAGCTTAAAGCCAAAGAGCAAGATATTCTAACCATCTAATTGGGAGCGAAGGCGCAGCAGCATGGAACTTGTCGTTGGTATTCTGATCGGACTCATTGCGCTCATCGTTCTCGTCGTCTTGCACGAGTTGGGCCACGCTATTGTGGCCCGCCGCAATGGCGTGACTGTAGAAGAGTTTGGTATTGGGTTTCCACCAAAGGCGTGGAGCCGCCGTTTAAAAAATGGTATAGAGTTTTCTATTAACTGGTTGCCACTTGGTGGGTTTGTGCGCATGAAGGGAGAGCACGATGCCGCAACGGGCAAGGGTGCCTATGGTGCGGCCACCTTTTGGCAAAAAACAAAGATATTGCTCGCGGGCGTTGTTGTTAACTGGCTCACTGCGGCGGTTATCTTTACCGGGCTAGCTCTAGTGGGCTTGCCGAAGTTATTGCCAAACCAGGTTATATTGCCATTTGATGCCGCCGTTACGAGTGCGCCACTAAAAATTGGGTTTGTACAAGACAATTCACCGGCAAAAAAGGCTGGCCTGCAGGCTGGCGACGAGCTGGTGGCAGTCAATAATCAGGCCATAGCGCAGGCAGATGACTTTACGCGTGCTATGCAAACCGGTGGCACAGTGTCTATTGCTGTGCGGCGCGACGGCCAACAGCAGCAATACCAGGTGACTCCAGAAGGCCCCGAAGGGTCGCGCAAGGCAGGAGTTGGTTTGCAGCATCAGCAAACCACGATTCGTAGCACCTATTCTGCACCTATTGTAGGAGTTTTAACAACGGCACAGTTCACCGGGGAGACAATTAAAGGTATCGGCACACTCATTGGCGACAGCGTCACTGGTATTGTGCAGCGATTTTCTCCAGAGCAGGCTGTACAAGAACATGGCCACGCCAAGCTGGATGAAGTTAGTAAAAATGTAGCTGGACCAATTGGTATTCTTGGGCAGCTATTCCCATCGGTCAGCAAAACTGGTCCAGTGCAAGTCTTTACGTTAATTGGGCTTATGTCGGTGACGTTGGCAGTGATGAATATTTTGCCGATTCCTGCACTGGACGGTGGACGGTGGTATATGATTGCACTGTTCCGGCTGATGAAAAAGCCACTCACGAAGGAGCGTGAAGAGATCATCCAAGGGGTGAGCATGCTACTGCTATATGGCTTGGTGTTAATTATCACCATTAATGATATTGGAAAGTTATTCCATGGCTAGCCGTTCACTATGGCAACGACTACTCAAGCCAGACGCTCACGCTGATGATGGCGCGTTGCCTAAAAAATCTACGGTAGCTTCGTGGCCTCGTCGGCTTGGGCTTGTTGTGCTATGGTTAGCACTTGTGCCAGGGGCCTATTTTTTGGCGGCGGTGATCATCTCGGCCGTTACACCACCGCTAAACCAGCTGCTTGTTGCATTAAGCTTAACCTTGCCAGTGCGTCAGTCTGTTATTATGGCGCTGGTGTTTTTGCTGACATTAGCGATCGTGTGGGCCGTCGCAACGTTCTGCTTTCGGACGCCGGTATCGCTTCGAACCTTTGGGTTGCAGCGAACAATGCGCTGGAGAGATATTGGCCTTGGCATTGCCGCATATATTATATATATGGCAGCAGCGCTGTTTCTGGTCGATCTTGTTGGCCGGTTTGTGCCAGGATTCCAGGCGAATCAGGCGCAAGACCTTGGGTTTCGCGACGTATACCATACAGCTGACATAACAGTGTTATTTTTACTACTGGTACTTGTTACTCCCCTGGTGGAGGAGATGCTGTTTCGTGGCGTGCTGTTTGGAAAACTACAAAAATACCTACCAGTGGGTGTAAGTGCCGTGCTTGTGAGCGCTGTGTTTGCTGCGCTGCATGGGCAGTGGAATGTGGCGCTGGACGTATTTGTGCTGAGCCTTGTGCTGTGTTGGCTACGGCTGCGCACGCATAATATCTGGGCTGGCGTGGTTGTGCACGTGATTAAAAATAGCCTGGCATTTTACTTAATGTACGTTGTGCAGCATGGCGGGGGCTGAGGTTGACCCAGCCTAGCGCAGGCTGATACACTTGAGCGGATTAGTTGAATAAAAACTCGCAAGAGGAGATATATATGAAAGAGACATTTCAAATTACCCCAGAAGGTAAGGCGGAGCTGGAAAAAGAAGTCGAGCAGCTGAAGGGTCGCCGCGGCGAAATCGCTGAGAAGATTGCTGAGGCACGTGACTTTGGTGATCTTTCAGAGAATGCCGAATATGACGCTGCACGTGAAGAGCAGGGGATTGTGGAGACGCGCATTGCCGAGATTGAGAATATTTTGCAAAATGCACAGATTATTAAAACGACTGGGGCAAACGAGGTACATCTTGGCAGCCGCGTTACCCTTGAGGCCAATGGCAAGCAGGTGACATATACGCTTGTGGGGCCGGTTGAGGCGGACCCATTGAGTGGTAAGATTAGCAACGAATCACCAATTGGTAAGGTGATTCTTGGTAAACGAATTGGCGACACGGCGACAATTACCACGCCAAAGGGTGAGCTTACCTATACTATTACCGAGCTGCAGTAAGTAGCAGGCGCAGGTTGTTGCGCCGGAAGAGAAACATACAGACAGGAGAACTATGGCAACACTACAAGATTACCGCGCTGAGCGGCTACGTAAACTAGAAGAGCTGAAGCAGCTTGGCGTCACGCCATACCCGGCCAAGGCGCAGCGTACGCACACGGTTCAAACCGTTGTTGATCAGTTCGAGGCGTTAGAAGGTAGTCAGGTGACGGTGACAGGGCGTATTACCGCCATTCGGAAGTTTGGTAAGTTAGCCTTTATTGTGGTGAAAGATAGTTCTGCTGCAGTGCAACTATTTTTGCGCAGCGGCCAGGTAGCACCGCTTGATGCGCCGCAAGGCGTGCTTGGTATGAGTGAGCTAGGGCTGCTCGATACGGGCGATTTTATTGAAGCAACTGGCAAGGTGATTCGCACGAAAACTGGCGAGAAGTCGGTTGAGGTGCAGCAGCTACGCTTGCTTACTAAGGCGCTTCGTCCTATCCCGGCGGAGCTTACTAACAAAGAAGAGCGCTTCCGCCGCCGCTACGTGGATATGAACGTTAATCCAGACGTGCGCGAGCGGTTTATTCGCCGGAGTAAGTTTTGGCAAGCAACGCGGCAATTTTTGCTAGACCAGGGCTTCATAGAAATTAACAACACAGTGCTTGAAACTACAACTGGTGGAGCCGATGCCAATCCGTTTGTGACACATATGGATGCGCTTGACCAAGAGTTTTATCTGCGAATTGCACAAGAGCTGCCGCAGAAACGGCTTTTGGTAGCGGGGTTTGAGAAGGTTTTTGATATTGGGCCACGCTTCCGTAATGAAAATTACACCGATGAGCATCTGCCGGAACATAATGCCATGGAGTGGTATTGGGCATATGCTAACTGGGAAGACGGCATGGAGCTGACTGAGCGCATGTTCCGAGCGATTGTCGATGCAACCTGGGGCACGCGTCAGTTTACCTTGGCAAATGGGCAAACTGTTGACTTTGGCTCAGACGACACCCACTTTGAGCGGATTAGTTTTGTGGACGTGATTCAGCAGCAGTATGGACTAGATGTGTTCACCGCTTCAATTGAGGAAATTGCAGCGCAATTGCAGGCACATGGGCTAGAAGTTGAAAAGGCAGATAGCCGTGTGCGCAGCCTCGACAAGCTATGGAAGCACTACCGTAAAACTATTGCGGGGCCAGTCTTTTTGGTGGATATTCCAACCTTTATGCAGCCACTAGCCAAGGTACAGCAAGCTGATCCACGGCTTAGTGAGCAGTTTAACCTGGTGTTTGGCGGCAGTGAAATGTGTAAGGCGTACTCGGAGCTGAACGACCCACTCGACCAATACCAGCGCTTCTTAGAGCAGCAGGCGATGCGCGATAGTGGTGATGATGAAGCGCAGATGATGGATATCGATTACGTTGAGGCACTGGAGTATGGTATGCCGCCAGCGTGTGGGCTAGGCTTTAGCGAGCGTGTTTTTTGGTCGCTCGAGGGTATCACCGCCCGAGAGGGTATTCCATTCCCGCAGCTGCGCACACAGGTGGATGAAACCACGCGGGCCATCTACCCAGAACTGCCATAAGCACAAATAGTGTCGTAGCACGTATTTATTAAACATAACCACAGGAGAATCATGTCATGCATTGGCTGCACGCCGCCTTTATCGGTATTGTAGAAGGAATTACCGAATTTTTACCAGTATCAAGTACCGCTCATATTACGGTTCTTGAGCAATTATTTAACTACAAAATCGATGATCCGAGTGTGACCGCGTTTACTGCAGTTGTGCAGATGGGTGCTATTTTGGCGGCAATTCTATATTTCCGTAAGGATATTGTGCGCATTGGTGCGGCGTGGTTCAAAGGTATTACGAGCGGTAAAAAACGTAGTCGTGATTATAAATTCGGCTGGGCTATTATCATTGGGTCGCTGCCAATTGTAGTAGTAGGGCTATTGCTAAAAGATGTTGTTGAGCAGGTTACACGCAATATGTGGTGGCTAATCGGTGGTATGCTAGTATTCTCTTTGGTAATGTGGGTGGCAGACCGCATCGCAACGGGCCGCCGCGGCGAACACAGCGTAACCACAAAAGATATGCTGATTATCGGTGCCGTGCAGGTGCTGTCGCTCGTTCCTGGTGTCTCTCGTTCGGGTGCTACAACGGCGAGTGGACTATTGCAGGGGTTTGATCGAGTGACGGTTACCAAGCTATCATTTTTCCTAGGTATTCCAGCCCTGTTTGGTGCCGGGCTGCTCGAAACAGCCAGCCACTATAAAGATATTGCGCATGGCGTGGGCTGGGGATCAACTATGCTTGCAACGATTGTTTCGTTCATCGTTGGCTACCTAGCGATTGATTGGCTACTAAAATTCGTGGCTCGGCACAGCTTCTCGCTGTTTATCTGGTATCGCATCATCTTTGCAATCGGCCTCGTGCTACTTCTGGCGATTGGCGCCATTAAGGCTTAAATGAGTAATTTGTCCACGCGTGGTTATGGCTGCCCGTGTGGACATTGCGTTTTATACGTAAGTACGGTACACTGTATGTAATACAAAGTAGTTGGCAATAGAATAGATAAGGAGATCTAATGATTGAAGTAATCAATGTCGCTAAAGTCTATGGCCGCAAAGATAACGCATTTCACGCACTGAAGAACGTTAGTGTCACCTTGCCGCAGGGTAAGACGATCGCCATTGTTGGCAAGTCTGGCTCTGGTAAGTCGACACTGATGCATATCATGAGTGGTCTTGATCGACCAACCAGTGGTGATGTGCGGATTGAAGGCCGCAGCGTCTTTGCGCAAAAACAAAAACAAATTGACGCCTTCCGTTCAAAGTATATTAGCTTTATTTTCCAGAGCTTTTTCGTGCAGGGGCGAGAGACTTGTTATGACAACGTTGCGCTGCCACTAGAGATTGCTGGGGTACCAAAACGTAAACGTAAGGCGCTGGTGCAGGCTGCACTTGAGGCGGTGGAGTTGGATCAAAAGATTAACTCACGCGCTAAAGACCTGTCGGGTGGCCAAAAGCAGCGGCTTGCAGTAGCTCGAGCAATTGTGAATAGCCCAAAGATTTTGTTTGCCGATGAGCCAACCGGAAATCTTGACTCGGCAACGGGTGAAAAGGTTGAACAGCTGCTGTTCGGCTATGCGAAAAAAACTGGAGCAACGCTTATTGTTGTGACGCACGACCCAGACTTAGCTGCCAAGTGTGATATTAATATTCACGTTGCTGACGGCGCTATTACAAAAGTTGAAGGGTTAGATAAGCCAAGTAAGGAGGCGCTATAATGAAACGGTTTGATCTTTTACGCCGTGCGTACCGTAGCCTCAGCCAAGCTAAGATTCGTACGCTATTAACAAGTCTGGCGATTGGTGTTGGTGCATTTACCTTGGCACTCAGTTTGGCTGCCGGTGAAGGCGCACGCGTCTATACAGAAAAATTATTTAAAGACAATATTGACCCTAATGCAGTGATGATTACTAAGCGTAAGGCCTCTTCTAATGGCGGTGCGCAGCAGCCACTACAGGAATATAAAGAAGGTGATGCCTCTGCTGGGTCGGGTGCTGGACGGATGGAGCTATTGAGCAGTAAGGATATCGCTAGCCTGCGTGAGCGTTCAGACATTAAAAATGTGGTGCCAATGTATAGCGTTAATCCAAAGTATGTTAGCTTTGAGGGTTCTAGCAAGAAGTACACTACTGGCTTGACGTACTACAATGATACCGTTAAGACAACGACCGTTGCCGGATCGGTGCCAGAACTTGGCCAGAATATCGCTGATAATGAGACAGTCTTACCTGAAGAGTATCTTGAGTCACTGGGTTGGAGCGCTGAGCAGGCGATTGGCAAAAAGGTGACAGTTACCCTAAATAAAGAAGCTGCTCGTCCAAGTAATGAGGAGATCACCAAAGCGATGCTAACCGGCGGGGAGGCTGCGCTAAAGAAGTTGATGAGCGGTGAATCGCAAGACATGACCTTCACTGTTCGGGCAGTCGCAAAGAAAAATAAGATAACAGGGACATCAGTGAGTAACCTAGTTATCTCTCCAAAGGCACTTGAGAAAGCTAACGCGATAGTTAATGGCAGCTCGGAGCGTGGTGGTGTTATGTATGCAGTCGCCTTAGCGACAGAATCTCCAGAAAAAGTAAAGAAGTCGCTTGAAGACGCCGGGTATGGCGCGATAACGGCCAAAGAGCAACAGTCGATGATCTTCCAGTTTGTTAACATCCTGCAAATGGTCGTTGGTGGCTTTGCTGTGCTAGCCTTGATCGCCAGTGTGTTTGGTATCATCAACACCCAGTACATCAGCGTGCTAGAGCGCACTGGTCAGATTGGCCTCATGAAAGCGCTTGGTATGCGACGCCGTGATGTGGCACGACTCTTCCGCTATGAAGCTGCGTGGATTGGATTCCTGGGTAGTGCAATCGGTGTTGGCGTAGCGCTGCTGGCAGCCTGGGCATTGAACCCGCTCATTACAAAGGCGCTCGATCTTGAAGGCCTTCATCTGCTGCAGTTTGTGCCATGGCAGATTGCGGTAATGGTAGTCATTTTGGTAATCATTGCAGTTGCTGCCGGCTTCTTCCCAAGCCGCAAGGCCTCAAAGCTCGATCCAATTGAAGCATTGCGCACAGAATAGCTATATACTAGCTGCTGATAAGAAACCCCCACTACCAGGGGGTTTCTTTGCACTTTGGTAGGGCGGCGGCCATTTAGTCTGCCCCGGGTGTGCTATAATAACCACATGTTAGATATCCGATACATCACAAACAATGTTGAGAAAGTAAAACAATCTGCCAAAGAAAAAGGATACCACGTTGATATTGATCGACTGCTTGAGCTAGATGTGCAGCGTCGACAAAAGATGACTGCTGCTGATGAGCTGCGAGAGCGGCGTAACCGCCACGCTAACGCTATGAAGGGCGGCCGCCCGAGCCCAGAGCTTATTGCTGAGGGCCGTGCTATTAAAGAACAAGTGGCTACCGCTGAGGCTGAGCTAGCTGAGGTACTAGAGGAATACAACGCCCTGCTTGCACAGGTGCCGAATATTATTTTTGATGATGTGCCACTCGGTGGCGAAGAGGACAGCGTAGAGTTAGAGCGGGTGGGTGCCACCGACCAACATCCGGCCGCCAAAGACCACCTTACCTATGCGCAGGAGCGAGATTGGGTTGATTTTGCCCGTGGTGCGAAGGTGGCAGGTGCGAAGTTTTATTACCTAAAGGGCGACCTAGCCCTGCTAGAGCAGGCGCTCACGCAGTATGCGATTACGTTTTTGGTACAAAAAGGGTTCCAGTTTATGACGGTGCCGCACATGGTCAATCAGCGCACTATGGTGGGCACTGGCTTTGCACCGCGTACAAGCGATCAGAGCGATGAGTATGCAATTGAGGGCGAAGATTTATCATTGATTGCGACAGCAGAAATTCCGCTAACGGGGTATCATGCAGATGAGATTCTCGATGAAGATGCGTTGCCGCTGTTTTATGCAGGGCTTAGCCCGTGTTATCGTCGTGAAGCTGGTGCAGCTGGCAAGCATACTCGTGGGCTATTTCGCGTGCACCAATTTAATAAGGTGGAGATGTATGCTTATACCCTGCCAGAGCAAAGCCAGGCCGTCCACGAGCAGTTACTGGCGTATGAAAAAGAGCTATGGGACAGTTTAGGCGTGAGCTACCGGGTAATTAATATTGCAGCCGGCGACCTCGGGGCACCTGCCGCAAAGAAATACGATATTGAGTACTGGTCACCAGTGGATGGAGCTTTCCGTGAGCTAACCAGTTGTAGTAACTGCACCGATTTCCAGACTCAGAACCTAAATATTCGGGTTCGTCGCCATGATGGTAGTATCGAGCCGGTTCATTCGTTAAATGGTACTGCAGTTAGCCTAGCTCGAGCTTTGGTTGTGGTGCTCGAGTCATTCCAACAACCAGACGGCAGTATTCGGGTGCCAGAGGTGCTGGTGCCATATCTGCAGGGCCGTAGCACGCTTTAGCGTGGCTCTGGCTCAGCAACGCGCAACCCGCAAAAGTATACGAGGTGCCACGCGCTGGTGCGGGGTTTTATTTTACCGGTAAAAACAGTATACTATAGGGTAGCTATTTGATATTTGAAATAACTCTAAACGAACATAAGATAAGCGAGGGAACAATGGTTAGTCGGCAAAAGGCCTTATCGAAAGTATTTGGCGACCCACAGAAGAAATTAATTAACAAGCTACAAAAACGCGTTGATGTCATTAATGGCCTAGCAGAAAAATACGCTGCAATGAGCGATGATGAACTACGCCAGCAAACGACGGTGCTCAAAAAACGTCTTGAAGACAAGAAAGAGTCGCTTGACACTATTTTAAGTGATGCGTTTGCCGTGTGTCGTGAGGCTAGCGTGCGAGTGCTCGGCATGCGCCATTTTGATGTGCAGCTAATGGGCGGCATGGTACTACACGATGGTAATATCGCCGAGATGAAAACCGGTGAAGGTAAGACGCTGGTGGCGACGCTGCCGGTGTATTTGAATGCTCTGGCGGGCAAGGGTGTGCACGTAGTGACCGTGAACGACTACCTAGCGCAGCGTGACGCCGGCTGGATGGGAGAGCTGTATAACTTCCTGGGGCTCAGCACCGGTGTGATTATTGCGGATGCATCATATGTTTGGGAAGAGGGCTACAACAACGAAGCACATGACGATGTGCGTATGCGCCCACTGCGGCCAGCTACCCGCAAGGAAGCTTATAACGCTGATATTACCTATGGCACGAACAACGAATTTGGATTTGACTACCTGCGCGACAACATGGAGAGCGACGTCGACGATTTGCGCCAGCGTGAACTGTTTTTTGCTATTGTGGATGAGGTGGACTCAATTTTAATCGACGAAGCCCGAACGCCGCTGATTATTTCGGCGCCAGCCAGTGAAAACCCAGAGAGCTATTTGCAGTTTGCCAAGATTGCAAGCAAGCTTGAGAGTAGTGATTATATTTTTGATGAGAAGCGGCGCAGCGTTGCGCTCACCGATAGTGGCACCGAAAAAGTGCAGAAAATGCTTGGCATCTCAAACCTATACACCCCAGACCACGTGCGTGCGGTGTATCACATCGAGCAGGCGCTGAAGGCAGAGGTGGTGTTTAAGCGTGATAAAGATTATGTTGTAACAAATGATGGTGAAGTAATCATCGTGGACGAGCACACTGGCCGTTTGATGCAGGGCCGCCGCTATAGCGAAGGGCTGCACCAGGCGATCGAGGCCAAGGAAGGCGTGCCGATTTTGCAAGAAAGCCGCACACTCGCAACTATTTCGTTCCAGAATTTCTTCCGCCTGTATGAAAAGCTGAGCGGCATGACCGGTACGGCCTTTACTGAAGCGGAAGAGTTCCAGCAGGTGTACAGCTTGGATGTGGTGCAGGTGCCGTCGAACAAGCCACTGGCTCGTAAAGACCACCAGGATTTGATTTTCAAGACAGAAAAGGGCAAGTATAAGGCCATTGCTGAAGCGATCAAGAAGTATCACGCTGAAGGGCGACCAGTGCTCGTGGGTTCGGGCTCGATTGTGAAGAACGAAAAGATTGCTGATTACCTCGATAGGGCGGGTATAAAATATGAACTACTGAACGCAAAGAACAATGAGCGCGAGGCGGCTATTGTCGAGAAGGCAGGCCAGAAGGGCGCAGTTACCTTGGCGACAAACATCGCCGGTCGTGGTACCGACATTAAGCTAGGCGAAGGCGTGAAGGAGCTTGGTGGCTTGGTGGTGATTGGCTCAGAGCGGCATGAGTCGCGCCGTATCGATAACCAGCTACGTGGTCGTGGTGGCCGTCAGGGCGACCCTGGTGAGACTCAGTTCTATATCTCAACTGAAGACGATTTGATGCGTATTTTCCAAGGCGAACGTATTAGTGCTATTTTGGACCGATTGGGCGTTGATGAAAATACACCAATTCAAAACGGTGCGGTGTCGCGCACCCTAGAGGCAGCTCAGGCTCGCGTTGAGGGATATCACTACGATTCACGTAAACAGGTGGTTCAATACGACAACGTGATTAACCGCCACCGCCGAGCAACATATTCGATGCGTCAGAAGATTTTGCACGGTGATAATATTGCCCCTGAAATCCACCGTTTGATGCGGGCGAAAGCATCAGATTTGGCTGCACTGCCAGCAAAGAAAAATGCTCATTTTGCTGATGACTTTGCCTTCCTCGACCTTGGCAGCAAGAAGTTGGCCGCAATTGGTAACGAGAAGAACGACAAGAAGCGCTATCAAATGACGCTGAAAGAAATGGAAAAAGCCTACGAGGCAAAGCGTGAGGAGCTTGGCGAGGAGAACCTGCACAACGTAGAGCGTGAAGTGTACATGACTGTGCTGGATGAGCTGTGGATGCACCACCTGGAGAATATGCAGCACCTGCGTGATGGCATCGGTTGGCGCAGCGTCGGTCAGCGTGACCCACTGGTGGAATATCGTGCTGAATCACAAAAGCTGTTTGAAAGTCTGCAGCAAAATCTCCGCGATGAAGTGCTGCGCATTGTCTTCTCGGTTCGAGCTCAGGATGCAGTCGTTAAGGCCTCAGAAGATAATGAGTACGAGACAGAGCTTACTAGGGCGGCTGGTGAGCAAAACTCACGTGGCGTTAACGAAATTAGCGGTGGCGAAAAGAACCGCGATGGCGATTTTAAAAAGACCAAAAAAGCAGCCACTACAGCCGAGAAGAATCACAGTCGCAATGTAGCGCGCAAGAAGAAAAAAGCCCAGCGACAAAACAAGAAAAAAGCTCGTCGCTAACACGTAATTCTATTTGCTAGTCAGTCCCAGGCCGCTTGCCTGGGCGGCCATTTGGCCTCGTCGCCATAGAAAGGGAGCGGCATAAAAAACAGTTAACATAAACAGGGGGAAGAGAAGATGATATGGAGCATAATGTTGAAGAAATAACATTAACTAACGGAGCCCGAGGACTACTGATTGATATTCCGGGGGCCACAGTGATGAGCTTTCGGTATCATTTTCGGGCTGGCCATTTCTATGGTGATTCTGACGACACCTATGAAACGGCGCATATTATGGAGCACATGGCCTTTGGAGCGAACGCCCGTTTTGCAGATGGAAATGCGTACGAGCAGGAGTTTACCAAGAATGGCGCCTATCATAATGCGTACACCTCTGATATCTCGATGAGTTATGAGGCTATTTGCGCTGATTTTGAATGGGACCGTATTTTTGATTTGCAGCGAATGGCGATTTGTACGCCACGGTTCTTGCCAAGAGAGCTGGCTGCCGAAAAAGGCAATGTGAAGAGTGAACTGACTGGGTATCTAAATAATCACAGCCGGCTGCTGTGGCCACGTATTCAACGAGCGCTCGGTGACCCAGTGTTAACCTATAATCAGCGCCTAAAAACCATCGCCAACGTCACGCTAAAGGATGTTAAAGAGCATTACCGCAAGACGCACACCACTTCTAATATGCGTTTTGTGATTGCTGGTAAGCTGTCTGGCCGCAAGCAGCAGTTAATTCGTGAACTAGAGGCGTGGCCACTACCCAAAGGTGAACGCCTGCCTCGTAAAATTGTTCACTTTAAAAAAGCTCGGCCAGTATTTATCCAGCGCAAGGATGCGTCGAATATTACGTTTGCCCTGTCGATGACTATTCCGCGGGAATTGAGCCTTGAAGAAGGCGATAGTTTGGCCTTTTTGAATCATATTTTAACTAACACCATGAGCTCACGTATATTTGGGGCTGCCCGCAAAAAAGGGCTAGCCTATGGCATGTGGAGCGGCGCCGAGAGCGGTATGGGCTCGGCTACCTGGGACTTTGGCGGCCAGGTAAACAGTGAAACAAGCAGCCAGCTGTTTGATATTATTGTGCGCGAAATGAGCAATGTACTAAAGGGTAAGATCACTGACGACGAGTGGGAGGCTGCCAAAACTTACTACCTGGGCCGCTACCAAATGGGCGCTCAGACGGTATCGGCGATCAATAATATCTATGCTGATATGTATTTTTACCGCGATATGGTGCTGCCGTACAAAGAAGCGCCACAGATGATTCGACGGGCTCGCAAAGAGGAAGCAGAGCGCATGACGCGTGAATTTATTCAGCAGGATACGTGGGTGCTAGCTGCCGTAATGAATGGCGGACGCGACCACCTGAAAGCACTGAACGATAAAATTGAAAGGTTGTTTATATGAACACAGTAGCGATTGCAGGTTATGGCCTAGAGGGCAGGGAAAATCTCCGGTATTATCGTCAGCACTGTCCGCAGGCGCGAATTATCGTGGCAGATGAGCATGACATTACTGATGCACCAGAGGGCGCTGAAGTAGTCACGCAGCCAGATGTTTTTGCTACGTTAGACAAAACGCTGCAGCTATCGGACCCGAGTGAAACATTGGTGGTGCGCACGGCTGGCCTAGCGCCGTATAAATTGCAAACAAAAGCTAACGTGTGGTCGGCTACAAATGAGTTCTTTGCGCGCTGCCCAGCGCCAATTATTGGAGTGACGGGCACCAAGGGCAAGGGGACGACGGCAAGCTTTATCACTGCCATATTACGTGCTGCTGGCAAAAAGGTGCACTTGGTGGGTAATATTGGTGTGCCGGCACTGAAAGAGCTGGACGCTATTACAAAAGATGACGTTGTTGTGTACGAGCTGAGTAGTTTCCAGCTGTGGGATGTGGAGCGCTCGCCGCATGTTGCGGTTGTGCTTATGATTGAGCCGGACCATTTGAACGTGCACCGGGACTTTGCTGATTATATTGCGGCAAAGGCGCAAATTACCGCACATCAGCGTAAAAATGATGTAATTGTGTATCACCCAACAAATACCTACTCAGCCCAGGTAGCAGGAAAAGCGGCAGTAGAAGTTGTAAAGGACACATCGGTAGATGGTATTATTACAGAGGCTGATATGCAGCGAAACCGGTACCACAGCCAAAAACAAGCACAACCTGTGCGTAGTATTCGTTACAACTCATCTGATGAGGGTAGCGTGCGAGTCTATGATGGATATTTTTATGCAGGAGACGAACAGTTAGCGCCGATAACAGCGGTAAAACTTCCTGGTGCACATAATCTTGAAAATGCTACAGCAGCGATTACTGCGGTACGTGCGTTTGATGAGACGATTACACCAGAGGCAATTGCGGCTGGGTTAGCTGCCTTTACCGGGCTTGACCACCGCTTAAAGTTTGTGACTCGCAAGCGTGGCGTAGCGTTTTACGACGACAGCATTTCAACAACGCCAGGTAGCGCAGTCGCTGCACTGAAGGCCTTTGCTGCACCTAAAATTTTATTGCTCGGTGGGGCTGGCAAGGGTGCTGATTATACATTATTAGCTCGTCAACTACATCGCGATACACACGGCATACGTGCGGTTATTTTCATGGGAGAGAACGGGTCGCAGCTACTGGAAGAATTACGGGTACCGATTAGCAAGGCACATCACATTCCGTTTGTGCCGGGCAGTGGTCAGGATGCTATGAACCAGGCGGTACTGTTGGCGGCAACGCTTGCTCAGCCGGATGATGTGGTGATACTAAGCCCAGCAAGTGCTAGTTTTGATTTGTATGCAAACTATAGTCAGCGCGGAGAAGCCTTTGTGCAAGCTGTGCAGAAGCTAACGTAGGCGCCGGACATGGAGCGACTACGTAAACGGCTTGAGCAGCTAACGGTAGCATTCGGGCAAACCTATGAACAATTAGGTATAGATGAAATGCGCCAGCAGCTGGCTGATCTTGAGCAAGAAATTGCCCGTCCGGAGCTATGGAATGACCCGGTGCGGGCTACGCGTAAGAACAAGGAATTTGTTCAGTTGCAGCATACACTGCAGCCGTGGCTTGCGCTGGAGATGCAGCTGATAGATCTAGCTGACTTCTTAGAACTGAGTGATGAATCATTGCTCGATGAATTTACGGGTCAGCTTGCAGCAATGGAGCGCTCCTATGATGAGCTGAAGCAGGCTCTGTTATTCGATAACCCATTTGATAACCATGGCGCAATTGTGCGCATTACGGCTGGAGTCGGTGGGCTAGACGCGCAAGATTTTGCCCACATGCTTGAGCGGATGTATTTGCGCTATGGTGAGCAGCAGCATATGGAGAGTAGCACGATTGAGCGGTCACTTGGTGAAGAGGGCGGCGTGAAGACGAGTGTTTTCTCGCTGGAGGCACCATTTGCGTATGGCAAGCTCCGCAGTGAACATGGCGTGCACCGCTTGGTGCGGCTTAGCCCATTTAATAGTGATAATCTACGCCAGACGAGTTTTGCCCTTGTTGAGGTGTTGCCACAAATTGATGAGCCTGGTGAAGTAGTAATCGACGATAATGATTTAAAAATTGACGTCTATCGCAGTGGCGGTCATGGTGGCCAGAGTGTCAACACGACTGATTCTGCCGTGCGGGTGACGCATATCCCAACAGGTACGGTGGTAGCTATTCAAAATGAGCGTAGCCAACTGCAAAATAAAGAAACTGCCCTAAAAATTTTACGTTCCAAGCTAGCCCAGTTACAAATGGAACAACATGCTGCAACCTTACAAGACCTGCGGGCTGGTGAGTCCGCCAGTTGGGGCGCACAGATACGCAACTATGTGCTGCACCCCTATAGTCTGGTTAAAGATGTACGCACTAAGCATGAAGAGAAAGATGTAAAAGCGGTGTTTGACGGCAATATTACAGGGTTTAGTGCTAGCTACCTAGAGTGGGCACAGGCAAGCAAGCATTAGCGTTAACAGGTAAAAATATGGTACAATACTAATATATGATTTTACTTGATAGAGTTACAAAAGTTTACGACAAGGCCACTAAACCCGCGCTTGATCGGGTGAGCCTGCACATTGAGCCAAAAGAGTTTGTTATTTTGGTGGGTAAGAGTGGTGCCGGCAAAAGTACCTTGCTGAGTCTGTTGACTCGCGCCGAAAAGCCGACCAGTGGTCGCATTGTAGTTGGTGGCATCGACTACGATAATTTACAAGATAAACATATTCCACTGCTGCGCCGTAAGATTGGTGTGGTTTTCCAGGATTTTAAGCTACTGCCACAGCGTACGGTATTTGAAAATGTAGCTTTTGCGTTAGAGATCGCTGGAATGACCAACCAGGAGATTAAGAGTACGGTGCCAAAGGTGATTCAGCTCGTAGGTTTGGCCGGAAAAGAGAAGAATTTCCCACATCAGCTATCAGGTGGTGAGCGGCAGCGTGTAGCAATTGCGCGTGCTATTGTGCGGCAGCCAAAGATTCTGATCGCCGATGAGCCAACCGGAAACCTCGACCCAAAGCACAGTTGGGATATTGTGCGCCTGCTAGAGAAGATTAACAGGTATGGTACCACTGTGCTATTAACTACGCACAATGTTGATATTGTTAATAAATTAAAGCGTCGTGTGATTGCCCTTGATCATGGCAAGATTATCTCAGACCAAGCACAAGGAAGTTATAACCAATAATGGCAGATAGGCAAGAAAAAAGGCGAGTTGCTGAAGTACTCGCAAAAAAACGTAAATCTCGAAGACTACTAACGCTATGGCGCATGATTCGCTATGGCGCCAGCAACTTTACTCGTAACGCATGGCTGACAATTGCAGCTACTGCAGTGATGACGGTAACGCTACTAATCGTATTTGCGACGATAGTGTCGCGTGGTGTGCTATTGCAAACTATTGACGAAGTGTCGCATAAAGTTGATATCTCACTCTATTTAAAGAACGATACACCATCGCAGACAATCGAAGAGATGATGAGCGATTTACGCGGCCGTAAGAACGTGCGTGAGGTAAGCTATGTTGATGCCAAGGATGCACGTAAAGAGCAGATTAAACAGCAGAAAGACCAAGCTACACTAGAAGCACTTTCACAAGCTACCAATAAACTTCCGGCAACAATTCGTGTGCAATTAAAAGATGTTAAAGACACGTCATCGCTCGAGGAGTTTACCGAGCATAACAGTCAGTATCGCCAGTACAAGGCAAGGGAGGCATCCTTCAAGGGAGAGCGCAGCCAGGCACTTGATAAAATTAAAAACTGGGTAGCTATCGCGGATCGTGTAGGGCTTGCAGCTACAGTGGTATTTATTGTAATTTCGTCATTGATTGTCTTTAATACCATTCGTATGGCTATCTTTACCCGTAAAGAAGAAATCTCTATGATGAAATTAATTGGTGCAGACCGTAACTTTATTCGTGGCCCATTTATTGTAGAGGCGAGTATGTATGGGTTTATTGCCGGTATTATTGCTACAGTTATTGGCATCGTGCTCATGAATATATTGCGTCAGCCACTAAAAAATTATGGTTTCTCAATCGACACAATGCTCAATGGCGCAGTTACGTATCTGCCGCTTGTGGCAATCGGTATTATAGCAATCGGTATTTTAATCGGTATCGTGTCATCATACCTTGCGACACGCAAATACCTAAATAAAGTGTAAATAAGGAAGTGTTTGACGTTGCCAGCACGCTTATGATAATATGAGGAAGATGAAACACAGGTCCACCACGCCCGCAAAGTCATTAACTGCTAAAGCAAGTCTTATTGCTGCTGCAGTATTAATGGCTGGTTCAACTCCAGTTGCGTTGAGCTCAGTTGCGGTAGCTCGAGATTATGATGCCGAAATCCGAGCTCGTGAACAAGAGGCGTCAAAATACTCAAATGAAGCAATGAAGCTGGGAGACGTAGCCAGCTCGCTTGAAGCTGCACTAAAAGATTTGCGAGCTCAAGCGGATGCAATTCAGCAGTCAATCAATCAAAACGAGCAAAAACTAGCCAAGCTCAAGAAAGAGATTGCTGATAACGAAAAGCGCATCACCGACAATCGCGATACGCTGGGGCAGCTACTTGCTGATATGTATGTTGACGACCAGATCACTCCACTAGAGATGCTGGCTAGTAGCAAGAACCTAGGCGACTATATCGACAAGCAAGAGTATCGCAACTCGATACAGTCTGCATTGTCACAAAAGATTGATGCAATTAATAAGCTGCAACGCAAACTTGAAGATCAGAAGAAGCAAGTAGAGACTGTACTGAAGGAACAGCAAGTACAGCGTGAGGCGTTGAATGCGAAGCAGCAAGAGCAGGCTAAGCTGATTGCCGAGACTCGAAATGATGAAGAAAACTACCGCAAGCTAGCACAGCAGCGTAATGCTGAAATTAGTAACTTGCGTGAACAACAGCGAGCTGCTAACTTGGCTGCCTTGCAGTCTGCAGGAAAGAGTAGTGGCGGTAGTAACTCAGGTGCTAACACCGGTGCTGCTGGTCCTGGTCTAGCAATCGGTGGTGGTTATCCTGCACAGTGGGCAAATGCTGCACAGGATAGTATTATCGATCCATGGGGCATGTACAACCGTGAGTGTGTAAGTTACGTAGCTTTCCGTATTTCAAATAGTGGTCGTCATATGCCATATTGGGGTGGCCGAGGTGACGCTAAGCAATGGCCAAGTAGCGCACGACAAGACGGCATTCCAACCGGTTCTGAGCCAAAGGCGGGTGCTGCAGCAGTATTGTACGGTGGCCCATATGGACACATTATGTATGTTGAAGCAGTTAACGGTGATGGCACGATTAATGTGAGTGACTACAATTTGGGCGGAGATGGTAAGTACCATCGCTACAACCGCTCAGCTGCAGGACTGACATACATCTACTTCTAGTAATATATAGTAGCGACACTGCTACTAGTTGAGCAAAAACCGCATCATTTTGGTGCGGTTTTTTGGTATAATAAAACATAAGCATAATAACTAAAGGATTAAGACAGACATGAGCGAAACGACGGAGCAGGCGCAACCAAAGAGATCAAAGCGCAGCAATATACCAGTGATAATAGGGGTCTTGTTACTGGGTATTTTTATTGGTACACGTAGCGGTGATATTGCTGCTTGGTTGAGCGGCCAGGATGGTGCACTTAATACCAAAGGTGTTGATGCGATATATCGTGAGCTGCAGAATAAGTATGACGGCACTATTGATAGGGCAAAGCTTGAAGATGGCATGAAAAAAGGCCTAGTGGCTGGACTGGGTGATGAGTATACCGAGTATATGACGGCAGAAGAGGCGCAAGAGTTCGATGATCAGCTAAATGGTTCGATTGGTGGTGGCATTGGTGCAGAGATTGGTCGCCGCAATAACCAGCCGACTATTGTGCGGGTACTTGATAATTTGCCGGCTAAGCGAGCTGGTCTTTTGGCCGGAGACACTATCATTGCAGTAAATAACGACAGCACCGTTGGTATGCAAGTCGATGAGGTAGTGAAAAAGATTCGTGGAGAGGCGGGCACCACAGTAGAGATCAAGGTTGTGCGTGGTGAAAACCATGAAGAAAAAGTATTTCAGGTTACACGTGAAGAAATTACATCACCGAGTGTAAGCTCTAAAGTGGAAAATGGCATTGGTATTATGACGATTTCACGGTTTGACGGTAAGACGGGTGGCCTAGCTCGTAAAGCGGCTCACGACTTTGCTGAGCAAGGCGTGCAAAAAGTGGTTGTTGATTTGCGTGGTAACGGCGGTGGTGAAGTGCAAGCCGCACAACAAGTGCTTGGTATATGGCTAGGAGCTGGCCAGACGGTGATCACGGAGCGCAAGGGAGACAAAGTGGTTGACACTATCAAATCAGAGGGAAGCGCGCTGCTTGGCGATAAGAAAACGGTTGTGCTTATGGACGATCGAAGCGCTAGTGCTAGCGAGATTGTTGCAGGGGCATTGAAAGATTATGATAAGGCGACGCTAGTCGGCACCAAGACATTTGGTAAGGGTAGCGTGCAGCAGCTATTCCCGCTGGAAGGCGGCGCACAGCTGAAGGTAACCATTGCTAAGTGGTATACGCCAAAAGGTAAAAATATCAACAAAGAAGGTATTAAGCCAGACAAAGAAGTGCAACTAACAGCAGACGATGCCAACGCAGGCCGTGATCCACAGCTTGACGCAGCGATGGCTCAGTAGTCTATGGTATAGTGACAGTATGGAACATGTTCGACAACAGTGTGAGTCTAAAGATTCCCTCTCTCAAGAGTGGATGCAGTTATATAATGACCGTGCGCATGAGCAGCACCAGGAAGTACCGCAGTATGACCCGGGGACGTTTGTAGTTGGTGAGAAACTACCGACTTTGGAAGGTGCTTCTTTGGCTCAGAGTATACTAGAATGGACGGACGACGAGGTACTGACTGATATACTTACTAGCGTGGCAGAAGAGCTATCAGCAGGGGGGCGTTGCAGCAAGATCAAGTGCTCTTGCAAGAGTGTGGCCAGTATTTTACGAATAAACTATATGGCGCAATTGACACTATGCCATGGCGTATACAGGAGGATCATACAAAGGACCCTGCTTGGTATAAGGATGCAGATGGGCGTGAGGCGCCTCACTCAAGTCGGGAGGTGGCTGTATTGTATGCACTTCGTGTGTTGAATGGCTCATTCGACGGCCGGCTTTCACGGGCGGATGACATTATTGTGCGTAAGGGCAATCGCACGGAAGAGGTACTTGAAGGTATGCACAGGTATGCTGCACTACAATTGCTTGGTATAGCGCAAAACTCACAGGCGCGTGAGGTGTTTGGGGTGCATATTGCCGATGATTAGCCGCGTGGCATTATTATGGTATGTTTGATATACTTAAAGAAGGCTAAAGAATTTCTTTTGTCTGGTGTGCTCTAGCTGTTTTTGCGTAGAGCCGCTTTGATTGTTCTTTTGAAAGGAGTCATAATGGCTACGCATACGTATCGGCATATTGACTATACTCTTTATACTCTTGAGCAGCTTGAGGTTGCGTCAGTATCTTGTGCCTATTATGCAGTATATCGAGGAGACGTGCCAATTATGTGTGTATTGATTGACAATGACCGTACCCCAGGCGGTGATGATACGATACGGGTCGTCTACATCAATCCAGATGTACATGACGACGAGGTAACGCAGCGTATTGGCGTGTTCGTTCAGGTCTATTTTGTCATAACTTACTGAGTGACTGGTATCACGTGATGTGTTTCCTACATCAGCGCTATTATGAACCAAAGGAGAATCCCACCCCTACATGGTAGCGCTGGCCTCATGCCCCTCCATGGAGGGGCATTTCTTTTTTGTAAAAATTCTTGTATGATAAAAGGATAGGGAATCGTTCTCTAGCGCAGTATACTATAAATGCTGCATGTACATTAGAAAGAGGTGTGAATGAGTAGCTAGGCATAACTACCGATAGCAATGGAAACTAACGAACAAAACTACCGATAGGATGTGAACAGTATGAGCACGCAATATGTTTTTGATGATAACTCTAGCCAGGACGGCTGCATCGACGTGTACCGAGTGAATGTTGACGAGTCGGACGCAGCGCATATGGGAGCTGTTCAGCGGCATTGGAAGACCTGCCTTGATAATAGGCGTATTGCAACATTTACGCCTGGAGAAGGTACAAATATGGAGGTGCACTGGAATAGCCCCGTTAGCCGTGAAGACGTGGAGCAGGTGAAGCGTAAGCTGTGGCTTTATGCGCAACGCTCCTTCTACTACTCTGGTATAATACCATCGGAATGATTCCGCCCCCCGCACGGCAGTAGCGTGGCTGTAAAAGCCCCTACGCGTGTGGGGGCTTTTTCTTTATTTTTTGCGTGTTTTGGCTGCGGTGTTGTTAGTAGTGTATTCTTTACAATTATTCCGTTTGCTGTCATACTAGAGGCAGGAACAATAAAAAGTTCCTTCGACTTTGCTATAAACAAATCGTTTATAGCCTGTACTTTGAGAAGGGAATAGAAAAATGATGACCAAATCTGTCAATTGTATCGATGGCAGTGAAACCTACTTCCGTACCGTGTCTGGCTTTGGTGAAGACAAGAGAGAATATTCTTGTACGGTCTCGGCTAATTTTGAGCCTCAGGTTGGCGATGATGCTATATTCCTATACCCGTTTACCATTAAAGGCAAGCAGCCAGGTAGCGAGGATATGGTTACTAAAGGCTGCGTAAAGATCATGAAAGCGCCGCCGCCACGTGCGAGCGATACGCTTATGGTCTACGTTGGTTTTGATAAGGGCAATGGCTATAGCTACGGAGATCCAACTGTTGAGTACGAGCCTCTGTCGCGCCGCGCTTATGTGACCACCGCTCTTACGGGTAGCAGTGACCATATTAAGGTTGCAGTTGGCATTGCACTTTTGTATTTTGCCTGGTTGCGTGATCCAGGTGACAATATCTTTGCTAGCTGGATGGAAGACTGGAATGCTGTAGCCTGCTTGGGTAAAGACGTGCCAGATGCTAAGAATGGCATAAGATTTTACTCTAAGGCGCTAACCTAGTTTTTCTTTCCCCCATAACCCCCGCCAAACGCGCGCGGCTTCCTTGGAACAGAAAAACTATCTTCCAAAAGCCCCCCGTTACGCGGGGGCTTTTTCTTTTGGTAAGACCTTGGGTCTTGCAATATATATATATATATATATCGTAGAATAAAACTACCAAGAAAGGGACTTCCTTTCTGGCGTAACCACGTGCACACCGCACACGGTTACACGCACATTGAGAGATAGGAATACATGATGAGTAATCGTGACTTAGAGCGTGGGTATGATTTCGACAAGCGTAGCATAGTGCCGCGGCGCAAAAACCGCAAGCGTTCCAGGCGAGATGATAACGGTTCTGCAAATGATGTGTTGGCAGCACTTCAGTATGCGTTTGGGGGTTTAGCTGAAAATGACTTTGATGGAGCTAATTTCAAAAGGCATCAACAAGCAGAAAATAACGCCAGCCAAGCTAGTCTACACATCAATGAGATAGACACTAACGGTGAGTTCCGCATGGTTAATGTCTTTTCAGGATCGGCCGACGTTACTATAGACAGGATAGATACAAATGGTGATGCCCAGATTGTCAACCTATTCTTGGACGACGAGACTATCGCTCGGCTGCGGCAAATTCAGCCGGCCAATCACTCACGCTCAACTGAAATTGACCTACGCAAATACTAGAGCAAGTACATCATGCATCCCTTTCACTAATGCAACGCCCCTTTTCTAAGCGGCCCCTCCAGATGTACTAGCATTCTGTCGAGAAAGGCCCCTTAAAAAGGGGTTTTTCTTTTGAGATCGGTGCTTTCATGTTATATATTTAGCTGCGTTGCAGGCCACGCTATTTGCAAATCATTTCTGTTTCTGTCATACTAGAGGCAGGAACAACAAAGGGTTCCTTCGATTTTGCTATAAACAAATCGTTTATAGCTTGTACTTTGAGAAGGGAATAGAAAAATGGCTATTGCTGCTGATAACCATGCGGATACTTTTGAGAATATTATCTCTGACTTCGGAGGAGATGGGTGCCAGTACCGCTGTGAAGTGAAGCCACGCTCTGCGGTGAATCGTGAATCGTTGGACTGTGATTATGACTTTACTGTTTATCATAATGATAATACGAGCAACGTAGTTGCGCGTGGCCGTCTAGAGATTAGGCGTGACCCTGTTGAATACAGGGGGGGTTATTTAACGCATACCTTGTAGTCTCAGGACATGATGGTGCTTATAAATCTAAGCATACGGTTCCTGTCGCTAGTTATCTTCCTAGTGTAGGTAATATTGAGGTCGTAGGTAGCTTGCAACTCACTCACGGTTTTAAGATGGCGGTGGGTGTGTCGTTATATCACTTCCTGCGATCTCAGTTCAACAAGGAAGATTCTTCAGACCTGTTTGATAGCTGGATGAAGGATTGGAGTACTGCGGTTCTCGGAGAACCTGTAATATTACCTACTGCTTTTATGGTGAATGTCAGTAGCCACAGGCTCTACATTTAGTTTTTCTTTTCCCATATAACCCCCGCCAAACGCGCGTGGCTTCCACGGAACAGAAAAACTATCTTCCAAAAAAAGCCCCCGTTACGCGGGGGCTTTTTCTTTTGGGACGGAGTGAGCAATCGGGGCAGCATGAAAGTCAAGCGGCCCTATCTGCTACTAAAAATCACCTCGCGTGAGGTGATTTTGTATTATTCTACGACAACTTGTGTGCGTGGGTTGCTGCGGCCGGTAAATGATACCTTTTTTACCTTGCGGAAGCCAACAACACCGTCTTTAGCTGCGTGAATAGTGAAATTGCGGCTAATGTAGGTGCCAGGGCCAGCGATCTTCGTTGCACCAGTTTGGCGCACGAGTACTTCACCTGCTGATACCTTCTGGCCACCGAAACGCTTCACACCAAGACGTTGGCCGGCGTTATTGTGGATGTTCTTGCTTGAACCACCAGCTTTAACTTTTGACATGTATACTCCTTAAAGTTGCTCTAATAATCCTCTCCATTTTACCGGAGTGCCGCGCCCATGTCAACTATCTTTGCGGCCGCAGTAGAAGCAGCTGGCGCGCTACTACTTGGTTATCACGAGCGTACATTAGGCGCGTTGTATCCGTGTGCTGCAGCGGTATTTGTTCGTAGCCAAGCTCCTGCAGGTGATGCACCAGTGGCAGCTGATAAAAATATGGTGTGTGGTCGGTAAAGCTTCGGCGCCAGGCAGGAATGGCGATACATAGCGTCGTGCCCGGCTGCAACTGCGGACGCAGATTTTTTAGGAAATTACTAATGATGGTGTTGCAGGTTTTTTGCACGGCTTTGCGTTTTTGCTCGCTAGGAATGGCGCTGAACGGCTGGCCGAGGTAGGTTTCACAGGCCACGAGATCGATTGGTTGGTTCCAGGTAAACGTTGTGGCATCTCCTACAGCTAGCGCCACCTCGCGGGTGAGGCGTTTTTTAGCAAAAAGCCAGTCTAGGTTTTCTTGGCTGTAGGCTATCATGCGCGGCTCGATGTCGGTGCCTTGCACATTGTAGCCGAGCAGGGCAGCTTCCTGCAGCAGCACACCGGTGCCACAGAAAGGATCAAGCAGCCACGGGGTTGGCTCTGGCTGTGGCGCGCACTGGCCGGCAGCAAGATTAATGATAATTTGCGCAAGCTTTGGTGGTAGCATACCCACGCGGGCGTCGCGTCGTGGCCGCTGTTGGTCGCGAGCGGCTAGATCGGTGATATTCTGCGCCCCGGTACTTTCGGCAATGATGGTCGTCGCCCCATGGCGCACGATGAGTAGCTCTACTTTATGTTCAGAGAGCCCCAGCTTATTGTGATGACTGACTGCCGAAGACAATGCGGCCTCTTTGTTGGGAATGAGGCGTAAACTTGTGCCGCGCTGGCGTAGTTTTTGTTTCAGCACCAGGCCGGTTTTTTGCAGTTGCGCTGCAGTAGCCACGTGGCCATAGCCGCTCAGCCCGAGTGTGATTTTACCGGTATGGCCGCGCCACAGCTGCAAATAATAGCTCACCAGTTTGCGGCTGATATCTGGCCAGGCGCCAGTAAACTCACCAACGATACGCCCCGCTTTCACGGTGCCGCCGAGTGTTTGAATATTCAGCTGATCGGTAGTAGTAATGAGCGCAGCATGATCACCAAATGGCTGCACAGCCTCGCTGCCATAGAGCCGCTCTAGCTCTGCGAGGGAAAGGTTTGGCTGACGCCCAAGAATTGCAATATACATAGGGCTAGTATACAATAAAACTACCAAGAAAGGGACCTCCTTTCTGGCGTAACCATGTGCACGTTGCGCACGGTTACACGCACATTGAGAGATAGGAATACATGATGAGTGATTTTGGAATGGCTAGTCAACGTGATGTCAACGGGGCGAAGGCCCATGCTGATCGTATAGTCAATAATCTAAAGAAGGAGCATGGCCCCCGGATTACCCAGCTGGAAACTAAAGTAAAGAATCTTCAGAAGGATAACGCCAAGCTCCAGAAGGTTGTCGGCGAGCTCCAGAAGGATAACGCTAAGCTATGGGAGATTGTTCGTGAGTTACAGAAGCTCTTGCCGGTAGCCAATGCGTCTACAGCGGAACCGCATGATACGCGGCAAAAGCGTAATGACTATCCTGAGCCTCCTCAATGGCGGCCGCGTACGGACGATAAGAAGAAGTAGGACACCAAAGCATCGTGTAGTATATCTGTATAATGCAGGCCCCTTTGCACGCGCGGCCCTCCAGATGCAACCATGCTCTGTCGAGAAAGGCTCTATGTGCGAGCAGGGGCCTTTTTCTTTTGCTGCAGCACACGCTACGCTATATATCCAGGGCTTTTGTTGTCAGTTCTACTATTTACAAGTCGTCCCCCCCTGGCATACTGGAATTAAGAACGATGAAGGACCTCTTCTGTTCTGCTGCGAACAACATGTTTACAGCTTCGCTATAGGCAAATCGTCTATAGTTTGTACCTTGAAAGGGAAAAGAAAAATGGCAACCGCTATCACTACTCAGCCCACCGGTTCCAAGAAGCTTGGCACCGTCCAGTTGGTCAACCCTGCAAACTACCGCAGTGGTAAAAAGATTGACCTGGAATGCTGGGCCTCTCCGGTTCCTGAGAATGAACTACACCCAGGTGTTAAGGCTGATCTTGCCGTAGATGTCGAAGCTCTCGAATATTTTGAATCAGGGCACAGCTATGCACTGCGCGTGGAGCTTGAGCCCAACTCGCCGGATAGCTATGTTGGCTTTGGGTATAAGGTCTTCGTTTCCGACCCAGAGTTGGAAGTGACCCATCGTGAGTATATGTTTACTTACGACCACGGAGATAAGGACGACCACGGAGATAAGGCTATCTTTGATCATAAACCCATACCGTTTACTGCGGCGACAGAGCAGATGATTGGTGCTGCGCTGTACTATCTCTTCATTGATAGTAAACGGGATGACTCAGGTTCGGCGGAGATTCCAACACTCGAGCAGTGGCTCAAGGAGTGGCATGAAATCATCCAGAGCAATGTGCGCGCACAGATGGCGCAGTTTAACCCAGCTCGTGGCTAGTGGAGTCTCGGAGCCTATGTAGGTTCTAGTTAGTTTTTCTTTTCCCTCATAACCCCCGCCAAACGCGCGCGGCTTCCACGGAACAGAAAAACTGTCCAAAAAGCCCCCGTTACAGCGGGGGCTTTTTCTTTATCGCTGCCTTGCGCAAGCTGGTGGCAGCTGCCGCGATTATGTGTTATACTGTAGTCTACCCATCGAGAGCTGCAGGCGCAGCTTTCTGGGCGAGAGTTAGGAATACTAACTTGTACCTACTAAAAAAGGATGTGAACTAGTAATGTCAGTCAGTGATAATGCCTCCTACAATGATGAGGCTCCTGTAAGCCGCGTTGTTGATGAGGAAACTGCATGTACGCTAGAGGGACACAGCGCTGCCGTGCCTCATGCAAAGATATACCCTTGTTTAAGCGAGTCTTGCAGTGTGATCTTCAAGGCTACCAAGGTTGCCGAATATAATGCTGCTCGTCATGAGCTTATGCAATTTGGCCAGCGATACCCATCTATTTCTAGTGGAAAAGCATCATTGCATGCATGGCGCAATATACCGCAGGTTAATATCATGGTAAAACCGGCGGCAGGCACTTTGTACACAATCGATGCCGGTATTATTAGGCCTAATAATACTGGAGATGGCGATACAGTGTCTTGGCGACGGGGTGTTGCGGTAGCCTATCTGCAGCATCGTGGGGCGTTGGTGTGCAACACGGCGATGTTTGAGGGTATGCTGTCCGGCGATATACCAAGCGAGGCGGCAGATGAGTTAAAAATCATTAAACGGCGCCTGGATACATTTGGCCATGATTTGGCTGATGTCTTACGTGCCCAGGGCGGGTGCTATATAGATTCTTGGCAACCAGTTCCTCCGTCTGAGTCTCTTCCTGGTGATAAATTCCCTGAAGTAATTCAAGCTCGTAAGGTGGCTGCCGGACAGGCGCTGCTGGCTTGATTTATACAAAGGCCCTCTTCCACTAGGAGGGGGCCTTTTTCTTTTTGGCACTATATGTAGCACTTGATCAACTCATCCAATAATGATATAATTTTGCTTACCCCAGAAAGCACCCAGCTTTCTAGGCTAGAGTCGGACAGGCCGGCTTGTTCTTTACGAAATGAGGAAGAAATGCCAAATGTCATTAGTAATTCACGCTTCAGCTCTGCAGAGGTTGTGGCCTGTGCCCATGAGGCTATGCGCCGGTCTAATGGCTGTAATAATGATCTAGACAATCAGGCCAAAGTGCTCCGTCATAGGTTGTTTTTGCCCAAAGTAACAGTGTTACTCAACCGGGCGTACAGCTATGACGTCACCTGCAGTGGTGAGCACGGCGAACGCCATTGGGCGGAGTGTTTTAAGGAAGCCTCTCCTGAAGAATCCTCTCCGCCTCAGTCCTTACTGAAGGAGTATGAGCGTGTACACGAAGGGCAACTAGCGTCGCTGGTTGATGCAGGAGCAGAAGAGGACGACGCGCAACTAGACCGCGTTAAGTCACTCCCTGGCCGGTATACCGTGTATACACTTGTTATTCGACACGACTATCTAATTGCGCCAAGCCAGGTATATCATGTCGGTACGATTTGCATGTACAGTCCACCTGAGCAGGATGGGGAAAAGTGCATATCGCTTGATATCAGCCCGCTACATGAATCGTGTATGGATCGTGACACCAGTTTGAAGAACATATGTTCGATGCGCGACTGTTGCGTTGAGCAGCTTCATGAATTTGCCAAGCAGCAGGACGTTTGTGAAGACCACCGCGTGCTGTCCCGTGTAGACTTCGGCTATATGGAGAACTAACATGCAGGTGTGGCTTTCATCCTTATATACTACGTATGCCCACTAGTAGGTTGATGGCTACCCGCGATGTAATAATCGCGACAGGAAAACCTCGCTCTACTAGTGGGGTTTTTCTTTAGGTAGGCAATTTGAGTATTCACCTAATGATGATATAATAGATATATCCCAGAAAGCACCCCGCTCTCTAGGCCAGAGTCGGACAGGCCGGCTTGTTCTTTACGAAACGAGGAAAAGAGATGTCAGTTGTTGTCACTCACCCGCACAGGGCACTCGGCGCAGTTGCACTTGATACGCTGAAAGCAGTGAAAGAAGAAGCATCCAAAGACCCAGGGTCTAAGGATTCGCTGCGTGGTCAGTCTAGAAAAGTTGGTTCAATACCGCTTATGCGTCAACAGTGGATTCATTTAGCGTTAGCTGCTAGCTACACCGTCGAAAACGGGTGGCACAGCAGCCATAAGTGGTCGAAACACTTCGAGTATGAAGGCAGTGCGGTTTTTTCTC
The DNA here is from genome assembly GCA_963555045.1 of uncultured Candidatus Saccharibacteria bacterium. Taxonomy (GTDB): domain Bacteria; phylum Patescibacteriota; class Saccharimonadia; order Saccharimonadales; family Saccharimonadaceae; genus VGLK01. The sequence goes on from CAUVUB010000001.1 coordinate 115,643, forward strand.
CCAAGGTGCGAATCCGAGAGTATGAGCCTGAGCTTGAAAAGTGTATAGCGGTGTCTGTTGAGTCTGGTAATGAACGGCCAGGCGAGAGACCTGCAAAAACTACACCACTGAACGGGCAATATCATATATACACAATCGCTATTCACCGTAAGACACCATTTTCACCAGAAGAGGTATTCTACATCGGTACGATTTGCGTGTACAGTCCGCCTGAGCGCGATGGGAAAAAGTGTATATCACTTGATGTCAGCCCATTGTACGATCTTTTTTTAGATTGGGGCGTCAATCGAAAGACCATGTGGTCGATGCGTGATCATTGTGTTGATGAGCTGCATCGATTCGCAGAGCAACTTGGGATTGATAAGAAGCATCAGGCAGCATCCAAACTAGATTTGGAGCCTGATCGTGAGACAGATCTTCACCTCGTTGCACCACCTCACTAGTAAGCTGATGGCTACCCGCGATGTAATAATCGCGACAGGAAAACCTCGCTCTACTAGTGGGGTTTTTCTTTGGATTTATGTTAATGGGTTATTCCGGATTTATATTATGGCTACACTAATAGGTAATACCTGGGCGCGTGCACAAAGCTGCATAGCACAAGGTATCAGTGTACATGACAATGAAGGAATGATGCGATTGGCACAGAGTAATCTTTATGCTCCTGAATGGGTGCGCTGGCATACCGGCGAGCATCCATTAGAGTTATGGATAAGTAATTTTGTTATAGCCAGTAGGCTAATTAGTATCGTGTCGGAGCTTACTGCAGTGTGTCGGCCTGGAGGAATTGCCATTATGCCTGCGCGCAATGGCAGTGCGCTGCCGGTTGCTAAAGCTACCTCTAGGCAAATGTACCGTTTCTTGCGGGAACAGTTTGGTAGGTCTGCTGTGGATACTGCTTTGCAACAAGGGGCACGACTGTTCGCAGTGCGGAAGGTGATTCGGCTCAAGAAGTCGCTAATGAGCTCTACTATAGACTTACCAGGTGGCAAGCGGCCATATATTGGCGATCAGCAGCATTTAGCATATGCCTTGTGGCTCGATGGTAAGATGCTGCTGCCTGCTAGGTATGGTGATCTTGAGACGCACCTACAAAACCACGTGTTAGCTGATGAGCCTGAAGTCGTTCAGGCGACGCTTGCTCATATGACGGCTTGGTCTCAGGAGGTAGCACGGCTAGGGTAACAGTCGCAAATAGCGATGCCTTTACTGTGATGCACACTCGCCCTGCGTTCGCTCGGGCCTCTACCGCTATGGTATAGAAGGCCCGGTGCCATTATGAGCGCGGGGCCTTCTCTTTGTCGTATTTTGCTCATATGCCATGGCGTGATATAATTTTAATATATGTCAACACGTAGCTGGATTACTCTTATTACATTGGCCCTGCTTGGGGCTGTTATTTACTTTGGCCGCCACGAACTATTAAAGGCCTGGGGATTGATGGGGCAAGTAGATTTATGGGTACTGGCAATTATGATACCAGTGCAAATTGCGAGTTATTATGCGGTGGGTGCAGCTAGCTTTTCATATTTACGCAAGAAGGGTAATTTGGACCACATATCGCAGTTGGGCATGACACGATTGAGCTTAGAGCTAAATTTTGTGAATCATATTTTGCCAAGTGGTGGGCTAGCTGGATTTTCGTATTGGGCGTGGATTTTGAAGCATCATGGTGTGAGCGGCGCCCGAGCCACAATGAGCCAAGTAGTGCGGTTTTTGCTGACTTTTGTCGGCTTTGCAGTAATGGCCTTGGTGGCGTTTGTCGTGCTACTCCTTAACGGTTCTATGGATCGTATGATTGGTATTATTACGATTGGGCTAATTGTATTTCTGCTGGGCTTGATGCTTGGCGGGCAATTTTTAATTAAAAACCGTCAGCGGCTAGAGCGATTCTCGCAGTGGCTGACAGCAGTGAGTAACGGATTTGTACGTATCGTGACGTTTGGACGTAAGCGCCAGTCGGTGCAGGCGGCTAATTTGCGCAACTTTTTTATGGAATTCCATGATGATTATGAAGAAATTATGCAAGATCGTAAGATTTTGTGGGGGCCGTTTTTATGGACTTTGCTGGCCAATGCTTGTGATGTTGCGCTGCTGTTTGTGGCGTTTTGGGCGCTTGGCGTCGTGGTAGACCCAGCTATTTTAGTGGTCGCTTTCGGTGTTTCAAGTGTGGTTAGTATTGTATCTGTTACACCGGGTGGTACTGGCGTGTATGAGGCAGTTATGATTGCAGTACTGGCAGCTGGTGGCGTCGATCAGTCGCAGGCGATTGCCGGTACACTGCTGGCGCGTGTCACACTACTACTTGGCACTATTATCTTTGGCTATGTATTTTACCAAATGAGTATCGTTAAATATGGAAAATCAACCGGCCAACGCCCTACGCGTTAGTGATTTTATCGCTATCATGAACGACACCCTCGCGGTGGGTGTCGGGCAGGTGTACATTGAAGGAGAGATTGCACACTACACGGTGCAGCGAAGTAAATTTGTCTTTTTTGATTTGAAGGATGAGAATGGCAGCCTGCAGTGTTTTATGATGCTTTTTTGGCAACATATGCGGCTAGAGGATGGCATGAAGGTGCGGGTGGCTGCTCGGCCACAGCTAATGGATAAAGGTAAATTCAGCCTCACGGTAGATGCGGTGCAGCCGCTGGGGGCGGGTAGCGTGCAGCGGCAGTTTGAACTGCTCCGCGTTGAGCTGCAGGCCGAGGGATTATTTGACCCAAGTCGCAAGCGTCCATTGCCAGCATGGCCAAAGCGTCTAGCGGTGATTACTAGTGCGCAAGCAGCTGGGTACCATGATTTTATGTCGATTATTGGCCAGCAAGGGGTCGCTGTGGCTATCACAGTGCATGATGTAGCAGTGCAGGGCGCCCACGCCGCAGAAGAGATAGTGCGTGCACTGCAGCAGGTAAACGCTGAGGCTAGTCCTGCCGAGGCTGTTATATTGCTGCGAGGGGGTGGCAGCCGTGATGATCTTGCTGCATTTGATGATGAGCAGCTGGTGCGTGCGATCGCTGCCAGCCGCGTGCCAGTCGCTACTGCAATTGGCCACGAGGTAGATACGACTCTTGCCGATGAAGCTGCTGATTGGCGTTTTGCGACGCCAAGTCATGCTGCTGCGCATATCGTGCCGCAGCGGAGTGCGCTGCAGCAGCAAGTCACGTGGATGCAGCAGTCGATTGCGAGCGATTATAGTGCGCTACTCAATGCTTCTTCACAGGCAGCTGAGCGGTGGCAGCAGAGCATTGCTACTCAGCTACGCGGCAGTATTGTGGCGGCTCAGCAGCGAACGACTGCGTTAGCCCAGGTGATTCGGTCGTATAATCCAGCGACAGTTTTAGCGCGTGGGTATGCGATAGTGCGCGGCACTATGGAGCCTGGTGGTAAGCTCGTGATTGAAACAGATACGGCACAAATAACAGCGAAGGTAGAGACATATGAGCAAAAATAAGCAAACGATAGACGATAAAATGCAGCGCTTGCAGGAGCTAGCAGAATGGTTTGAGGCTGCTTCGGCGCCACAGTTAGAGGAAGCGCAGCAGCGGTATGAAGAAGCGTCGTTGCTGGCGCAAGAGATTCAAGATGAACTTGCGGCGATGCAACAACGCGTAACTATACATACCGCTAAAGCACCCACAAACGAGGCAGCTGTACCCACTGAGGAGGAAGAGGACCAATAATGGAACTAGTACTAGTGATTGTTGGCGTCGTGCTAGGCATATTTTTGCTTAGTGCGCTTACTGGGGCACCATATGTGCCAACCCTTCGTAAAGACAGCCGGCTTGTATTTCGTGAGGTATTACGCAGCGATGATGTGCTAGTAGACATCGGCAGTGGCGATGGTGCAGCAATGGTGGCGGCGCTGGAAGCTGGCGTGCAGCGCGCAGTAGGGTATGAGATTAACCCGATGCTGTGCGCTATCTCGCGGCTACGTTTGTGGCGGCTATGGCGTCGGCTACGGCCCGAGCAGCGTAGCAGCGTATATTGGCGCAACGCCTGGCAGGTGACCTTTCCACCAGATACAACGGTGTTTTATGCCTTCACCGTTGCGCGAGATGCCCAGCGGCTACATAGCCTGGTGCAGCAGTTTGCAACCCAGCACCGGCGCACAGTACGCCTTATTAGCTATGGGTTTGCCATGCCTGGCCAAGAAGGGAAATTGGTTGGTCCGATGTGGATATATGAAGTTGTGCCGCAAGCTCAGTAGCCCCCTAAAGTAGTCTTTTAGTGGTAGCGGCGGTACAATAGCAGTAACGATAGCGTAATAAAGAAAGGAGCACAGCAGCACATGGCAAAGCAGAAGAGACGAACAACTTCACGCAGTCGAGCACCGCGACCACTATTGATGGCCGCTATTGGCGTGTTAGCCGGTATTTTCTCTGGGATTGTTAAGTTTGGGTGGGAGGTGCCATTTCCCCCGCGCACACCAGAGCGCAACATGACAAATCCACCACAGGCGCTACTTGAACTGTTTGGTCTTCCGCCCGAGGTAACGCATCAAACATACAGCTGGCTTGGTAATGATTTGCCGTGGATGAGCTTTATGGTTCACTTTGCTTTTGCTATTTTCTTTGGCGTGCTGTACTGCGTTATTGCGGAGTATTGGCCAAAAATTACGTTATGGCAGGGAATGGCTTTTGGTATTGTTGTTGATATTGCTTTTCACGCCATCATTATGCCGCTAATGGGTATTGTGCCTGCACCGTGGCTGCAGCCTTCGGGCGAGCTTATTTCTGAGCTGTTTGGTCATATGATTTGGTTGTGGTCTATTGAGCTAGTGCGCCATGATCTACGCAGCCGCGCCTTGCAGCGTGCCAAGTCATAAGTCGCGCTTGCTTTACAAGGTGCTTATGCATCCGTATAATAGGCGGTATGAAGCATAACATACACACACACGAATCTGGTGCGGTGAATGGCTGGGTGGTCACGGCAATTGCCTTTATTTTCTTATTTCTTGCGGCTGCCGGCTTAGCAGTTTGGGCACTAATGGAATATGGAGGCCTAAAGAGCACGTTTGATAATCAGGTTAATCTAAAGTCAGCCGAGGCTGCCAAGAAGCAATCTGATGAAGACGAAAAGAAATTTGCCGAGCGTGAAAAGCAGCCATATACACAGTTTACCAGTCCTGATGAGTTTGGCCGGGTGACGTTCCGTTATCCAAAAACCTGGAGTGTGTATGAGGATGACACTGGTAAAAATGGCCGTTCAGACTATAAGGCCTACCTCAACCCTGGTACGGTGCCACCAGTAAATGGAGATAACCGATACGCAGTGCGCGTTGAGGTGCTTAACCAAAACATCGATCAGATTGCTAAGCAGTATCAAGCATTGGTAGAAAAAGGCACCCTAAAGGTTACCAATAAAGAGGTAAACGGTAACCCAGCTTTGCAATATGAAGGTGCGTTCACCGAAAAGTTGCGTGGTTTAGTGACCTTGATGAAGGTGCGCGATAAGACTATTCGTATTAGTACCGATGCTGAATCATTTAAGCCGGACTACGACGAGATCATTAAGACGGTTCAGTTCAATACCTAGAACAGGCCGCACTACTACAAAAAATCCTGTCGATTTGTTACACTAGGGGTAATGAATCGGGAGGATTTTTTACTTCAGCTGAATGAGGTGGCAGCTGATTTGCAGCAGCCATTAAGTATTATTCGGCAGCTATCGCTCGCTACCAAGCAGGGCACTGACGCTGCAACGCAAGAGCACCAGCAAAAAATTCAGCTCACTGCTGAATACGCAATGCGGCTGGCCGCTAATTTAGCGCTCATGCGGAGCAACATGGAGCAGCTATTTCCGCTAGAGACGGTCAATATTCAGCAAGTGTGCCAAGCTAGTGTAGAGTTAGTGCGCCCGTATGCTCGGCAACGGGGTGCCACGGTGCATATTCGGCGCAAGCGGCCTGTGCCGCTGGTGGTGGCCAATCGTGATTTACTGCAGCGGCTAATGGCCTCGCTGATTGATACGCAAATTGCTGGCGGGGCACAGCAGGTTTTTTTGGAGCTACATCAGCGTGGTGGCCAAGGCGTGCAGGTGTCGGTGCGGAGTAATGTAATAGACACAACGCTGTATGGTGGCGCTGGCAACCTGGTGGCTCGTGAGTTCTGCGGGGCAATGCAGCTCTCTTTGCGCCAAGTGCGGCATCGCACTGGCGAACGCAGTACATTGATTGAGGCGCCTGTATCTCAGCAGCTACCTCTAGTAGGGTAGGGGGCGCATGATGCGTTACGCGCTACTCATTGATGAAGATAATTGGCGAGCTGAAGCGATCGCTAGTGGGTTAAAATCACACCTAGAAGCTACAGAAATCATTGTTGTTAGCACACCAGTTCAGGCAATGATCTATATCGATGATCATGAGCAATTACCAGGTGTTATTGTGGCAAAAGCAACATTTAACCGAAGCACGACCATCATTAACTTACTGAATGAGCTGCAGTCGTATATCGATACTGCCGCAATACCGGTAGTGCTATACATGCAGCAACCGCAGCAGCTGCCGACGGAGATTCGACCGTTTTACCATATTGCCGAGGTGTTCGATGAGCAGACAATGATGCCGCAACAGCTCGCGCGCGCTGCGGCATTGGCCCAGCAGCAGGCTGCGCAGTGGTTGGCGCAGTCGCCATACGGGCGAGTGGGCAACATTCAGGATAGCGGCGGAACACATGTGGAAAAAACTATAGAGGCCGGGTCATGAGTAATTCTTCCAGGCAACCGACGACTGAGCGCCTGCAGGCAATCGTGCTGAGGCGGACTAATTATGGTGAGGCAGACCGGATTCTGCAACTAATGACTAATCAAGGTGGCCGGGCGGTTATGGCGCGGGGCGTGCGCCGGGAGAAGTCGCGGCTTGCTGGCGGGGTGGAGCTGCTCAGCGTTAGCGATGTTGTTTTACATAAAGGGCGCGGCAAATTAGCAGTGCTAACCAGTGCTCGCTTGCAGGTGTTTTTTGAACATATTTTGGCCGATTATGAGCGGTTGCAGCTGGCTTATGACATGCTGGCTCGCATGGCCCGTGTGGCAGAATATGCGAGCAGTGGCGAGTGGTATACGGTGTTGCACCAGGCGTTAGAGGAGCTCGATGATCCAGCTAATGACGCTCGGCTTGCGGAGGCTTGGTTTTTATTGCACCTGAGTGAGCTGGCTGGTCATCAAATAAACCTGGCTACTGATGAGACCGGAAGTGCGTTGCGCCAAGATGCGCACTATCGTTACGATCCTTATCAGCAATCGCTTGTGCTGCAGCCACATGGTACAATCGGGGCGGATCATATTAAACTACTGCGCCTCATGCGTGATCAGCCGCTGCCGGTGCTCAAGCAGGTTGGTGGCGTGTCTGCCTTGCTAGATGAATGTTTGGCCGTTGCACGGCATCACATGGAGTCTTGAGACACCTTAGCGCATTAATTGCTGCAAATAGATGGTATAATAGGGTGTAGTATAACGGATTAACGAATAAACTGCCGCGCTATCTATAGCACGGAGAAAGGATGCCTGCGCGCGTGAGTAAAGCAAACAGCAATGTAACTATGGAAGATATTATTAGTCTCTGTAAGCGCCGAGGCTTTATTTACCAGGGGTCAGACGTGTATGGCGGCCTGAGTGGCACGTGGGATTATGGCCCACTGGGCGTGGCGCTTAAGCGTAATATTATGCAGCTGTGGTGGCAGCATTTTGTGGATGGGCGCGACGATATGTACGGCGTCGATGCAGCTATCATCATGAACCCGAAGGTGTGGCAGGCTAGTGGGCACGTGGATACCTTTGTGGACCCGCTGTGTGAGGATACGGTCAACCACCGCCGCTACCGCACCGACCACATCCTGAAGGACAACGGCGTCGACCCAGAGGGCATGACCATGCAACAGATGGATGAAGCCATCAAAAAGCATGATATCAAAAGCCCGGATGGCAACCCGCTCAGCACATCCCGCACCTTTAATATGATGTTCAAAACCCACGTTGGTGCGACGGAAAGCGAGGATAGCATTAGCTACCTGCGCCCCGAAACCGCCCAGGGGATCTTTACCAATTACAAAAACGTGGTGGATGCTTTTTATCCTAATCTACCATTTGGTATTGCCCAGCAGGGTAAGGCCTTCCGCAACGAAATCGCGCCGCGCGACTTTGTGTTCCGGGCCCGCGAGTTTGAACAGATGGAGATTGAATATTTTGTGCACCCAAGTGAGTGGCAGGCGGCCTTTGATGAGCTGCTGGCCAGCACGCACGAGTTCCTGGCTAAGCTGGGCCTTGCCAAGGAGCACATCCACGAGCTTGATGTACCGGCCGAGGATCGGGCCCACTACAGCAAAAAGACGATCGATATTGAATACGACTTTGCAATTGGCCGCGAGGAGCTGATGGGCATTGCCTACCGCACCGATTTTGACCTGATGAATATCCAAAAGATGAGCGGCAAAAGCATGGAATACCGCGTGAAGGGCACGAACGAAAAGGTTGTGCCGCATGTGATTGAGCCGAGCTTTGGTGTGGAGCGCGCCCTGATGGCAGTGTTAACTGAAGCGCTGACAACTGATGAAGTCGGTGGCACGGAGCGCACCTACCTGAAGCTGCCGGTGCACCTGGCGCCGATTAAATTTGCCGTCTCGCCGCTGCTCAAGAACAAGCCCCAGCTGGTAGAAAAGGCCCGCGAGGTCTACCGCCAGCTCAAGGCCAAATATGGTGCCGTAATGTGGGACGACAACGGCAACATCGGCAAACGCTACCGCCGCCAGGATGAAATCGGCACGCCGTACTGCGTGGTGATTGACTTCCAAACGTTGGAAGACGGCACGGTGACCGTACGTGACCGCGACAGCGCTGAGCAAAAGCGCGTACAGGTCGCTGACCTTGTGGGTTAGCTTCGGCTGCGGCACGTGAAGTGGGTGGGTGCTAGCTCGGTGCTCACCCCAGGTAGGCTATTGCAATTACTGCTCGTTTATGGTATATACTAGGTACTATGACGGACAACAAGGAGCAACATGCGGCTGATCGCATTGGTGATCAGCCTGCAGCAGTTTGGGGTATTCTTGAGCAATATCAGTGCCAAGCCCCAGAAGAAGAACGTAAAGACTTTAGATGGCACGCTGAGCGGGTAGCGCAGCTTGTTGATTCATTTGCTGGTGGTATGGTGCCAGAGCAGGCAATTATTGCAGCAGCGATGCACGATTTAGCGGACCGCGTGCACCCCTATGGGCGCAAATATGCCGCGGAAAATCGTATGGCGCAAGTGGCGCTTATGGATATTTTGACTGGCCCAACAATGCATGGTGCAGCCGACGTGTACTACACAACGACGCTACTGAGCGACATGGTAGCGCTGGAGTCTAAAATGGATGAAGTACGCACGCGTATGTCGTGGGAACGGGTGCAACAGGGCAACATCACACCAGGGCTTGCTTCGGCTTTAGTGCACGATCGGCCCGGTGAACTGCCGCTAGAGATATGGGAGCAAATACCGCCAGAACTAAACTTGCAAGACAAACTGGAATTTATGGAGCAGACCAATGTGGAGTCGGTGCTGATTAAATCTTGTGAGATGATTGATAATTTACAGAATCCTGGCCAGCGCAGTGACTCTAGTTTGTTGCGCGACATTGTAGAGGTGGAGTCATATTTGGCGCCACTTGTGGAGATTATGGGCTTTGAGGGCTTGTCTGCTGCAATGCGTAGCGAGGCGATTATTACACGTTTCAGGAAGACTGGGAAAGAGCAGGTGATTGAAGATGCTCGTGAGCGGATTGATCAGATCCGTGAAGCTGGCGTTGAGGCGGCAGTATCGAAGGTGCTGACTTTGGGGCGCCCTGAGACATCAGGTGACCAGGTGGCAACACACCGCGTGGTTAAGGAAATTCCGGGTAAGCGCCCAGTGGTGATGGGTGAGTTTGCCGTGGAAGCTGATGATGGTACGCTGCTAGCCGGCAATTATCGCCTGAAGACGGTAGGCTCACTGGCAAAAAAGATTGACCGAGAGAGTTTACACCAACCAATGGATATGCTCGGTATGATGGTAATTGCTGATGACCAGCAAGAGCTGGTAGACCAGTATGTAGCGTTTGCCTCGCAAATGATGGGCAGTAGTGACATTCAGCTAGAAGCTGCCGGTAGCCACAACCGCGCCTTATATGCGCAGGGTTCACCTGAGTTTACTGAGCAATTAAAGCAAGGACTGGAAGCAGTAGGTTTGTTGGACCAGACAGAAATTAAAACCGACGATCCAGCTAAACGTGAACAGCGCGGGCATGGTATTTATGAAGTTGCCAAAATGACGTTTTACATGCAACATGGTGGTATTGAAGTGCCAACTGAACTACAGTTCTTAACGAAACAAGAGCGTGATCGCGCTCGTTTGGGCGAGGTGTCGCACATTAGCTATAAGGCTGGTGGTGGGTCATCATCGCAGGAGAAGCAGGACGATGAAGCACGTATGCGTGAAATTTATCGCCGCAAAGAATATGCTGCCGGTGACGGCACCGAGATTAACCCTCGCACCGAGAGCCGTGGCGAAGCTATGGTGGACTATTTAGGTAGAGACTCACCGCAGCTGCAGCGAGCGCTTGAGGCCTATGATGATCCAGCTAAGCGGTAGTTATCGCCTTTAGCACGGCCCGCGTGCTACAATGATATGCATGAGAATTTTTTATACTGACGGAAGCGCGGTACCAAACCCGGGCAAGGGTGGTTTTGCTGTCATCGAAGATGGCCAGCCGGTTGCTCTTGGCAGCGAAGAAGGTCAAAGTACTAATATTCGGATGGAAGGCAAGGCTATTATTGCGGCGCTAGAGCTAGCAGCTGGAGCGCCTTGTGAAATTTACACCGATAGTGAATTTTGGATTAACGTGCTTACTAAATGGGCTCCTGGCTGGGAAGCTAAGGGCTGGCGCAAAAAAGGCGGCGACATTAAAAATCTTGATATTGTGCAGCAGGCCTATCCACTGTACAAGCAAAGTCAGGCGCAGCTACTATGGGTGCGTGGCCACGCTGGTATTGAAAGCAATGAGCTAGCCGACCAATGGGCCAATAAAGCACGACTTGGCGCACGCGTAGACGCATAAATACACATTACACAAAAAAAGGAGACAGAAGACATGCAGGAGGCGATGGAGCAGCAAGTTCAGCCGGAAGAACTGCCCGTGCAACAATCAGCAGATGAAGTGGTTCAACCAGCGGCCGAGACTACAAACCAGGCAACAGAACGCACTACAACTGATATTTTTCATTGGGCAAACACGATAGACGCAGTAAAAAATGAGCTGGAAGTCGAGTTTTTCTTGTTTAGTAAAAAATATACCCCATATAGTACTCGGCTGCAGTCTGAGCTAGAGGCGCAGGTTAAGCCACTATTTTTGCTTGATTATTTGGCTTTTGTGACGCGCGGGGCGGGCGTGGGTCTAACTGTGCACGACTACGACCACATCACAGATGGCGGTGACTCGTTGCTGCGGGTGAATCTTGAGCAGGTCGGCCGCGCGGAAACGCTGCTGTACCTGATTGAAAAAGAGCGCCACGATATTGTGGAGTTTTCTGAAGAAGAGCATGAATTCAAGCGTATGAAAGGTATTATTGCGCGCTTTTATTTGCCAGATCAGCCAGAGAAAACTTTTTATGTTATCAAGCAGCTGCAGCAAAATCAGGTATTACACGGTGCTACTGCATGGGAGTTTAAAGATGGTACTTTTGGGCAATTTACCGCCGATGTGGGTCTAAAAATTCCAGCTGACAACCAAGTGCTGGTTGTCGGGCAGGATATCTTTGCCTTTAATCAGAAAAAATTTGAATCACTCTTTCAGTATGAGTATAAGAAATTGGCAATTGCCAGCGAAAAAACAAAGGCCATCGAGAGTACGTACCGACTGACATTTCCAGAGGGAATTCGGTTGGAAGAACTGGTGCGTGAAAAGAAAAAGCTGGTCACTAAGCTGCAAACTATGGAGATTGGGGCTATTTCGCAGGCTGAGGCAATCGACTATGCAGATGAGATGCAGCTCGATTTGATGGTAGACGATGATGGCGCAATTATCATTATGGATAGCGGCGATTTGGACATTTTTTTGAATGTAATTAATGAAGATTATGTCACTAGCCAGATTACTGGCCGCCGGTTTGAGATAAAAAGTAAGCGGCTGCTTGACGAGCCAGAGGGTGAAGCACCGCGCGGGCTAGCTGGAGACCGTTAACAGGCTATGAAACAGGCACTTGCGCTAGAGATTATGGGCAGTGGCGTTAGTGTATTTCTCACTGGCCCAGCTGGTTCGGGCAAGACATATGTATTGCAGCAGTATATTCGGCTTGCACGCCACCAGGGTAAAACAGTGGCCATCACAGCTCCCACTGGCTTAGCGGCTTCACACCTTGGGGGTAGTACCATTCATGCTTGGTCGGGTATTGGCATTAGCGATAGTATTGGGCCGCGGTTCGTTGAGCGTATGCCTCAAGGTCGCCGTGACACGATTGCCAAAACAGATGTGCTTATTATCGATGAAATATCAATGCTCCACCATTACCGTCTTGATATGGTGGATCAGATCTGTCGTCAGATACGCCAGAAGCCTGAGCTACCATTTGGTGGGCTACAGGTGATTTTTTCAGGTGATTTTTTTCAGCTTCCACCGGTTGAGCGGGGTAATCAGCGGGCTCAGTTCGCAGTGGAATCCCACGCTTGGCAGGAGCTTAATCCTGTGGTGTGCTACCTTGAAGAGCAGCATCGCCAAAAAGATACCGACGCTCTGCAGGATATTTTACAGGCGCTGCGCCAAGGTGATATCCGGCGTCACCATGCCGAGCAGCTGCTTGCACGGGTGGACGCTACACCTCAGCAGAGTCAGCCGGTTACTGAGCTGCTAACCACCAATACCGATGTAGACCGTATAAACCAGCGATATCTTGACCAGCTTTCTGGGGAAGAGGTTGTTTTTACTGCCACCACCACTGGAGCTCAAAACTATGTTGAGACGCTGGTGCGGTCGGTGCTTGCTCCGCGGGTGTTAGCGCTGAAACAGGGCGCATTAGTGATGATGGTGCGGAACGATAGTGATAGGCGCTACGTTAATGGTAGCCTCGGGCGCGTGGTGGGGTTTGAGCTGGGCACGCGATACCCAGAGGTGGAACTACGCAGTGGTAAACGCGTCATTATAACGCCCGACGCCTGGGAGCTACGTGATGGTGAGAAGCGGCGAGCTAGTTTTACGCAGCTACCAATGCGACTGGCTTGGGCCATTACTGTGCATAAATCGCAGGGGATGACCTTGGATGCTGCGGTGATCGACCTGTCGAAGGCCTTCGTGCCGGGTATGGGATATGTTGCACTGAGCCGAGTCCGCGCAATTGAGCAGCTGCAGCTTAGGGGTATCAACCGAATGGCGCTACAAATGGACGAACGAGCATTAGCGCTAGATCAGCAATTTGCGGCTAGCTCTTGTGATGCGCAGCAGCAATATCAGTATTTGCTAGAAACTGCTCCGATGGCTGCATTATTGCGACAGATTGAACATACCAAGACACGTAAAGCCGCCACTAGCTGGAAAGAAAAAGTTGCCGCCATGCGCGAAGTGTATCCAAATGCCTATCGCCCGTGGACCAAGCAGCACGATGCACTGCTTCGAGAACTGTTTACTCATGGTAATACGGTGGCCGATATGTCTCAGGCTCTTGGCCGTCATCAAGGTTCTATAGAAGTTCGGTTAAAAAAGTTATTTGGTGAAGATGTGCAGCTGTAGTTGCAGCCTGCTTAAAAACATGCTAGGGTAGCAATAAGCAACTCGAGCATGGGGGTAACGGGCCTAATGCTCGTTGCGTGTCCTATGCTCCTTACAGTAAGAAGGTGATTATCATGTCTCAAGATGATCGTGCGATGCAACGTGAGCCACTAGGCCAGGATACATTTATTAAGTATGTACTCGTTGCGGTTGTGGCTGTAACTGCTGCACTATTCGCCATGTGGGTCGCTCAGATTAGCTGGATGGTGATAGAGTATAAGCAGCCGGTAATTCAGTCGATTATAAGATTTATGACTGATGCCCCGCCGTCACAATGCCGCGGTCCGATCGGTGAGATGCCACCGGCGTGTGATCAATTTCTGAATCGTGTACCGATTTTTGCGGTTTCGTGTTTGTGGTTGGCCCCGTCGATCTATGTGGCAGCGCAGTATATTCGAGCTGCAGCTCGGGGCCAGATTGCTGCATGGTGGCGAGATAGCTTTGTGCCGCGTCAGGTTGCATACATATTCTTTTGTGCGCTTCCGGTAATTGCTGGTATCGGTCTTTGCGTGATATAGCCGCAGAGTGGTAGTATAGGATTAAGCGTCTTCTTTTTGCCATATGGGCAAAGAGAGGCGCTTTTTCTTTTGGCTAAAAACCATACTACATAACATTATAAAGATAATAGTTGACATTTTGTAAAGCTTATGCTAGTATAAAAATATGAAAAAAGAACAACACAAACAACTAACAACCAATACAAACGTAACTACCGACCAGGCATTCGATATCGATACTAGCTGGGGTGCAGTGCTAAACAATGAGGCTGCAATTGCGCAAACCACACGTGACACTATCAACGCAACGCTGATTGTATCACTCGCGCTGAACGTTATGGCGCTAGCGTACGCCCTTATGCTGATGAGCTAATTTATTGTTCAGGCTGCTACTGGGCAGGGAAACACCCGGTGGCAGCAAACGCACATGTCTTGCATAGTTTCTCGCAATTATACATACAAATACACAAGTGAAGGTACGTTTCCACAACCTTCTTCGGCGCAGCCTCCAGGCAATAACAGGGGGCTGCGTATTTATTTTCCACAGAAATGTGGAAAAGAGCGGGGATGTGGTGGAAAGTGGTGGAAAGTTTTACTTGCACGCTTACGCTTAAAAATAGTATAGTAAAAGCAGTGGAACAGGCAGTAACCCGAGAAAGCCAACGCTGGGTACGCCCGCAAAACAAACACCACTAATGAACACAAAATTTATAGAAATCTACGATGGCAACTATTGCCAGTATTCCTGCTGCAAGGAGTACACCTGAACATTAATAACTACGAAACTCTCGAGGCCACCTATTTGGTAGTAATTGCACGTAGGCATACTGCCACTACGATAAAAAGGCATCGCACCTTCCTTATACACCTCCCAAAAAACTCCACCTCACACATATAAGTCTCTCAGAGAAAGCAATCTTTTTATGCGGCGGCACGCGGCTGTCTGTATCAATGCTTTTTCTACTTATTACATACAACACAAACAAAACACAAACACAAACAGGCGGTTACTACCAAGTAGGTGATCTCGAGCTTCTTAGTAGATCATGACGGTGATATACTAAGAGAGATGAGTATTAAAGAACACCCACCACAGTCGCATAGTAGTCAACATACTATCGATAGTTCTCAAATACATGTGCCAGTGTTGCTTGCTGACACGCTTCGCTTATTGGCACCAAAGCCCGGTGAATCATATATCGATTTCACGGCAGGGTACGGTGGTCATGCGGCGGAGGTGCTTGCAAAAACTGGCGAATACGCAAGCAGTGTGCTTGTCGACCGTGATAGCAATGCTATAAAGTTTTTGCAGCAGCGGTTTGCCAGCGCAGCAGTATCGTTTCTGCATATGAGTTTTGCAGATGCTGCAGAGCAGCTTGTGCGGCAAGGACGGACATTTGATATTATTTTGGCGGACTTAGGGGTGTCGTCACCACAGCTCGATCAGAGCGAACGGGGGTTTTCGTTTTTACATAATGGTCCACTCGACATGCGTATGGACGATCGTCAGCAGTGTAGCGCAGCAGATGTTGTAAACACTTACAGCGAGCAGCAGCTGATCGATATCATTACGCAGTACGGTGAAGAGCCACGTGCGCGTGCTCGCAGTATTGCCCACGCCATTGTGCAGCAGCGACCATTTTATGAAACCGAGCCACTAGCTGAGGCAATTGCCAAAGCACTGGGCGGACGACGCGGTAACAAGCGCCATCCAGCTACCCGTACTTTTCAAGCACTACGAATCGAAGTCAACCAAGAATTGCAGCAAGTTGATCGTTTATTGCGATACTTGCCTATGCTCTTGCGCCCTGGCGGACGTGTGGGAATTATAAGCTTCCACAGCCTAGAAGACCGGCGCGTTAAGCAGTTTTTTGCCGAAGATGCAAAGAACGGGCTCGAGTCACAGTTTACTGTGTTGACGAAAAAACCGATCGATGGTGCCACCTATGATGTTCACCAACCGCGATCACGAAGCGCGAAGCTCCGGGTCGCTGCCAAGCAATAAACAAAAAACAACAGAAAGGGCACAAAATTATGCCAATTCACATTAAAGTAGAATTCAACAGTAACGACGCTGTACAACCAATCGCAGTACGTCACTTCTAATAGTAACCAATGACTTGAACGAGTGCCCGCAGTGGCATGTCGTTCGCCAATGGCGCCACCACCTATACCTATCATAGGTGGCGCGCCTTTTATTTATGGCAAAAATTGCAAAAAACTGAAATTATTTCATAACACAAAAAGGTACATATTCATTCATGGCATATAAACGAACTCCTGCATTTCAAAGCGCACGTACCGCTCGCGCATGGTCACGCAACCAAAACAACACCCGATTTATGTCAAACGTGGCACTAGGCCCAGTTGCACACACGATTCTCGTGGCACTGATGGTCGTGGTGATTGGGTTAATTTACCTCGGGCACGCGACGCAGGTGACTAATTATGACCACCAGGCAAACCGCCAGGAACAGAAGCTGGCTGAGCTTGACGCACGTCGCTCGGAGCTAGAGGTGCAGAACGCCCGACAAACAGCTTTGAAAAATGTGAAGTCGAGCAATGTTGCAAAAGCTATGACCTCACCGTCTGAGGTATCATATGCTGAATAGTAGGCGGTAGCCGTGCTATACTAAAGGCAGCATGAAACATAAGCAATTTATTCAATCGCGTATTACGTGGCTCGGGCTTGTACTGGCAGGGCTGTTTGGCGTTATTATTATTCGCTTATTTTTCATGCAAATCGTGCAGTATGGGTATTACACCGATAAGGCCAAAGAAAGTCAGGAAAAGGAAATCACACTGCCGGCCCGCCGTGGGGAAATTTATTTGCAAGATGGCAGTGGTGCGCCGACTAAGGTGGCACTGAACGAGGCTATCTATACGGTATATGCCGACCCATCGATAATAGAAGATAACGATCGAGGCGTTATTATTCAGGCGCTGAAAGAGATAGCTGGAGCTGAAATGGCCAAAAATGCCCCAGAGAGAATTGCTAAAAAAGAGTCTAAATACCAGGTGCTGGCGACAGGTATTTCACGTACCCAGGCAGAGAAAATAAAAAGCCGTAATTTTGTCGGTGTTGGATTTGTACCGAGCCAACGCCGTGTGTACCCCGAGGGTGAGCTTGGTGCGCAACTGCTAGGCTTTGTTAATATGGAGGGCAAGGCGCAGTATGGCGTTGAGCAGGGGTTAAACGATCAGCTTGCGGGTAAGGATGGCGTATTGCGCACGGTGACCGATGTGCGACAAGTGCCGCTTTCGATTGGCAAAGATAATATGCGCCGCGAGCCAGTGAATGGCAAAAATATTGTGCTCACAGTGGATCGTAATATTCAGGCGTACGCTGAGGAGGCCCTGGAAAAAGGGCTGCGCAATGCAGGAGCAACAAATGGTAGCGTGCTAGTAATGGACCCAAAAACTAGTGAAGTTAAGGCCATGGCCAATTATCCAACCTATGACCCAAACCGCTACTATGCGGTGAAAGATGGAAGTGCCTTTAGCGATTACGCAGTCAGCACGCCATACGAGCCAGCCTCGGTTATTAAGTCGTTTATTTTTGCGGCGGCTATTGACCAGGGCAAAATTACGCCACAAACGACATATCATAATGCCGGCTCAGTCCAGGTGGCTGACGCACTGATTAAGAATGCGTACCAGGGCGGTATTGGCACACGTACTATTCAAGAGGCGTTCAATTGGTCGTTAAATACCGGATCGGTGTTTGCGGCGCGGCAATTGGGTGGCGGCCAGCTTAATCGGCAGGCTCGCGATATAATGTATGATTATTATCACCAGCGATTTCATTTTGGTGAGCTAACTGGTATAGAGGTCGCAGGAGAATCTAAGGGGCGCGTGGTGTCTCCATCTGAGGAGCAAGGTAACGCCGTGCGGTATTCAAATATGACCTTTGGCCAAGGCATGAACGTGACGATGATTCAAGTGGCAACTGCCTATAACGCACTAATCAACGGCGGAAAATACAGAGCCCCGACAATCGTGGCTGGCGAGATGAACGACACCGAAGATTTTACGCCATCAGGGCGTGAACGCCCAACCGAGCAAGTCGTATCGGAGCACACTTCCGAAGTTGCGCGGCAGATGGCAGTAACAGGGCGACAAAACTTGCCGGAAGGTTTAAAAAAAGATAAAAAGGGCTATACTATAGGTGGGAAGACCGGTACATCGCAAGTTGTCGAGGGCAATCATTATGTATTCTCGGAGACTGTTGGTACATATCTTGGTTTTGGCGGCGCCGAAACCCCCGAATATGTCATCATGGTCCGCGTGGCTGCACCAGGCAAAAAGATGGAAGGTGGGCTGCACGCATCGCCTATCTTTACCGACATATCTAACTGGCTCCTCGATTACAAAAAGATTTACCCAAAGAAGGATTAATAACCTATGAAAGATGTCATTCTTACGCTCAACGCTACAGGACAGATCAATCACATACTGTTTTTAAGTGTCGTTACATTTTTACTAGCCATGTTCCTTACTCCAACCTATACCTATTTTGCCTATCGGTATAAGTTCTGGAAAAAACAGCGCTCAGCCTCAACTACTGGTGAAAAACTAGAGGTGTTTACCAAGCTGCACGCTGCTAAGTTTCGCCGCAATATTCCAACCATGGCTGGTATTATCGGCGTGGTTGCCATTGCAGTAGTAACGGTTTGTTTCAACCTTGATCGCACCCAAACATGGTTGCCATTTGCTGCGCTGGTAGGCGGTGCAGCAGTCGGGCTGCTCGATGATATTATTAATTTACGCAGTGACGGTAAAGGTACGGCAGGATTGCGTAGTAGTGTGAAATTTACGCTGATTATGCTAATTGGCGCCGTGCTGGGTTGGTTCTTCTGGGCTAAGTTGGGGGTTCATTCGGTGCACGTGCCGTTTGTCGGAGATATTGAGCTTGACATGTGGGTTGTGCCACTCTTTACCCTTGCGGTAGTGGCAACTGGTAATGCGGTGAATATTAGCGATGGTCTTGATGGCCTGGCCGGTGGTCTTTTGATGGCCAGTTTTGGCGCTTACGGTGTAATCGCGCTGCTTCAGGGGCAGTATGTACTAGCAGCCTTTTGTTTCAGCGTGGCGGGTGCGCTGCTAGCATACCTGTGGTTCAATATTCACCCGGCTCGTTTCTTCATGGGCGACGTTGGTAGTTTTGCTTATGGTGCAGCCCTTGGCGTCGTTGCCATGATGACCAACACCTTGTTCCTATTGCCGGTTATTGGGGTAGTGTTTGTGATAGAAGGTGGCTCAAGCACCTTGCAAATTCTTTCAAAGAAGATTCGTAAAAAGAAGATTTTCTTATCGGCACCAATTCACCACCACCTCGAAGCAGTGGGCTGGCCAGAAACTAAAGTAACGATGCGGTTTTGGGTAATCGGGGCCGTAGCAGCTGTTGTTGGTATTTGGATGGCTATTGGCGGAGGTCATATTTAGCCAATGAAATTATTCGGTGGGCAGCACGAAAAAACGGTCGCGCGAGGAGCTTTGCAGCGCTCGACCCGAAGTAATAGTGGGAGGCGTTCACCGCAGCATGCCGCCGTGGCCAAACATGAAAGTCCGGCCTATTTTGGGGCAGAAGTGAGTGGTGTACGCCGTCACCGGCCAGATTATCTGCTCGTGTTATTCTCTGGGCTGTTGATTTTAATTAGCCTGATCGTCATGTATGCTATTGGCCCAAGCCGCGCTGATGTGATGAATGCTGCTTACGGCACAAATTACCCCGGAACATATTTTTTCACTCGCCAGCTGATTAACGTTGGTGTGGCGCTGGGTGCATTTATTATTATGGCTGTAGTGCCGCTTTCGTTTTTTTCACGGCACGCAAAGCGTATTTTATTGATTGGCCTCGGTCTTTGTTTTGGGCTGGTGCTGCTTGGCTATTTGCATGTTCCGTTTGCCAAACCGGTGCTTGGAGCGTATCGCTGGTTTACGTTTGGCTCAGTCACGTTCCAGCCTTCAGAGATGTTAAAATTTGGTGTCCTGTTTTTCCTTGGTGGTTTTTTGGGTGCGCGAGCTCGCCAGGGCAAAATAGATAGCCGCCAGGATACGCTTGTGCCTGTTGGGGTGGTGGGTGGCCTATCGTTATTCGCTGTGATATTTTTACAAAAAGACCTTGGTACAGGTCTGGCGCTGGGCGCAATTATTCTGGCAATGTTATTTATTGCGGGTATTAGTCGCCGCACGATGTGGCTAGTGCTTGGTATTGCAGCAGCTGGCGTGCTTTTTTCGATTATTACTGCGCCGCACCGCATGGAGCGTATCGTGACCTATTTAGGCGGCATTATCTCTCATAATTCCGAACAATCCGTCAGTACAAGCGACGAGGACTATCATATTAACCAAGCTAAAATTGCTATCGGCACCGGTGGGCTCGCTGGCCGTGGGATTAATGGTAGTGTGCAGTCGACCGGGTATTTGCCGGAAGCTATTAACGACTCAATTTTTGCCGTAATGGGTGAAATGTTTGGGCTAGTTGGGCTTGCGGTGATATTAGGGCTATATTTTGGACTATGTAGCCGCATTTTGCGTACGGTGCGGCTGCTGACCGATATGCGGCACAAGCTGCTAGCAGCTGGCGTATTCGCTTGGGTGTCGTCACATATTTTATTGAACGTCGCAGCTATGACTGGCCTCATGCCGCTGACTGGTGTCCCATTGCCGCTGCTCAGCTATGGCGGTACCAGCATTATGTTTATTACAGCGGCGCTTGGCCTGGTCTTCCACTTATCTCGGTATACAGTGTATAATGAAGCATATATAACTCAGACAGGAGGCCAGCATGAAGGTAGTAGTAGTCGGCGGGGGGTCGGGCGGACACGTTACACCAGTCGTCGCAGTACTAAAAGAACTTAAACGTCAAACAGCATCACTAGAGTGTCAGTTTTGGTGTGATCGTGCATTCGGTGCGCAGGCCAAGAATATTGTTCAGGCCTACGATCCACAGATTCCTGTCGTGACTATTGCTTCCGGTAAATTACGGCGTTACCATACGCTGCCGCTATGGCGCCATATCGTTGATTTATCAATTTTTTTGCCTAATGTGCGAGATTTCTTCTTGGTGCTGGTCGGATTCGTCCAAAGTGTCATTCGGCTGCTGCGGTATCGCCCAGACGTAGTGTTTGCTAAAGGTGGGTATGTTTGTTTGCCAGTTGGGTACGCTGCGGCACTGCTTGGGATACCGCTGGTTATTCATGATTCAGATGCTCATCCTGGCCTAACGAACAGGTTACTATCAAAAAAAGCTACGTTTATTGCTACCGGTTCACCGCTGGAGTACTATAACTATCCAAAGCAAAAGAGTTTTTATGTTGGTATTCCAGTAGATGAACGGTTTTCTGCTGTTGAACCAGCAGATGTGCAGGCTATTGAGCAGACGTATCATCTTGATGCACATCGTCCACTGGTCGTCGTGACCGGGGGAGGGCTTGGTGCCCGTAATATTAACAACGCTGTACTCGCGCAAGCGCCAGAACTAGTGAAGCACACCCAGGTAATTTTGATTACTGGTGCTAATAATTATGCCGCGGTAAAAGAGCAGGCAGATCAGCAGGGCGTTACAAAGCTGCCAGGATTTCAGTTGGTTGATTTTGTTAGCCAGGGAATGGCTGCACTACTGGCCCGCGCCGATATCGTGGTAGCCCGCGCCGGCGCAACAACGCTACTTGAGCTAGCGGCACTAAAAAAGCCATCGATTATTATTCCAAATGCAATGCTAACTGGTGGCCATCAGGTGAAGAATGCCAAGGTGTACAGTGATGCTAATGCTGCTGCAGTCCTGAAAGAAGACACTATGCTGGAAAATAGTGCGCTGTTAACTAAAGCTATCGTGGCTATGCTTGGTATGTCACCCGCAAGCAAGCGGGCGCTAGGTGAGCGGTTTTACAAATTCGCTCGTCCGCACGCAGCCGCTGATGTAGCCAAGCTGATTGTTGCTGCTGCGACGCATCAGCAGGTGAATTAGCCGATTAAACCCCGGGACGGATTGTTATTTTGATAAAACTAACACATAAATCATAGGAACGTATGAACCAAAAAAAGAATCAGCCTCATCAGAAAAATCGCCGCCAAATTGCCGCGCAGCGCTACCAGAAACTGCAGCGAGAGGGCCGTGCGTTTCGTAAAAATAGCGTTATCAGTGGGAGCCAATCGTCTGGGGTCACCTCTGCGGCTGAAGAAACAGGGCAATTAAAATCGTCACGCGTCATGCTCCGCGAATATCGAGAGCATCGCCAAAAACTATATGGTGGTATTGCTGTCGTGTCGATGGCTCTTTTAGTCGTGTTATTTTTACTGTTTCAATTTTCTGGGTCTGTGTCGACGCGGCTACTGGTGGCAGATTCTACAGAAAGCGAACAACTTAAGCCGCAGTTAGTGCAGCGTATCGACGAGTATTTTACAGCAAAACCATATCAGCGATTTCGTTTTTTGCTTAATGAGCGAGCGCTTACTGCGTTCTTGCAGGAGAAATACCCCGAAATCGAGAAAGTTCAGGCTACCGATTTTGCCGGATTCGCTCATTCTCAAATTAGCCTAAAAGTGCGCGAGCCGGTCGCCTCATGGACTATCGATAATGTGCGCTATATGGTTGATAAAAATGGTGCAACATTCACGCGTAACTTGTACCCACACACGACCATTGTTCCCGTTATTGACCAAAGTGGCCTGCCGGTAAGCGGTGACGGGCGCGTCGCTACCGACCACTTTATGCAGTACATCGGTCGGCTAGTCTCGCTTGATGATAAGTTTGGGCTTGATATTACAGATGTTATTGTACCTGAAGGTGTGGCGCATGAGGTTGACGTTCGCCTGCGCGATAAAAAATATATCGCCAAGTTTTTAATCGACCGACCTCCGGCCGAACAGCTACAAGATCTTGCCAAAGCGGTGCAGTTTATAGAGAAGAAGGGCGGGGGAGTGAGGTATATTGATGTGCGTACTCCAGAGCGAGTGTTTTATCAATAAAAATATAGTTATATAATTAAAAAATAAAAAAGTCAAAAAAGCAAAAAATATAATAGGGAAATAATATAATAAAAAAGTCAAATTGCAAATAATCTATCTGCAGCAGGATGACGTAAATAAGAGTCTGAGGCTAATGATGGAGGGCCACCGAGCTAGGCTTAGTGGCTTCTTATTTTTTGTGGAAATCCAGGGCCCGGAAGAAATAAGTATAGGTGTAAGAAGCTGGTGGACCCGCGGTAAAGTTGAATATAAGTGTTATGGTCTGTGGCTGGACTGCCGAAGATATTTTTATCAAGGCGTGCGTACGCAAAAATGACTGACGATATAATACAAAGAGATTGTTTAAAAAACACATCAACGAATAGTTAAATAGATGAATATAAATTTTTATGGTAAGTAAAAAATACACTACGAAATATACGAGCGGCTCCCCTACTTGGTCTCATTGTGCCTATGGTTATATTTTTCAGGATTCTTTAGATAATGTAGTCTATTTTGTCGTAAAATGTATATTGTGCGACGTTAAGACTATAGCTACTTTTTGAATACTCATACCTCCCCGCCAGATGATTTTATTAGGATATTTTTGTTTTTATGTATGGTTTTTGTTGTTGGCTTTAATAATTAATTTTTTAGCTGGGTGTACTAGCTGGTGTTAAGTTTCTGCGCAGTTTGGTCGCACCGATTCTCTGCTCGCTATATGATTATGGTTATGTATATTTAATGATGGTTTATGGATGACTCTATATGACTCTATATGCCGGTGGCGACAATTGGTCCATGAGCGGCGCAGCGGATAAACCTTCGAGCCTCTATTGACTTGCTACATACGCGTTATCGGTAGTTAAAACGAAAGTAAATGATGTATTTAGCGATAATCGCGACAGTACAAGCAAATAGGCTGCAGGGTAGGGATCCCCTGCTCTTTTTGCTGGGGTAAGGTGAGGGTAGTGCGCATATGGTGCGTAGCTTTATGGCACAGATATCTAGTGAGTACTTTTTGTGTTCAGGCATCGGTTGCAGTGGAGAGTAGGGGGGTATTTTATGTGTTCAGGAATACATATTTTGTGCATGCATGTGGTAGCAAAAACACCCCAGAGATAATTCTTGGGGCGCTTAGAGAGAATGTTATTGTTGGCCAGTGGTTTGGGTTGGGGCTGGCGTATTGCCCTGCTCCCCTGCTCCGCTGGCAGATTTTTTACGGCGACGGCGACGGCGACGCTTCTTTGGCGCGGTGCCACCGCCAATTGTCTCAAGTGCTTTTGTGATAGTCGTTCCAAGGGCTACAGACGTGCTTACGGCTGCAATAGCCTGCTTAGGGTCGATTTTAGCAGCTGGGGCTGGTGTAGCGGCTCCTGCGGGGCTATTAGGCTGTTTATTCTGCTGGGCATTGCCTTTTTGCGGGGTGATAGTTGCTGCAATAATTTGTTCAACTTCTTCACGGGGGTGGCTATAGCGTTCCCTTGTCTGCTGAATGATCTGCAGTGTGTGGTCGTCTTGTGCTGGGGGCAGCTGCAGCGTCCGTGCACTAAAGGCTGGCGTTTTTTCACCGTTAATCACCATGTTGATGATGAAATTACGGTTGTGCATTTGTAGCAGATCGCTTGAGTCAAAGTTTGGTTCAAACTGCTTTGCTAGTACATCAGCATCCTCTGCAGACACACGGAAAGAAATCATTGTACCGACGTTACCAAAGACCGCGTCACGCACCGTATCGGTCATCTGAGCAGTGTACTGGTTGGCTACGGTAAGGTTGAGACCATACTTACGAGCCTCTGACAGAATAGTAGCGAACGAGTCGGTTGCAAAGTTCTGGAACTCGTCTACATATAGGTAGAATGGACGACGATCTTTTTGGTCTGGAATGTCTGAGCGGCTCATGGCAGCAAGCTGAATTTTGGTTACCAGGAAAGAACCAAGAATGCTGGCATTATCTTCACCAATAAGACCTTTCGACAGGTTTACTACCAAAATCTTGCCTTCGTCCATAATCTGGCGGACGTTAAATGACGACTTTGGCTGACCGATGATGTTACGAATGACAGGGTTGGCTGTAAAGGCACCAACCTTGTTAAGGACTGGAGCGATGGCCTCAGCGATAAACTTATCATTCCAGCTGGCAAACTCTACTTTCCAGAAGTTAAGCACCACGCCGTCTTTACAATAGTTGATCGTCTCCTTGCGGAAGGCCTTGTCGGTTAGCATGCGGGTAATATCCAACATGGTAGCCTCTGGACGCTCTAGTAGCGCAAGAATGGTGTAACGCAGGATATATTCCAGGCGAGGTCCCCAACTGTCACCAAACATACGCTTAAGCACGCCGATCACCTCAGATGAGATATTACTTTTTTGGTCTGGGTTGGTGATTTCTAGTGGGTTGAAGCCGAGTGGGAATTTTGTATCGGCCGGATTGAAATAGATGACGTCGTCAAGGCGGCTTTCAGGGATGAACTTCATGTTGTTAATGGCAAAGTCACCGTGTGGGTCGATGATGGCGTAGCCCTGGTTGTGGAAGATGTCACTGAGCGCAAACAGCTCAAGCAGACCTGACTTACCAGCACCGGTTTGTCCAATGATGTACACGTGACGTGAGCGGTCGTAGCGCAGCATACCAAATTGGTGCTGGATACCGCGGAAATTGGTTAGGCCAAATGCAGAAATATTACTATCGATCTCGTCATCACCGGTGATAGTTGGTAGTTTCGCTGGTGGTTCGGCCGTCTTAGCGCTAGCCCAGACGATATTTGGCGTTTCCACGTTAGTGTGCGGCAGGTGGTATAGCGACGCTAGCTCTTCAATATTCAAGATAAACCCTTTGCCGGCAAAATCACGATTGCTATAGCTACTGAGCGCCTCTTTTGAGTACGAAGATTTAGCTACCTTAAGCCCGTTTAGGCTGGTACTATTAAACTGTTTGAAGGTTCCCACAAGCGCCTGCATGCGTAGGCGGGCGTTGGTTTCATTGTCTCCTAGGTAAGCAAGGCGAATGGTTACCTCATAGCCTAGTTTTTGCATCTTTTTCTGTGCTTCAGCGATGCGTAATTTATCGCGTTCTGATATTTCCACACCAGCTGGCCGTGATGCTTCCGTCTGCTCTGGTGGTGTCCAGAGCGCAGAAAATAGGCTACCAATGCCACGCAAGAAGCCGAGCTGCAAGAAGATATTATTTTTGCCACTAAGGCGGTCTATATATGCCTTAGCACCCTTATGCCATGTGTCTGGAATCGGGCGAAGAATGATCTGTATCCACAGTTCTTCGTCGCTATTTTCAATCTTAGCGAGCACTCCGGTGATACCTGCTAGCGGGTCCACCTGAAAGTCCTGGAAGGTGCGCAGCGGTAAATATTGCTCTTCCGTGGTAGTGAGCTCGGTAGTGTAGCTTACGCGGTGTGTGCGCTCGTGCAGTGTATAGTCCTCGTCAAGACGTACGATTTGCACCGTTGGGTATTGTGAATAAATCTGTGATTCAATGTAGCTTTGCAGGTGCTTTGGTGTCCAAATATAAAAGCGAATCTGCCCATGCACTGAGGCGATCTCAAAGCTAAAATACTCCTGCAGCCCACCGACGCGGCGCAGCTCTTCCTTGTTGCGCAAGATACCATGCAAGCTGGCAAAGAGTTGCTCTGCTGATAGCTCGGATTTATCATTTGTTTTTGGAATCTCGAGCACCATAACCGAGCTTTCTACGTCGCGCATGCTTTGCCTGGTCGGTGCGCGACTATTGAGCCACGCAAGCACCAGCAGTGTGACTACAATCGGTATCCACACATACCATTGGACGAGTGTTGATATAAATAGCTCTAGAAAATCCATATTATTGCTCTATTTCTGTTATTAGATAACCCACCACTTTTAGACCCTGCCCTACATGATAAATAGCCACTGAAGCAGGGCGCTCAATGGCTATACTATACCAAGCGTTGCGCCTGTCTGTCAATCTAGGCGGCCTCCACTGGTTCTAGCGCGTAGGTTGCTTTGGCAACGCGTTTGAACTGTGGCTTTGACTGCAGGTTTAGTAGGATGGTCGTTTCTTTTACCTGCCGTTTTTTTAGCACCTCGTTAACGATGTCATCACGGTGAAGTGGCTTTTCAGCGGCTTTTAGCACATCGGCGATAATATCAGCCACTGTTCCTTTCGAGAAGCCCCATGAGTCAAGCGCATAAATACCACGCCCGATAAGCACAAAGCGCTTATCTTTGATGAGCTCATTGTGAATCGCCTGGGTGGTAACGTTGTTGCGTTTGAAACCACTTTCTTTGATTGCATCAGCAATATCAGAAAAGTGAAGTGGCTTCCCTGCATCCGCCAAAATAACGTAAATCTTGTCGCGAATATTTTTTGGATTCACCATTGGCCAGCGAGACAGACCCCACAGCCCACGCAAGTGAGCAAGTTTCTTGCTCATTGACGCAATAGCCGCTATCTGGCTTGGGTGCTCATACTGCACCATGTTGTCAAGCTCATCGATAGTTACCGGCTTGCCGTGCTTACGAATGACCTTGACAAGCTCATCGATGCGAACTCGGAGCTCCTTCTCGGTGCCGTAGTCTGCGATAGCGATACTTTGATAGTAGTTATCGTTTTCGTTCACGGTTGTGAGGTTTGTTGAAAGCTCGCCAATAAATGCGATGTGAGCTTGTTGGCGCTCTGCCGGCTGATTTGAATTTTGTGCAAAATGATCTGCTAGATCAGTGATACGGGCAGCTCGCCCACGCTCGGTTAGTGTACGAATAAACTGCTTTTCTGCTAGTTTAACCGCAGGAATATCCCCCTCTGCTGCGGCAGTCTTGAGGCGGGAAATGATCGCCTTCTCTAACTGACGAACACGCTCTCGCGTGATTCCGAGAAGTTCACCAATTTGCTCTAGTGTTTCTTTGCGGTCGTATAGCCCAAAGCGGCGTGTGATAATTTCCTTCTCACGCTCTTGGTCGATAGTCGCAAGAATATCGCTGATAACTTCAGGGATGTCAAAAGATGGCGCTGTCGTAGCCTCATTATTCATTAAATAATTATGTGCCTTTCTGTCTTTGACTTATTTGTTCTTTATTCCATAGTTACTACCATTATAACATGAACTTGTATAAATATTAAAATACTTTTATAGTTTTTATTTTACTTGCGCGCAAAACCCGCCAGCAGAAGGTGTGCTGGCGGGTATGCATGGTAAGCGTGTGGTGACTATTTTTTGGCCGCTGCTTTGCGGGTACGAGTAGTTTTTTTAGCGGTCGTGGCTTTCTTCCTGGTTGTTCCCCGCTTCTTTTTTTCTGGTGCGGCGGCAAGCAATTCTTTAGCCTGCTCGTGCGTGATGGCTTGGGGTTCAGTGTCTTTTGGTACTTTGACATTTTTCGTACCGTCGGTGATATATGGCCCGAACCGACCTTTTAGCACGTGAATGCCATCACCAAAATCGGCTATATGTTTTTCAGCTTCAGCCTTTAGTTTTGCGGCGTACAGCTCGCGTGCAGTTTCTAGTGAAATAGTGTGCGGATCCTCAGGTTTGATACTGACAAACAACTTCCCTACTTGAATATACGGCCCAAACCGGCCAATGTTAGCCTTTATGTCTTGCCCGTCTTCGGTTTGCCCCACGAGCCTCGGCAGGGTGAAGGCGTGCAAGGCTTGCTCTAGGGTGACTGTCTCTATGCGCTCTCCCTTTGGCAGTGGCGCGAACTGTGGCTTATCGGTGTCTTCGCTAGAGCCAAGCTGCAACATCGGCCCAAACCGGCCGAATCGTGCCAAAATAACCTTGCCAGTTTTTGGGTGCACGCCGATTTCGCGTGTTTTTGCGACTGCTGTGCGGTCGATGGTGCCAGATTCTGCAATACGAGCGTGAAATGGTGTGTAAAAATTACGCAGCATCGTTTCTTTTTCAAGGTTACGAGCAGCTATTTGGTCAAACTCCGTCTCTACTGTAGCGGTAAAATCATAGTCGACAATTTGTGTAAAATGATTAGTCAAAAAGTCGGCAATCAGCTCACCGCTCGGTGTTGGCAGTAGTTTGCCTTTGGTGCTGCCGGTTTTTTCGGTGACGATGTCTCGCGTAACCACCCCCTGTTCAAGGCGCAGCAGCGTGCTGTCTCGTGGCTTGCCCTCGCCTTCGCCTTTTTCGGCGTAGCCTCGTTCTTGGATAGTTCCCAGAATTGTCGCATACGTGCTTGGTCGTCCAATGCCGAGCTCTTCGAGCTTTTTCACTAGGCTTCCTTCGGTGTAGCGAGCTGGTGGTCGAGAAAAGACTTCCTTAGCTGCCGCCGAGCGTAGCTCTAGCGTATCGCCAGCCACTGTGCTTGGCAGTAGCGGCGCATCTTTTTTGCTGCCACCATATACTTTCAAGAATCCATCAAACAGAATCACCTCCCCCTTGGCTGTAAAGTGAAGGTCTGGTGCATGCTCAATATGAATGGTAATCGTAGTGCGCTCAAGTTTTGCCGCAGCCATCTGACTAGCCAGGGTACGACGCCGGATAAGATCGTATAATTTTTGATCATAACTGCTGCTTGAGGCAACCTCAAGCGCCATGCTCGTTGGGCGAATGGCCTCGTGAGCTTCTTGAGCGCTAGCGGCCTTAGTCTTGAAGGTTCGCGTCTGGCTGTAGGTTTCGCCGTAGGTATCGGTAATGAACCGCTTAGCGTCTGCTAACGCCTGCTTCGAGAGATTAACCGAGTCGGTACGCATATAGGTAATTTTTCCGGCTTGGTATAGCTTTTGGGCTGCTGCCATGGTTGCTTTTGAGCTAAATCCTAGTTTGGCATTGGCATCCTGTTGCAACGTACTCGTCGTAAATGGTGGCAGTGGATTCCGAGAACCTTCGTGGCTACTTACATCAGCGACTGTGAGCTTGGTTTTTGCTAGTTGCTGCAAAAAAGTATGCGCTTCTGCTTCGGTGTCAAATTTTTTGTTCAATTCTGCGCTAAATGTAACACCATGCGCTACAACTTCAGCGGTGACTTTGTAGCTTGATGTGGCGGCAAAGTTTCGAATCTCGCGCTCTCGCTCCACTAGTAGCCGCACCGCTGGGCTTTGTACGCGGCCGGCGCTTTTTCCTCCAGGCACCTTTGTCCACACTACCGGGCTTAACTCAAATCCCACCAGGCGGTCAAGAATTTGCCGCGCCTGCTGCGCACGTACTAAGCTCATATCAACAAAACGTGGCTGTTTAATGGCAGCAGTAATAGCCGGCTTAGTAATCTCGTGAAAGACGATTCGCTTTGTAGTTTTTGGGTCGAGTCCTAGCACCTCGCAAAGGTGCCAGGCAATAGCCTCCCCTTCGCGGTCTTCATCGGTTGCTAGCCAAATATTCTCTTTTCCGGCAGCTTTGGCAGCTTTTTTGAGCTCGCTAATAACTTTCTTTTTATCAGGGTCGACCTCATAAACTGTATAAAAATCATGTTCAGTGTCGATTGGCGGTTTACCGTCTTTAGTTTTTTTAGCAATTGAACGAATGTGGCCCACGCTAGACATGACGCGAAAGTCGGGGCCAAGGTATTTTTCAATGGTCTTGGCCTTAGCGGGGCTCTCTACGATAACGAGTTGGTGACTCATGTTGGCTCCTTTTTTATGTTCTTCTTATGCGAATTCTACTAGTTATACGCCTTGTTGGCGTTTTACGCAAGCGGCTCTGGGGTAATGCGTGTTCCGACGGCCGGGTCTTCAGCGCAAGCGCGGGCGATGGCGTCCGGTGTGAGCAATGCACATACAGTAATGGCTTTATGATGGTCGGCTGCAAGAGCTAGCGCAGCTCGGTCCATCACCTTAATATCAGGGCGCTGCAATGCGTCATGCAAAGAGAGCTGCGTTATCTTCTTTGCCTCGGGGTACACTGCTGGATCGCGGGTGTAAACACCATCTACCTTGGTGGCTTTAATGATTAGGTCGCAGCGCAATTCAAGTGCAAGACTCACCGTGGCCGTATCGGTAGTGAGGTATGGCCTGCCAATACCGCCCGCAATAATTACTACGCGCCCCTTGTCGAGGTGTGAGATTGCGCGTCGATGGGTAAATTGGTCGATGATCTGATCTGTTTTGATGGTAGATAGCACGCGAGTTTCCAGGCCGGTGCTGTTAAATACATCAGCAAGCGCTAGCCCGTTCATAATGGTGGCCAGCATACCGATATGGTCTGCGGTAACGCGGCCAATAGCGGAATTACTCATACTGGCTCCACGCACATAATTACCACCTCCCACGACCATTACAATTTCTGCGTCTTTGGCTGCTTTTTGTATTTCGCTGGCTATCCAGGTGGCTCGCGCTACATCGAAGCCGCTTGGTCCCTCCCCTTTAAGTTGTTCGCCTGATATTTTTACTAGTACTCGCCTTTTTGTCATGCCTTTAGTGTAGCACGCACTAGCGTAATATCCAGTCATTACCAGAGCGACTAATGAGACCATGTAGCTCTAGCATGGTGAGCGCTATCGAAAATTGTGCCGAGGGTATATTACTTTGGGCTTGCAGCTGGTCGTTATCGCGCACGCCGCTAGTGATTAAGTCGAGAATAGTTTGCTCTTCTGGCCCAAGTGTAGTGGCTTGCGCCACGGTGGGCTGCTTCGGAATAGGCGCAAAATAATTGCAAAAATCTTCCACTGAAGTAATGGGATTGGCGCCCTGCAGTAGTAAATTATTACAACCTTCACTTAGTGGGCTAGTAATATTTCCCGGAACCACAAAGACATCACGTCCCTGTTCGAGCGCGTGCTGTGCAGTATTAAGCGTACCGCTGCGGTGGGCGGCCTCGGTGATAATCACGGCGTCAGCTAGGCCTGAGACCAGGCGGTTGCGCTGTAAAAAGTAATACGGACGGGCCTTCTCTCTTTCTGGGTACTCTGAAAGTATCGCGCCACCGTTTTCAATCAGTTCATGCGCTAGCGCAGTGTGGCTAGCTGGGTAAATATTCGGTAGGCCATTGCCGAGTACAGCAACAGTCGTGCCACCAACTTCCAGCGCGGCCCGGTGGGCGATACCATCTACGCCGAGGGCCAGCCCACTTACAATTACGACGCCGCGCTGCGCCAGCGCACTAGCCAAGCGCATCGTGACCTCTTTGCCGTAACTGGTTGGCTTGCGGCTACCGACGATAGCAACCCGCTTGCGATCTCCGTCAGGCAGTGTCCCCATGTAATATAATGTTTGTGGTTTTCGCGCAATATCAGTTAATCGGGAGGTAAAATTATGGCCCTGGGGTGAAAGTTGATTGATTTTTGTCATAATTTGTTGCAAAAGTTGTTGACAGGCTGTCAAGTAGGTGATAATATCGAAAGTGATTGATCGCGGTGCGAGAGCGATCAACTAGCACATTCATATGTAATTATACATGATTATCATGTTAGACTGCGAGTAATGGGCGCTTAGTTTTCTACCCTCCACTGGGCGCACCCCCTTACTGTTACTCGTAGACTAACCTCTTCAACCGGCATATAGTAGTCTCTCTACTGTGTGCTCCAACTCCCCCTTTGGGCTGCTTTCCCCCTTGCGGTGGTTGAAGGGCAAAATGGCGCCAAGCGATGCCCACCCTTGCTTGGCGCTTTTTTGCTGTTTTGCTGTTTGAACGCAGAAAGCTATACGCTAACTATAGCGCAAGCGTAGGAGTTTTTTGGCAAAGAAAATAGCCTACCAGAGTGAGCTACAGAGTCAGTACGACTCAATGTGAGCTATTTTCTAGCGGGCTGGGCATTATGCATCCTGCAGGACTACTGGTTGCTCTTGATACTGCGCAGGTACGACTTCTCCGTCAAACATGACTGTAAGCGAAGTGTCCTTATCACTACGAGTAGCAATATTATTAACAGTACCGTCACCATGGGTTGCTATGTCTACATATACAAGAGGCTTGCCCTCGTTGGTCATGATAGTTAGCGTGTGCTGCTCACCATCGCGCTCCTTGGCCAAAAAGTTAACCAAAAGGCCTATCATGACCAAGACTATCATAGCGATAACTCCAGCTACACTATACAGAGACAATGAGGCAACGATGCTGAATCCTTGCTGAGAACCTTCTACTGCCCCTTGCAAAGATATGCGGAATAGTATCATCTGGATGGTCATAGTAAGTATGAAAGCGACCACAGCGTATGGTGTGCTTTTGGCACGGTTAGCATAGTACTTGAGAATTAAGTAGAAAGCAGCAAGAGCGATCAGAGATGCCAATACAAACGTGCTTCCAGTAGTAATAACCTGAGCTGTAACGTCCATCATTTACACCACATCCTTTCAGGTAGGCGACCGTCTATAACTGTTATAGACTACAAATCGCAATCAATGGATAAAATGAATACCTAAATAATACGGTGATTAAGGCAAAAAGTCAAGCCGGCTAAGCTTATAGTGCCTTGCTGCGTGCGTAAAAAGACTACACCGATAGCGTCGTTGTGCGCGCCTCACCGCGCACGAAATGCTCAATTTCTTCTGCCACTGCTGGTAATATTGCATTTTGCAATGCTGCGCGCTCATCTTTAGTGAACTGCGATAGCACAAAAACGGCCTTATCGGTGCGGCTAGTATATGTATTCTGAATGCCAATGCGGATACGCCAAAAATGTTCTCCCAGTGTGCGATTCAAGGATTTGATACCATTATTGCCGCCATCACTTCCTTGGTTGCGAATACGAATGTGTCCAAACGGCAAGGCCAGCTCATCGTGAATTACAAGAATATCCTCAGCTGCTATATGGTAAAAATCAGCCAATAGTCGTGCTGCTCGCCCCGTCTCGTTATAGAAAGTAGTCGGCTTTACCAGTAGTATTTTCTCGCCAGCAGTAGTTAGCTCTGCTATCTCGGCCTGAAATTTTGGCTTATAAAGAAATGCTGTATCACTTCCCTCTCGGGCGGCAAACGCATCAAGCGCCATAAAGCCAACGTTGTGCCGCGTGCCGGCATATTTTGGATCGTTGTTACCTTGTCCAATAAGTATTTTCATAGTAAATAATGCTCGTTTAATGGTTGGTGGTGTGGTGAAACTGCCATCTAGTGTTGCTTATATGTGGAAAACACCACATTTCTAGCGTAAATTATCATAAAATACACTTGTAAAATATAACAGGTATTATACCATATAGTTAGCCGCGTACCGCTTAAGCTGTTACTAAAAAACAACTTGTTAGTATTGCAAAATTATGATAGAATAGCGGCAGATAATATAAAGAAGGAGATTGCATGAAACGAACATGGATCCGGCGCGTTACCAAGCCGATGGCACTTGGTTTGGCAGCACTAGCATTGGTTGCACAGCTCTTCTCGGGCTTCAGCCTTCCTGGTGACTCAAGCAAGGCCTCGGCAACGCAGTTCGACAGGTTTAATAAAGATAACGTTGTATACGGTGGTATTAAAGACAAAGACCATATGCTACACGTGTACGACAGCTACAGCGACATCCGTGCTATTTACGAGCACTACGGCATTACCCGTGCTGATATCGCAAACATGACATTAGGATCATTTAACACAAGCGACTTTAACGGTCAGATTAAAACTCTTGGTCGCGTAAACTACAACGTACCAAATCGTCAGGCTGTTAACATTCCTGGCGCAGGTCAACTTTACACAGGTGGTTACCTGTTCAACGCTAACAATAAGAGCGCTGGATACCCTCTCCAGGCACTTATCGGTAAGCGATCAGTTGACGGCAAGTGGTTTGCTATTGCACTATACTGTGGTAACTTGACTTACGTTGAAGAACCACCAAAGCCACCAAAACCACAGCCAAAACCAGCTGCAGCTTGTAAGGCTATCGACGTACAGAAGACTGCACGTGACGCAGCTCGCCTAACTGCAACCGCAACTGTTGAAAACGGTGCTAAGGTTACTGGCTACCACTTTGATGTAGTAAACAAGGCTGGCCAGCACGTTATCTCAAAGGATGTTGCAAGCACTGCGCCAACAGCAACTTTGGATGTTAACGGTCTAGCACCAGACACATATACAGTACGCGCTACTGTAAAGACAACTTTGGGTGATATTACTTCAGAAAACTGTCGTGGACACTTCACTGTTACACCAGCACCAGTAAAGAACATCACTGTTTGTGACCTTAAGACTAATACCGTAGTTACTATCAAAGAGAACGAGTTTGACAAGACAAAGCACTCAACCAACCTTGATGACTGTAAGCAGATTCGCGTATGTGACATCACTACAGGTCAAGCAGTAACTATCAAGAAGTCAGAGAATGACGCAAAGCGTTACACTAGCGACTTCAGCAAGTGTGAAAAGGTTGACGCATGTGAGATCGCAACTAAGGCTACAAAGACAGTAACTAAAGACCAAATCGATGAGAAGACTTACACACAAGACAAAACTAAGTGTGAGCAGCCAACTCCTTCGGTAACAATTACAAAGACTCCAACTGAGTTGCCACGAACTGGTATTGCAGCTGGTCTGCCAATGTTCCTTGGCGCAGGTGCCCTAACCTCAGGCTTGGTATACCTCCTCGCTGGACGTCGCAAGTAATATATAGAACTGCCTTAAGCGGCTATCAAAAAGAAACCCCTCCCCCGGGGTTTCTTTTATTATGGAGGAATTTTTATTGCAAAGAGGATGAAGGTTAGTGATATGCCAGCGATGTATTAGCATTCTATGGTGCCAGCAGATGTTTAGTTTTACCACGCAAGCTAAGAGTTTATGGTACGGGTACAAAAAATACGCACCTTTATTTGCGGGTGCGTATATTAGTTGTTGGACTGGCAAGTAGTTGGTAGTCAGCGCGCTTAGAGTTTTTTACGCTGTCGTTCGAGGCGGGCTGCCTGTTCTTGCTCAAGGCGTTCTTGCTCCTTTCGCTGCTTGTATGCTTTGGTGACTGCTTCCTTGCCCTCAGCGAGGCGGGCTTTGTTCGCTTTGATCTGCTTCTCATCGCGGAAAGATAGTTTAATTGGCGTACCTTCGTATGAGTATGTTTCACGCAGCAGTCGCTCGAGATATCGCTTGTAGCTCCAGTGAACAAATTTTAGGTTCGATCCGTAAATAACGAACCACGGAGGGGTTGTATCTGTCTGCACTATATAACGCAGCTTTGGGTGTGTATTCTTTAGGCCAGCTGGTGGGTGTTTTTGAATCGCTTTTTGTAGCATAGCGTTAAGTGCTCGTGTTCTGGTCGGCTGCTGCCGCTTATCTTGAATGTCTAATATTAGATCAAAAAGTTTCGTCACGTTTTGGCCTGTAACACTACTGGTAAAAATCAGTGGTGCCCACGGCACAAAGTTAAAGGCGTTAGCAATTTTTGGAATAAGCGAGTCATGTGTGTAGGCATCTTTATCTTGTACGCTATCCCATTTTGTGACTACAATCACGAGGCCCTTGCCCGCTTCGTCAATAATGCCAGCTAGTCGTTGATCAAGTTGTGTGTTCAGTTCGTGTACATCCATGAGCAGCAAACAGATGTCAGCTTCTTCAATCGCCTGCAAGGTGCGGAGTACTGAAAATTTTTCAATACCACGCTCTTGTTTACCCTGGCGACGAACACCGGCAGTATCGAGTAACTCAATTGTTCTGCCCATGTACCGAATTGGTACTCGATTAATGTCCCGGGTGGTGCCTGCGACATTAGCTACGATTGCCTGCTGCTTACCCGCAAGGCGGTTGAACAAATTACTTTTCCCTGCATTTGGACGCCCAATTAGTGCAACGCGGATAGCATCGTCATCTTCCTGGCTGCGCATAGGGGGTATATTGGCAGTAATAGCATCAAGCAGCTCGGTTGTACCAATATTGTGTTCAGCTGAGGTTGGAATCATGGTCTTGATGCCGAGTCGTTGGAATACTTCTTTACCATTGTGGCCTTTAATATCCGACTTGTTCATTGCCAGGATAACTGGCTTGCGACTTTTGAGCGCCTTTTTAGCAACCAAGCGATCGTAATCAGCAATGAACATAGTACTATCCACGACTACAACAATAACGTCTGCTGCCTCTGAAGCTTCTGCGATTTGTTCTTGGATTGAGGCTTCGAATTCATCATTTGGATCTTTAAGTCCTGCAGTGTCCACGAGCCAAAATTGGTGATCACGGTAACTTACTTTGCCGAGTACACTATCGCGAGTGGTACCAGCTTCGCGAGCTACAATTGCCTGTTTGGCGCGAACGAGTCGGTTAAATAATGAACTTTTGCCAACATTAGCCTGGCCAATAATTGCTACAGTAGGGAGTTTTTTCTTAGACATAATTGCTTTTACTATAGCACAGCTTGGTATAAAAAAATAGCAGCGGGCGTGGCTGCTAGTTTTTCACACTTTGAGTGAAGGCGCCGGCCTTAATATCGCCGAGCCAAAACGGACCAAATTCAGTGCGGTGTAGCTTGGTGACCGTGTAGCCAAGAGATGCAAATGTACGGCGAATCTGTCGGTTGCGGCCTTCGTGCATGCGCACAATCCATTTTGTGTCATCTCCTTCCACCTGGCGTTCAAGCTGCAACTTGCTTGGGCCATCCTCTAGCATGATGCCATGGTCGCTAATCATTTGGCGGTGCAATGGTTGCAGCCCAGCATCAAGTGAAACATGGTAGGTTTTTGTTTTGTGGAATTTTGGATGAGTCATGCGAAAGGCAAAATCACCATCGTTCGTAAGAAGTAGTAGCCCAGAGCTATCTTTATCGAGCCGGCCAACTGGCTTAAGCGAGTGCATATTTTCTGGCAAGAGCTCATAAATTGTGGGGGCACTGCCCTGTGACTTTCGTGAACAAACATAGCCCACTGGCTTATTCAGTAGTACATAGCTCATCGGCACATGGTGGCTGCTGACGAGGGTTTCACCAATTTTTACTTGGTCGCCGTCTTGAATCTGATTGCCAGGAGTAGCCGGCTGGCCATTAATAGTTACCGAGCCTTTGGCGATGATTGCATCAGCCTGGCGTCGAGAGATGCCAAGCTGATGTGCAAGATATTTATTCACTCGTTGTGGCATTAGAAAAACCGAGCTCCTGATTGTGTCGTTGTGTCACGGTCGAGTGGTGTTGAGCCGACGGTCGACAGCGGTCGTTGCGCCCTGGCTGAGCGAAGAATAGTTGGTCGCTGCGCTAAAGCTGGAGCGGCAGGCCTATCACCCTGCTTTTCTGCACCCAAGTTTTCTTCTACTGCTAACTCGGTTTGAGGGGCTATTGCTGGTTGTGAGGCTGTAGTTTCGCCTGCCGTTACAGCAGGTTCGGCGCTAGTTTTTTCGCTAAATGCCGACGAAATCTGCGCTTCTAGCTCATCGGTAGATGGGCCTGCTTCGGTATATGTTGTAGTAGCAGGTACACTTGAGCGTGGCGCCTGCTCTGCGGTGGTAGTAGCGTTAGCCTCAGCTTCTTCTGCATCTGGCACAAAGAAGACTTCTTCTTCATCCTCCCCGTCCTCTTCTTCTGCTAGGTAGTCAGACTCCTCTGCTGCTGTAGCTACATTTGGCTGCGGATGTGCAGCGTGACTAAGCTGCTCACGAGCTGCCGCTTCAAAGGCATCAAGATCATCTTCCACTGAACGTGGTGTTTCGGGCGGCGCTGCTGGCATTGGCATATCAATCGCAGGATGCGCTGCTGGCTGAGTGACAACAGGCTGCACTGTATTGGGCTCTTCAGTAAACTCAGCTGGTTGATCAACTTTTGTGTTCACCTCTGGTTCGGTAGTAGTTTCAGCTGTGTCTCCCGTGAGTTGTTGCAATTCCTGGGCGATTAGTGAATTAATATCTGGCCCGGTCTCTTCTTCGTGAGCAAGCGGCTGAATAACCCGTTCACCACCGCTAGTCTGACCAAGAGATTCGTAGTTATTTTGTGGCACTTCGGCTGAAGGTGCTGCAGCCATGTAGTGTGGGCTTGCGGTTTGCGGCTGCTGATTTTCTACAGCTGCTGGCTGAGGCGCAGGAGCGGTAGGCTCTTGCATTGCTTGCATTTCTGACATAATTGCTGGAGCAAGGCTGGCCTGCACCTCTTCCCTAGTGTCGCCAAGTACGTCGTGCACCGTGCGTACCAGATCTTCAATGCCTACCTGTGATTTTACTAAGTAGCGGTCGGCCCCAAGCTGTTCACCTCGGCGGCGCTGGTCTTCACTCGATAATGCAGTCATCATAATTATCTTGATATCTTTTGTCTCTGGTGTTGAGCGCAAAATATCAAGCATATCAAACCCCGTGATACGAGGCATCATTACATCACTA
Source organism: uncultured Candidatus Saccharibacteria bacterium (assembly GCA_963555045.1). GTDB lineage: Bacteria > Patescibacteriota > Saccharimonadia > Saccharimonadales > Saccharimonadaceae > VGLK01. The sequence continues at coordinate 154,987 of CAUVUB010000001.1, forward strand.
ATAATCAATTGTGGCAATTCTCGTTTCGCAACATCAAGTGCTTTCTCTCCGTTCGCTGCGGTAACGATATCGTAGCCCTCTTGGTAAAGACGTACTCCGTAGATCTCACGAAGCCCCTGCTCGTCTTCGACCAGTAGAATCTTTGTCATATTGTTAATCCTTTCCCTTTCATTGTCTATAATAGGATATTTTGACGTAAAAATCTATGTGCTTATGGTGTTTTCTCGCTATCCTCCGGTACATCTGGTGCTTTTGGTTGAGAGGGGCTGGAGAGGCGGTCGCGCTGGTATCGGTGTAGAGCTGCGGCTGGATTTAACAGTGTGGTGCTACGGTGGCCAAGGAACGGGTGAACCTGATGTGGACGAGGCTCGGGAGTGCTGAGTGCTCGCTGAGGCCCGGTTACTGAAATGTGTAAGGTTCTATCGGCTGCTGCATCGTTGCGCGCTGGCGCACTAGTAGAACCGTTTGGTCTGTTAGAGGTAGCTAGATTCATCTGGTGAATGCGGCGTGCAGCGGCTGTTTCTGGTGAGATCATATTTTGGTATACCGTTTTCAGCGGTTGTGCTCCAAAGCGGCGGCCAATGATTGGCTCGGGCTCTGGTTTCGACTCAGGCTCTGGCTTTAGCTTTAGCGCCTCTGGTGGCATATCGTTAATCGCTACTGCTGACTGTGGCGTAGGAGTAGCTATTTTTTCGGCGGGTGCCTCTTCTGGCGCTACCTCTTTTATTTCTTGTTGTGGCACAGGGGCGTGTGAACGCTCGTGTGTCATGTGGGTCACTTCGTCGTCGGTACTGGTAAGCACGCGTGGCAGCGGCTGTTGACTAGTGGGATTAGCGGTGCCTGCTATCTCTGGTAGTTTTTTTGTATCAGGTTTTGGTGATGGTTTTTTGGCGTGGTTACCAATGATATCGATTGCCTTTCCGGTGTGCACAGCTGGCTTTATAGGCTCCTCCGTAGCAGGAAGATTGGTGACATCTTGAGTAGACGGTGCGACGTCTTCTTTTGCCTCTGGGCTAGGTTCTTCTTGCTCTTCTAGCGCCGCATCAAGGTAGTTTAGGGTCTCAAGTTCGGTAGGCGAGGTTGGTGTTTGCTCCTCGGTGAGTGTCGCAGTAATTTCATCAACTTCTTGCTTTGCTTTGCGGCGACGAGCACGGCGGCGGGCTCGCTTTGGAGATGGTTGAATAGGATCTTCAGGGACCGCAGGAGTAACTTGGTCTATCAGCTCATCTAGTTCCTCACTCGGCTCTTCTAGCTCTGCAGCTTCTTCCTGCCACTGTTCAGCTACCTGGCGTGCGGCCTCAGTGAGCTCGTCTTGCTCGACAATCTCTGCTGGCGTGTAGGTCGCATTTTTATCTGGTAGCTCTCCAGTTGGCTCAACGGCATGCGCAAGCGGCACCGGCGCCTGGTCGGTTTCGGCCTCTGCTATTTTACGGTTATACTGCTGAATCTCGGCATACGTCATGCGAGGCAATCGAAGGTAGAACGTGCTTCCCTTGTGATATTCGCTCTCTACCCATAATTTACCATTCATAGCCTCGCTGAGGCGTCGGCTAAGGTATAGCCCCAGTCCGGTGCCGCCAATTTCACGAGTATCGCTATTATCCACACGGTAAAACTTCTGGAACAGGTGCGGCACATCCTCCGCTGGTACGCCAATACCACTATCGGCTACCGCCACAGTAATAGTGTCATTGTTGCCAGATAGCGTGACTGATATTTCACCTTCATTAGTGTATTTTATGGCGTTTTCTAGCAGGTTTGATAAGACCTCGCGCAAATGGCCGGGGTCAACATTGGCAAAATAAATTGGCGAAAGTGTGAGGCCTTCTTTTTCTGGCACAGTGTTAAGGTGAAACTCAAGCCCCTTCTCTTTGGCCGAGACTTGCAGCCCATTCCAAATATCCTGCAAAATCATATTAATATCCGTTGGGCGTGGGTCGCTTTTCATGCGGCCATCATCAATGCGGGTGATATCCAGTAGGTCTTGCAATAGTTGCCCAAGGTGGTTAGCTGAATCGTGCGCTTTAGTGATATAGCCGCGAGCTCGCTCGTCAATCGTCGACATAGTCGGGTTAAGCGCCAAGCTTAAGTATCCCTCAATAATTGCGACTGGGGTCCTCATTTCATGGCTGGCGGTAGAAATAAACTCCGCTTGCTCGCGTTCTTCTTTGGCCTCTTTAGTGATATCGCGGAAAACGATAATTGTGTTTTTACCATTATTGACCGGTGTGACCGATAGCGAAATCATCAGCAGTTTGTCGCTGCTGGTAGCTAACATGATATTACGCGATTGAAACACTTTTCCGGTTTGTTTTGCTTGTGTAATAGGGTTGTGCTCTCGGGGGATTGGTTCGTTTTTACTGTCGATGAGCTGCAAAATTAAGGTGTAGTCGATGCCTAGTGCGTCGCCCTTATTCCAGCCGACAATTTGCTGCGCCGCTAGGTTGATTAGTTCGATTTTTTCATGTTCATCAATGGCAATGACACCGTTGCTGATCGCCTCCAGCACGGCATCAGACTTACCTTCCTCGATACTAAGGCGGTGTGCCATTTCGTTGTCAGTCGCACGGGCTGGGCGCTGAATCCAAGTGATATAGCTCATAAACAAGACGGCAACACTGGTAAAACCAATCAGGATAAGCATACTCATTGGCAGCGGCCCTTCATTCAGGTAGGTTTCTTGAAACAGAAAAACTGAGTTCACCATGGCAAGGATGATAATCGCTCGCAGGCTAAATAGCCCCGCAAAAAATTGTACAAAGAACCAAAGCGATAGTAGCGGTGAGCGTAATCCCCCAGTCTCAAAGGTGGCGACCAGAGCAATTGCCACCAGGCAGGAGAACATGAGCGTCGGTACAATACGCGGGTGGCGGCGCGGCATCCATAGATAGCACAAGATGCTGAGTATCATACTGCCGCCTGCTACCATGGCGGTATGCTCGGTTAGCATTTGCGTAATATTTGGCGCATAGTGCGCTGGTCCAAACTGCACCCATGCATACACGCCAAGTACACCGGCTGCAATAGTAAAAATCAGTTCACAAATGCGGCGTTGCCAGAACTGTGTAAATAATTGTTTTTTCATCCCCACCCTTATACTAGCTACTGTTATCGTTTTTGCGCTACTGGCTAAAGTAGCCAAGGCAAAATGCTTACCTTTAAGTATGCGTAAAAAGAGCGATAAAATCAAGAGTTACCCGGCGGGGTTGTTACTAGTCCTTAGCTGGCAGTGAAGAATGTGGCAATACACCAGTAAAATAGCCTTGCGTATAGAGGTGGCGGAAGTTCCAACTATCTGGGCTTTCTGTTTTATAACTCCAAAAAAACCAGGCCTCAGCACTAGTAAACGTGGTAAGCTGCTCTGCGCAGAATGTGCGTGCTATCTCGTCGCTCATCAGGTGCTGCGGCAGCGTTGCACTCCATTCACCGATGATGATTGGTTGCTGCCGAGCGTGGGCAGCGTAACTAACCTGGCTTCCCACTAGCTTTGCGCGGTGGTGCGCCATATCAGTGGCGGCCTGGTCGGCAGGGGCGAAGCAATGGTAATGATGAATGTCTAGCACACAATTTCGTCCAAATTTTCCAGACCACCACGCGGGGTTGTAGGCATCGCTAATTACGATACGCACGTGGGGCGGCAAGGTTTTAGCAAGCAGCTTTTTGGTAGTTTGGCTCCACTGCCAAAACTGCCAACTGCGGCGGAGCCCGTGCACAAGGGGTTCATTGAGTAGCTCAATTCCCCACAGCGCTGGGTGGTTGCCGTAGCGCTTAGCGAGCTGTTGCAGCGTAAGAGTAGTGCGTCGTTGGTTGTCTTTTGTAAACCACCCTGTAGTTCCTGGCTGGCCGCTGCCGCTGTGGTCGTTAGCGTTTTGGGCGCCTGGTGCAGCATGCAGACAAAGCAGGACGCGGAGGTTATAGCGTTGGGCCGCTTCCAGTAGCCAGTCGAGATGTTGGCGACAATGTTGATATGGCGGCTGATCCTCTAGGGCCCAGTAACCAACCGGCACCCGCAATAGCTGAACACCAGTGGCTGCAATCCAACGAACATCATCCTCAGTAATAAATGTGTCGCGGTGATGTGTAATGTGGCCTGGCCCGGCCGCAGTTTGCCAGAGTTCGTATTCGTTTGTCGCTTCGGTGCCCGCAAAAACACTGGGTGTCATCCACTTTTCTAGCACCAGCCACCCGCCAAGGTTAAGGCCTGGCAGTGGCCTGCTAGTTTGCGCACGGGAACGGTGAGATAGCAGGGTTGATAGTAACGTCATCTTTCTAGTATAGCGCAGATGCTCATGCTGCGCCTGTGGGCGCGAAGAATTAACATAAGAGCTGCTTGACTGGGCAGGTGCAGTTTGCTATTATTCATTGCAACGGCCCTATCGTCTAGCGGTTAGGACGCCAGGTTCTCATCCTGGTAACCCGGGTTCGATTCCCGGTAGGGTCACCAAGAAATTATATACGGCTCGCCTTTACTATGTAGTATCATGGCGAGCTATTTTTATTTATAGTAATAAAAAATCTTTACATATATATAGGTTGAGATAGAGACATATTATATATGTATGACATTCTGGCGAGAGCACTTCACCAATTGTGGTGCTAAACAGGTAAATGTATTTGCAGGCGCCTGCCGTTTGGTGTACACTAGAGGAAAGCACAAGCAAATTTATGAATAGAGACGAATCGCAAATGCAGGGTGGGCTGCAGTCGAATCCGTATACCGCGCCATCGGCACCTGTTTCCCCTGTTAACCAACCTACTCCAACCAGTGGGCGTAACACTGGACCTTCTTTAAGTGTGCCGCGCCGTGATGGCCGCCGCGGCAGTATTAACCATGTGGAAAGGCGGTCTGCCGCTAGCTCGATGCAGCAAAGTACGCAGGCTACCCCGCAGCAGAACTATCATTATACGCAGCCTGCTGCCCAGCCACAGTTCACTCCTCCCGTTCAGGCCGAGTCACCTGTGCAGCAAGAGTCTTCTTGGCCCACTCAGGCTGAGACTACTGCTACCTATACCAAGCCAGTATCATCTATTTACGATGTGGCGTCGCAGGTACTTGAGACTCCTCAACAAAATTATCAGCAAGTGCAGCAAGCGCCGCGTCCTTTTGGCCCGCGGCCAATGGCCCAAAATCAATCACCACAGGCACGGGCGGCGCACTCACCGCGTCAGTCGTCAGTTCAACCAGAACCAGCGGTTGCACCGCCATCGACTACAAATACAGACGCGGGCTACATGCAGGTGCAGCGACAGCCTGAAGAGTCTTACTCGCAGGATGCCTCTTTCCAGCAGCAGTTGACTCAGGAGCCACAACCAGCTCCGATTGAAGAACTAGATTACCCTCAGCCAGAGTCAGTAGCTGAGCCTACTGTTGGTGCATCGCCACTGTTTGATGATTCTGGTGCGTCGATGCTGGAGTTGTCATTAGCGCAAGATGCGCCGGCCAGCACCCCAGCTGACGATCCAATTACAAGTCGCGGCAAACCGGCGACCAAGCAAAAGTCTAGCTCATCTCAGGGTGGTATTCGCAAGATGCCCGCTGATTGGCTTGATATGGCGCCCGAGGACCGTTTAAGTTCAGATCTGCTCATTACTGACATTATGCCGCAGATGAACCGACGCGCTGCAGCGGCCGCAGAAGCATCTGAGGCTACCGAAGCTAGCGAGGTTCAACCAGAGCGACAACTACTAATTGATGTATCGCATCTGTCACGAACGTTCAAGAAGCGTGGGCACGAGGATATCCACGCCCTGCGTGATGTGAGTTTTCAGGTGATGGAGGGCGAGATTGTCGTGATCCGCGGCGGTAGCGGTAGCGGTAAGTCTACCCTGCTCCACCTCATGGGCGGCCTCGATCGTCCAACTAGTGGTAGTATTATGGTTGATGGCCGTCAGCTAGATGCCATGAGCGACAAGGAGCTGTCTCATTTCCGCAGCCGGACGATAGGGTTTGTCTTCCAGTCGTTTTATTTGCAGCCATTTTTGACATTGCGACAGAATATTGAAGTGGCAGGTATGCCGCTGCGCCTTACGCGGGCTGAGAGTCACCAGCGTATTACGAAACTAGCTCGGCACACCAGCCTTGAAGATCGCCTTGATCACCTGCCTCGCGAGCTATCTGGTGGCCAGATGCAGCGCGCTGGTATTATGCGAGCGCTCATTAACCGGCCGCGAATCATTTTCGCCGATGAGCCAACTGGAAACCTAGACGCAATCACGAGTCAAGAGGTTGTCGAGCTCTTCCAGAGGATTCGAGCGGCGTACAATATGACTATTGTGGTAGTAACGCACAGCAAGGGTGTGGCCGCTATCGCAGACCGAGTGATTACTATTAACGACGGAGTGCTTTATGATTAAGATAACCGATGCAGGCTTGTTAGCGATTAGTAAGCTGCGTGCGCATTTTTTGCGTACCGTGTTGACGATGCTTCTTGCGAGTGTTTTATTTGGTGCACTGATTGCCGCTTCGTTAATAATGACTGGTCTATTCACAGGACTACAACTGTTTCGTGAAGATGGGCTAAATGGCCGATATCTCGTGCAGGTGGCCCGCGTGTATGGTGGCGAAGAAGCCAAGGATGACATTTTAAAGGATCCAAACCTGGTTGCAGATGCGAAGTATCGCCATAAGCAGCTCGTGGCTGAAAAAACAGCTGAGGCTAAAAAGCTTAATATTCCATACGACAGCACAGACGACCGCAAGCCAACCAAAGTCGGCAGGAACGGCTACGAGCGCATGATCCGTACTGATACGACTGGTATCGTGCAGGCGATTCTAACTGAGAAATTTGGTGGACAGCCAGCGCTAGATGATAACAAACTGCAAGAAGTAGCCAAGAAATACGGCGCTAAAACTATTTTAACGGAGCAGCGTCTTGGTGTTGCTAAAAATGAGTCTCTTGAGGTGTTCAAAGATGGCAAGGAAGAGTTTAAAGACAGTAGTGACCAAACGCAAAACCGTACCGACCAGGTGTTTGACAGTTACTTCACTATGACGCCAAGTGAAATTGCCTCTCCGTTTATGCTGCCAGATCAGGGCGGATGGCGTCCAAATAGCGGCATGCTGCCAATTATGCTGACACAAGACAAGGCTGAGCGACTCATGGGTATGAGTCCACTGCCATCGAATGCGAGCGCAGATGATAAACTCGCTCGACTAAAGGAAGTGCGCCACCGCGCAAAGGACTTTAGCTTCCAGGCATGTTACCGCAACAGTGCTAGTCTCGAGAAAATTGAGTCGATTTTGGCGACTCAGCGTGAGATGGAAGTTGCAAAGAACGACCCAAAGTATAAAAAACCATCACTAATTTATGCTTTGCCTGACCCAACTCGCTGTGAAAACCCGACTGTTCAGACTGATACACGTAATAAAACCGAGAAGAAGCAGACTCAAGACAAAGAAGCCTTTGATAAAAAATTCGGTAAAAATACCGAGATGGTCAGCCGATTTATCAAATTTAAGTTAGTTGGTATTTTACCTGGTGATAGCAAAAACTCATCTGGAAATGGGCAGCAAGCTCGCAGTATAAGCGATCTTTTGCAGAGCGTCTTAAAGACTGATGGCTTCGGACAGATGATTCCAGAGGCGCTATACTCGCAGATACAAGATAAGTCAGCCTTTGCGCCGATTCTCACGTATACGCCACAATATTTCATGGGTCCGGAAGACAATAAGAACCGCTACGTCGAGTTTGCGGATAGCAAGTCGGCCCAGAAGTTTATCGATGAACAGGGCTGCTCAATCCAACCGAATGGATCGTGTTCACCAAAGGGCCGTCCATACGCTGCTGATTTTGCCTTTAGTAATAGCTCTGCACTAGACGAACTGCGCCAATTAACGCAGCGCTGGTTCAGCTATGCAATGATTGGTGTCACCCTAGTAGCAGTAGGCTTTATGCTGATTGCTATTGGTCGCGTCATCTCTGATGGCCGCCGTGAAACTGCTATTTTCCGTGCAATCGGCTTTACCCGGGCAGATATTGGTACAATTTATGTTACATACACTATATTGTTAACACTTGGCGTCATGATATTCGCCCTTGCTATTGGTATGCTTCTGGCTGGCATTGTCGATGCCGCCTGGGCTCCAAGCCTAACTGCCCAAGCACAGTTTGGCTTTGGCGCACTCGACCTTACCAAGAAGATTAGCTTGTTCGAAATGAATGTTGGCCAAATTAGCGGTATCTTGATCATTTGTGCGCTTGCCGGTATCGTCAGTATGGCCTTCCCGCTGATGCAGGGCTTGCGCCGCAACCCAATCAACGATTTGAAGCGCGAATAATGTCCGTGTTTCATAGTAAACTAATACCCCACCTGATGGTGGGGTAATTTTTTAGTCGTCAGGTTTAGGGGCGTAGAGTGAACTTAGTCTTGGCTAGCTACAACATCGATTCCCTGCCGAATGAGCTGCAACACTCGTTCTTTACCCAGAAGCGCTAGGGTCTGATTGAGCTGCGGGCTAAATGGTGCCCAGGTGGTAACGATACGAATTAAGCTAAAGAGGATGCCAGGCTTTTGCTCGGTTTCTGTTAGTAGCTGGTTAAGTGCCTCTTGTAGATGATCTTCGGTCCAGTTTTCTGGCGTAATTGCGGTTAGTTTGGCAAGCACTGCTTCTAGTAGCGAGACCTTCTGATCTGAACTTAACTTTTTCAGCTGCTTGTTTGTTGCTAGTAGTGCCTCATCTACGGCCGGATCTGTAAAGAAATACTCGGTCATAGCTGGCAGCTCGCTTAATGTTTTGAGGCGATCTTGAACGAGCGCCAGCACCTGCTTTTTATACGATTCGTCTGCAGTGGCAGCTGCTTTACCCCAAAATGGTGCTGCTCGCTGGTAAAGGTCATCAATATCTAGGCGTCGCAGCCACTGGCCGTTCATCCATAGTAGCCTGGTTTCGTCGAAACGAGCGCCGCTACGCTGCACACGCGGTAAGCTGAATTTTTCAATAAGCTCTTCCCGGCTGAAAATTTCTTGTTCGGTGCCATCATTCCAGCCTAGGGTGGCTAGGAAGTTAAGCATCGCCTCGGGCAAAATACCATCAGCGCGGTATTCCGTAACGCTTTTGGCGCCATCGCGTTTGCCAAGTTTTTTGCGGCCATCTGGCGCCATAATGTGTGGCAGGCAGGCGAGCACCGGCGGCTCAATCTCAAGCGCCTCATATAAGCTTAAGTATTTTGGAATGCTTGAAATATACTCTAGCCCGCGTATCACATGGGTAACGCCCATTTCATAATCATCGACGATGTGCGCAAAATTGTAGGTAGGTAGCCCATCAGACTTGATGAGAATAAAGTCATCGAGCGCCTCTGGCCCGGCCGATAGCTCACCCATAACAGGGTCTTGCCAGGTGTAGCGCTTTGGGTTAGTCACCTTAAATCGTAGCGGCTGTGATCCATCCCACGTTGGTGGATTTTCTGGGCGATAGTCGCGGTATAAAAATGGTTTTTTCTGCGCACGCGCTTCAGCCCGAAAAGCCGCCACTTCTTCTGGTGAGTATGGGTCAGCATAAGCAAGACCTTTGTCAATCAATTTTTGCGCCCAGGCGAGGTAGTGGTCTTTGCGCTGCGTTTGTGTATATGGTCCGCGTGGTCCGCCAATATCAGGGCCCTCATCCCAGGTAATGCCGAGCCACTCCAGTGAATCCATAATTAAATCTGTTGCGCCATCAACAAACCGTGTTTGGTCGGTGTCTTCGATGCGCAGTATGAATGTTCCCTGCTGCTGGCGGGCAAGAAGCCACGGAAATAGTGCAGCACGAACATTGCCAACGTGGATATAGCCAGTTGGGCTTGGTGCAAATCGAGTTCGTAAATGTGTCATATGTCTAATATAGCATATGCACGAGCAGCGCTCCTACCGGCTTACATGCTAGTGGCAATCTGTTGCACTTGCGTACTTGTGAGCGGCGTATCGCTTTTAATGGTATAGAGGATATTTTTATTAACCCAGGCGGCAGCGTTGCCATTGTCATAGGTGTAAATTGTCAGGCCGTCAATACGGGTTATTGCAGGGTCGTGGCCAGTTTCTTTCTTAATTATGCCGCTTAATGCGTCACTTTCTTGGTCGGTTTTCTCTTGCATAATCGTATAGCTACCAGTGCTACCACCAGTCTGGCCGAAGGTCATTGCCACTTTACCGTCTTTGGCAGTGATTGGCCCAGTTAAGTCATAGCCTTCTGGACGATAGGTTGGATAACTAGCTGCTACCCCTGTTTGGGCGGCGGCCACTTGCGTCGACACACCAGGAACAGTGGTATATAGCATATATACGCCGAGGAGTAGTACGGCAACCCCAGCGACGGCTAACCCGCTGAAGCGGATGAATTTACTGGCAGCGCTTTGCTGGCGACGTGCTGGTTTTTCGGTTTTTCGGTTTTTGGCAGTAACATGGTTTGATAGTGCGGGCTGCCTAGATTGCTGTTCTTGCGCGGCAGCTGGTTGTAGGCTAGTTTGTTGAGCTAGCGGCGCGAGGCTAGCTGGTTTTTGCTGCGGTGCAGCGGGTGCTACCGCTGCTTGGCCCATCTGTTCGGGCTGATGGGTGCGGCGCATATATTCTTCAGTGGCGGCCAGTAGTTCTGCTTCGAGTGAAGTTGGTGCCGTTGATCGCTGCAGCTGAGCTGTAGGCTGTTGTGCTGGAGCATATGCTGCTACTGGCTTCGGTGATCGCACTGTATGGCTGCGAAGAGCTTGTTTTGGCGGCATAGTGCTACCGGTCACTGCGTAGTGTGGCAGTGTTTTTAGGCGCTTTGGCTTTGGCAATGGGCGTGATATGTTCTGCTGTGTGGTAGGCGCAGTTATAGTAGTTGCAGCCTGCGCTACTGGGGTACGGCGAATAGCCTTAGGCTGCTGCACTGTTGGCCGCGGCGTTGCTACCGTCTGCTGCGTCGTAGGAGCATGATGGGCTGTTTGATGCTGCCCTGAAGTAGCAGCATGTTGAACTGGCGTAGCTGGCTGTTTTTTTGCGGCGACCTGACTTGCGCTGCTTAGGGCTGGTGCAGGTTGCGGCTTATGTGACGCGTTTGGCGATAAGAATGCTGGTTTAGCTATCGAGCGGCGAGAACGAGCTCCTGAAATTTGGGCTGGCTGCAGTGGTGCTGCAACCGCTGCATGGCGGCGAGCCATAGGCTTTTGAGCAGCTGAAGCTGAAGGCGCTGGTTGCAAGGCGGCTGGAGTACTATCAGGCTGCGCTACTGTCTTTGCTGTTGTATGGTTTGCTGTAGTGGTTGGCCGCTGCTGCCGCGCTGTGGATACGGGCGTTGACCGCTGAAGTGGCCGAGCTGCGGCTCGGTTAGTTTCAGCGCGAGGCGAACGTGCTAGTGGCTGTGGCTGAGGAGTAGTCGAGGGGGCTTCTACATTAGCCGCAGACTGATCAACCAGCATACCAGTGGCTGCGTCATACGGGCGTCCGTTTATCATTACAATAGTTTGCTTTGTCATAATAAATCCCTCCCCCTGTTTGTAGCTGCCGCTATTGTTAGTTACCTACGCGGGCAGTAGCTACAGATACCTTAATAGTACTCGACCCAGGTTGCGCATGCAAGGGTATTTTTGCCTTTCTACCCCTATATTATGGTATAATTGAGTGCATGAATGATGATCGACAAAAACAAGTGCGACGCCGTGCGCTGCGGCTGACACTTACGTATACAGCCATGGTGTTGGCAGTGCTCGTGCTACTCACAATTATGGTGGTGATTATGATAGGATATCGATACAACAGCACTAAAGGCGCCATTGAGCAAACCGGTGTTGCGCAGCTTGGTAGCCGGCCAAACGGCGCGACGATTGAGATTGACGGCAACCGCATCGATAAGCGCACAAATGATAAAATTTCGCTATATGGTGGCCAGCATGAGTTTGTGGTGTGGCGCGAGGGATACGAGACGTGGCGTAAAACAGTCCCTGTTAATCCAGGGCGCCTTACCTGGCTCGATTATATCCGCCTCGTCCCTAAAGATTTGAAGACTAAAACGCTAGGCACGATTGAAGGAGCCGTGAGCACGCAATTTATGGCCGATGGTGCTCGCGCACTAACGGTTATTAAAAGTGGTGGCGTTGCCCACGTTGAAGTAATCAATACGCGCGACAAAGAAAAGATTACGCGTGAGAAAATTACCCTATCGCCAGCCGTCGATGATAATGCGGTGAGCGATATTACGATTAAGGAAGTTGGCCAAAGTGGCCGCTACGTGCTTGTGGCAGCGACGGTTAATGGCAAAACACAGTGGCTACGCGTTGATGTAGAACGCACGACCGGCGGTGTGCTGAATGTAAGTGAGGCCTTTGGCAGCGATGCAGCTATTGCCGAAGCCAAGCTGGCCGGTAGTGATAATGGGCATATTTTTGTGCTCGATGAGCTTGGTAACTTTAACCGCATGGAAACTGGTGGCAAGCACGAGAAGCAGCGACTGATTACAAATGTGGCGCAGTTTGTTACCTATGGTGAACACACACTGGCTTATGTATCAAAACCATCGAGCGAACGCACTGTTTCTGTTGGCGTACTGAAAAATATTGATGCTGAACCAGCAAAGATTGCAACATTGCCAGAGAGTGCCAAGATCAATGTTGCCCTTAACCGCTACTACGATAAAGATTATCTGGCCATTAGCCACGATCGTGATACTGATATTTATGAAGGCACCTTCCCAAGCAAAAATACAACTAGTAACGATGGCCGTTACCGTGGTTTCGTGCCGATCCGGTCGTTTAGTCGTGATGAGATTGTTACAAACTTGGTGATGAGTGGTAATGGCCGGTTCGTAGTAGCAGGTAGTGAGCTTGGCTACAAGTCGTTTGATCTAGAGCTGATGCGGGTTTCAGACGAGGCGCGTTATGGACAGGCTTGGCCATATAAAACGCAGTGGCTGGACGACTATATTATCTGGAGTAGTGATAACGGCAAGTTGGTGATTCGTGAATTTGATGGTACAAATCCACACACAATTACACCGATTACCGCTGATGGCAACACGGTTTCATTTGATCGTGACAATAAGGCTATCTTAAGTATTGGCAGCCAAAACGGTGTTCCAACGGTGCAGCGTACTGAGCTTGTTCTTGAGTAGTATAGGTTGCCAAGAAGGCCGCACTTCCTCCCAGCTAGGAATATTAATAGCCCCTCGCAAGAAGTTTTTTCTAGCGAGGGGTTTTAGTCAGTTTGGCGCCTCTCCCTTCGTGGAAAGCTATAGCAACGCGTCCATTATTGGTGGAGGTAAGCTTTTGGTTACTGTATTTAAGCATAATTGTAAGTTGGCTTCAGCCTCCGTGCTATGCGCGCATATGTATTTCTTGGTTAAGTGCAGCTTAAGCGGGCGGCACTATGCCCCTGCTAAAAACATCATAGCGCACAAATAGTGTACGCTATGATGGCTAAAAAGATTGAAAGGCGTTGCGCCTCTGGAGCTGCGATCGGTTACCGCGCTCCGAACAGCTTCTCGAAGACAGTTGGTGCTGGGGCGCCTGGTACATTGTTGCCGTTACCTTCTGCTTCTTTGGTGGTGTCACTCGCTTTTTGGGCGTTATTTGGGTTTGGACTCACCTGCTCTGCGAATACAAGCAGACGCTTATCTGCGGTGCCAAGCGGCACACATGAGATAAGGGTAATCATTGGTTTATCATGTCCGATCTGAACAGAGTTAACCTCGTTTGGCATTACCACTTGCATTTTAGTGATCGTGTAGGTGTAGCGAGTCTTGTTGTAGTTGACATAAATAACATCGCCTTCCTTAAGCTTCTCGTTTTGAGCAAAGATAAACTTATAGTTACCTGGTGCAAAGGCGTCGTTACTTGAGTGTCCAGACACAACAAAGTTACCGGCCTGCCCTGGTAGTGCATTAGCACCTGGAATTGCAAAACGTGCCACGCCAGATTCCATGGCCTTCATTTGCGCATTGTGATCAGTGTTAGTGTCCATGTTGATTGGCGCTTCCACATTAATCTTTGGAATAATGAGCTTGGTGGCTGGGTCTGTCACAGTTGTGTTGGTGCTTGGGTCGGCAATGATGTTTTGCGGATCAATATTCCCAGGACTAACATAAGCGGCCACGGTACCAAAAATCACGCGGTTGTACTGCAGGAATCCAAATACCATCAGCACGATAACAGCTGCGGCGATTGGCAAGAAGTGGCGTGAGCGGCGAATCTTAATGGCTTGTTTCGCGATGTTGTCGCGGATATTTTTGCGGATTTCAGCTAAATCACGGCTTTTCTGCAATGCTTCTTTATCATACGGACTAATTGCCGCTTCGGCGGCTTTGTTGGCCGCTGCTTCGTTCTGCTTGGCAAGTGCCTGAGCCTGCGCCACATAGTAACGCTGATAATACTGCTGATAGTATCGCTGCCACGCGCTATGATACTGCTTCCACTGCTCTGCTGCGTCTTGCGTGACCATCTGCGATGGTATCGCGCTGCTGGCATACGTTTTTTGCTGTCCGCTATTAGGCTGTGGAGCAATGCCAGCTTGAGTAGCAGGTCCAGTTGGGGTGCGGAACGTGTTAGATTGCGGACGATTTGCCGTAGCAATCGGTTGAGTAGTAGCCGGCTGAACAGATGGCCGCTTTGGCTGTTGCGGTGTTGTGCCTTGCTGTGGTTGCTGAGTAGCACCAGCACTACTGTTTTTTACAGGGGGCGTAGTTGGTCGCTGCTGCCTTACCGCTTGGTTAGGTGACCACTGCGGCGTAGAAGGTTGCGGCTGGCTGGCTGGTCGTTGCGGCGCAGGAGCAGTAGGTTGCTGCGGCGTTACTGGCTCTGGCTGCTGTGGTTTAGCTTGTTCGTGTGCTGGACGTTTCACGGCAGTGAAGAATGAAGCCGCTTTTTGTTGGAGTGAATCGGTAAATGATGGTGTTTTTGAACGTGGCTCGTCAGCGACACCTAATAAGTCCTCTTGTGCGGCTCGCTTGGCTGCAGCTGATGATGCATGAGCTGCTGGCACTGCTGGGGCAGGTTTTTCTGCCGCTGGTGTTGCAACAGAGGCGGCGCGACGAGCGGCTTCTGCTGCTTTTGCTGCTCGGTCTGCGGGTTGCATCTCGCCCGCTTGTGATAATGGCATTGGTTTTGTCGCATGCACTCGCTGCTGGCTTGCCTGCCGCTGCTTTGGCGACACGAGAAAATCAAGAAACGCCTCATTTGCACGAGATGATTGAAAAGCGCTACTGCTTTTTTTAGTAGTCACTGCTTGTGGCATGCGCGGTGCACGGTATTGCGCTGGATTAGCCGGCGCCGATTTTGTAGAAACAGGAATCGTTGTGGCCTGCTGCGTTGTTTTTGCTGCAGTGCCCGGTGGCACCGAAGGCATGCTAGGCAACGCACTTTTCTTTGCTGCTTGGTTAGCCGCGCCAGGTACACGATACTGCGCTGGGCTGCTCGGCTGCGCCGTAGCATGAGTCCGTGCTACAGGCTGCGCTGCAGGGGTAGATTGATTTCCCTCTCCTCGCTCACTAAAAATTCGATCTAATTGTCCACGGGCTGCATCTGCTGCGGCCTGCCTATCGTGTTGTCCACGCTGTGGCACGGCAGCACTTGCATCTCGCCCGGGTACGTCTACGCTGCGAGCATTGGTATTGGGGGTGTGGTATGTAAAATCGTTTGGTTTCATGCTTGGCTTCCTACTCTATCTAGTATATAATAAATCCGTAAAGCTTACTACAGTTTTATCAATAGTGTGATCTGCGCCGCGGTGGTGGAATTGGTAGACACGTTAGACTCAAAATCTGATGAGCGTATGCTCGTGCCGGTTCGAGTCCGGCCCGCGGTACCACACACAGAAAGTTAGCAGAAGCAGACGAATATAGCTAACACTAGATTGATTATTAAATTTACTAGCGATTGAATAATAACCCCCGCTCTATCATGTGCGGGGTTTTTCTATAGGGCTCCACTGCAAATAGCCGGGCATGGCGCTTCGGCGTGGGTGCGTGTCACTACACACTAGCAAGTAAACCTGCGGCTGTGTTGTGGAATCGCTCTTCGTCGCTGCTAGCCCAGGCCTGATATGCGGCAATTGTGCCAGGAGTTGTCCCCTTCCAGATATTCATAGGGGTGTCCCAGGGTTGTGACACTACGTTGCCGGCGTGGGCCACCATAATATGCTCAGCATGAAATACGACTAGTGTGGATGGGTATATTGCAGTAAATTTATGAAGCGTTTCCACCACAAGGCCAAGTGGCATGGCAAACGTTAATACTTTGGGGTAATAAAGTTGGCGAAAAACTTTTTGCAGCTGTGCAAAAGAACATATGAGTGTCGTGCTTGGGCGCGAGACAAAGCTACTGATATCTTGCATCAGTAAATCGATGCTGTCGCGGGCAATAATAAGTGGCGATGTAGCTGCAAGAGCGCTGCGTGTAATGGCTACTGCGGTTTCACTATTTTTACCAAAATCTCCCGCTAAAAGTGTGACAGTGCTCCAGCTGCTTGCCGCCTGCAAGTCTGCGGCAGCTTCTGCGCTAATGCTACCTGCTGGCGTCGTAGCCAAGAAACGCGTTTCGGAGACGGTGCGTGGAATCGTGCGCTGTAGACTATCTGGCAGCAACACACGGATTTCCCCTGCTCCGGCGGCGGTGGCAGCCTCAAAACTACTTGTTACGCCAAAAAAATGTAGCCCCGCGCCACCAACAATAGCAAGCCTACCTGCCCGGCTTGCTTGTTGTGGCCGGTTCCATTCAACATCGGGAAAGGCGGGCTGCTTGCTAGTTTGTTTAAGCCAGTAATCGTGTTTCATGAGGATGTTACGTCGGTAGCAAGTTCTACCATTACTGGGCAGTGGTCACTTCCCATTTGCTGCGGTAAGATGGCTGCTGCTGCAATGCGAGGCACTAGTTGTGAGCTTGCAAGCCAATAATCTATCCGCCAGCCAACGTTTCGTTCGCGGGCTTTTCCCCAGTGGCTCCACCAGCTGTAGTGTCCATTCCCTGAGGTAAACAAGCGGAAAGTATCGTGAAAGCCAGCCGCCACCATAGCATCAAATCCAGCACGCTCCTCTTTGGTAAAGCCGTGTTTTTTGACGTTTTCCTTTGGCCTGGCTAGATCGTCTTCGGTGTGAGCAACATTTAGGTCACCACAGAAAAGTACTGGTTTAGCCGCGCCGTATAGCCCTCTCTGTAGGCCACAGACATAGGCTAAAAATGCTGGATCCCACTGCTGCTGGCGCAAGGCAAGGCGGCTTAAATCACCTTTACTGTTGGGAGTGTAGACGGTAACTACCCAAACATCAGCGAACTCGGCAGCGATCACTCGACCCTCTTCTGCTGGCGCACCGTATGCATCACTGGCTAGCTGGAATTTTTCTATAAGTTCTTCTGGCAGTCCATCTCGGTAGCGGAGTGGCTGCTGCTTGCTTAATATGGCTGTTCCGGCATACCCTGGCTTGCGAGCGCTGTGGTAGTGAGCGTGATAGCCAGGGAACTCAGCCGTAATTTGCTCGGGCGTCGCTTTTATTTCTTGCAGGCACAGTACGTCTGGATCGTATTGCTGCATAAACGATTGTAGCTCGCCCTTACGCAAGACAGCTCGAATACCATTAACATTCCAAGAGTATAATTTCATAATTAGCGCCACTCCTTCATGCTGCGTTGAGCCTCGCGCTCGCTGTCGCGGCGTTTGATGGTTTCACGTTTGTCATAATGTTTTTTACCTTTACCAAGGGCGATGACTAGCTTGATATATTTGCCCGCGGTGATGAGCCGGAGCGGCACGATGCTTGTTCCCTTGCCGGCTGCGGCTTCAAGCGCCAGAATTTCTTTTTTGTGTGCAAGCAGTTTACGCGGCCGCGTATCGATAGTGCGAGCTGCTTGCTGGCCTCGTTCGGTCACTTTCAGGCTGAAGCTTGCATTGTTAAGCCATAGTTCACTGCCTCGAATCGTGACAAAGGCGCCACGCAGATGCACGTGATTATCACGAGCGGCGCGCACTTCCATGCCGGTAAGTGCAATGCCAGTTTTCAGCTCATCTTTCAACTCATAATCAAACCGTGCCCGCCGGTTGACGACGGTTTTGGGTGCATGGTGTTTAGTCGAATTACGTGATGCTTTTTTGGCCATATATACCGTAGTATATCATGTTTTATGCTTAGCGGCCGTTGTGCTCGTGAATGATAGTAAATAGCCGCTTGGCCGAGGCACCCCAAGAGAAGCGGCGCGACTGCATAATGCTGCGGCTGGCGAGTGTTTTAAAGACCATTTCGCTTTCGAGCATTTGAATTTTTGCGGCAATATCAGCCGGCAAACGTGGGTCGAAATATAGTGCTGCATTGCCAGCGACTTCTTTAAAAATTGGTATATTACTACAAAGCACGGGCACGCCAAGCGCCTGTGCTTCGGCTATCGGTACACCATATCCTTCGGTGAGGCTAGCTGAAATTAACGCCCCATGTCGTAAGAGGTGGATGTAGTCGGCATCGCTTACGCCATTGTGAAAAATAAGTTGTGCTCCAAGTTTATCACTGCCACGTGCATCGCGGAAAATTGCCTCATACCGTTCTTTCTCGGCAGGGCGAATGCGGCTTAAGAAATGCACCGTGTAGTGCTTTGGTAAAAAGGCTGCTGCCCGCACAATGTTCTCGACATTTTTATACGGCATGAACGACCCCATGTAAATAATATGATGCGCTTTCTCTGGCGTAAATGCCGAGGGTCTTCCCTGGCCTAGTTGCATCATTTCTGGTGCAGCAGCGTTGTACACAACATCGATTTCCCCGGCGTACAATCCAGCTTTACGCACCTGATTGGCCGTCTCGTTAGACACCACCACGAGGCTATTTGCGCCGCGCAGGAGCTGCTTTTGCGGCCAATACGATAGGTGATATAGTCGCCACAGCGCTCGCACCGGCCACGAAAGGTTGCGTGGAGGCTGTGGGTAAGTGTAATAAATAAGGTCGTGTACCGTTAGGATAAGTTTAAATTTTTTGCCAAAGCTACCAATGGTTTGCATTGGTGAAAATACGATATCGGGTTGGTAGGTGTTTAGTAGCAGCGCTGACAGTGGCTCTTTCGGGCTGGTAGGCGGATGAAAATAAATGGGCTGTACATTGAGCGGCAGAAAACGCCGTTGACCATCGTCATGAATTAACGCCGAAAGTGTGTCGCCAGCTTGGCTACAAAGTGGCGCCAAACCCTGCAGTAATTCAGCAGAAAACCGACTAATACCATCGTGGTGGTCGGTGCGAATATAGCGAGCATCAAAAATGATATGCATTAGCCCCAGTATAGCATAAATTGGGGTGGCAGATAACCACCGACTGGCTAAAGGAAAGCCCCAGGCGGCGTAATCAGCGTAGCTACAAAGGTAGCCCACGATCACACCAACCTGGGGTTAGCACATGCTGTAAGCGAAAGTATAAGGAAGGCGCATAGCGTAAAGAACTATCACCACGAACGTTTTTTGATGGGTACCCTTCGAGCTGAATCCCTCGCCATCTCTACCTTACGCTTATCAATATCCCTCTTGATACGCAGACGTGCACCAAAAAGATAAAACCAGGTGCAGCCCATCGCAAAACCAATAGGAATAACTGATACCAGCGAAAGTGCGAAGGTGTTTTGTCGCGCAAACATCTGGTCAAACTCCACAGCCTCCATGGTGCCGTCTCCGTATATACCAGGAAGGAGCGTATCAAGGATTGTATCGCTCAAAGGGAGTACTGCAAAGTCAACAAGAACCCAAACAGTAAGAAACCCAACGATATTGAAGATAATACAAAATATCACCAAACCTGGATGTAGCTTGTGCTTCTCTTTGATCTTTGCAATAGTTTCCTCTGGTAGAGGAGCGTCTTTAGCAGTGCTAGGAAAGACAAGCTCTTCGTACTGTGCCATGACTATTTCCTTTTCTCTCGAGCTAGTAATGTGCACGTGGTTATATGCTGAGCCCCGACAGATATGCCTAGGCTGTAGCAGGTAGCCACTGGGGTTAGTATACCATATACTGCGGTAATTTTGCGGCGAAACTTTGCGCATTTATGTGATGCATGGTACAATAACCCCACGTATGAAAATATTGATTCCTTCGGACTTGCATTGGCCTACTATTAATGGAGTGGCTACCTTTAGTCGCACCTTGGCAAGAGGGCTTGCAGCCCGCGGCCACGAGGTGGTCGTTATTGCGCCAAGTCAAACCGGCAACCCGCACCAAGAAGTCGATGGTAATTATACAATTTACCGCACTCGCTCGGTTCCCTTCCCGTTCTATCAGAACTTCCGCATTTCATTGACGCCGCAGCGTGAAGTCAAGCGTGTAATTGATGAATTCCAGCCAGACGTGATTCATATTCAAATGTTGATGTGGATTGGTCAGGCTGCAATGCGGTATGGCAATAAATACGGTATCCCTATTGTAAGTACGAACCATGCCATGCCAGAAAACTTGATGGACAATTTGCGATTGCTGGCACCAGTGGCTAAACCGATTAATTACATGCTGAAACAGTACGGTAAGCGGTTCCATGCTAAGGCTGATTTAGTGACGATGCCAACGCAATCTGCGATTGATATGTTTAATATTTCGATGCCCAAGCCGATGCGGGCGATTAGCAACGGGGTTAATCTGTCAGATTTTACTCCTGGCCAGGCGCCGCCGGAGCTATACGAGAAGTTCGACATACCGGTGGATAAGCCGATTGTTACTTATGTTGGGCGGCTAGATGTTGAAAAGCATTTGTGGGTGCTGATGGACGCGTTCTTGCAGTTGTCGCACCAAACTGATGCGCACCTACTGATTGTTGGTAGTGGTGGCGACCTTGAGAACTTGCAGTTGATGGCTGAGCGGTATGGTATTTTACCAAAGGTAACCTTCACTGGCCGCGTTAGCGACGAAGAAATCCAGCAGTTACACCGCGTTGGTACGGTGTTTGCTATGCCATCTCCGGCAGAGCTACAGAGTATTGCAACGCTAGAGGCTATGGCCAGCGGTAAGCCTGTTGTGGCAGTTGATGCTGGTGCGCTGCGTGAGCTGTGTCAAGACGGGCGCAATGGCGTACTTTGCCCTGAAGACGATGTAGACGCTGTGGCGGCGGGGCTGCGCAAGATTTTATTAGATGATTCACTGCGCGAGCGTATGTCTCAAGAAAGCTTAGCAATCGCAAAAACGCACGACATTGAACACACGCTTGATCAATTTGAGGCGCTGTATAAAGAAGTTATTGCCTAAGTATAAGCGGCGGCCGCAGAGATGTATCTGCGGTTTTTTGTATTGGTTTTACCTGAACGCGCTTAATCTGCATAGATAAACTTGGCTATTGCAGACGCTACTGCTTGTGGCGTTTCATAGTGAGTAAGATGGCCCACGCTTGGTATGGTTGTCATCTCGCTATGCGGAAAGAGTTCAGCCACATACGAGATATCTGCCAGGCGGGTAATTTCATCTTTTTGCCCCGCGATCAGGAGGGTTGGCGCAGAGATATAAGGTGCCCATTGCCCCACGGTTTCGCTGATCGATGCAGCAAAAGCCTCGCGCACTACCCTGGGTGATGCAAACGAGCTAAAGTGCCGGCGGTGCTCGCTGCGCACCAGTCGCCGAGTGCCGCGGTCTCGAGTTTTAGTCATCATAAGTGAGGTAGCGTCGACTACGAGCCGGCTTCGCAGCCATGGTGATGCCAACGGCTTTGGCAGCACGTTGCCGACTTCATAATAACTTTGTGCAACCCATGTGCCTAGCCGGTTTGGGCCATCGAGTGCGCTTGTCGCAATGGGGTTAATGAGGACTAATTTGCCAAGCAGCTCTGGGAATTTTGCGGCAAAATGTGCCGCGATGATGCTGCCAAAAGAGTGCCCAGCGATTGTGTAACTCGTTGGTTCTGAGGCGGTTTCCTGGGCGATGTATTGTATAAAATCAGCGAGCGTTTGGCTATAATGACGCACTGAGTGCGGCTGGTCTTTCGGAAACGGCGTTGATTCACCAAAACCAGGTAGTTCCAGTAAAAAAATAGTTGGCTCGGCTTGATTTGGCCTATTCACAGAGGTGAGTAGGCGCTGACTTTCGCGTAGCAGCTCATCAGCAATGAACCGCAGTCCATCGAGCGTGCCACGAAATCCATGCACAAAAATAACAACTGGCCCGCGCGGGTCGCCGATTTGAGCATAGCGCACCGCGCCGTGCGCTGCTGGAAAAGTGTGTAGTTCCATGCTGGCAGTATAGCAAAAAGATGCCCGGCTGCTCAATTATAATCACTGCTGCCCTGTGCTACAATGAAGCAAGAATATGTTACTAGATGCGACGATTACAGAGAAAAGTTTCGGCGACAAGCAATTGATGCGGTCGGTTTCGGTGTCGGTTGATAAGGGTGAAAAAGTCGCCATCGTGGGCCGCAATGGCGCTGGTAAGTCGACATTATTTGCCGTACTATCGGGCCAAGATGATGATTTTACGGGTGATATCACGATGCGTAGAGGGCTACAGCTGGTGGCTACCGCACAGGAGCACCATGGCCTGCAGGACGCCCTGGTAATTCCCTATATTTTAGCTGGCGTGCCGGAGTATACAGCGTTGAAGCAAGCGATTGACGAACTACCGCTGCGTATGGGTGATAATCTGCGACTGATTGATGAATATACCCAGGCCTTGGAGCGGTTTTCTGCTAAGGGATTTTATGATATTGAAGCCCAGGTAGAAGTAAGCTTGCGGCAATTTGGCTTGCTTTCTGGTGAGCAGCAGGCCAGTGAGCTGCGGCTTGGTGAACTATCGGGTGGGCAAAAGCGGCTAGTAGAGGTGATTAAAGTTATTCATGCCGATGCGGATCTTGCCCTGCTCGATGAGCCGACCAACCACATGGATATGGAGGCTAAAAACCGGTTTTTGTCGTGGATGAAGCAGTCGCGGGAGGCAATGCTAATTGTGACGCACGATCGCGATGTGCTGCACCAGGTGGGGCGCATTATAGAGCTGCGTGATAATGGAACAACTGTTTCGTACACGGGTAATTACGAGCAGTATCTGCGCCAAAATATGCATACTACCAATGCTGATATGAATGATTTTGAACACAAGCAGCGCCGCATCAAGACGTTGAAACAAAAAGTACTCGACTATCAGCGGCTAAAAGAAAAATCGCGCAACCCAGGTACGATTCAAAATTTTAAACGGCTGGAGCTGGCTGCCCGGGCAGAGCTAGCGGAGCTAGAAGAGCTGCAAAAACCAAGTTTTTGGATCGATCGTGACTCGGTGGATCAGCTTGATACTGAGCGTGCGCAGCGGTATGATCGGTACAAAGCTCGTAATATTCGGCTTGCGACAGGTGCTGTAGCGGGTTCGCGGCGGCAGCTACTAACGCTCGATAATGTTGTACTTGGTCGACCAGCCGCCTCAGGAGAGGTTGACCCGCTATTCTTCCCTGTGAGTGCTGAGCTACATGAAGGCCAGTGCTTGCAACTGCGGGGTCGTAATGGCGCTGGTAAGTCAACGCTACTTACCAAGGTGTTCTCACTGGATGGTGCAGCTGATATTGAGCTGCTTGAAGGGTCTATTACACTAAGGCCCGAAGTGCGGGTGGGGGTATATTATCAAGAGATTCAAGAACAATATTTACGCCAGCCGCTGGCTCAAGCTATCGAACGGCTGTATATCGATCGCGGGCTGCCTATTTCTGAAACCAAAGTACGCAGCTTGCTGCACGACTATCTTTTTACGCAGGCCGATCGCGACCAGCTGCTTGCCCAGCTATCTGGCGGTCAAAAGGCACGTTTTCAGCTGATTGCAATGCTGGCTGGCGATCCGCAACTGCTGGTGCTCGATGAGCCGACAAACCACCTTGATCTACCAAGCATTGAAGAGCTTGAGCTAGCTTTAGCGCGGTTTACGGGGGCGATATTGTTTGTATCGCACGACGCTTACTTTGCGCAGTATTTACAGCCACAAACAGTCGATATCGAGCCATTTGCATAGCCAATACCGTGGAATACGTACAGTAGTCGGCAAACCTATTGACTTTTTGTGCATTTGGTGGTACGTTACAGATGAACACCGGTTGGAGTGCCCAATTATCACAAGGCACTCGCCTTGGTAGTTGTGCACATTGATAGAGAAAGAAGTGATGTAGAAGATGTCTTCCGCCGTTATGACAAAAAATATTACGGGAGTAAAATCTAATGCTTTGCCAACGCGCCCATTCCCCGGAGGGATGAGCAAGGAGTGGCTGCTGGTAGCTCGTGACATGGGCATATCAGTAACAGATGAGCAGATAAAGAATGCTCATACTGAAGAGCTGCTCTGCAAAATAGAGGATCTACAGAAAGGATTGGTAGCTGTGCAATAAAGCATAGATACTAGCCAGAGAGGCGTACATTACTACCTTATCTTGTGCCCCCTGATTTCCTTGCGCCCAATGCGCGAGAGAAGTCAGGGGTTTTCTTTTTATGGTATAATACACACTTATGAAGTTAACGCTGCGTCATTTCCGGATTTTTATTATTGCGGCTATTGCCGCCCTGATTGTTATTGCCACTAAATACACCCTGCACTTTCTTCGGCTAGAGCCGGTGGAGCAAAGCTCACTGCACAATAGCGTCGTCGCGAGCGTTACGTTTGTGATTGGTTTTTTGCTATCGGCTACAATTGCAGATTATAAGGAGTCGGAGCGTATTCCGGCTGAATTTGCTGCTCAGCTGGAAGATATGTATGACGATGCGGTGGCGATTCACGCCAGCTACCCGGTCTTTGATATCGATGATTTCCGCCGGCAATTGCGGAGTGTGGCGGTTGGGTTTAATGAGGACGCGCGCCGCAAATCATATGATGCTCGGCAGGATATTCGTGGCCTGACTAGTTATTTAAGTCAAATGGAATCTGGCGGGGTGCCGGCAAACTTTGTGGTGAAGCTAAAACAGCAGCAGGTTGCCCTGCTCCGAAGCCGTCACCGCGTTAATTATATTCAGCGTATTAAATTTATTCCTTCAGCAACGATTCTGGCGCGTTCGATTGTGATGGCGCTGGTGGCGCTATTGCTCGTGACGGACATTCACCCATTTTATGGGGGCCTGGTGATGGTGGGCCTCATCACTTTCATTTTAGTGTACATGTTAATTTTAATTCGGGTGATTAGTACGCCGTTTCATAAGGCTGGCAAGACGCAGGATGACGTGAGCCTCTTTTTGATTAAAGATGTGGTAGAGTACCTGAGCGACGAAATGCAGCAGGCGCAGCCAGAAACCAAGAATAGTACAAAGTAACTAAAAGAAAAAACTACAAAGAAAAAAGCCGCCTCATTGTGGGCGGCAGCAGTGTTACTTGCAAAGATGGAGTGATTTTGATTTTATTGGACGTGCGCCGCGTACGGGCTAGTCGCTACGCAAACTATTATTGCCGCATACGCGGCGCACGGTATCTATCATTTCACTCACATACATCAGTTAGTCCTAGGGGAAACTGCTAAAAACCCCTAGCCTTACTGGCGTATCGGACGCCAGCAAGGTTACTAACGTTTTTTATTATAGCCTAAAAAAGATATGAAAACAATAGCGCGCCATAAGGCGGCTACACATAAAAAATACTCCACGCCTCGCACAAATGCTGGGCGTGGAGTATTTGCAGATGCCAATACTAGCACGCGCCTAGCACTCGCGTATCGTAGACGTGGAGTGAGCACGTAAGGCGCCAGCCGCCGGACGGGCGGTGTGCCTTTCGTCGTAAGGACCTCTATGGGTTAGCATACCCTACTGCTTCACATACAATGTCAGCTTCAGTGGTGTGCTCCTTCAATATTTCTTTGCTATCTTCTGGGGAATAGCAACGGATATAATAAATATCACGAGTACCAGCCCTAGCCCTTGTCGGAGCAGCTTCTAGTGCAGAAGAGTTCTTATCAAATAGAAAAGAGTCGGCTTTGTCTGTTTGGCTCGATACGAAATTTCGCTGGGTGTTAGCATTATCACCAAATTTTGATCCAACCCAGTTAGACCGCTTCCCTTTGCAAGTAATACGTAGACGATAATAGCCATCGTGTTCAGGCAGCGCAGATTTATCAGGAGCTGTATAGACTAGGTTAGACTCACCAGTCTTATGGGGCATTTCCTTTACGACCACTGCTGGGTCCTGTTTGGGTATGTATTCTTTCGGGGTACCGTCTTTATCAAGTACCATGATTTCTACTGACATATCATCACGTGCGCAGCTGATAGTAGCCTGGGCAACATTGAGGCAATGACAGTCGACACACCCGCTTAATGCCAATGCGCTAAAGAGCGCGGTACCTATACTCACAATTACCTTCAGTGAACGCTTCATATGCATGATAACAATCACTTCCCTTCTTTGTTTCGGTGTGCCTTGCACGCACGCGAAATGCGCACATGCAAGGCGAAATGGATGGTTTTTGGTTACGGGAATATCCGCGTAAATGCATTAACGACATCAATGACGCCCAAAACCGCTAAAACAAAGGTGACCCCCATTGCTCCTGCGATAATGTAGTCATTTGGCCGTGGCTTACGCCGATGAGCACCCAACGGCTGAAAGAGGTGCGCGAGGCTCATTGAGCTTGTTGCATACTCGTATCCTTGGCCGGCCCCAGTTTCATCTTGGGCAGCGTTCGTCCGCGGGGGGCTGCTAGTTGTCGCCATGTAGCTATCCTTACTGTCGTAATTTGTAACGTGCAATGTACCACTTGGTAAGCTTTTACTTTGGTTTCAAAGCGGGTACGATAGGTAAATTATATCACATAGTGCTTGGTTTTACCAGGTTGCAGCCGCTCGTAGCATAAAAAAGGCCCCTGGCGGCCGCTAATAGAGATTGCTCTGCTATTAGGGCGTGCCAGGGGCGGCGACCTGTGCGGGTAATGCACCTATTATGTTAGCGCTTTTTCTGAGATTGCTTCCGACGATGCGGACCACGAGCACACAAGATAGCCTTGCTCGGATCTAGCTGTTTGTAGACCGGCTTAGCTCCCTTCTTATTGGGTGAGACTGGCAGGTGCAGTCCATCCTTTTGTACAGTCAGGGGTAGATACTTCTCAATGTAGTTTTTAGAAAACGTCTTGAGTAGTTTCTGACTATCGCTTGAGTCACTTGCTAGCAGTGCGATTGAAAGATAATCGACTTGGCCATTACGAGCATTACGAACAATTTTTTCCAGCTTGTCGTAGCCGAGATCTGGCGAAGCAGAAACCCAGGCAAGGCGTATTTTGGCATACTCATCATTAGTTGTATAGCCATCCGCAATGATCGCGGCTGGCGGTAAGTACCTTGCAGTTTGCTTACCGGTAATTAGATTATAGGTAACAGTGGAGTACCACTTTATGCGTATTGACCCGATAGCGGCCTCTGGAAACAGCAGGTTGCCATCTTTGTCTTTTGGCGCAAGCATATCGTATAAAAGTTTACCTACCTTACTATCGCCAATGGCTATTACCATATTCGTGTTAGCGTCCCAGTATGAGCCAGCCTTTTCCTCGTAAGGTACATATACTTCATGCGCCTTTTCTAGGTAGTCAAGCAGTGCTGCTTGATATTCCTTTGGAAAAATAGCCCGTACAGCCTCGCGTAGTTCGCGTCGATGAAACGCAGGCTTGTCGTTACGATTGACTACCGCATTATAGTCAGGTGCAGCATCGATATCAAAAATATGACTATTATCACTACGGCCCATGAAAGGCTCCCTTCTCTTCGTTGTTGCGTGACATAGGTGTATTACTAAGGTGCACAGGGCAGCTCGGATGAGCTTGCCAGACAAGCTGTGCATGCTCTAATCACGAGATACGGTAATAAATTATAATGTAAATAGTATGGTTAGTCAAACAAAACCCCCTCTTGTGGGTAAGCGCACCTGGCGCTCACGAAAGAGGGGGCCTGCGTGTAAGCAGCTAGCTGCGAGCGCTAAATGTGGGATACGGAGATATGATACCCTTCGGCGCAGTTACTGGTTGCTTTTGCGTTGCAGCAGGCTGCTCTGCCAGATGATAGAATAACTCTCGACTGGATGGATCACCATCAGCGCGTGAGTTTGAGGCAAAGTTGTTTGCTTGCTCCTCAGGACACTTGATGTTGTAGCTGAAGTTGCTCCTAAGCGGTAGAGCTACCTGCGCTACTATTTGTGCATCTGTTCTGAGGTCCTCTCGTGCATAGGCGATCGCATCGTCTATTTGCTCTGGCGAGGCGTCTATGGCTGAAGCATTAGCCACACGTGGCGAATAAATCTTGGCAAGATTGTGCCGTCAATTTTGTATCGCCTGCTGCGTTGCGCTTCCACAACGCAGCCAATTGCTGTTTGCTGCTTTTCATGTATCCAAGTAATCGGATAAATACCGACAACCTGTAAATACTTACCCCGGAGGTCTGAAGGTAGCAGCAGCCGCAGTTTGTCTTGGCTTGGATTGATCACAAGGTTTTTGGGTGGCTGCTTATGTGCTAGCTCATGAACTGCCTGAAGATATGGAAGAGCAGACCTGCCAATTTGCAGTGATGGCTTAACCCGAAGCAATGAGTTGCCTGATAATAAAATATTCCCCACTAATAATCACAACCTTTCATAGTAGTGTAGGCTCGCACTAGATTTGTAATGTACAAAACTGTTTCACACAGGATAGCTCGGGTGAGCTATCAGACGAGCTGTGCTCTAACCACGAGTGTAGAAATTATACCAGTGCGCGCGGCTATCGTCAATGACCACTCATATGCAACACCCCCACCAAGCATACTGCTCGGAGGGGGCGTGCGGGCAATTGCCTAAAGGGCCTAGCCTTTAATGTAACCGCCTTTATCGAGTAGGTTTAGTAGCACTGGGCGGTTGAAGCCAAGCACCATGTCGTCGCCAATAAAGGTAACAGGGACACCCTGGAAGTTGCCATCGATGCGCTGCATTAGCTCATCACGAGCACCTTCGTCGGCTTCAATATCTTTTTTGGTGTATGGGATGCCCAGGCTATCGAGCCATTCCATTTCGGTGTGGCAAAATGAGCACCAGCTTGTGCTATACACTGTTATTTTTGGAGATGTTGTTGTATCACTCATGCTATTCCTCGCTTTCATTGTGATTTTGTGCCTCTCAGTATGGTAGCATAAAACCCCTGCTATGTCACCTCCTCTAAAGAGGTTTGGCAGCTTATTGGCTGCGGCTCGTGAGGTGCCATTTTCGGCACACATCACACTGATAGTACGATAGTGTCGCTCCGCGTTGCAGCTCGGCAATGAATGCGGCTTCTTCGGCGGCGCGGGCGTCAAGGTAGGCGCGTTTCCCCGAGCAAGTGAGCCGGGCGCGCAACAGCGAATTATTAGTGGTTGGCCCCTGGTTTTTGGCTTGCTGCATGGAGCGACGAGAGTGGTTCTTTCGGGGCATAATTCCTTTCTTGGATTTTTTAAATAATCCTGGTATAGTACTAGTGTACATGAGTGTTGAGAATAAATCACCCCAGAAATCTGCGACGGCAGATGGTCGTGTAGATATTATTACGACCCTGCTGAGCACCAACTTACGAATCTTTGTGCCAACGGTGTTTGGCCCTATTATCGGCTGGGCGGCAGATAAGCTGCTTGGTACGCGCCCACAGTTTATTTTAATCGGGCTTGGCCTGGGGGTTGTGCTCGCTGCTCTTCTTGTCTATCGGCAATATATTAATGTTATAAAGGAAAAATGATGTTTCAATTTTTTGCAGCTACTGGTCCACACATCGATATTCGGGCCCAAGAGATTTTTCACCTGGGTCCTGTGCCAGTAACCAACTCGATGATGCTTGGCGTTATCGGTATGATTATTACGCTGTGGCTACTGTTTGCGGCAGCACGTGCAGTTAAACGAGGCCGCAAAGGGTATGTATCGGGCGCAGTGTTAATGATTTATGAAATGCTGCTGCGCACCGTGGAAGAGGTCGTCGGCAGCAAGAAAGCTGCCCGCCGTGTAGCGCCGCTAGCAATTGCCCTCTTCTTCTATATTATTATCAACTACTGGCTTGGCATTTTGCCGATTGTTGGGCCAATCACCAAAGATGGCGTTCCTGTATTCCGTGGCTTGGTGGCAGACATGAACGTAACATTTGCCCTGGCTATTGTGTCGATGGCTATGGTGCAGGTTCATGCCATGAAGAAGCACGGCTTCTTTGGCAACCTGGGGCGCTACTTGCGCAACCCATTTAAAGACCCTGCCGGCGCTTTTGAGGGCATCCTAGAGCTGATTGCTGAGTTCTCTCGCCTGTTGGCACTAAGCCTGCGTTTGTTTGGTAACGTGTTTGCTGGTGAGGTGTTGATTGTGGTGGTTGGTTACTTGACTGCATATTTTGCCAGCGCCGCAATTTTGCCATTTATGGTATTTGAGCTATTTATTGGCTCTATTCAGGCCTATGTCTTCTTTATGTTGACAACGGTCTTTATTTCGCTCGGTATGGCCGACCATGGCGAGCATTCTGCTGATGATCATTCTCCGACTGATATACAAACGATGCGCGAGAGTGATAGAATACAACAGAGTTAATTAATAATTAAGTCCAAAAGGAGACAATATAATGGATTCATTAGCATTTGGTTTGACATACGCAATTTCGGCGTTTGCAGCAGCGATTGGTGCTGGTATGGTTGGTGCCGCAGCACTTAACGCGGCTGGTCGCAACCCAGAGAAGATCGGTGAGATTCGTGGTTTGACCATTCTTGCTGTGTCATTCGTAGACGCGCTAGCGATTATTGGTTTCGTGGTAGCAATCCTTGTTAAGGTAATGTAATACCCCGAAAGGATCGCTGTATAATGTTAGTAATAGTAACGCAATTTGCGACAGCGGCTCATGGCGGTGGAGAGCAGCAGAATCTGTTTTCATCGCTCGGCATTGATTGGCGCTTGCTTATTTTGCAGACGATCGCGTTTTTGATCTTGCTTGCTATTTTGAGTAAGTTCGTCTTCCCTGTGCTGACGAAGATGATTGATGATCGTGAGGCAAAGATTAGCGAAGGCCAGCGAGCAGCCGAAGCAGCAGTGCAGCAGGCAGCAGCAGCTCAAGGAGAAACCAAAGAGCTACTAAAGCAGGCTCGTGCTGATGCGGCCGAGATCGTGGCTGATGCCAAGACTGAAGCTGCCGAACTGGTGAGCCGTAGTGAAGCGCAGGCTCGTGACCGTGCAGATACGATTGTGCGTGACGCGCAAGCTCAAATTAGTAAAGAGCTTGGTGCAGCTCGTGCGGCACTTGCCAATGAAACTCGTAACCTGGTAGCAGCAGCTACTGAAAAAGTGGTAAGTGAGAAGTTCACAAAATCACTGGATGATGAGGCGATTTCACACGCAATTAAAGAGGTGAAATAATGGCTGCTCCGCTATCGCGCCGAGCGCTGGCGCAGCACACTGCCGAGCAGCTACTGGCTGGCGACAAGCAGGCACTTCCACGGCTTGCAGCCTATATAGTAGATGCCGGTCGTCGCAAAGAAGCAACGTTGATTGCTCGGGATATTGAGCGAGCATTGCTTGGCCACGGAGTTTGCGTGGCAACGGTTACGACAGCTCGACCATTGTCGGCTGCCCGCCGCAAGGAAATTACTCAGCTACTAAAGCACCGGTACGCTGCTCATCAGGTAGAGCTGCAAGAGCAAGTTGACCCAACGCTGCTTGGTGGCACGGTAATTAAAACGCCTCGCGATGAGCTTGATGCTAGTTTGCGCGCCCGACTTAGCCAGCTAAAAAGCATGAATATAAAGGAAGAACATGAGTAAGATATCTGTAAAAGAATTGTCTGCCTCACTACAGAAAGCGATTGCCGACCTTGAGCTAAGCGAAGGGTTTGAAAATACCGGCATCGTGATTCGCGTTGGTGATGGTACGGCGTGGATTTACGGGCTAGACGATGCTGCATATGGTGATATGCTTGAGATTGAATCAGAGCGTGGCGTCGTTGAAGCATTTGCCCTAAATCTGATGGAAGATGAAATTGGTGCCGTGCTTCTTGGTGAAGATACCGAGGTAAAAGCTGGTGCCAAGGTGACGCGCAAGGGCACACAGCTGCAGGTGCCAGTTGGTCCTGAGCTACTTGGCCGCGTCGTTGACCCACTTGGTCGCCCACTTGATGGTGGCCCAGCTATCGCAGCAAAACAGTTTGGCCTCGTTGAGCGCCCAGCTGTTGGTGTGATGGGCCGTAAAAGTGTGCACGAGCCACTAATGACCGGTATTATGAGCATCGATGCGATGTTCCCAATCGGTCGTGGCCAGCGTGAGCTGATTATTGGTGACCGCCAAACTGGTAAAACAGCTATTGCAATCGACACGATGATTAACCAGGCTCGCCAAAAAACTGGCGTGGTAAACGTGTATGTTGCGATTGGACAAAAGAGTTCAAAGGTAGCTCGCCTTGTTGAGCGTTTGAAGGAAGAGGGTGTGATGGAGCAAACCATCGTTGTGGCGACAAGCCCAAGCGACCCAGCTTCACTGCTCTACCTTGCACCATACGCAGCAACTGCTATGGGTGAGTATTTCCGTGACAATAGTGGTCACGCGTTGATGATTTATGATGACCTCACCAAGCACGCAGTGGCGTATCGCCAGATGAGCTTGCTACTTCGCCGCCCACCAGGACGTGAAGCCTTCCCTGGTGACGTGTTCTACCTGCACAGCCGCTTGCTAGAGCGTAGTGCGAAGTTGAGCGATGAGCTTGGCGCTGGAAGTTTGACTGCCCTGCCAATTATTGAAACGCAGGCTGGTGATATTTCAGCTTACATTCCAACCAACGTGATTTCGATTACCGATGGTCAGATCTTCCTCGAGAGTGATTTGTTCAACCAAGGTATTCGTCCGGCAATTTCAGCTGGTCTATCCGTGTCACGTGTGGGTGGTGCTGCTCAAACCAAGGCCGTGAAGGCTGTCGGTGGAAACCTTAAGCTTGGCCTAAGCCAGTACCGCGAACTTGCTAGTTTTGCACAGTTTGGTAGCGACCTCGATGCTGCGACAAAGTCACAGATCGATCGCGGCCAGCGCCTTACCGAGCTATTGAAGCAGCCACAGTATCAACCAATGGGTGTGTGGGAGCAGTACGTAAGTATCCACGCGGTAACCAGTGGTGGTTTCGATGCTGTTCCAGTTGCGAAAGTTAAGGAAGCTCAAGACGCATTGCTTGCTGATTTGTGGACACGCCACAAAGAAGATATGCGCACATTAAATAAGGGTGGCAAGCCAGATAATGAACTCGTTAGCGTTATCGATCAGGCTGTCGCTAAGGTGGTTAAGGGATTTGAGGAGTAGTAGCCTATGGCATCAACTCAGATTCTAAAAACACGTATTCGCTCAGTAAAAAATACCAAGCAGATTACAAAAGCCATGCAGCTAGTGGCAGCTAGTAAAATGCGTCGAGCGCAAGAGGCTGATAAAGCTTCGGCGCCGTATGCACGAGCTGCCGCTGAACTGCTATCGTATCTCGCGAGCCAGGGTGCAACTGAGGATCACCCACTATTCGAGGAGCGCCCAGTAGGTAGCCGCCTGCTCGTTGTGGTGTCATCAGACAAGGGTCTTGCCGGTGCGTACAATGCAAACATTTTTAAGACATTTTTGCATGAGCTGGAAGTAGATGAGACAGCTGGTGTGCACACAAAAGTGTTGACGATTGGCCGTAAAATATCTCAATTTGCGAGTAAGATCAAGAATGTTGAGGTGATCGGTTCGTACAATGATTTGGCGGACAGGCCAGCTGGTCACGAGTTTTACGCTATCATGAACACGCTGCGCGAGCTGTTTGAAAGTCACTCGGTTGATGCGGTTGATATCATCTACACCGAGTTTGTCTCAAGTTTGACGCAGCGTCCGCACACGATGCGGCTACTACCAGCTGGTTTTACAGAGGTAGAAGTTAGTACATCGGTGCGTGATGCAAAGTTTGAGCCAAGCGAAGCCGTGGTGATGGATGGTGTAGCGATTCGATTGATCAGCGCCCAATTGTCACAGGCTTTGCTCGATGCCCGGGCTAGTGAGCACAGTATGCGTATGATTGCCATGAAGAACGCGACTGATAACGCCAGCGATTTGGTCGAAGACTTAACGCTCGAGATGAACAAGGCGCGTCAGGCTGCTATTACGCAAGAGTTGGCAGAGATCAGCGGTGGTGTAGAGGCTATTGGATAGAAAATTGAGGAGAATATAATGAATACTAATAACGGAACAATCATTCAGATTGTGGGTGTGGTGGTTGATGTTGCCTTCCCTGGCGACCAATCGCTGCCAGCAATCTTTGATGCTCTGACAGTGCAGCATGGCGACCAGACTATTACGCTGGAAGTTGCGCAGCACCTTGACGAGCACACAGTTCGCGCTATTGCCCTCAGTAGTACTGATGGGCTGATGCGCGGGCAAGAAGTCGTGAACACAGGTAGCCCGATTCGTGTACCGGTTGGTGCGCAAACGCAGGGTCGCATGTTCAACGTTGTTGGTGAGCCAATCGACGGCAAGCCGCTTGAAGCAACAGAAACGGCACCAATCCACCGCCCTGCGCCAAGCCTCGACGAACAGTCAAACAAGGCAGAAGTGCTAGAGACCGGTATTAAGGTAGTCGACCTAATTGCCCCAGTTGCAAAGGGTGGAAAGGTTGGCCTTTTCGCTGGTGCTGGTGTGGGTAAAACAGTGCTAATTACTGAGCTAATTAACAACATCGCTAAGTTCCACAGTGGTAACTCGGTGTTTGCCGGTGTGGGTGAGCGTACCCGTGAAGGTAATGACCTCTACTACGAGATGGAAGAAGCTGGCGTGCTAGACAAAACCAGTCTAGTGTTTGGTCAGATGAATGAGCCACCTGGAGCTCGTTTGCGCGTGGCGCTATCAGGCCTAGCAATGGCTGAGACATTCCGCGATGAAGGTAAGGACGTGCTGCTCTTTATTGACAACATTTATCGTTACACTCAGGCAGGTGCCGAGGTGTCTGCGTTGCTTGGACGATTGCCAAGTGCAGTGGGCTACCAGCCAAACTTGCAGCAGGAAATGGGTGCCTTGCAAGAGCGTATTACCAGTACCAAGAAGGGCTCAATTACCTCGGTGCAGGCAGTGTATGTGCCAGCTGACGACTTTACCGACCCAGCTCCAGCTACAACCTTTGCCCACTTGGACGCAACTATTGTGATGGATCGTGCCCTCACGGAAATCGGTATTTACCCAGCAGTGGATGTGCTTGAGAGTTCAAGTAACAGCCTCGACCCAGAGGTAGTTGGTGAAGAACACTACCAAGTGGCGCGTGAAGTACAGCGTACACTTCAGCAGTACAAAGAGCTGCAAGACATCATCGCTATTTTGGGTATGGAAGAACTGAGCGATGAACAAAAGCAAACAGTAGCACGTGCTCGTCGTTTGCAGCGTTTCTTGGCACAGCCATTCCACGTAGCTGAAAAGTTTACAGGAAATCCAGGTGTATACGTGAAGCTTGAAGACACCATTCGCGATGCGAAAGACATTCTGTCTGGCAAGTATGACGATAAGCCAGAAAACTGGTTCTACATGGTGAACGGTACATTGGCAGATAAGGCGCTTAGCGAAGCCGGCGAGGCGTAGGAGGCGGTATGAATCTTGAACTTGTCACACTAACCGGTGTCAAGCATGATGCACCAGCCTATAGCGTAACATTGCCAACTGTGGACGGGGAGATTTCGGTCTTCCCTGGCCACGAGCCGCTGGTTACTCTGGCGCGCGCTGGAGTAATCTCGGTTCGTGCCAGCAAGCACACTAGCGATGCTGATACAGAATTTTTCGCTATTAGCGGCGGCGTTATAGAAGTTGCGCCGACGCATGTACGAGTGTTAGTCGACGAAGCCGACCACGGCGAAGAGATTGTTGAAGCTCACACCCGAGCCGCGCTCGAACGTGCTATTGCTATGCGCGATGAAGCCGAAACTCAAGTGGAGCGCGAAAAAGCACATCGCTTGGTAATGCAGCAGCAGGTTCGCCTTAAGGTCGCAGACCTACATCGTCGTAAGCGCCGACGATAACACTACCTGTGAAAAACATGTGGAAAGATTCTCCCCTGTGGATAATCTGTGTAAAACCCTCCCCTGCTGGAGGGTTTTATATTATAGTTGCCTCGGCCAATAAATAAAAACCGGCGTAGGTATTTCCGCGCCGGCTAGAGGTTGAGTGTAAAGTAGATGAAAGACTAACGTTGCAGCGTAGCTACCAGCGCGCGTGCTTCGCTAGTGCTTTTAGTTTGCATGAGATTTGCGCGCATATCGCTGCTGCCTTCAAAGTCGCGAATATAGATTTTATAAAACCGCTTCAAAGTTTCATATGGGCGGCCAGTCACCTCGTGCCACTGGTCGTAGAGCGATAGGTGTAGCTGTAGTAGTTCAAGCAGTTGCCATTTTTTACCTTCCGGGCTGGTAAAGGTGCGGCCAGTAAATGCAAATGGATTACTAAAAATCCCCCGCCCGATCATGATGCCATCTACCTTGTGCTGCTCGGCCAGCTGCTCACCGTGCGCACGGTCTATGATATCACCATTAATCATCAGCGGCGTGTGTGGTGCAATAGCATCACGCAGCTCGCGAATGGGCTGCACTAGCTCAAAGTGAGCTGGCACTTTGCTCATTTCTTTTTTAGTGCGCAGGTGAATGGTGAGTGCCGCAATGTCTTGTTGCAGCAAAAAGGTTAGCCAATCCTGCCACTCATCCACTCGGCTGTAGCCAAGGCGCGTTTTTACACTCACTGGTAGGCCGCTCGTTTTTGCGGCGGCAATCATTTCTCCAGCTAGTGCAGGTGTACGAATCATGCCGCTGCCGCCACCGGTTTTAACTGCTGAACTATCAGGGCAGCCCATATTTATATCGATGCCATCATAGCCAAGCGATGCCACGTGATCACTCATGTGAGTCATGGCTTCTGGAACGGCGCCCCACAGCTGCGCGACGATTGGTGCTTCGTCTTCTGCTTTTACGAGTCGCCCACCGATTGCCTTATCTCCGGCCGCATCCCAGCCGGTAGCATTAGTAAATTCAGTAAAAAAGATATCCGGCCGCCCAGCTCGCGCGACGACTTGCCGAAACACAATATCAGTTACCGCTTCCATTGGCGCCAGTGCAAAAAATGGCCGCGGCAGTTCATCCCAAAAGTTTTTCATACTAGCATTATTGTAGCGTATTTAGGCGGGCAAAAAAAGAACCACCAGTGCACGCACTCCAAAAGGAGGTGCACTTGGTGGTTTGGTGGTAGGTGTACTAATTAGCTAGTTTGTAGTCTCGGCCGGATCTTTAAGATTTGGCCAGGCTTTGATCTGCAGCTCTTCGAGCCGTGATGGAAGCTCGTTACCTTCTGCATGCAGCACATCTTCCAGGTTTTTGCTTGCTATAATTACCAAGCTGTGGTTTGTGCAGGAAAGTAGTACATTTGGGCTTTCATCTGGCGAAACCAGCGAAACTGTACCATCGGTGAATATGTGAATAGTATTACTGCTGCTACTATGCACTGCCACTGTTGTGCCAGCCGAAGCTTGCACTAAGACGATATCACAACCAGTGTGGAGCGTCGCGTGTTGGTTCCCCTCCACCTGGAGTAACACCTTTTTATCATGCCGTGAAATAGGATACATTAAGCTACCCGATCTTTCTTGCTAAAGTGCCTACCATGTGTATTCTATGCCATCGACTGCGCGCATAGAAATACTCTGGCAGGCGGCGAATAGAACATTACATAGTATAGAGGTATTGCTTGTGGTATGCAATAGCCCCCACGGTGGTGATCACTGCGGGGGCGGTTTAGTGTGGGTTATGTTTTATTTTTTAGCTTGCCTTGGTCGGCTGGTTCGTTCGTTTTTTAGCAGTATTTGAATGCAGATACCAATTGCTACGATTGCCACTAATGTTCGTAGTGGTGATAGCGAATCATGCAACGTCATAGTTGCTATAAAGTTACCAATCACCATGATGGCGATAAAAAGTAGCATAATGACTGTACCTGTTTTGTTGAGTTCACGTTTTTGCTGCATGGCCTGTCTCTCCTGTAGTTATAGTACTTTTTATTGCAAAGTACCTTACTTATAATATAGGGTAGATCCATATTTTTTGTCAAGAGAAAACCCCGCAGAGGTTTTCACTGCGGGGCCTAGTGGCACTAGTAGCAAGAATTGCTACGTTGCTACACTAGTAGTCATAGGGGCGCCGAAGTTACGGCAAAACGTAAGCGGCGCAGCCGCTATGACTGATGTGGGTGTGGCTTGGCCTGGTTGTAGGAAGTTGGAGCGATGCAGTTGCATGCTCCAGCAATCGAAGGTGTTGCCAATGAGTGTGGCAACAAGTTTGAAGAAGCTTGCGATTGTCGGACCATATGAATTGTACGAATGAATCGTTCTCCTGATGGTTGCATTTTTCAGCTTATTCCCCCGATAGCCAAGAACTATCATAAGCTGAGCAATGACCTATAGTTCCCCTGCCGGAAACCAGGGCAAAGCAAATCCCCCTAGCGCATAATCCATCAAGAACGCCATAACGATATATTATTTATATACGCATGGCAATATGAGTAAAACGAACTTTTAGGTAGTGCACTAGTGCGCTGCATAAAAGTTGTGTCCTAATGATAGAAATATACCGGTGCTACACATTATATGGTAGCAGCAGTAATTTCTGAAATATACTACGTATTGTTAAAGCTACACCCTGTGCGACTGCGAGGCGTGAGTATGGATTACGGGCCTCAGCTAGTGGCACGTCTTTATTTTACCACACTACTCCGGTGGCGCAAGTAGAAAATTGGGCTGAAGTGAAAAACCCGCTCGCGCCTAAAGTGAACCTTTGGCGGCGGAGCGGGTTGAGGCGGTAGAGGCAGTGCTCATGTATTAGCGTATCGACTGTGACCGATTGCTGTTTTTCCGTAACATTTTTATGCACTGTGCCTTTATATCCCGCCAGAGTTTATGTGGTGGGTATATTATAAATAGCTTTATTGCAGAAACTGTGCCCAGTATGATAGAGCTAACAACGGCTCCTCCGGTAAGAATGAGTAATTCTAGCTTGGTATTATATGGCATATCCAGACGCCATATAATAACACTAATAGATAGACTGAACATGAGCATAACTACAGCTATCATCAGAAACAGCAGATAGTCATGCTTGCGAGTAGATTGACGATCGATATCAGCCATAATATGGTTGCACCTTCTCTTCTTTGTAACGTACGCCTCATATTGCCCAAGCTAGGGCCAACCGAGGCCTCCTAGCGGACTAATAATATTCTATTCTAGCATTTGACTGCCGCTATTGCAACAGTAGTGCGCAAAGAAAGAATCCTCCAACGCTGCGTGCTCCGCAAAGTGCGGTCACGTGGCATTGGAGGATGGTTGTGCAATGATGTGGACAAAGGATTGCAGCAGCTGCGTTCTTTTTTGCGCACGGCGCAAACTACACTCTGCTGCTGCGCACGGATGAGTGGGGCCTTGTGTGCCTCTTAGCACGCCTACTTCTTCTTGTGGTGAAATGTAAGCGAGGGGCCCTGCGGCCTGCTCTTGTGGTGGAGCGTAAAGGTTGGACTTGTTGCTGGTCACCTGGGTGGTCCAGCTGCCCTTCCAGTGAAGCTACTACTTCTTGCAGCGAAGTCACTGTTTTCTGCAGTGACTCGAAGCGCTCTACGAGCGGCAGCACTTGGCTGACCGTTTGTTTGAGCTGCTGGATCTCATTATCAACCCGAGCAGTAATTGCCTCATGTAGAGCGTTCAGCGTCAAGAGACTTTGCTGCAAAGACCGTGCAAGATCGAATGCTTGGACACCTACGCGACCAAGCACCAGATTCCGCTCATGTACATACGGAACATATGTGTTGTCGTCAGGGTTACAGACATAGACTACAGCATCTTTGGTGTATGCTCCTCCGCACTCACATTCACAAGCTAGTGTGTACAAAGTTGCACCATCTAGCGTTGTGTACTGAAGCAGTGGATGCAGCGCGGTTTTTGTGCGTGAGCATAGCTCATTTTCAGGGATCGCATAGTCTGGGTCACAGTGATAGTGCTCCGACATGATGTATCACTTCCTTCTGTTTGGTAGTTGTAAGGATCATTGCATATCGCGCCGGGGGTTTCCAGCTGGCGATAGCACTAATATACCATATTGCTGCTACACAAGGAAGTAACGAGCCGCTACAGCTAGTGGTGTATGCCCAGGCAAAGAAAAAGGGGCTATGCCCTCTTGCGCAGCATTTGGTAGCGGAACCAACGCAGCAAGCAAGAGGACACAGCCCTAGTGGACATACAGCAAAAGAGTTTTACAACAGGAGATGGGCAGGACCAGGAGCTATGTTCCATGATCGAAGTAAAACCACTTCTTGAGGTAATCCTCATAATGATAATAACATTTTCGGACACAAACCATAGCCAGCACTATACTCTACGCCATGAGCAATAGCTACTGTGTGGAGTAACTCGCGTAGAGTATAATACGCGAATGCTACCGAAGAAGCTATGGTGTTATTCATTATTATCACCAGCTGCATGCCACGAATGTGTGGGCAAAAAAGAGGTGCGCAATGCCAATAGCTCTGTCCAATCTATATAGCACTGCTGATATTCATTATTCACCGAAATAAGGAACCACCGATATAAAAATCTCTTTTTTGATCAGCACCACAGCGTAATACCGTGATACTGAAATAAAACTCCTGTATACCGAACCAGCCACGTAACAGCATACAGGATGTTTTACCCCACAACGCAGGATTGTTAGGAGTTGCACCTAAAATGAAGACTTGGTTGCTCTTCTCAATCCTTGTTGGAGCAATAAGCATAACACTAATTCCATCCGAGTGTGAACCAACTAGTGCGTTGATTGTCGGTTGCTTCCTGTGACTTTTTGTAACTATCGCAAGAACTTTGATGGCCAGTTCCCTTGCAATTTTGGCAGGGGTTAGCGTATCCTAATTCTGCACAAGTACAACAGCCCGGGCAATTATTCCACCCAAGCCAACTCATGGGTCTTTCCTATCTGTTGTAGATCTTTCACTTTCAATGTACACAAAACGCAAAGAGCATGCAAATATGCCGCTCGATCTGCTGGCTATTATAATAACAAAATAATGCTCGCTCTGTCAAATGGCGGCAGCAGAATGAGCCATGCACACACTGTGAAGGAAAAGCCCCCTCTTCTCATTACGAAAAGAGGGGGCGTCATGCAAGAAATGCCTGAGGCGGCAACGCGAACCTTTCCCTGCTCAGGAAATATTCTAGCGGAGAAAGGTGTTTATACACATGAGCCATGCGTCTATAGACGCCCCATAGCCTTTAGCTGCTTCTTAGCCTTGCGACTGCGCTTCATGGAAGCGATATACAGAACTGCAATAGCAGCAAGGGTAAACAGGGGCCCGACTATCGCAAAATTGTTAAACTCAAGTGCGGTTGGCAAAAATACCATTCCAAGAAGTACCGTCAAAACTGCTATGGGGTATGACATGAAGTAGGCGAACCCACTGTAATGACGGCTGACCTTCGGCAGATTTGCCTGCTGATCGGGTGTGTTGGTGGGCATAATAGCCACCTTCCTTTCGTTGTTTTTCTACCATATCATTGCACAAATTTTATGCAATGAAGCTATACTGTGCATAAGCAAAGTATCAGGCCGTATGCCACGCCCGTGCAAGATACGACCACCGCAAAGGGGTGTAGCTCGGCCCAGGCGCGCAGGATTCGCAACCTGCCCCGCTTGTTATTAGAGCGTGCGTAGTTGATGGCGCTGTCTATATCGTAAAGTAGCGCTATAAGCGGCACGATGACACTGAGCGATACGTTAATCACAGTAGTCATATCTGCAGTTCGCAGCAGGATAAGCCACCAGAGGGCTACTCCCGATAAGACTGTAACGTTAAGACATGCGGTCACGTCTTCACGTTGCTCTCGCCGTATCTCCGCTTCATCTTTCTTGAAATCTGCATCAAATTCTGAAGCGGCATCATGACTGTTGATCAATGTGATCACTTTCCTTTCGTTGTGTCGCTAATGGAGGGCATTCCCGCAAATATATCTGCTTTGGAGAGCCCCGCATATAACAGGCCAAACGCTAACTCTACGATAAATGTTACAACAACCAGGAGGCTCGCTATAGCAGGTACAGCAGATATTATCAGAAATATTATTGTTACTATTTCTGGGTAGCCAGCCTGCATGACAACTAGTGCGTAGCATAGGTCAAACAGAACCCAGGCGGGCACTAGCAGCATGAAGATGTGATTCTTAGCCCAAGTATATAGCTCAAGCCCGTCATCATCAACATACAGCTCGCCGTCACCAAAAAAACGTTGAGCGGTAGCCTTAGCTAAAGGTACAATGACCACAATACATAGGCCGCTGAGTAGTACAAACAGACCCAGGGCACTGTGGGTGAGCATAGACCAAAAGACAAGCGCGGGTTTGGCTAGTCCAAGCAATAAGGCAATGGTTGCTATGATTGCTGTGTTCTTGGGCTTCTGCCAGTTGTCTCGTTCTTCGATTTTCCTTAGGCCATTTTTGAGATCCTCTACCGTATAAAAAGACTCATCTTCGCCCCAGTCGTCTGGTATACCTGGCATTATCGACATGCCGTTCACCTTTCTCTCTCTTGTCAATGAACAAATACGCTGCGTAACCATGGAGCGGTGCGTCTCCCGAGGTGGCTGGCGTTAGACCAACCACCTTGGGGGACACGCTGTCACCACTTGGCAACATAATTACACAGAACGGTCTTATAGACTACTCGCAAGCAGCCTATAAGATAACTTTATTATATCGTAGTATAGACGTGACGTCAAAAATAGGTGGATAGTGTGCAATAAAAAACGCCTTCCACCGATGAAAATGATGTAACCATTTTCATAAGTGGAAGACGGACAGAATAACCCACAATGTAATCTTCCCTGCAAACGCAGGGTGGATACAGTGGTTGGCTGTGGCTCATTCTGCGCGTCTTTTTATTTTTGTGTCTTCGTAAAACTATGGATTGCCCAGATGGGCGCTACGAAAAACCAGACCAGGTCATGGCTTATCCCTTCTCTTCATTACAATTCTCAAAGAATCAAAATCACCGGGTACCGTTTACTGGATACGCATCGAGCACATAATTAGCCTCCTAAATATAGAAAGTAGGATAGTGAGTTATTCTGTCAAGGAGCGCGCTACCTGCTGAGCCGAGGCTCTAAGCGATGTAGCACATTTAAAAGTATAAGATATAGTTGACACTTCGTCAATAGTAATTAGCAAAGGAAAGCCCCCTCTTCTCATTACGAAAAGAGGGGGCGCCATGCAAGAAATGCCTGAGGCGGCAACGCGAACCTTTCCTTGCTTAGGGAACGCTCTAGCGGAGAAAGGTGGCGGTATTAATCCTCATACATAGGTAGCCCCAACTTAAGCCTATCTAGTGCATTCATGTTCCTTGCTTGTTTGGCTAACTTATGACTAGGCCGCATGTACATAATGTACCCGACACACAACGCAATAAATATTGCTACAAAGATAGCCACCCAGAAATTGTGCTGGGTAAATGAATTTGGTAAAAATACTACCGCTTCTAGTACTGTGAGCACAATAACATAATAGTATGCATAGTAGTAATACTTCTCATTATAGTCTGGATGAACCATTGGTAGACTTTTTTGTGAACCAGTATCAGTGGTCAATGTGATCACCTTTCTCTCTCTTGTCAATGGGCGAAGTGTATAGTGTGAAATAAGATACCTTCGGGGCAATTAGGTAGCTAACTACCCCGAAGGTATTTGCCACTTATACACGAAGGTATGTACGGCTATCGAAAAAAATCGACTGCTATATATACCACCTTTATTATAGTATGTGATTGTCGGTGTGTCAAAACCACGAGGTACGCACAATAAAAGAGGGCTATGCTGCTGGATAGCGGGCGATGAGCTCATCTTCAAAGGCGATAACAGAGGCTAGCGTGGCTTTGGCGTGTTCTGGTTGGGCGAAATCTGCCGCAAAAATAGCCTGCCATACTGCTTGAATAAGCGCCTTGCCTCGAGCTAGCTCCTCTTCGGTGAACTGCGTTGCAAGCGAGGCAAATTCCCCTTCTGGTGTTTGTCGCACAAAGCGCAGCTGTGCTTGCTGCACGGTAAAACCGTGGTAGTCGCGTGAACTGCCGGCAAGTAACGTGTAGAACAGCAGCTGGCGGCGGTAGGCGTGGAGCTTAAGGGCGTTGTGGTTTTTGCCACCCTTCCAAGCGGTGACGGGCTTACCCGTTTTGTAGTCAGTGATGATTAGTGTTTTATGCTTGGCATCGATATCGACAGCGTCTAGGGTGCCGGTAAGGCGCGCATCACCAATATAACATTGCTGGTGCGCAAAACTGAGTTCGGTTTTTTGGTGCGGCGTAAACGTTGTTTCTAGGTGAGGTAAAAATGT
The DNA here is from genome assembly GCA_963555045.1 of uncultured Candidatus Saccharibacteria bacterium. Lineage (GTDB taxonomy): Bacteria > Patescibacteriota > Saccharimonadia > Saccharimonadales > Saccharimonadaceae > VGLK01. The sequence continues at coordinate 199,196 of CAUVUB010000001.1, forward strand.
GCTCAATTCTGCCTGGCCTTGCGCGAGTAGCGTTTCGAGCTCTTCGCCGCGCAACGGACTGCGCTGCAGCGTGGCTGTAAAGAAATGCAAACTTTCCGCTAGTGGTTGCGGCGTGCCGTGCGCTACGAAATACGTGTGAGCTTGCTTGATCGTGGCGTGCACTGCGGTGCCGTATTCGGCTGCAGCGTGCCAGCGGCGTGGAAAACCGAGCAGATTATATAGCAAAAAGTCAGCCGGTCCACCACGAGAAATATCGAGGTAGGTGTTGAGCGCCGTTGCGGAAAGCGCAAAATGATCAAGGCGGTATTGTAAAAATTCACGCATAGTAGGTTGTGGCAATTGCACGATTGGTGCATACCAAGCTTGCATGTCTGCCTGCAGCGCGCTGGAAGGTTGCTGCGAGTTTGAACTAATTAGTTGTTCTTCAAGCGAAGTGGCTGTCAAAAAGGCTGCTGGGCTGAGGTCTTTCCCGGTAAGTGATTGCTGGCTATAGGTGATAAGTAGGTCTTGCTTGGCCCTCGTCATGCCCACAAAGAAGAGGCGGACCCATTCTTCCGGCGTGCCGTCGTTATCACGGATTGGGACATTTGGTGGCAGCGGCAGCTTTGAGCCACCACCTGCGGCGCGCCCCCACGTGGTATTGTCTGCCGAAATGATAATGACGTGGTCGAACTCGAGCCCCTTTGACTTGTGTGCACTGAGCAGCTGCACGCCGGTAACGTCTCCGGCTGCTGAGACGCGTTGCAAAGATAGGCCGGCGGCGCGGTATGCCCGAGCAAACGAAAGCAGCGAGGCTAGTGTGGCAGTTTCATTGCCAGCGTAGGTTTTGGCAGATTCTCGAATGGTGCGCAAGCCAGCAATATGTGCGGCTAATTCTTCTGGTTGTGATGTACCAGCAAAGAAATAGTGATGCAGCGGCGATGAAAAATCAGCCAGCTTAGGCGCGCTAACAGGGGATAGGTCTTCTGGTGTGCCGAGCAGCGCATCGATGGTCAGCTCTAGCGGGGTGTGTAAGCTAGCCGTTGCTAGCTCGAGCAGCCAGGTTCGAAATGGCGCAAAAATTGGTTCACCAGCCATAGCCTCAATCCACGGCTGTTTATTTTGATAGGCGTGGCGTGCCAGCTGCCAAATTGACTCTGGGGTGAATAGCGGCCTCCAGGCTGGGTGGGTGATGATTTGGCTCAGGTATTCATCGGCTGCGGGTAGATTGCCGCTAGCGATCGCCTGCAGGGTTTCGCCCAAAAGCAGTAACTGCTGGATTGGCTCTTGCTCGAGCACATTATCGCGTCGTTCATAGCGAACGCGGATCTGCTTGGCAGCAAGATACGGCAGTAGCGCCTTCAATTGCTTATGGTGCCGGCCGATAACAGCAATATCACTTGGTGACGTGCCCTTTGTAAGCAGGTCTGCAATACGCTCAGCCACAGCTGTATATTCTGCCCCTTCGTCTGGGTAGGCATGAAGGGCAACCTGCGCCCCCTGCTCTGGGCGGTGTGGTGTTAGCTGCTTGTTGATACCGTGGTGCGTAGCCTCCAGGCGTTCACTGTTTTGAGTGATAACCTCCCTGGCGTGAGCTAAAATTGGCGCTGCCGAGCGATAATTGTCGGTCAGTGTAATAATTTGCGCTGAAGGATAGAGCGATTCAAACGACAAAATATTACTAATATCAGCCCCCTGGAAGCTATAAATTGCCTGGTCGTCATCGCCCACCGCCATGATATTTGGTCGTCCTTCGTGCAATGGGCTGCTGGTGAGTGCCTGCAAAATACGCATTTGAGCTGGGTTGGTGTCCTGGAATTCATCTACCAAAATATAGTGATACTGCTCTTCCAGGTTGTAGCGTAGCTCTGGATTGGTGGCAAGCGCCTGCACGACATCTAAAATCATATCGTCAAAGTCAAAGTGGCGCGCGGCTTGCATAGCAGTAAGATAGCCGGCATACACCTCTGCCAGCTCGCGCAGATTTGGCAATTGGCGGGCCTGCTTAAAGACGAAATCACCTGCTGCATTTTTTTCTAGCCATTTGTTTTTAAAGGCCGTGATTGCAGTAGTTTTGCCACTTTCTTCATACGCGTGTAGCGCGCGCAGGATATCATTGTGCAGCAGCGTGCCGAGTGGCACCCCGCCAATAGCTTGGCTAGCTGGCCCTGGCTTTTGTAGATTTTGTGCCTGTTCGGTGAATAGATCGTATAGCGCGGTGGCTGTTTTTTTGCTTATTCTTCCTGCAAACACCTGTGTAAATGCTGGCTGATATGTATCAAAAAATTGTTCATTTTCATCGAGGACAGCGACTAGTTCGGCAGGGCTAACTCCAGAACGTTTGAGTTGGCTAATTCGCTGCAAGACAGGGTGCAGATAGATAAATTCGCCCTGAGGCCCCTTAGCTCGCAGGCCAGCATCGTGTGGCAAATGTTTCAGCAAATCTTCAAGCAGCTGTTGCCGCACGAGGTCGTCGGCTACGGTCATGTCGGCGCCTTTGTAGAAAAATTGGCTATATTGGTTAATAATTTCACTGCCAAAACTGTGAAAGGTATGAATGGCAACATTATAGGCATCTTTGCCGATAATGCTACTTAGGCGGCGGCGCATGGCAGTGGCGCCACTGTCGGTAAAGGTTAAACATAAAATTGACTCAGGTAGTGTGTCGGTTTTGCGCAAGATATTTGCGACACGCATACTGAGGAGTTCTGTTTTGCCGGTGCCCGGCCCAGCCACCACGAGCACGGGCCCATCGATGGTGTCAACTGCTTGTTTTTGAGCTACGTTTAACGCTGCATAACGAGATGAAAATGTCATATGTATAGTATAGCGCATCTGGCGCTGCTTTGCTTGACTGCTACGCGTGCGGCTAGATTTTACCATAAGCGTATTGTAAAATAGTGGCATGAGTGATGGTCTTTTTAGCCCGAGTACACTAGCCAAGCAAGTCGCTGGGTACTTTGGGGTGGAAATGAGTATCGAGCGGATTATTGCGAATACGATTAGTGTCAGCCGAACCGCCAAGGCGACTGTGTTTACCAATGCGCACAAAGAATTATACGTGTTTATCGCTGGTCCAACGCACCTAACCTATGCCGATATGCGCAAGATGGTGCTGCATATGAATTTGGTGCCGGCTGATGCGCTGCCTCCTGCCGGGCAGGCTGATTATTTCGAGCAGTATGGTGAAGCTCGGTTTCAAGAGGTTTTTCCGGGGCGCAGTTCAGTGTCGCCAGCGGATATTCGCTACTATAAAACATTGGCGCCATACAACCCTGCCTTATGGCGAATTGATGAGGTACGCGATGGTGAAATTTACGAATGGGATCCAGACTCATCGACGAGCTGGCGGCTAGCAGTAAAGTATTTTTACCAGCATGGCTTGACGCGAGATAGCGTTGTTATCCCTCATCGTAATGCAGTAAGCCGCAAAAATAAGTAGCGCCGCTGTATTTTAGCGGCGCTTGTCTTGCGGTGCTGCATTAGTGCAGCTGTTATTTATGTTACGAAATCGTATCAAGCACCACGAGGTGTTCAATATGAGGCGTGCGCGGAAAATAATTGTACCCCTGGTGAGCGCGAATGCCGTAGCGCTCGCTCAGGCGCATAACGTCTCGCGCTTGAGTGACTGGGTTGCACGAAAGGTAAATAATACGCTTTGGCTTGCTGGCTAGCAGTTGCCGCACCACATCCTCATGAAGCCCTGCTCGCGGTGGATCGACGATTACTGTCGCCTCTGGGGTGATCACATCTAGCGCCTGTTCACTGGCGGCTAGTATGGCACGAACACTCTGTTGCCGACCAAGCTGCACGATATTAGCTTGCATTTCTTGCACGGCAGCCTCGTTTATCTCCACTAGCGTGAGCGGTCGGCCCCCTGCCACGCTCAGCCCAATAGTGCCGACGCCGCTGTACAGATCAACGACCGGTGTATCTTCCGGCAGCCAACTGGCAATGTCACGCAGCGTGCGTTCATACAGCGGCAAGTTTATTTGGAAAAAGCTTTCGGTAGCGTAGCGATACGTAACGCCCAGCAGCGAATCAGTCAAAGGAGCCGGCGTAACAGACAAGCGGCGGGTGATAACACTAGCTGGAGATTTAGGATTAGAATAGATAATTTCTCCCTGCACGCTATCAGTTTGCCACTGCTTCGGCAGCGCCGCAAAGAAGTCGGCTACTGGAAAGCTCTCGTCTTTTACATACAGCTGCCACCTGGCTTCACCTACTCTGTTGGTGCGGATGAGTAGCGTTTTTAGCGCTCTTCCGCCAATGCCTAGCTGGTTAAGCACTTGTACGACCGCTGCTCCTAGCTGATTAGTTAAATCATTTGCGAGACTTGTGCCTTGTACGGGGATTTTTCCATGACTACCCCGACGGAAAAATGCTAGGTCAAGCCGCTCAGATGCTGTATCAAACCAAAAACTAAACTCCACTTTATTGCGGTAGCCATACATGTTGCCGTCACTATAGACTGTAATGGGTTTTGGCAATACGATGTCGTGTAGTTCAAAAGCCTCTTCTAATAGCGCCGCTTTGTAGTGGGCTTCAGCTTCTGGCGACATAATTTGCCATGGGCTGGTAGATATATAACTTTCAGGATCTTGTGGCGTCGTGCGCTCTGGGCTTGCCTTGTGAACTGCGGTGACTATTCCTTCGCTGTAGTGCGACTTGCGTTTTGTCTCTTGCGCATCAACGATTTCTCCAGGCAGTGCGCCCCATAGGAATAATTTGCGGCCATCTGGCAATGTGGCCAATGTTTGGCCGCCACCTATGACTACTTCTGTCTGGATATCGGTAAATACACGCTGTTTTTTCTTGCTCATATGATGTAAGTATAGCAAATATACTGGGGCACCATAAAGAAAAAAGCCCGAGTACTTCAGGCAAGCAGCTTTCTTGTCTCAAGCGGCTCGAGCCTTTTTCTTCGGGGGTACCTACAGCGAGGTAGTATCGTTGATTGCTTGGTTTATGAAGACAATGTCTTCAGGCTTAGCGTTCTCTATCTCCGATTCAGATTGGAAGATTTTGTATTTGTCATCAATATCATGACAGCTACCAATAAAACGCTGCTTTACTATTTCGTAAAGCACATCATCCATAGCTGAGGAATTGTTCATGATGACGATATACGGAGTGTCTCTAAACTTATACATCACGCCGAGTGGTACGCGGCGCAGTGTATTGGTTTCATCATCTTTTTCAAGGCCAACCAGTATGATAACTCGGCGCGCTAGTGCTAGCTCATCTTCCTCTATCAGCTTTTCTGAACCTGGGTAGCCAAGCTCTAGGGGAGGCACGGTATTTTGTGCAATAGTAGCCAGGTATGCGTTGTCGATCGAATCGATATTATCGGTTTCATGCCCGAATTCTGTGTTGGTGATACACCACGAAGGGAACGCCCCGACAGACATAGTGCCTGTACGTATAGTGTGATGCTCTGCTGAAATGATATCAGGAGTAGCCTCAACCGTTAGCTTAGGCTCCGCAGCGCGTCCTATGCGATTACTCACAGTAAAACCTTCTTTCCTATCTCGTCTGTGTAGGTGCAATATCTTTGTGACAAAGACACTTCCTATAATATATCATAATTTATACGCAATGTAAAACAAAAAGAAAGAAGGCCCCTGTAAAAGAGACGAGCTAACTCGATGAGCTATACTCAAAGCCTTCTTTTTTGTGGGGCCTTTACGCTGAAAGGCGGATGAATGCGATTACCGCATTTGCTGGAACCGATCGCCCTCTTCTGCAACCTTTGCCGTGATCATCTCATTACGAACATCGTAGTAGAGGCCAGGCTCTTTAGCCAAGATCACGCTACCGGCTTCAGTGCTGGACACCATCCAGGTGCCGCTGTTGCGCAGACGAATCATAACAAACGCAACTGCAGACACTTGTCCGATCGTACGTCCGGAGACACGGACTAGCACCATGTCGGCAATTGACGTAGCGTCGACACCCGGGAAGTGCTGAAGCACTTGCTGGGCGATATCCTCATTGGTTTCGTGATCAGCGTCACTGAACATGGCAGCCTGGTCGGCTGCTTTTCCCTGGTTGGGGAACGTCCACTCAGCTGCATCCAGCTCGCCTGCAGTATTGTACCACAGAGCAGTTACCTGAATCGTCAGTTTTGAGCTGTCTGCCAGACGAGTAGGATTGTTGAGAGAGGTAACGGAGTTCGACATTGCGATCTCACCTTTCAAACTTGGGTTTCGCATACTGTATACGAAACGGGTCAAATGTACACTTAACTGCTGTCAGTTAAGTATGCTTAAATGTTACCATATAACATAATAAATGTCAATCATACGACAAAAGAAAAACCCCAGCTAGGGGCGAAGTGATTATGGCGCACACATGTGTGCTGCTATAACCACCTCAAGCCATTAGCTGGGGTGAAATGTCACAGCTCTAATTAGCAGTAAGAGCGATGACAAATGGTTTAGTTTCACTACACATATACTGTAGAGCTGATTCCTCCTTCGTGGATATGGGCGCCTGCGGATCAGGGTTCAGATATAACAGAAGCCCGGTCGGCTTATGCAGCGGCGCGCTACTTATGTCGGTAGAGTTTTGCTGCGAGCGTAGTATCTGCTGCTCAATCTCAGGGAAAATAGAGCTATCTTCCAAATCTACTTCCCTGCTAATCATGGTGATATTAAACTGATCGTAATCAGCCCGAGCTTCCTCTCCTGAATGAATGGTTTTATCATCCAGACGAGTGGATAGCGCCATGAGCAGACCATGTAAGAGCTCTGACCGTACCTTGTCTTCTCCTGGGTTATAGACAGTGAGTACATAAAACAGTAGGTTTAGTACTGCACTAGCACTTGCTCGCCGGTCGGCTCGCAGATCACTGACGACAGCCTGTAGCCCCTCGTTTGGTTTTGGCAGCTTTGCTATCTTTTGCTCGATAACTTGCTTTAGTAGAGGCAAAGAAGACTGGTAGCGCATTAGCCACTGATTCAGTGGTAACTCTACGAGCGTATCTGCAGGGTCTAGTGCGCCTGCTAGCTTTTCTTGTACTTCTGGCAGTGATAGTTCATTGTCAGGGCCCGAAAACTGATCGATAGAATCTGTAATGGCACTGAACTTTTCTTGTACTTCGCCCAAGGTGGGGTCACTGCCGCTAGCATTTGGTGGGTTAATCCCATGCGGATCGCTCTTGTTCAGTGCTTGTTGAATAGATTCCAGGTCAGGAGTTTCGTTGGTAGCCAATGTGGCTCCTTCCTTTTGAGGCGCCGTAGCAAAACTACAACGCTATATGAACAGACGGTAGTGGTACGCCACCATGGTATAACTGCACAGTAGCATTACCTTCATTGTTTGCGTTTGAGAAGGCCTTCACTATTTGCCTCATGCGCGTAAATGGCATTTGTGATGTCAGCTGTAAGGCTGATATGTCAATGTTGTGCACAATATACGATGGCCTATCCACTTCTTGGTAATAGCTCGTTGCCAGTTCACCAAGCATCAGGCTACTAGGTAGCGTTAATACCGGGCGCGAGTCACTGCTTGCCACAAGAGACGAGGACACATAAAGTGGTGCACTCGTATCCTGCGTTACCGGGGCCACCGATAGTAGCACTAGCTTGCGTAGACTCTTGCCTGGCAGTTCTGCCGTAGTTATGGACAGTTTGATTGCACCTCGTAGCCACTGAAACGCAACGTGCGGATCGACAAGAAGCTGCCGAGCGAGCGCCACGTTAAACGCTTTAGTATATATCCCTGAGTAGGCATCCATTAGCTTGGACAGGGCGAGGTTGAAGAGCTTTTTACTACTATAATCAAACGGACCGTTTTGTGTATTTTCTACCACTGGCTGTGATAGATGAACAAAAGGTGTCGTATAGATACGTATATCCTTTATGGATAACTCTGGTGATGCTGGCCAGTAGGCTAACACTCCCGTTAAGGTAGAGGCATAGGCTTTTGGTGCAGCACAGCCGTCTAGTAAGAGTTTTCTCGTGAGGTGTGAGGTTAGGCTCACAAATCTCCTTTCTGCAGTATATGAATATGTGAAAGATCACTATGCGGCGGCTAGGGACGCCACTCGGGCATAGTCTTACCTATTGTAACAAAAAATGTTCTAAAAAAAGAAGCCCCACGGTTAAGGGAGCTTCTTTAATATGCACATTATGTAGCGCAGGAGCTCAACCAAGCAGTGGGGCTGGTAGCTATGCGTTTACAATAGAAGTGCAGTTAGGTAACTGTGCCGTTATGGGCGACGGTTACCGCCCGGAGATCCTAAACTCCATTTGTCGTCTCCAGGTTGGGTGGTGATGCCAGCTGCAGAAGATTGTTCTGTAGCTTCATCGTCGATCTTTGCATTATTTGCTGATTTGTTGGCCATGATAACCTCCTAATGTGAAAGTGAAACGTCTACCTGCTCGTAGCGTTGACGTAGAGCGTTTCAATATTCTGTGAAACCTTTGCTTGCTTAAGGAGCTGAGCAATGGTGTCGTCGTCGTGCACACGATAAGTGCTAAATAGGCAGGAGCGATGCACCGGCCCAAACCGCAATAGCGACTCCATACGAGTGCCAGCAGGTCCAAAGCCGTCTGCAAGTAGCATCATGAGCGTGAGGTTGTTCACGCCATCAATGCGCTTGAGACTGAGCTTTTGATGGTGGGGCTCAGGACATTTTTCTACTAACTTCTGATACCGACGGGCAACCGTAAGTAGCTGACGCACTTCATTATCTCCAGACATAAACCCCTCTTGGTCGCTCATGCGGCGCTTGGGGGCTACTGGTACAATGAGATGTGGCAATACCAGAGGGTCCTTTTTGCCAAACTCCTTCTTTACGAAGACAATAAACCCAAGTAGCGTTGCCTGATCTAGGCGCTGCGCCATCGAGTTGATCTTGATGCTTTGCTCTGATCCAAACGAGCCTTGCTCGCTGCTGAGTGCGTGCTCAGTAGCCGAGCTTGGACGGGTTTCGTAGTACGCCCTCACCTCGCAGGCATCAGGATGAAACTGATTATCAAACGCTGCGCTGATGTAGTTGCGTACTACCTCATCAAGGCGGACCTGGACTCGGTCAACATAGCCTGCCCTACACAGGTATTCCAGTTGGTCAAGCTTCGGATCGCTGCCGTGAGGTGGCTTTATGAGCGAGATAAACTCACTGATATTTGCCAGTGGCAGTTTACTGATCTCGCATGAAGCAATATTTGTGTTTTGCACATTTGCTTGCTCACGCCTCTGCGCCCGAAGCACATACCGTAGCTTTTCTAAATCGGAGCCCTCGCTGCTTGCCCGACGACAAGATGCTCCCAGTGTAACAATCGGCGCACCGACCCCTTCATTGTAAGAAGAGTGATCTGAGCGGGTCTGTTCTAGCATAGTGACGGTCATGGTAAAAATCACCAAACTTTCATAATTGTAAACGTATACTGTCAAAGAGCGTGCCATAGCTGGTTGCTATAGCAGCAATTCAGGCTAAAAGCCGTATATCACCATATGTGATAATAACTACAATACCATAGCATAGGTGGTAGCACAAGAATGATCTATGTTGCTGATTATGATAAAACCCCCATGCCAGCGCAGGCTAACATGGGGGTAGTCATTGGTTCTATGTGAGAACCAATATGCTGCTACGTATAGCTATGAGCCTTATGCTGCCTGATTGCTACGTTGCTGCTGGTTTGCTGCAACACGCTGCCAGTACCCTTCTTCCCGCTCGAGTAGAGCTTGAGATAGGCTGTCTGCGCCTGCGCACACTTCTTCACGGCTCTTCGGAGCAAGACGCCCGCGGTACTTAGGGTTCACGTCATCTGGGACGTGGAATCCAAAGCGATCCATAACCATAACAACTCCCTGGCCGCCCTGGCTACTGGACAGTGCTTCAAGGAATTCCTTGCGCAGGTAGACAATTTCACCTTCACTCCCCCTTGGAATAGCATTGCTGCTGATGGTGGCGGCAATTAGCACCACCAGGTCGAACAGGCTCTGCAGCTGGCTCTGGATGGGCAGAATCTCTAGTGCTCCACCTTTCCGCTTCTGGTTGACGATACCAAGCAAAACAGTCTGCTCGTCGGTCACCTTTTCGGTAATGAGCCAAACCTCACCACCTGGGAACCCTGCGATACCATCAGTAGGTTCTGGATCATGATCATCCTTGGGTGTTACCAGGTAGACCGCTTCACGGATGGCATTAACGCCAAGTTCAACTGCTTGGGTATCTTCGGTGGCGTCAAGGCCTAGTAGAGTGCCAATATAGCCCTCTGCCTCGTAGGTTACACCTTCCTTGAGTGACAGTATCACCTTTACCCACTGCTGTGATTTTAACTGACAAATGCTTACGCATACGGCCGATCTTAACGACAGACATGCGCTCATTATTTTCCGGGTCCAGGCGCTCGCTAGGAAACTCCTGGTCGATAAGGGTGACCTCATTCTGAGCCAAAGTAGCAGCAGTAGTGTTTGACATAATCAAACTCCAATCTGTAGAGTAGTAGCAATAAAAAATTGGTTCAATCACATTATCAATGTACGGTTGATGGGAGCGCCGTTAGGACGCTACGACCAAGAGACATATGAACATATAATTGAACCGCCGAAGCGATACGAGTAGCTTACTGTTGTAAGTTTGTCATATGTCGGTGAACGAATAATACCAGAAACTATACCAGAGCGCAAGGGCTAATAGAAAAAGCCCCCTTAGGAGCTCACCTTATCAGTGTACTTGTAGCACATAGATAAAGGAGCGTCCTAAGGGGTGATAGATAGTAGGAGTATAGCGGGTGACTTACTTGTCTTTGTGAAGCGTAAGTATCTCAGCACGAGGGAAACATTCCCATTCGCTCTTCCTGCTATTGGCGTTTCCATGCCATGCTACACCGATTGCTACAGACACAGAACTACTCTTGGCACCGACTGGGTCAAAAAATAGTATTTTCTCGGTTGATGGCCCGCAGGATGCCTGACTCATAACTATCTTGCCAATCTCGCGTCCCAGGTGTGAGTCCTGGCCAAGTTGTTGGCAATTGATAATTGCAGAGCTGACATTCTTGGTGATAGCAAGAATCCCTACTGTATCGATATGCTCGATATTGTCAACAGTGTAGCAGCTACAGATGAACTTAAAACTCACCCCCTCGTCCTCTGGACGTTTGCCAAAGAGCTCTTCAAGCACCTTCACACCTTCCGTATCAAGTTCTGAACTTGTTGGATCTGATGGATTATTGACGTTATCTATCGCCGAGGTGTGTTCTTGCGCTTGAGCAAGGTTCTGTTTTAAAGAATCAGCTACTCCTTCAGGTAAATTAATACCCTTCAGTTTATCGGCTAGAGTCTTTACTGTTGGTAGTAAAGATTTTACCCTCCCCGCTTCTTCCTCATCTTTTGAGTCAAGTGAGAATAGCTGTATAGTAGCCTTTTCATCTGAGGGTGGGTCTAGGCTCGGATTTAAGGTTGGATTAGACTGTTGCCTAAATGGAAATGTCATAAGCATGACCTACTTTCTACTAAGGTACAAATAGCAATGAGCGGGGGTGCTCAATGCCAATTGTGGCAAGCTTGTCACAATACATATAGTATACCATAAGCAAAGAAAAACCACAATCAACGATGATTGTGGTGAATAATTGCTTGGCTGGGGATGAGGGATTCGAACCCCCGATCACGGGACCAGAACCCGCTGCCTTACCACTTGGCCAATCCCCAAGATGTTTATTATTGTAGCCTATTTTATAGGCGCTGTCTAGACTATTTTTACTAAAGTATGTGCCGCACTGCCCTGTTTTTGCGCCTTGTTGGGATAAGGTTCATAATAAAAGCAGCCCCGCGGGGGAAGCGAGGCTGCGAAGGAGTGAGTGTATATTGAATGAAACAGGGGGTGGAAAACGTCGGATAGCAGCTATTCTACGTAGCGGGGGAAGCTACGAAATAGCTACAAGACGCATCTGACCGGTGGTATACTTCGTGGTCCACTCAAACGTATCACGAATGCTACGACCGATAAGAGTTTTTCCTAGTGGACTATCGACCGAGATACGCCCATCGCTTGGGTTAGCCTCGATACTATTCACTAGGGTGTAGCGCACGCGCTTACCGTGTTGATCAATCAGATCAACCACCGAACCAAGCGCAACCTTGACGCGATTACGCTTGGCCGGTAACAGCTTGGCGCGCGCTAAGAGGTTATTCTTTTCGTAGATTTCTTGTTCGATAGCTTCTAGTTCGAACAGTAGTTCCCCACGTTCTTGGCGGGCTTCACGGTTTTGGCGTTTATCAGTGCTATGAAGTTGCTGCGTGATTGATACCAGCTTCTTTTCTAGCGATTGTAGTTCTTTCTTCAGTTCTTTAAAACCTTTTTTGCTCAAAAAAATGTCGTTCGTCATACATTACCTTTCGAGTTATTTGTGAGTGTGGCAGGGGTTGAAGTTGTGGTGGAGTTCCCTGCTACACCCCTATAATGCCATGCTTATCTGAATTCTATCTGAAGATTTTGGATAATTTTATAGAAAATGCTTATGAGAGTATGTTACTGGGGTAAACTGAGGGTAAACGTGGTGCATTCACCTGGTTTGCTCTGCACTGAAATGGTGCTGCGGTTCAGTTTTACTAGCTTTTGCGCTAGTGCAAGCCCAAGCCCATACCCTCGCGTAGGGTGCGTGTGGCCACTACGGGAGCTATCGCTTTGGTAGAAGCGGGTAAAGATGTGCGGAATATCTTTTGCGGCGATTCCCTTTCCCTTGTTTGTGATTTGCACCACGATACGGCCAGGTCGGCGCTGCAAATGGAGTGTAATCGGCGTGTTGGGGTAGGAATACTTCAGCGCATTGTCGATAATAATAGTGAAAATCTCCATCATACTCGCTGGGTTGATGGTGGCATTATACCGAGAGGTAGCGCTTCTTTGCGTGATATGAATGCGGCTCGCATCGGCCGAGAAACGCTCTCGAGTGCGGTGAAGTAGTTGTGAGATACTAGTTTTCTCGACAGCGTTGTTTTGCTCATCTTTGGCTGCTAATGCTAGCAGTACACTGGTAAGCTCGGTAAGTGAGTTAATCTCTTCCAGTGTGCTTTCCATGGTGGCAGCCATATCTTTTTTACTCATGTGTGGATCCCGCAGGGCGAGTTCGAGCTCCATTTTCATATTGGCAAGCGGCGTGCGAAACTCATGACTGGCATCGCTGGTGAAGCGCTGCTGAGCAGCTAAAGCTTCGCTGATTGGCCGTAGTGTGCGGCGAGCTAAAAAGTAAGCACCGAGCCCACCGGCAGCAAGTACCAAAAGATTCATATAGACCAAACTTTCAGCCATATTGCGGGCTGTGGTATTGAGCTCTTGGTTGCGTAAGTCGAGGTGTTTTGCGGTAGTATTTGTTTCAGCATAATGATAAATTCCCTCTTCAAAACCGATGAGGCGCTGCCGGGTTTCATTGATGGCTGTACCAAAAATAACGATACTAAAAAGCAAACTCACCGACATCAGAATAAGCAAGTACCACCCGGTCAATTTAAGTGTCGCCGACTGGAACAGCGCGGCAGTATGGCTGCGGAACCGGTCGCCACTTTGCCGGATAATATCACTAGCTGCAGTGAACGGATCGTACGCTGCTTGCTTTTTGGTGCGCTGTGGAGCCGCTATAAATTACCCTCCTCTGGTAATTGTGCCTCAATTTTGTAGCCGAAGCCGCGCACGGTGGTGATGATGTTTTCTTTGGTGTGCTGGGCAAGCTTTTTACGAAGCTGCTTTATGTGCACTTCAATGGTGTTTGGCAAAATTGTGGCATCAAAATCCCAAACATGCTCAGCCAGCTGCTCTTTTGATACTACCTGGCCACGGCGCAAAAGAAGATATTCTAGCAAGCCAAATTCTTTGCTTGTCAGTGAAACTGGATTACCTGCAAATTGTAGCTGCCGCTGGTTTTGGTCTAGCGTGAAGCCGGCAAAGGTGATTTGCGGTTGCACTGCCCGTGAAGGACGGCGCAACAAAGCGCGCACGCGAGCCAAAAGTTCGTCTACGGCAAAAGGTTTTACTAGGTAATCATCGGCGCCAGCATCGAGGCCTGTAGTTTTATCATCGAGTGTTCCGAGCGCGGTGACCAGTATAGCAGGCGTCATAATCCCCTTACCGCGCAACGTTTTAATAATCTGCACGCCATCGCTAAACAGCGCATCGTCTTGCGGTGATGGTGCACCGCTGGGCACCATACGGTCAACCAGTAGTGCATCGTAGGTGCTGGCCTGGGCGGCAGCGAGCGCATCAAAGCCGGCGTGCTCAACATCGACAGCGTAGCCCTCGCTCTCTAACGCTCGCCGCAAGCTGCGGGCAAGTTTCGGTTCATCTTCAAGCACAAGAATACGCATAACTTATGTTTAGTATACCACGCCAGCCCAAGTGGCAGCAAAAGTAAAAAGCCCCCATCCACAAGATGAATGTGAATGGGGGTGGCTGTGATCCTTTCTTAATGGTCGTCTTGCTCTTGGTTATGAGCTTGCTTGGTTGTTAGCCGCTGTTTGATGTCTTCGTCTGTACGGAACTGCCTAAAGAATTCCACGATACGAGGGTGGAATTGAGGTTCCGTAGGAGGAATGACATCGCAGTGGTGAGCAACCATTGCCATAGTAGTGATGGCGATTCGTGCCATATTGCGTTCTTGTAGCGTCGCAGAAATGGGATACCAGTGGTCACTGAATGCATGCCTAGCGGCGGTATAAGACGTGTCATGAAACGAGTTCATGTAGGCAATGTAGCCAGTGATCTCGTAATCAACTACCTGAATCATGGGAATGACCTTGTCGGCAGTTTCAACGCATGCGTTGAAGCTTTCCGGCATCTCATATGGCAGCTTGAGGCGATCAGAGAGGATATTCTTCTGTACAATACGACTGCCTTTTACTGTTTATTCAGTATTTTCATGAGGTCTTCAAAGGTAATGCTCACCCGAGTGCCACCGGATGCGCAGTGTTCCTCCAGGGCTTCTTTAATTGCTTCCTTCGTCGCCTGTTTGTGTTCTTCGAGCTCACGCCGCGCCTTCTGCGAAGGTGTTTCAGCGTAGTAATCCTCATTGCGGGGGTCCATGTTGAAACCTTTCTATCTCTCGTCACAAAACGGATCATACGCTTTCTCTCTAACTAAGAAAACCATATTCTCAAAGTACACACAGCCAAGCCCACGGGATGCAGGCCTGCGACAAAAACTGTGCGCCACGCATTTTGTGAGCTAGTAAGTCTATTATATAAGGGTATGGCATAAAGCGCAAGCTGGCGCCGGCTGGTGACATGCGCCAGATAACTTAGTTGTAAATATGGCCATAGTGTGGCAAAATAAGATCAGATTCATTCAGTGGATTTGAGCGCATGCAGGTTGTATTCGCTCATCCGGAGTGAAGCCTGTGTGCACCTTAATTATTGTTAGGAAGTGATGAAATTGCTGATCGATTTTACTGATGAGCGAAAGCTACATACTGCTCCTGCGACGGTAAGTATTCGTAAGGCACTTGATGCCTTACAAAATACATATCCGCTGGATTATCGGGTTGTCAACCCGCTTGACACTTCCCTGTTTGATCAGGGTAAGGTGTCAGAATGGGTGCCGATTGACTGGCTAGCTGGGTTTTCTGCTCGGGTTGCTACTGGATCTGGGCGGATGAGGGTTCTACCACAATCACCAGGTTCTCCTGACATACATGGAGAGGCTCGTCGCAAGAAGTCTCGTGAAATCCGCCAAGCTTTTGTCAAACACAGTAGTGTACTAGGCAATTTGCTTAGCACGGCAAAGTTACCCTCAGCAGGAGATGTGTCATCTCTGAATGTTCCTATGGAACAGCTGCAGCCGTCCTTATCTCTGCTTGCAAAAGTCTTGCAGCTGCAAGAGGGCGATTTGCCTGCTCTGTTGGTTTGCATTGGCGTGCATGAGCAGTTTAGCAAGGATATTACCGATGAGTATGGTTTGCGTGGTAAGCACTTACTGGTGCGAACGGTTGAAAATAAACTCGTGCTGTATAGTGCCGGCAAGAAGAGCGAAACGTCAGATGAGCTAGACAGCCTGAATGAGCTGTTCAGTCAAGCTATCGGCAAAAAAATTGATCTAGAGACACGTCTTTACGATTAGTAAGCGGCCATCACACGCACATGGGCCCCCGAGGCGCTATGCAGTAACTTGCATAGTAGTCTCGGGGGTTTTACTTTTTACTAAAAACTAAATGGCAGCAAAACCCGGGAAACATATGGTTCCCGGGCGGTGTTATATTTTGCTGGGTTATGATCGCTTCTCTTTGTAGAAAATAGCTTTGAGCGATAGCACCTTATTATATTCGATTGAGCCGTAGTGGAAGAGGCGGATAGCAATCCAGAAGGTGATGCCAGCGCTGACGATCAAGATACCAGCTGCAAGTAGTCCTTCCCCAAGCGGCAGGTTACCTGTTGCGTTACGGATCAAGAGTGGCATTGGTGAGGTGAATGGGATGAGCGATGTCACCTTAACAAGTGGGGCATTTGGCGTTGAGATAATCAGCATGAAGAAGTATAGCGGTGCAAAGAAGAGTGTCATAAGCGCACCCAGGAAGCTACCGGCTTCTTTAGCTGTTGGCACTGCGGCACCGACAGCGATCACGAGGCCTGCAAAGAAGGCGAACCCGGCAGTGCTGATTAGCGCACTCATCGCGATACGAACAGGCTCAATTTGGATATTCTTGAGGATGTCAATTGGCACACCGCCGGCTGTCTTATCGATAAGAAGGTACGTTGCGACAGTCATCAGTGTCATAATGGTGACTTGCAGCGCCGCCAGAACGACAATAGAAAGAATTTTTCCAAAAATCAGCGTACGCGGCTGGATGGTTGTAAGGATCATCTCGGTGACGCGGTTTTCCTTCTCTTCTGAGGTACTTGTTAGGATTGGGTTGACGAACGTCATCAGCACAACGTACAGCAGTATCAGGAAGGCTGCTGGGATGATCATGCTACCAATAGGGTCGTATTGTTTACCATCACGATAGAAGGTGCTGGTGGTTTGCAGTTTGCCGGCAATAATTTGCTGGTCGGCCTTATCTACCTTGCTACTAACCGAACGCTTCAGTAGCTGCTGCGCCATATTTTCATAGCGGCTATTATTAAAGATATTTTCATCTTTTGCATAGACCTCAATAGGCTGGCTTCCAACGTTCTCTGGGATGAAAATAACGGCATCTTTGCGGCCCTGCTTCACCTCGGTGATAGCACTATCTTTGTCGGTAGCTTTAGTAAAAGCATGCTCTCCCTGGAAGGCTTCTTTGCCTACTTTGCCAGATTTGTCGATAATAGCGATATTGGTTGAGCCATTGGCAAGCTGGTTGAGCTGCTCTTGTGAGGCTTTTTGTGAAAAGGTCATCACGCCACTAATGATTGCAAGAATAAGCGGTGGCAGCAAAATACTTGTCCAGAAGCTTCGCTTTTTTAAGGTGCGCAAAACTTCAAAGCGCATAACAGTTTTTAGATTAAACATGGTGTTCCTCCTCTGCTGGCTGGTCTTGGACAGTGTATGAATAGAGGTCAACGAAAATATCATCGATTGACTTACCGCCGTGTGCTGCCCGAACTTCTGCTACGGTGCCATAGGCTGCGGCTTTACCGTCTTTTAGCAAAATGAGTCGGTCACACAGCTCTTCTACTTCTGCCATGTCATGGGTAACGAGAATGACAGTTGCTCCGGCTGCGCGGCGTTCTTCGATGAGGCTACGAAGTAGGCGGCGATTGACTGGGTCGAAGCCCTTGGTCGGCTCGTCAAGGATAAGCAGCTCTGGGTTGTTCATCATAGTGATGCCAAGCTGTACTTTTTGCTGCTGGCCACCAGAGAGCTTACCTAGCTTAGTCTTGACTTTGTCGGCAAGGCTTACTTTTTTGAGGAATTCTAGGCTATAGGTTTTCGCGTCTTTGCGGCTCATGCCCTTTAGCTCGCCAAAGTAAAGCATCACATCAAGCACGGTTTCGTTGCGGTACAAGCCGCGCTCTTCTGGCAGGTAGCCAATGACTTCCCCGTTTTTAGGTGAGTACGTGTGGCCATTGATCGTGAGGCTACCACCATCAGCAATGTAGATGCCGAGTAGCGTGCGAATAATGGTTGTTTTTCCTGATCCGTTACTTCCAAGTAAGCCGAAGGTTTCACCACGGCGCACCTCGAACGACAGATCGTCGATAATTGTTGTCTTGCCAAATGATTTCGTCAGGTGGTCCACCTGAACGATTGGCGATAATTGCTTTGTTGTCATGTGCAAAAGTATGACATAGAGCTAGAAGTTTGCAAATGAAAATATAGCGGAACTATGCAATACATGGTATACTGACTGTAGTAGTAAGGAGGTGTAAATGATACAACAAAATATAGAGCAGCCCCCGTTTTGGTTTGAGGTGCACAGCCGGTTACCCGGCCGGCACGGGCGAACAGGCACGATTCACACGCCGCATGGAATTATTCAAACTCCGGCCTTCATCCCTGTCGGTACGCAGGCTACCCTGAAAGCGCTTACTCCCGAGCAGCTGGCGGCGACTGGCGCGCAGGCTATGCTAGCCAATGCCTACCATTTATATTTGCGGCCAGGTGCCGAGATTGTTGACCAAGCCGGCGGATTAGGTGCGTTTGCTAATTGGCCAGGGCCTACCTTTACTGATAGTGGCGGCTTTCAGGTTATGAGCTTGGGCGTTGGTTTTAAAAAAGTGATTGACATGACCGGCCAAGAACAAGGCCAGCACGCTGCAAAAAAAGATAAGCTAGCCTGGATTGATGATGATGGCGTTATGTTTAAGTCGCACCTCGATGGTAGCCGGCACCGCTTTAATCCGGAAGTGTCAATGCAGATTCAACATCAGCTTGGCGCTGATATTATCTTTTCGTTTGATGAGCTAACGACGTTGCACCACAGCTATGCATATCAAGTTGAGTCGCTGGCTCGGCGTACGCACCCTTGGGCTGAGCGTAGTTTACGGGAGCATAAGCGCCTCACCGCAGAGCGCGCTGATAAGCCGTATCAAGCATTGTTTGGCGTTATTCAAGGGGCGGATTATGAAGATTTGCGTCGACAGTCAGCGCGGTTTTATGGTGAGCGTGATTTTGATGGCTTTGGTTTGGGCGGCGCGCTGCGTAAGGAAAATATTGGCCAAATTGTGGGCTGGATGTGTGATGAGCTGCCGGAGGCTAAGCCGCGCCATATGCTGGGCATTTCGGAGCCAGATGATATATTTGCCTGCATTGAAGCGGGCGCCGACACCTTCGACTGCGTATCTCCTGCTCGAGTGGGACGAAATGGGGCGCTATATTCACCGTATGGCCGAATTAATATCACTGGTCGCCGCTTTAAAGATGATTTCCGGCCATTTGATGCAGATTGTGATTGTTACACCTGCCAAAATTACAGCCGAGCATATTTGCACCACCTGTTCCGCGCCAAAGAGATGCTCGCTGGCACGCTAGCTACAATTCATAATCAGCGGTTTATTGTGCGACTAGTGGACGGTATTCGACAAAGCATTGCAGATGGCAGTTTTAATGAACTACGGGCTAAGGTGCTGGCTGATTATTACACGCCAGCTGCAGAACGACCACAGGGCTGGTAGTTCCCTCTGTTGTGTAGATCGTTTCTAGCGCTAAATGCTCATGGCAATACCTGGTAAAGCTGGTATAATAGACTTCATGAAAGTGAAGATACAGATTGACACACAAACATTTGTGCGCTTCTGGCTGGTGGTAATTGGGTTTGCAGCTGCAGGTTGGCTACTCTTTGCTGCCCGGGAGGCACTTACTATTATTGGTATTTCGTTTTTCCTAGCAATTGCCTTGTCTAAGCCAGTGGCAACGCTCGCAAAGATGCTACCAAACCGTAGCCGAGTAGGCGGTACAGCTATTGCCTTTGTGCTTATTGTTGTTGCACTTGGCATTTTTGGCTTTTTGGTGGTACCTCCAATCATTGAGCAGACTGCTAAGATTGCAAGCACTGTGCCGTCTTTGGTGGAAAATGCTCAAAATCAGTGGCATGGGCTATCTGGTTTGGTGGAGCGGTATCATTTAGAACCGCAGGTAAACCAAGCGGTAGAGTCGGTGCGTTCAAGTGTCGTGACCATAGCGCAAGGTGCTGGCGGTATGCTGGTAAGTGGCATTGGGTCAGCGGCATCACTGCTAACGGCTAGCTTGCTTGTGCTTGTGCTTACCTTCCTGATGCTAGTGGAAGGTCCGGTGTGGGTTGATCGTATCTGGCTGCTATACACTAATCGTTCACGAATGCTCTATCATCGGGGGCTGCTCGATAAAATGTATAATGTGGTGACCAACTACGTGAATGGTCAGCTACTTGTCTCAATGATTGGTGGCTTGAATGCTGGGCTGGCGGTATTTATCCTTAGCCTATTCACTGGTATTCCTGCTAATCTTGCGATGCCAGTTATTGCACTTACCTTTGTGCTGTCACTTATTCCAATGTTTGGTGCTACCATCGCCGGAGCGCTGGCTACCGCGCTGCTTGCGTTGAACGATCTAACAGCGGCGGTGATTTATGTCATCTTCTTTATCATATACCAGCAGCTTGAAAATAACTTGATTGCTCCTGTAGTGCAATCTCGTTCTATCAATCTTTCAGCCTTAGTAATTTTAACGGCTGTGACAATCGGTACCTACATGTTTGGTATTGCGGGTGGTATTATCTCGATTCCAATTGCGGGTTGTATCAAGATTTTGCTCGAGGATTACGTCGCACGTCGGCGGTCTGCTCAGGCTAAAACAAAGCTAAAGAAAGCTATTGCAAAAGTGGCAGGAGGCGAGTCGGCAGCTGCTACCGAAGAGGCTACTCCTGCTGGTGAAGTTGAGCATGAGGCTGGTGGTAACCAGAAAGTAAAAGCCGCTTCTGGTAAAAAGAAGCATAAAAAACACCGCGGTGGTGCCTCATCTTAAGCAGGTGAATTAACTAACAGTGTGGCGCTGCGTTAGAGCCGTAGCATACTAATAACCCTTACTGAGCCAGTAAGGGTTATATTATTTTTAGTGGAGGCGCGGCCTAGGTGAGCCAATACCACTGGCTGCCGTTGGCTGTATCTCGCACGGCAATTTTTTGCTCGGCCAGAGCATCACGAATCCTGTCTGCTTCGTGCCAGTCTTTGCGCGCGCGGGCGGCTTCCCGTTTGGTGATAAGCTGCTGCAGCTCTGGCGTAATATTACGCGATGAAGCTCGCAAATCAAGGCCAAGTGTGCCGTCGATCACACTCAGGAAGGCGTCAAAGGCTGCGGCTGATAACGTTGCCGGGTTCGTCTTTTCGATTGCGTCAATAGCAGCATCGACTACGGTAAGTGCTGCTGCAGTATTAAGGTCTTGCCAAAGCGCCGCACTAAAGTCATGAGCAAATGTGCCAAAAAAGGTATCACGCTGTGCGGTCTGCAGCGCTGCGGCAGCATCTGTTGCTGTGGCGGTTTCATCCAAATGTTGGCCTGTCTGCCAGCGCAGTGCGCTTGCTTGCCGCCAGTGCGCAAGGCGTTGCCCTGCCGCATGTATCGTATCGTCAGAGTAGAGCGTACTTTTGCGGTAGTGAGATTGTAATACCAGCAGGCGAAAGGCCAGCGGGTCGATGCCTTTTTCGGTTAGATCGCGCAGGGTTAAGAAATTATGCAGGCTTTTGCTCATCTTTTTACCATCTACCAAAATATGCTCATTGTGCAAAAAGAGCGCTGCATAAGTGGCGTGCGGATCATCTGCTAGCGCGGTACTTTGCGCAATTTCATTTTCGTGGTGCGGAAAGGCTAAATCGATGCCACCAGTGTGAATATCAAAGGGTAGCCCCAGACTTAACTGACTCATAGCCGAGCACTCAATATGCCACCCCGGACGGCCTGCGTAGTTAGTGCCATCAATGACAAAATCCCAGGCTGGCTCCCCTGGCTTTTGCAGCTTCCACAGCGCAAAATCATGGGCGGCGTCTTTATCGTACTCATCATTGTTAATACGCTGCCGCTTATCTGCTTGGCCTAAGTCTAGCTCGGTGAGCTGGCCATAAGTTTTGCCCGATGCTTGATACGCTGCAATTGAAAAGTAAATGCCATCATCAGCGATGTAGGCGATGCCTGCATTCACTAGCTTGGTAATAAGTGATTGCATTGCTGCCATGGCTGGTTGACTCGTGGCACGAATGAAGGTATACGCGCTCGTGTCATTACCGACCGTTGCCATGTCTTGCAAGAATTGTTCACCAAAAAATGTAGTCACGTTAGCCAGTGCTTCATTTGGCGCGGCTTCAGGGTACATTTCGGCGCTGCGGCGAATAGTTTTGTCATCCACATCGGTAAAGTTCATCGTGTGTTGCACTCGAAAACCTGCCAGCTGCAGAGCGCGCCGCAATGTATCGGCCGCGATAAAGGCGCTTAAGTTGCCGATATGGACGTAGTCATATACGGTTGGTCCACATGAATAAATGCGGAATGTATCTCCCGTCAGCGGCGTAACTGGCGCGACAGTTTTTGTTAAAGAGTTGTATAAGGAAACGCTCATAAGGTCCTTTCGTTGTCATGGTTAGCTTCGCTTGGCCCGGTGAAGTTCGCGGGGTGCAGCAGCTTGGCACGCTTCCGATGCGGCTAGGCTGCCGCAGTGGTACAGGCGCGCTGCAAGGCGGCATCTGTAGCTGCTATGAGCTCGCGCAGCCCTGTTTCGTATGATTCATAAATTCGAAAACCTGCCACATAGGCGTGGCCACCGCCACCGAAAGCTCCGGCAATGTCATGCGCGATCGGCAGGTTGGTTTTAACTTTCCCTGTTAGTTTTTGGTCTGGGTAGGTTTTAATGGCTACGCAAACCTCCACACCATCCACTAGGCGCATCTCATCGATAACCAGTGCACTTGGGTTGTATTGGTCGCTATATGCACGAATATCTTCCCAGGGCACGTGAACAACAGCCAGTTTGCCGTCTAGGTAATACTCAATGCGCTGCAAGAGCTCGCCTTTGTAGGCTAAAATTTCTGGAGCTTTTTTCATAAATTCGCGGCGTCGCTCTTCGATTGCTGCGTTGTTGGCACCCAGCTCAACGAACCGAGTTGCCGCGGCGAACGCAGCTGCATCAGCGCTTGGTGTACTGAGCCCTAGGCTATCGCTCATCAGCGCGATAAGTCCATTTTCGGCGGCTTCAGCTGATAGCTTCCACCCGGCGTACTCTGCTAGCTGCAATACCACCATCGAGGTAGCAGCTGCTTCTTGGTGCAGCATGGTAGCTGAAAATGGCAAATCGCCTGCTTCAAGGTGATGGTCTATTACGAGCACCGGCCGAGTCTGCAGCCAGTGCGCGACCCCCGGCTGGTCGAGCGTCTTAGAAAGTAGCACCTGTGCTGAAGTGTCGACAATAATGGCTAAATCGGCCTGCGTATTGAAATCTGCCTCCACGCGGTCCCAGCCACGGATGTAGCGCAAGTATTTAGGGATTTCAACTGGGCAATGTAGTGACACATCCTTTCCAAGATCACCTAATATATGTTCAAGCAGTAGTGCCGAACCAAGGCTGTCCCCATCTGGGTTCTCAGCCTGGATAATGACAATCGATTGTGCAGCATCTATCATGTCACGAGCGTGTTGTAGCTCGCTGGCTAAAGGTGCTGGTGCTGTGGTTTGGTGGGCTTCTTTTGTCATGGTATACCTTATGTAATAATGCTGCGTCCTTGCAGTGCATGTGAGAGGGTTATCTGATCGGCATATTCAAGATCAACGCCAATTGGCAGTCCTCGTGCAAGGCGGCTAATGGTAATGGTGACGCCGTGGTCTTTCAGGTATCGCTGTAAAAATAAGGCAGTAGATTCGCCCTCGACCGAAGCGTTGGTTGCGATAATTAGCTCACGCACCTGATCTTGTTTAATGCGAGTGAGCAGCTCTGGAATATGCAATTCTTCTGGGCCAATGCCATCAATCGGGCTAATTGCCCCACCAAGTACGTGGTAGGTTCCCTTAAACTGCCCAGTACGCTCAAGCGCAATAACATCAAGCGGCTCTTCCACCACTGCTACAGTGGTTTTGTCACGAGCTTGATCGGTGTACAGTGGCGAGATAGCTTCATTGCTATCGATCAGCGCAAACGTAACTGGGCAAGTTTTAACGCCAGTTTGCAGATTGGCGACTGCCCGGGCTAGTTGTTGATTGCCCGATTCGGCTCGGCGCAGCAAAAAATACGCATACCGCTCTGCAGTGCGTGGGCCGACACCAGGTAGATGCCCTAGCTCATCGATAAGATCAGCCAGGGCTTTGGGTAGTTGCTGCGCCATAATTGCTAGGCTAACTGATTAAAATGGCAGCTTGCCGAGGCCTCCAAGCATTGGCTGAATTTTATTTTGGGCAACAGTTTGTGCCTGTGTAAGCCCGTCACGAATACATGATTTTACAAGGTTGTTGAGTTCTTCAGCGTTCTCTGGCTTAAGAAATTCTGGGTCAATCTCCACGCTCTTGATTTCCATAGCAGCATTAAACCGCATCGTAACTTCTGGGTTTTCGTCGCTCGATACTACTTCAATAATCTCTTTTTTAAGCTGTTTTTGTGCATCGTATAGTTTTTTGGCCATTTTCATCTGGTCCATAGGTACTCTCCCTCTGTTTGGTTATTGTCTTGCTCAATGCGTATTATTATAGCGCAGCTACTGCTGACGGTAAAGATAGAAGCGGTCGGCTTCTTTTTGGCGATCGTTTACTAAAATACGCTTCAATTCCCCGCTTGGCGAGTGGCCAGTAAAGGTGGCCTGGCGCTCGATAATAACTGTGCCGTCTGTGCCGGCCTGGGCTTCGGCATCGTCGATTGAGGTTGCAACGAGCAATTGCTTGCCGTAGTGGGTTTGCCCGCGGTCTGCTAGTACGCGGTAAAAGTCTGCGTGCTCATCGGTCACCAAAAGTACTATTTTTGCAGCAGAATCTCGGCTTAGGTGCGAGTGTAAGATCGGAATATCTTGTGAGTAGCCATGAGTAAGAACAGGGTCATAGCGGTAGCCGTAATTGAAACGTTGTAACCCAATTAGTACCGTTATCGCAGTAAGACATAAAATAAGCCCTAGTCCAAATACACGTGGGTATGGGTTGCGTGGAAATAGTGTATACCAACGTTCAAATAGCCAACTTAACCCTGCTGCTGAGAACATAATGAGCGGGATGAAAAACAGCGCGGTTCCCTCTTCCGAAAGTAGCAGCGGGATCATAGCAAGCGCAAACCAGGCCAAGAAAAGGTGTGATCGAATTGCATAAGAGTGGCGCATAATTTGCACGAACCCAAGGAGCGCTAATGCCATCACGCCGATGCTAATGATTGGTATGATCAAGTGTCCACCTGTTGGCGATAGCGATAGGCGATAGGTTTCAATAAGATTGTTCCAAACCTCTACCGGAGAACGCAGCGGCAAGTGAATACCGAGTAGTTGTCCGAGTAGCCCCGGCTGCTTGATGATAGAAACGCCAAGCGGCAGAGCTGCTACTGCAATGAGCAGTACGGTACCGATAAGTGATATGCGCGAGGCGCGCTTAACGCGGAGACGCTGCGCTGGGTGTGAAAGCAGGGATAGTGCTACGGCACCATAAAAATAAATCATAAGAGGTGTGTATAAACTTAGTCCGACGCAGGCGGCTAACACTAGGCCAAGCGCTCCACGCGTGAGCTGGTGCTTAGCTCTCATGAGGCTTGTGGCTAGCGCTAGAATAAGCGCCGGCCAAAAGATACTCATAATATACGGGGTGCCGTTTTGAGCGAGCACGGCGAACTGCCCGGTAGTGAGCGTGATAACCGCAATAAGTAGCGCCGTAGCATCTTTAAACCACTGCCGCAGCAGCATGAAAATAAGTAGTGCGAGTGTTGCGCCAATGAGGATTGACGGTAGCTTAATAGCAGCAAGGCGCACCCCAAAAAAGTGAAGGCTGGCCTGCTGCAGCAGATGATACGGAGCATTTACCAGGTCCCCAAAAGAAAGCAGCTGGCTCAGCATAGTATGGCTTTTGACGACCGATGTTTGCTCTCCCTCGGTGAGACCCCCCGGAATAAACAGCCAGGCGGCATATAGTAGAGCCATAAAAGCGATTAGTGCAAAAAAACTGCCGATAATGAAACGGTATCGATATAAGAATAGTGATTGCAGGCTACGTTGTTGCATAAATATACCTATTAGTATACCATGCTGCCCGTAAAATACCTATGCTTTGGCTGCGCATATTAGTCGTGGGTTTTATCAAGTGACATAAAGCGAAGTCGTTCTGGGTGGAAGTAGAGGTTTACTGTGCCAACTGGTCCGTTACGATGTTTGGCGATAATTAGCTCGGTAATATTCGCTACATCTGGATTGTCTGGTTCATAATACGCTGGACGGTAGATGAAGCTTACGATATCAGCATCTTGCTCAATCGATCCAGACTCGCGCAGGTCTGAAAGCATTGGCTTTGGTGGCGTACGCGATTCAACGGCACGTGATAGCTGACTCAGTGCAATAACTGGTACATTTAGCTCACGAGCAATAAGTTTTAGCCCACGCGAGATTTCACTAATTTCTTGCACGCGGTTGCCGTTATGATTGCCATGGCTTTGCATAAGCTGCAAGTAATCGACGACGATTAACCCGATCTCTCGCTCGTGGGCAAGGCGGCGGGCTTTTGTGCGCAACTCTAGCACGGTAAGGCCTGGCTTATCGTCAATGTAAATTGGCGCTTCTGCCATTTCCCCCATAGCCTCAGAGAGCCGTGCAAAATCCTCATCGCTGAGGTTTCCGGTGCGAATATTCCAACTATCTACCCCGCTCGCATCGGCTAGCATGCGGTCTACCAGCTGCTCTTTACTCATCTCAAGGCTAAAGAATAACACCGGCAATCGTTCCATAGTCGCGACATTGTAGGCCAAGTTGGTCACCAGCGTGGTTTTACCCATTGCCGGGCGAGCTGCCAGTACGATCAGGTCACTACGCTGCAATCCGGCGGTAATATTATCAAGATCTCGAAATCCGGTATGCAAGCCGCGCAAGCTACCTTTGTTGCGGTGTAATTCTTCCATACGATCAAAGCTATCGTTCAAAATCGATTCAATGCTAATAAGGTCTTGCTTCAACGTTTGGTCGCTTACAGCAAATAATTCGGCTTCTGCTTTGCCGAGCAGCTCTTCGGTGTTACTGGTTTCATCATAGCTAAGCTGAGAGATGTCGCTGCTGGCTTTAATAAGTCGTCGGCGCACTGCTTTTTCAGCGATCATAGTGGCGTACGCTTCGGCGTGAGCGGCCGTTGGTACATAGTTTGTTAGTTCACTTAAGTAGCTAGAGCCGCCAATCATGGTTAGTTCTTCTTTGCGGCGCAGTTCATCAGTCAGGGTGAGTAGATCTACTGGGCTGTGTTTTTCAAAAAGCCGCAGCATTGCAGCATAGATACTGCCATGACGCTTCTCGTAAAAATCGTGCGCCTTAACCAGCTCGGAAGCATCGGCTAGCACTTCTTCGTCAATCAAAATAGCACCGAGCAAGCTCTTTTCGGCTTCAATATTTTGTGGTGGTAATTTGCCGGCAGGTGTTTGTTGCGCTTCGTGTGCTGTCACAATTATGCTCCAATTTCTTCTTCTAGGGTAATTTCAGTGCCGCCCCCCATGAGGGTTGCGATTGCGGCTAGTTTAGGGTCGCTTGGCGGTTTTGCCTCAGCACTAATGGCCACGTTAACCTGCTCAGCTCCAAGCTGTTGCAATGCTTTGTGAATCGTCTGCAGATATTTGCTGTCGGCTAGTTTGTTAGCAAAAAACTTAGTGCCAGCATAAATGGTTAGATGTGGTTTTTCGTACTGCATATGGCTACGGCTTAATATGCCAGCCAGTGCCGGCATGAGTTGGCGAGTTTCGGCAAGTACTGCAGGCCAATCGAGTTCATCTGGCGCAGCGGCTGCAGTATCTTTGGCGGCCGCAGGTTTCGCTTCCTGGGGTTTTGTAGCTTCGGCTGGGCGTTGTGGCTGGCCTGTGGCTTCCTGCGTGGTTGGTGGCTGCACTTCGGGCTGGGCGGTATCATGTTGCGTGGCTGTGGCAACTGAAGCTTGCGTAATTTGTGTGGTGGGTTGGCTACTCTTTTGAGGCGGGTCTTGGTGTGAGGTGCTCTCTGGCTCTGGGGATTGAGGTGGTTGAGGGGTACGCGAAGCCTGCGTGTAGCCTTGGCCAAATATAGCAGCTAGCTCCAAAAAGACAGTTGTTGCGCCAGCACGCACGCGTAGTAGCTTTGTTAGTAGCGGCAATAAATCAAGCTGGTGTGACAGCTCCTGCTGAATCGTCCATAGCAGCTGTGATAGCAATGTTTGTGGGCTAATACCCTGCTCGCGCAAAGTAAATAGCAGTTCAATTGCCCGCCGTGGATCTTGGGGGTACGATGTCAGCAGCGCCATGACTGTCTCGCGTGGCGCTAGCCCCAGCAGTGATTCAATATCTGTGTGCGTAATAGGAGCACCAGGCTCACTAAACCCTGCCACTTGGTCGAGCATCGTAATTGCATCACGAAACCCACCTTCGGCTCGTTCTGCAAGCAGCAGCAAAGCATCATCATCAATGTTGATTTGCTCTGCTTCGGCAATCGTGCGTAGGTGTTTGGCTATCACCGGTGGTTGAATAAGGTGAAAATGAAACTGCTGGGTACGACTAATGATAGTCGGAGGAATTTTCTCAGGGTCGGTTGTTGCAAAAATAAACACGACATGCATCGGCGGCTCCTCGAGTGTCTTTAAGAGTGCATTAAAGGCCGACTTACTGAGCATGTGAACCTCATCGATAATGTATACTTTTTTATCGGCAACTACCGGTGCTATCGGCACTTTATCGAGCAGCTCGCGAATGTCTTCTACCCCGCTACGGCTGGCGGCATCGATCTCAATAATATCAAGATGAGTGTCTTCATTAGTGTATGGTAGCTTGGTGATCTGGTGTGCCAAAATACGCGCCACTGAAGTTTTGCCAACGCCGCGTGGACCAGTTAGTAAATAGGCATGCGCAATATGGCCAGCAGCCAAACTTTTAGCTAGCAATTTAGTAATATGATCCTGCCCCACGACGTCGTTAAGCGTCGTGCTGCGATACATTCGATATAGGGCCCGTTCACTCATGTGGCTTTAGTATAGCATATTGTAGCAGGAGACTCACACTATAGAAAAAGCACGCCCCCATGGCGTGCCTACTAGTAGGCTTTGAGCAGCCTTATCGCTACATTCTACATTAAGGTATCTACTGCAGCCCATGTTGCGTCTGGGTTGTCAGCTGGAATGATGATGCTAACTTGATCGCCAGGAGTGAGGCCAAAGTAAGTAACACTAGCCAGTAGCACACGGTACTCCTTACCGTTGGCTTCAATATATGTGGTGCCGTCGTGGCGCACAACGGTACCGATCACTTGCTTGCGTGGCACTGGACCAATTTGCTTATAGATAAGCTTACCAGTTTCTTCATCAACGGTAAGCTTAAGAATGTCGCCTTCAACAAGCTTTGATTTTGAGGCATAGTTTGGTGACATGCCGTGTAGTTTGCCATCTGGGCCAACCATCTCTTTGCCGTTAAAAACTCCTTCAATAACGACGCCGCTTACTTCACTTGCGGGCATAACAGTTGTTGGCACACCGATCAGCTTTCCATCATCGCCTGTTAGGCTGAGGAGTAGTTCATTGGCGGCTGCTACCGAAGTCTCCACGTCCGATAGTATTTTTTGGAGCCGTCGTAGCTGTTTTTCTGGTAATTCAGACATATAATTCTCTCGCAGTTTCCTCTTGTCTGTGTTTATACATAGTATCTTCTGGCATTGTACCCTCGAGCAGTGGTATTGTCAATAATATAATAAAATCGTTGTGTAAAGTACCATACCGCTATATGACTTTTCCCCAGGTTTTACAGGGGTAGAATAAAAAGTGTTGCTTTTTTAACAGGATATATTGGCAAGGTCGTCAAATTGTTACTATGCTTTGCTAACCAAAAACCCCTCGCCTGATGCAAAGGTTATCTACGCGCGGGAGTTTTCGCAAACTGCCAAGATACCGAGCAGGGGCAAGGGGTTATATGGATCCATTAACACATGTAGGAGACTATATGTTGGATGGTGCTATGCGCACCAAACCTTATACGAGTTCAACTGAAGCACCAGCTTCTTCAAGCTTCTTCTTTGCTTCTTCTGCTTCGTCTTTAGAAACGTTCTCTACAACTGCTGATGGCGCGTTGTCAACGATTGCCTTTGCTTCACCAAGTCCAAGGCCAGTAATTTCCTTAACAGCCTTGATTACTGGAACCTTCTGTCCGCCAGCGTCGGTTAGGTTTACCGTAAACTCGGTCTTTTCGTCTGCTGCGTCTGCGGCAGGACCAGCAGCGGCTACTGCTACTGCAGCTGGCTCGATGCCGTATTCATCTTTCAAGTGGTTCTTTAGTTCGTTTGCTTCAAGAATAGTCAAAGCAACGAGCTCTTCAGCCAATTTTTTAATGTCAGCCATATTGCTCCTTTATGTAATGCCCCTAGGGGGCGGTTTGTATCAAATTATATGTAAAATGTGCACACCATAGGCGCGCAAGGTTGTTAGTTGGTTGCTTCTTTGCGGAAGTCCAGCTCTTCGTTGGTAAGACCACCAGTAATGGCATTGACCGGAGAAAGCAGTGTATCCACGATCTGGCCAATAAGCTGATCTTTGCCTGGTAGTTCAGACAGTGTTGTGACAGTCTCGGTGTCGAGTGCCTCTCCACTTTCGTTGAACGCACCAACAAGTTTCATTGTTGGGTGAGTTTTGGCAAATTTACCAAGCACCTGTGCAGCTGCGATTTCGTCTTCATCAGAAAACGCATATACCAACTGGCCTTGCAACGCTGAAGTGTCGGTGCTTTTTAGTGCCTCAACATCTTGCATCGCAACACGTACCAGGCGGTTTTTAACGATCCTGATCGTCACGCCAGCTTCACGAGCATCTCGGCGCAGCTCCTGCATATCAGCAACAGATAGACCTTTGTATTCAGCAAAGGCAGTCATTTTTGCATCAGTCAGGCTGGTGCGAAGACTAGCAACCAAAGATTGTTTTTTATCGCGTGAAATTGCCATAAAATAACGCTCCTTGTGAGTTTATAGTTTCTAAAAAATAGTCTCCCTGCTTGTTAATGTTCAATTGAACCGGCGACGTCCATATATAGCTTGGGCGTCAGGCAATATGTCAAAAGAGGTGAATAAAGAAATGGATCCTCGGTAGCAAATTAAGCATGTTTATGAAATGCAGCTACTGTCTTTGGCATAATGCTAAGCGTATTATAACATAGCCCCGTGACTAGGTGCAATAAAAATACCCCAAGAGATGGGGTATTTTTGTGTGGGTGGCGTACCAAAATTGGCAAACAGCCTATGCGTTTTGCACTTCAACTGCAATGCTTGGTCCCATAGTAGTGGTGATTGCGATTGACTTGATGTATGCGCCCTTGATTGAGCTTGGCTTTTGTGCCTGCAAGCTTGCAAAGAATGTTGTAAGGTTCTCTGCTAGTTTTTCGCCACCAAAGCTGACCTTGCCAGCTGCGAGGTGTACAATAGCCTGCTTATCTACGCGGTACTCAACCTTGCCAGCCTTTGATTCAGTTACAGCCTTTGCAATGTCGGTTGTAACGGTGCCACTCTTTGGGTTTGGCATCAAGCCGCGAGGGCCAAGCAAGCGCGCAAACTTACCAAGTTTTGGCATGTACTGAGGAGTTGCAATAAGTACGTCGAAGTCGAGCTGTTCTTTTTCAAGCTGCTTGATGAATTCCTCGTCTCCTACAATGTCAGCACCTGCTTCTTTAGCAGCAGCGTGTAGGTCTTCTGGAGCAAATACTGCAACGCGTACATTCTTACCAGTTCCGTGTGGCAACGATACAGTCGCACGGATGTTCTGGTCTGCTTGGCGTGGGTCAACACCAAGGCGTACGTGAACCTCAACGCTGGCATCAAATGTAGTAGGGCTAGTCTTTGTTGCTAGCTCGAGTGCTTCAGTGAGTGAGTATAGCTTGCCCTTCTCAACCAGCTTAGCGGCAGCCTGGTACTTCTTGCCGCGACGCTCGATGCGTGGGCGTACAACTGGCTTTGGACCCTTCTTTTCAGTAGCTTCGTTTTCGCCTTGTGGGCTTGTGTCACCTTCAAGCTTACGGAGCTCTTTCTCTGCCTTCTCTTCAGCTTCACGAAGTGCCTTAGCGCTGCGCTTACCTGCTTTGGCAGCTCCCTGCTCTTTAGTGACGGTTTCTACTACCTCTGGGGTAACTAGCTCTTCCTCTGATGGAGCCTTTGCTTCAGCAATTGCTGCTTCAATTTCAGCAATAGTGTTGCGCTCGGTGAGACTTAGACCAAGGTCGTGTGCCTTTTCGAGCAACTCTGCTTTTCGTGCCATATATGTCATCCTTTCTTGTGGTACAAACGGTTGAACTTCAACCTCCCAACTAAATTAATGGCGTTAATAACCTATGCATTATACCACAGTGGCAGGCGCATCAGCAATGACTTATCAGCACATTACCACAAGCAGAAAGCAAGGTGGCGGCGCCGTTCAATCGGTGATACTATAATAAGTATATGGAGAGTATAACGATTATTGATATTGCGGCGCGTCAGATTTTAGATTCGCGCGGCAACCCAACCGTGGAGGCGGATGTATTATTAAGTAATGGCTATCGTGGCCGAGCGGCTGTTCCATCTGGAGCAAGTACCGGGTCTCGAGAGGCTGTTGAAAAACGAGATGGTGATCCAGCTCGATTTGGCGGTAAGAGCGTATACGGCGCTGTACAGGCTATCAAAGAGACGATTCGCCCTGCCCTGAAGGGTAAGAGTCCATTTGAGCAGCGACAAATCGATGAACTGCTAAAGCAGCTTGATGGCACAGAGAATAAGTCAAAACTTGGGGCGAATGCAATTTTGGCGGTTAGTTTAGCAGTTGCTAAAGCAGCCGCAAATGCACGCCAGCAACCACTACATGACTATATTGGCGAGATGGCATTTACGCTCAATGAGCAGTCTATTCCGATGCCAATGATGAACATCATGAATGGCGGAAGTCATGCTGCGGGTAGTACTGATATTCAGGAGTACATGATTGTGCCGCTCGCAGCTACTACTATTGAAGAAGCGCTGCAGATTGGTACAGCTGTCTTTCACCAGCTAAAGAAAGTGCTGGCTAGCCGGGGCTACCCAACGACAGTTGGAGACGAAGGTGGTTATGCGCCTCGCGTCCAAAAAGGTAACGCTGAACCACTCCTGCTTATTATGGAAGCGATCAAAGCAGCAGGCTATGTGCCGGGTGAAGATGTAGCCATTGCGCTCGATGTTGCTTCAAGTGAATTCTATAACGAGGAAGATAAGCTATATCACCTGCAGGTAGAAGGGCGCCAGCTACGTTCAGACGAAATGATAGCTTGGTACACGCAGCTTGTGCGGGATTATCCAATTATTTCAATTGAAGATGGACTAGATGAAAATGACTGGCCAAACTGGGCCGACCTAACAATTAGCATTGGCTCTGCGGTGCAGCTAGTTGGCGATGATTTGCTAGTAACAAATACCAAGCTACTTAAGCGCGCTATTGCAGAGCACACCGGTAATGCTATTTTAATTAAGCCAAACCAAATCGGTACCCTTACTGAGACGATTGATGCGGTCACTATGGCTAAGCGGGCCGGTTGGCGCACAATTATTTCACACCGATCGGGCGAGACAGAAGACACAACTATTGCGCATTTGGCAGTTGGTCTTGGCGCTGGTCAAATCAAGACGGGTTCTCTCTCGCGTACCGACCGAGTTGCTAAATACAACGAGCTAATCCGTATTTCAGAAGGGTCTCCGAAGCTAAAGCTAGCTCAACCATTTGGTAATCAGGAGGTGTAGTCATATGCCGCGGGTGGTTTGTTATGATGTAACAACGGCAGACGAAACAACACTCATCGATCCGTTAAAGCGGGCTGGGTTTGAAGTGCAGGCGTACTCCGGCCCGCTACAGTATGAGACTATCGATAGGGATGCGGATGTTATCAGTGTGTTCATTGATAGTCAAGTGACTGAAGAGGTGCTAGAACAAATGCCAAGATTGCGGCTCATTGCAGCGCGCTCTACCGGCACGGACCATATAGCACTTGATGCGGCTCGTCGTCGTGGCGTTATGGTGCGCAATGTGCCGTCGTATAGCGAGTCAACAGTGGCGGAGTATGCCTTCACGCTGCTTCTGACGCTGATGAGAAAACTACCGATTGCCGTGCAAAATGCTCGCGTCGGTGAAGATGATACCACGTTGTGCACTGGCCAGGATGTAGCTGGCAAAACTATTGGTATTATTGGCACTGGGGCTATCGGCAGTAAGATGGCTCGTATGGCAGCGGGGTTTGGTATGAAGGTGATTGCTAATGACGTAACGCCCGATACGGCACTGGCTGAGAAACTGGGGCTACAGTATGTACCACTGCCTGATCTTTTAGCACAAAGTGATATTATCTCACTGCACACTCCCCTGCTCGATAGCACGTATCACCTACTGAATAGCCAGAATATGAATATGCTCAAACCTGGCGTTGTACTTATTAATACTGCTCGTGGCGAACTGATTGACACCCGGGCGCTGCTAGCGGGGCTGGTAACGGGGCGTATTGGTGGCGCCGGGCTCGATACGATTGAGGGTGAAGCCTTGCTATCGCGTCGTGCTTCGCTGAAAGCTCTAGCTCGAGCGGAAGTTGCGCCAGAGGATAGCTTGAACGTTTCGATTATTCGAACCTTGCAGCGGCTGCCGAATGTTATTATTACGCCACATGTCGCATTCAATACAACTGAAGCAATTGCACGAGTTGGGGCTGCGACCGTAAAACATATTACAGAACTTATGGAGGATATGATGCCACAGTCACTACCAGGGCGCCTTATTATCGTGCGCCACGCAGAGTCAGAATGGAATAAGCTGGGTAAATGGACCGGACGAACAGATGTGCATATCACACCACATGGCGCCAGCCAGGCGATTCAACTTGGCCAGAAGCTTGCTGCTAGCGGCATTACTGCAGATGTCGCGCTCACCTCAAAGCTGGTGCGCACACAAGACACCTGGAACTCTCTTCGCCACGGCGCAGGCTACACTGTATCAAGCCGAGCTGCTAGTGCACTAAACGAGCGTGATTATGGTGTGTATACCGGAAAAAATAAACACCAGGTGCAGGCTGAGATTGGTGATGCTGCATACAATGCGCTGCGTCGCAGTTGGAATGCTCCGGTAGAGGGCGGCGAAACACTGCAAGATGTGTACGTTCGCGCCATACCATTCTATATGGCAGAGATTTTGCCACAGTTAGCTGCTGGTAAAAATGTGCTAATCGTATCCCACGGTAATACTATTCGAGCACTGATGAAGTATCTTGAGCAAATTTCAGATGAAGCTATTAGCAGCGTAGAAATGCCGCATGATGTTGCGCTGGTATACGAAGTAAACGCAGATGGCCATATGGTGCATAAGGAGATGATTGAAGCCCCAGCTGGGCAGCCGGATATTCCGGTTAGTGAGCTGCCGCAGGAGGTCGTGCAGGCGCTTGGGCTTGATCAGCAGAACACTGCGCCGGTAGCAACCCAGCCTGCCCCTCGGGCAGCATCTGTAGCGCGCGCCAGCCAGCCACAGCCAGCACGTAGAGTTGATTCGTTTAGGCCACAGCGTCCTACAAGCAGTAATCGCGGCGGCAGGCTTGTGCAGTAGGTTTTATGTACACTACTATTGCCCACCGGGAGACTGGTGGGTTGGGGTTTAGCTACTTTTTTGTAACACTGCAACAAAAAATGATTCATAGTGTGGCTGTGGTGGAATACGGAGTGTATGCTCAATTATAGTAGGTGCAATTGTGATGGTATTCCATGCAGGCAACGAGTGAGTTTGTAGCTCTGGTGGCACAAATGGTGGAGCTATAAGTGTGGCGTCGCTGTGTTTGCGTAAAAAATGATGGAGCACTAGTTCGTTTTCTTCTGGGGCCATGGTGCAAGTGCTATAAACCAGCCTTCCCCCGGCTCGAAGCTGGCTCCACGCAGTGGAAAGAAGTAACTTTTGTGTATGTGCTAGCCGACGAATATGCGCCACCGACCAAGTATCAATACTTTTTGGTTGAGCCGCCTGTAAGAGCCCCTCGCCGCTGCACGGTGCATCAAGCAAGATAGCGTCATATTGCTTTATCATTTCTTCTCGTGGTGGCTTGGTCATATCGCGCAGTGTGCATTCAGTATTAGTAACGCCAAGGCGCTGCAAGTTCTGAGTGAGCTTGAAAAGCCGATGGCGCGAGTTATCGTTAGCGGTAATGTGCGCAGCATTATCGCTCAGCGCGGCTAGGTGAGAGGTTTTCCCGCCTGGTGCAGCACACATATCAAGTACACGCTCGCCAGACTTGGGCTGCAAAAAAAGTGGAGGCAGCCAGCTAGAGGCATTCTGCACATAGCATGTGCCAGATGCCGTCTGTAGATCTTCAAACTGCCGCACTTCTTCAGTGATTACGGCAGGACGCCGCCAGCCGGTTTGGTGCGGCATCCAACCCACCTCCGTGTAGCCAAGTTGTTGCAGCTGTGGGACGATGCTGCTCGGATCTACCGCTAGGTTATTAATGCGAAGACTTTGCTGCAACGGTTGGCTCATGGCCGCGGTTACAGTTTCTTCCGAACGCTGCAATATCTGCCCGGTGCGTGATAGGAACTGCTGCCATTTTTGTGCTCGTTTTTGTTCTAAAGAGGTTCGTTTTCCCATAGTAGCTATTGTATCATGCGGGCACAAGAAAAATGCAGCCCTGCGTATTTGCAGAGCTGCATCGGTGTAGTCTGTGACGTGTATGATCTATTCAACGACTTCAACGCCCATTGAGCGAGCTGATCCAGCGATGGTCTTCATGGCACCTTCTACTGAAATAGCGTTGAGGTGTTCCATCTTTGCCTCAGCAATTTCACGAACCTGGTCTTGAGTGATTGTACCAACCTTGTCAGTTTTACTGTTGGCAGCACCCTTTTGAATGCCAGCTTTTTCACGAATCATGTCGTCTACTGGCTGTCCGAGGCTCTTCCAGCTAAAGCTGCGGTCATCGAACACCTGCAGGTGCACAATAACATCCTTACCCATCATGTCTTTAGTTGCTTCGTTGAATGGGTTAATGAAGTCCATCATATTAAGACCCCACTGACCGAGTGTTGAACCAACTGGAGGCCCAGCAGTTGCGCGGCCAGCTGGAATACGAAGCTTCAAGTTTCCAATAACTTTCTTTGCCATACTAATTCCTTATACTTTTGCTTAGCTTAACCTAAAAATAGTAGAAGCATTTGTTGCGTAACAT
The DNA here is from genome assembly GCA_963555045.1 of uncultured Candidatus Saccharibacteria bacterium. GTDB lineage: Bacteria > Patescibacteriota > Saccharimonadia > Saccharimonadales > Saccharimonadaceae > VGLK01. The sequence continues at coordinate 236,392 of CAUVUB010000001.1, forward strand.
GCCTATTTTAGCATGTACTAATCGCGCAGTGCAAGCTGCTTACAGCTTCTTTACCTGAAGTGCGTCTAGCTCAACTGGAGTGTCACGGCCAAACATACTGACCATCACGCGCAAAGTTCCCTTTTGCACATCAACTTCAGAAATTGACCCCTCGAAGCCCTTGAATGGACCATCAACGATTGAGACAACCTCTCCTTCACTGAAGTCTATTTGGTGGGTTGGCTCTTCTACGCCCATGCGCTGCTTAATTTTCTTGATCTCTGCCTCAGAAACAGGGGTAGGCTTGGTACCTGCACCGATAAAGCCAGTTACATCTGGGATATTACGGATGATATACCATGTTTCATCGGTTAGTTTCATTTCCACCAGTACGTAGCCCTGGAAGATTTTTGCCTCCACTACTTTGCGCTTACCGTTGCGGATTTGGATTTGTTTCTCTTTTGGTACCAGCGCTTCAAAAATTTTATCTGCCATATCAACAGCGTTAATACGCTGCCGGATATTTTCAGCTACCTTTTCCTCGTAACCGCTGTGCGTTGAAATAGCGTACCAAGCACGTGTGTCGTCGTATCGATTTGTTCCCATGTCTTCCCCTTGTTTTTATTTGATTAATTGTTCTGATATAAAGCCAAATAGGGCATCAAGTCCTAGAATCAGGACGATAAAGATGATGCTATAGACCAGCACGGCCAAGGTCATGCCCCAGGTAGCGCGGCGAGTTGGCCAGTGTACTTGCATCAGTTCCCACCACGAGCCACGGAAGTAGCGACCGATCTTTTTAAAAATGTTTTTGGTTGGCGTTGGTGCGATTTTTTCAGCAGTCATAGCTCGGTGCTTTTGTTCGGCACGTTTTGCTGGGTCAATCTTTTTTGCTTTGGCAGCTTTTTTTGCGCTAGTATTACTGCTACTAGCTTTAGCCTTCCCTGTCGTATTCGCGGTAATGCGAGTAACGTTTGTATCCTTCTTTCCCACGATTAATTCCTCTTAGATTAAAAATAGTCTGCTTATGCAGACTGTCAATATAAGTATAGCCCGTACGCAGTAAAATGACAAGCGTTAGAGGTATGGAGAGTGGCGAGCTAGCAAGGTCTTATCTGCTTGATAATCTGGCTTCATTTGCGAAACAAGCTGCCAAAATGCTGGGCTGTGGTTGAGGTGCACACTGTGCGCGAGTTCATGGATAATAACGTAGTCGATGGCGCTGTAATGTTCTTGCAGCGAAGCGCCAGGTAGAAACAAGAGCGCGATGTTAAGGCTGAGGGTGCCGCGGCTTGAATAACTTCCCCAGCGGGTGGCACTATGGCTTAGCCTAAGCCGCCGGTACTGCACGCCAAGGGGCGCGAATTGTTGAGCTAGCTTTTGCACGCGCCCAGGCAATAGAAGTTTGGCTTCTTTGCGCAGCACGAGCAGAACCTTTTGGCGAATGATTGTTTGCACGGCATGTGCAGACGGGCTCATGTCTTGCGGAATCGTGATACGTAGCGAGGTACTCGTAACCGCCGTTGTTATATTTGTGACAGCTCGCTGCTGGATGATCAGCATAATATGGCCAGCAATCATATCCCTATCGGTGTACAAGCGTGGGGCTTGCGCAGCGATCGTTGTCAGCTCGGGTGTTAGGTCTCGCACTAATTTATACGCCGCAGGTTGCGACATGGGCGGCCGAGGCGTACTGATGCGAATAATGCCGCTTGGCCTACGTCGAATCGTAATTCGTTGGCTGCGCCGACTAGCCACAAACTGCAATGTCCCAAACTCTGGATGCTGCAGCAAGAAGGCCATTAGAGATCAATACGCCGACTAATTGGTGTTGTGGGTCGAGCGTTGTGACGGCGCTGCACGGGGTGATGTCGCTCACGTGGCGCAATAAGGTCAGTTACTTGCGTCATCGATGGGCCGCTCGTTTGTCGTGCAACTGTTTTTTGCGACCGGAGTGGTTTCTGCGGCTGTTTGTGATGCATGGTAGGTTTATTCTGCACACTTGATTTAGTTTTATTAACGATAGCCAGGCGCGATACAGAACCTGCTACTGTTGGCCGAATGACTTGAGGCGCCATAGCTAACCCGCTAGCTCGAGTGGCCGGTTTAGCCAGTGGACGGGTTGGTTTTTTAGTAGATTTGTCGGTGCGTTCTGGGGCCGCTTTCACATTTTGTAGTTTTTGCAGTACCTTGTGAGATTGGGTAGTAAACGTATGTTTGCCACTAATTACCGTACATACCTCGTTATTTCGTGGTGGTGAAAATACCGATTCTCGGTAAGCTGCAAGCACTGTGTAATTCGCAAATGTTTTTGCAAGTTCTCGCTGTCGATACTGCCGGGTTGGTTTGTCTGTTTGCACCCACACAAGCAAAGGACGATAGCCGTTGCTGCGGGCTAGTTTAATAAGATTTGCGCGTTCATTCGGGCGGTCTGCTCCGCCTTCAAAGATAAGTGTTTTTTGGGTTTTCATCATTTCGCCAAGATATAGAGCCACGCCCGTGTGCAGTTCTTGCAGCAGTGCTGAATCTTGCGATGCATGAGTTGGTAGCCGCAAGAAAAGCTCATCTACATCGATAAATGGCATTGCAAACTGACGAGCAAACTGACGAGCAAAGTGTGTTTTACCGGCACCAGGCAGGCCGATAACAATAATAAGATATGGTGTAGTGGCTGCAGGAGTTGCCGAATTATTCATATGTGTAGTATAGCAAAAAAATAAGTTTACAAACAAGCAATGACGCCCCAGTAGTGGAGCGTCGTAAATCATTATAGTTACTTAATGTGGAGTTCTCGCCAAAACACGTGGCAATTAGCGTCTGATCCGCTGCCGAAACGATAGTATGTTGGTCGTGGATTGCCAAGCTCTAGTTTTTTGAGCGAATCTTGACCTGTGACATCCTGGTCATTATAGCTAATTTTTTCTGGTCGGTTTTTTCCGTTATAAGTAATTTGCAGCTGATTGTCATTTTTTCCGCAAGTGTCTGGTGTTTTTATTGCCACCTGCTTAGCACTGTCTAAGATAACCGTGCCTTGACCTTTCCCCGTGATGCCAATATTTTCAACGTAGCCCTCAATCGTAAGTTTACCACGTTGGGTGTCACTCACATCTGCTTCGATTCCAGTCATTCCCGTAGCTCGCATTGTCAGTAGCCCTTCATGTTTAAGCGCTACGTTCATTGTGCGCCCTTCGGTGGCTCCGGCAGTATAGTACCCACCAGAAATATTATCCCACGTGAGCGACGAAAGCTTTGGCCCGTAAATTGTAGCACTCACTTCTTCTTCGCAAGTATCACCGGTAAACAGGTCGTTGCAGGCACCGTCATAAGCGAGTGCCAGGCGTGTTCCATCTTCTTCTGCTGAGGCTGTAGCGGTTAGCGTTTTTTGACCACGAAGTGAGGTTATTTCTATATATGGCTCTTTGCTAGCCTCCACTTCCTTGTAGCCGATGTGAGATATCTGTTTTCCATTTTGACCGGTAACAGTGAGTGATTTTGCGTCTGCTAATCCAGCTAATTGCACTGTTGTTTGCTCTTTAGTCTGCTCGACGGCGTGGCGGCGTTCTGTATTAATAGTGTGTGTCATAGCCAGCACCAGTGAGGTGATTGCTGCAAAAATAATGCCACTAGCGATTAAACAGGCGATGATAGTATTGCGCATGCCCTTTGGAAGCTTGCCTCTTTGCAGCGCAATTATGCCAAGCACAGCACTAATGAATAGACAAATAGCAAGACAAACACCGAGAACCACCGATACAATGGCAAAGCCATGATGTGCAGCAGGTATCTCTGCAAGGAGGTTACCGTGGGCTAGTGCAATCAATACATTAGCTGCCAATGACGTGATAGTGACGAGGGCGCCAAGCAAAATAACGATCCCAATGATTCGCAAGATTAGTATACCTAGCGGCGTAGCGACCGGCTTAAACGCCTCACGTTGTAAATTAGCGCGGGTAAGTGGAAGTCCTTTTAGCGCCAAGCGGTCGGCGGTACCTTTAGTCGGAGGAATAACGGCAGCTAATATGATATACTCCGGCAGCAATAGCCCCATACTAACAACAGAGGCAAGAACCACTAAAATACGCAAAAGCGTAAGCGGAATATTATAGCGGGCGCTAATACCAGCTAAGACACCAGATAGCACTGCATTATTGGTATCACGCATGAGCCTGCGGCCACTGTCGGTAAGGGCGAACCGATGCCTGACATTACCCCAAAATCCAAGTGGTTTGTGTGAATCTTGGCTGCGCCGCGCTTGAGCCTCCTCGTCGATACTACTATAAAAGACACTTGGACTACCCAGCTGCTGCATGATTGCGTTAACGTCACGCTGAATAATAACCTGTTCTTTGTGAACGCCATGCTCATGTAAGATCTCAATAATGCGCAGTTCGATTTCCATCATGTCATCTTCAGTGCCACCGAGAGCTGCTTGTACGTCCTCAAGGTAGTCTGCTAGTTGGCGTCTGGCCTCTGGTTCAATCATGAACGGAGTACGGGCGAGGTGGATATTGGTAAATTCTTTCATAACGTCAGGTCTCCTTATAGCTTAGCCAGAGCTTTGCTTAGTGCGGTAATATTATCAGATAGTAGTGCAATAACTTCATCCCCATATTCGGTGCGGTGATAGTATTTACGTGGTGGTCCTTGTGCGCTCTCGCGCCATTCGTGCACGAGAAGCCCGTCGCGCAGCAGGCGAGCTAGTAGTGGATAGATAGTTCCCTCTACTACCACCAGCTCAGCGTCTTTGAGCGCTGCGATAATCTCACTAGTGTAGTGTGGGCTGCTACAAATCTTTAATACACAAAACGCCAAATATCCCTTGCGGAGTTGCACGGCGAGATTGTTGGCGTAGTCTTGGCTGCTTCGCTGCTTCATAGTCTTATGCTATGCAAAGTAGCTCGTAAAGTCAAGTAAAATATGATGTAACTAGTGATATAGCTGCCCGGCGCAGGCAAAAGAAAAGACCCCGTAGTATTAGTACGGGGTCCCTGTAGGCGCTAGGACTATGCACAGTTATAGACAATCTTTTTGTCTGGGCATAGCTCTTGCAGTAGATTTTCTAGATGTCGTTTGGCATAATACGGTGCTCCGTTAAAAAAGTTGACGATAATATCGTGATTGCGCAGCGTATAGCCGATAATAGCAAGATTACGTACTGCTATAATACAACGATAAGCGTCACTTTCCTTTAGCCCACCTGGAGGTATGATAGGAAAGTTATCTTTACTTAAGGTAAGCCGACGAAGATAGACATACCACGCTTCGTCAGATACACCCTTACCTGTGCTAAAATCTTTCAGCTTTGTACGGCATCCCTGGTTGTCAAAATCAACAGGCTCCTCGAGAAGACGTCGTAGCTTATTTTCCAATACTTTATATGCATCAGGGTTATGATGAACCGCAAACCAATAATCTGCAAGATCATGGAGTGGCAAAAAGTATTGTGGATTTGGGTGTATCAAAAAGTTTGTATGCACAAGATGACACACAGTAACCTCGGTACCTGGTCCAAGTGAGGTATATGCTTTGGTTAGACCTTTACCAAGACGTTCCTCGAAAATCCTGAAGCGATAATCTCCCGGAAAGTATTCATCTTCTGGAGAATGTTGCTCGACTGACATGAAAATCACATCCTTTGTACTTGTAAATGTACAACGCATACAGGGGCCCACTCTGGATGAGCAAACCGACTAACCTGGGTGCGCTCGAATCCTTGTGGATCTGCTGTAATTATATCATAAAATGGTAGTTTGCGAAATAAGATATCACCCTGCCGGCCTGGCAGGGTGATATGACATGGGGGATAGAAGCTAGCGGGGACGCACCACCATAAAGGTGAGAGCGACAAGCGCACAGCCGGCTATGATCGATATGATAGCGGTCATGCGATTGGGGTAGTAATCTACCGTCTGTACGTTGTCGTGTGCTGCAGCTTCAATTGATTTCTTGGCTGTCATGTAGCAAGTATATACCCATGTTTATAAAAAGAAAACCCCCAAGATATAAGGGGTATATTGTGCAAATTTGGCAGGGGCATGAGGAATCGAACCTCAATCTACGGTTTTGGAGACCGCTATACTAGCCGTTGTACTATGCCCCTAAAAACAGTCCAATTATAGCATGATATCAGGCGGCTGCCAAGCTTATTTTTCGTCGCTACGAACTCGCACTGCTCGGCGGAATTTACGCTCACTGGCAGGATCAGTAAAGCGGAACATTGGCTCGTAGGTAAACAACTTTGGCTCGCCTTCTGCCCTATTGTCATCAAACGAAGTAATAGCACCGATGAGAAACTTATTCATGAGCCACTCTCGGCCCGGCGTCATCTGGCCGCGCACGCTAATGCGGTATAAGTTATCACCCCACTTCTCTTCCTCGACAAAGGCAATTGGCTTGGCGAGCAGTGTTGGGCCAACAGGAATAGCTTGGATAATCTTGCGGAGTTCTGCGCGCCCTCGCTCTAGGTCTGACATGAATACATCCACAGTAATCGTGTGCACGCCGCGTGGCGTAACGCGCACCGCTGATATATATTGATTGTGTACCCAAATAACCTCTCCGGTTAGACTACGGATTTTTGTTGAGCGCAGTGTGAAGCGCTCCACTACCCCTCGCACATCATTCATCGGGCGCAGTTCTATGAAATCTCCCACGTTAAACCACCCTTCGGCAATCATCAGTGTGCCTGCAGTAACATCACGCAACACCGAAGCGATAGCTTGCCCAGCAAACACGACAAAAAAGGTTCCGGCTCCGATAGCAGCGAGACCACCACTTGGTTTATCTGTCGGTGAGATAATGCGAAATCCAATATAAATAGCAATGCCAGTCACGACTGCACGTAGCAGCGCAGTAAAGATACTCAGATAGGTTTCGATCTGGCGGTAACGAATGCGCCAGTCTTCATTGGTAGAGTTGTCTGACTTGCGGGCCACTTGCCTAGCGATAAAGATAACGCCAGCAGCCAAGTATTTGCCGATAAAGTACGCGATGATGGCCAGGATGATAAGACTAAGGATATTTTTCAGAGAGTTGTCTTGGCCGGCAAATGTTTTAACGTCGTTAATAATTGTTTCGAGCCATATATTCATGCGTGGTATTGTAACGAAAAAACAGAGGTAAGTCGAGGGTAAAACTACCAACATTTTTGACCAGAATATATTACGGTTTTTGGCGATACCTGGCCGGGTGTGTTACACTAAGCATAAGTAGCTTTTTAGGTGGGAAAGAAGAGAATGAAGATTTTAATGCTCGGGTGGGAGCTCTCGCCCTATTATAGCGGCGGCTTAGGTGTTGCCTGCTATCAAATAGCACAGGCACTTGCGCAAAGTGGAGTGGAGATTGACTATATTGTTCCGTTTGCGTATGAGCAGGAGCAGGCACCGTTTATGCGGGTAGTTTCTGCGACAAAGCTAAGCCCAACGGCTGACCGCATGGCTGAAATGAGCGGTTATGCTACGCTCAGTACCTCGCAGCAGCCAAGGATGATGCGAGAGCAAACGGCTCCTTCTCGCGCTTCCCCTAATTCAGGTCGACGGGCCGCACCAAGTGCGGCAGTTATTGAACCGCTCAGGCGCGGTGCTGCCACCAAGCTAGATACGCAGCCAAGTAGTGGTGAGCCAGTTTCACTAGCGCTATATGGAGCATATGGCTCGATAGGTAGCTATCATTCTCGGCAGTATGGCCGTGAAAAACACCATGCTTTAGCTCAGGCGGCTTCTGGCCGAGTAGTGCACAGTGCCTACAGCCAGGTATCGCCTTCTTTGCGGCAGCTGCAGCGGCAGTATACACGCTTTGTCGCTGATTTTGCGCAGCAACACAGTCATGACGGCTATGATATTATTTATGCTCACGACTGGCTCACTTTTGAAGCAGCGCAGGCGGCGCGCCGTTGGTTGAAAGTACCGGTGGTAGCGCATGTTCACTCGACGGAATTTGATAGGGCTGGCGGTAAAGCTGGTAATACGCTTGTGCATACGATTGAAAAAAATGGCTTGCGTGGTGCTAGCAGTATTATTGCAGTTAGCCAAAATACCAAGCAAATACTGGTGGAGCGATATCAATTACCAGCGCAACGAATTGCAGTTATTCATAACGGCGTAGATGTACGTACGGCATTACACCAGTATACGGAGAAGAGTGTAAAACCCAGCCTAGCGTTGTCTCAAGCAGAGGTTTCTCCTGCCACTGAAGGTTCCGTATCTTCTGCTGCCTACGTGGCAAGGCCTGTAGCCTCAAAGAAGCGTATGGCTGCACATCGGCCAGATTATGCATTGATCGGCGCCATTACTCTTGCAGTAAGGCGGTCATTGCAGCAGCCATCACCAGAGCCAAAATATGCACCCCTAGCCCAAGAGAACAAAGAAGTAGTGCAACAAAATGAACGCAGCTCTGTGATTGCTCAGAACTATGCTATGACGCAGCGTCCGGAGCGGAGGTCTGCGGCCTTTGCTTCCCCTCAGGGGCAGCGTTCAGAAAAACCTACAATAGCCCTACCTCCTCAGACGAAGATGCCTTTGGCTGACTCGCCCGCTAAGGCGGTGGCTCGTCAGGCTCCGAAAGTAGTAGCCGTGCAGCCACGGAGGACTACTGGGAGCCACTCAAACTCTCGGCCTGCACGCTCACCTAAGCCGCCACATACCGAGCCTATATCACCCGCTCCTGTGCCACAAAAAAGGATGTATCCAGTGCTAGATTTTTATCGCAAGCAAGGTGTAACTATCATTGGTACAATGGCACGCTTCACCCCGCAAAAAGGGCTGGTGTATTTATTGGAAGCAGCTAGCGAAGTGCTGCAAAAGAATGATTCAGTATTATTTGTGCTGGCCGGCGATGGCGAGCAAAAAGAAGAACTCGTGCGGCTTGCAGCTCGGTATGGCATTGCGCATCGGGTGCTATTCCCTGGCTTCGTGCGTGGGATAGCCTGGCAAGAGCTGTACAAGCAGTTTGATATATTCGTAATGAGCTCTGTTAATGAACCATTTGGACTGACAGCATTAGAGGCCGTTCATTATAACTGCGCGACGATTATTACAAAGCAGTCTGGCGTATCTGAAGTGCTTACTGCCGCGCCACAATATGACTACTGGGATACGGGCCGATTAGCAGAGCTGCTACTAGAATATATTGCTGATCCACAGCTACGCGCAGAGGTCATAGCGCAGCTAAAGCAGCAGTATACGTCGGCGCAATGGGGATCTGCTGCAAAGCAGTACTTGCAATTATTTGCAAATACCACCCAATCAACACCTCGATTATCATCAGTTAGGACCGAGAGGAGCCGCGTATGAACCAAAAAGCGGTGAGTTTATATATTCGGCTGCATTGTCCATGGGTGCTTGGCCCGTATGGTATTGCTGATATTGGGGCTCGGCACCAGTATGTTGGTGCGGAATTGGCAAGCGGCTCTCTAGACGAGGGAAAGTCATTTTTCCTTGAGGCCGCTCAGCACGTGTACGCTCCGCTGTTTGCTGTGCTTGACCGGGTTATTGCTGCTCAGTCAACGTTGCAGATAACGTTTAGCGTTAGCGGTCCTTTTTTGCAGCAAGCTTTACGCTGGGACCAGTCTCTTATTGATAAAATTCGGGCGTATGTTGCGTCAGGACATGCGATTATAACTGCCGAAGCCGATGCCCACTCGCTTGCCTTCTTTTATGATCGCGCAGAATTTGTAATGCAGGTTGCTAAGCACGAGCAGCATATTACTCATTATTTCGGTACTCAGCCGCGAGTGTTTCAGGTTGCAGAACTTGCGTATGATGATCAACTGGCTGCCTGGGCAGACGCAGCTGGGTATGGTGTTATACTAGCGGATCAATACCAGCAGGTAGATCCACGCTTTTTGCATCGACCGGCTCGCACTCAGGCGGTGCGGCTTCTCATGCGTGATCGTCAAGCGAGCCAGCAGCTAATGGCACACATCAGTGGTTCTGCTAGTGGCGTATCTGGCATGGAATTTGCAGCCCAGTACGCAAACTCATTTAATCCGCAGCAGCAAGTATCGGGTCTTTTTATTGATGCTATTTCCCTGCAGGAAGCAGATAGTCAGCCAAATTGGCGATTTTTAGCAGAGTTTTTGGCAGCTTGGCCAAGCTATGGAAGATATATTACCCCACTCGATGCCGCTGAGCAGTTTACGCCACGTGAGGAGGTGCGAACTGCAAAAACAAGCACATGGCTGGCAAGTGGTGACCTGCGCAGCTTGATTGGCAATGATCTGCAAAAAGAATTTTTGCATCAATTATATGATATCAAGGCGTCCGTGCAAGACAGTGGTGATACGCAGCTGCAGGAAGACTGGCGGCTTTTGCAATCAGTTGATATTGTAAAAGCAATGGATAATGCTGCATACAATTCAGCGCCACCGCATGAGGTTTTTCTGCGGGCAATGAATAGTTTGCAGGATATCGTACTACGCAGTCAACATGATACTACACAAGAGACAGAATTATCAGGGAGGTATAATGTTACTTAGCAATAGCCAGTTGGCAGTAAAATTTGATTCACGAGGTGGCATAGAAGCACTGCACCTAATGGACCCTCGCACTTACCGGGGGCTTATAGACTGGAAAGATGAAGCGCCTGTTTCACCTTTGGCATTTGGCGTGCGCATAGATGGGGCTTTGTCGTGGTTGGATGATACTGAAAACTGGAAATTGCAGCAGACTGTACAATACCCCTTGGCGGCTCTACGGTTAATTGCAACAAACAAAAAGATTGGTATTAGCTTGGAGGTGCACGGCACCGTGGCGCACCAGGCTGCTGCTGTATGGCAGCGCATACAAGTGGTCAATCGCTGGGATCGTCCTCGTCGAGTGCAGCTTGTACTGAGGCGTCACATTAGTTTTCGGCAACCGCAGGCATATGTGCAGGAAGAGATAATCCTGCCGCGCACCAAAGCTAAGTCTGAGCGTGCTGCTTCCGCTTTCCCACTGGCTTTGCACCTGAGCTCACACGCTGCCATAGCTGTTAGTGTGGCTGCCACGGATTCGGCGCAGCATCGCGTCAAACACAAGCAGCAGGCTAGCTATATATCGCTTGATATTCCTGCGCACAGTTCCAAGCATGTTGATGTGCTGTTTTCTGTGGGTACTACTGGCAGTAACACTCTGAAGATCCATAATCGAGTCTGGAAGCAAGGGTTTGCTCATCACTATCAGGTTGTTGGTCAGGCTTGGTCAGAGTGGTCGGTACCAGTTGCTCGGCTATTCCGCGGTATGACTCCGCCTTTGCGTCGAATTTTCCTTGCCAATGCGATTGCCGTGCGCTCACACTGTTTCCCTGTCGGTGTGGCTGAACAACATCCAGCGACGGGCGACTACTATTATTCTATGCGCGCTACTGCATTTGCGCTATGGCCACTGTTGCGGCTCGGTCACTATACCGAGGTAGCGGATGTATTTACGCAAATAGCCGCTACATTTACCGTGCGCGGAGGCATATCTATACAGACAAGCGACCTTTTTACCGATAGCACCCCGCTAGTTAAGCAGAGCACTAGCCGCAAAAACCATGCGTATCACGAGCCGCTCCAGCCAGATGTACTAGCGAATCTCATATTCTTGTTTGCGCAGCTATCTAGGCAAATGCCAGCTAAACGCAGCATTCGCCCTTTGTATAAAAAATTCTTACAGCCAGCCATGCGTTCACTTGGCGAATATTATGAGCAGTTTATGGTTGACGGCTCATCGGAGCGAAGCGATGTTCCTTCTTTGTATACACATGTTGTTTTATACGCAGCTTGTCGCGCAGCTAGCGGCGTGGCCGAGCAGCAAAAGCAGCGCGAAGACACTGTCGCCTGGGAGGCGCTTGCCGATGATATTGCGGCTACGTTAGAAATGGATCATCAACCAGTGGCACTTGCTGGTTGCGGTTTTGAGGCGGTGTATGAACAGAGTTTGATTTTTTATGCACTATTTACCTACGGTATGCTTCCGAGTGGGGATACCTACTTCAAACAGCAAGCTACTCATATTGGAGATGCTCTCGATGAGTTATACCAGCAGTGGCGCAATCACCCAGAAGGTCGCCCGGTTGATAGCCGAGTTGCACTGATTCATGCCTGGCTTGCGCAATATTACGCCGAACAGTCGGACCGTGCACTGCTTACATGGCACTTGCAGCGACTGGTCAGGCTGCAGTTAGAAACGACATGGCAGCGAGCAGAACTCCTAAGTACCCTGCTTGACACGGTCGTCTAACAAGTGGCTTATAGCAAGATTGGTTGCTATACCAAATCATCTATTATATAATAAGAATACGTTTTAAGCTTTTATTTATTATGTCTATGCAGTATCGTTTTCAGGATATTACCAGGAAGTTGTCACCGAAACAAATATCGGCTGAGCTAAAGCTACAGAAAATGCTACAAGCTGCAATGTCAGAATTGGGCCTAACCTATTACGGCCAAGTTGATTATACCGATAACAGTGCAACATTAGTGCGCGGTATGGCAACGCACCAATCTCAAAAAGATAGTCACTACTGCTTTGGCTCATATGGTGGGTATGAGGTGGTTTTTTTGCGCCGCCAGGCTACCCTGCAGGCTCCTGATGGTAGCACTCGCCAACAACAGTGGTTTATTGTGCAGGTTGATACGAAAGCGGGCTATCCACTACCTCATATTTTTTTTGCACCACATGGGCACCGCGATGTATGGTACCACGCAGCATTAGATTTGCAGCCCGAGATGCAGCCGCTTTCACTTGGAACGTATTGGCGATACCCCGCACTGCTGAATAGTCGTTATACTGTGTATGGGTCACCAGCTCAGCAGCAACTTATTGAATATCTTGTCAGGCCGGATATTTCTATGGTGTTAGCTCAGCATTATTACCCTTGCTGTATCGAATATGATCGCAACCACATTATCATCAGCCACGATTACGCCAAAATCACTAAAGAGTCACTGGTGACAATGATTAAAAATGCCGTCTGGTTAGCACTGATGACAGATGCTCAATACCAGGCGGTGCGCGAAGCACAGTACACCAGTCGTGCGCAATAAAATGCATAAAATTCTATTGACCAAATAACATATCTCCACTATAATACTAGCTATACCAATTGGTTTGGTTGTGCCGATTTAGCTCAGTTGGTTAGAGCAGCTGTTTTGTAAACAGCAGGTCCTGGGTTCGAGTCCCTGAATCGGCTCCATATTTTATTGTATGCTGGAATCGTGTAGTGGCAATCACAGGAGACTGTAAATCTCCCGCCGTATGGCTTCGTAGGTTCGAGTCCTACTTCCAGCACCACAGGTATTATCACCCGGCAGTAATTGCCGGGTTTTTGATTGTATATCAAATTATTATATAGCATTCAACCAAAAGCGCCCCGGCTAATTATTAGCTAGGGCGCAAACGGCATGCAAAGGAGACTACCTCCTATATTGCAAATAAATCATTTAGTGATTCGCTTACCGTTGGGTGTGTAAAGATTTGATCGCGTAGCACGGTGTATGGCAGCTGATTATCCACGGCAGTTTTTATAATATTAATGACCTCGTGTGCATTTTGGCAAAGTAGCGCAGCACCTAGGATCTCCTGGGTGTCGGTGTCTACGATAGCGCGAAGAAGCCCAGTTAGCTTGCCATCAACATGGAGCCGTGGAATTGCTGCGGCTGGCATCTCTTTAACCGCTATTTGGCGCCCAGTTTGTCGCGCTTCAGCCTCTGTCATACCAATGCGGGCGTATGGAGTCTGCATAAAGACTACGGTGACGAGTGGCGATCTTTGCGCTCGTGTATAGCTACCATCTCCTAATAGCTGGCTACGAAGAATACGAAAATCATCGAGCGATAAGTAAGTAAATTGTGGAGCACCGGTAACATCGCCCATCGCATAAATACCAGGTGCTGAGGTTTCTAGCTTGTCGTTTACGATAATAGCACCTGTTTCAGACATGTCCACGCCAGCTGCCGCAAGATTTAGCCCATCGGTAAATGGACGTCGGCCAGTAGCTACAAGAACGGCGTCAAACTCTGTTGTTTCTGCATGGTTAGTAACGGCAACCCCGGTGTCTGTATCGCTAACTTGAGTAATGTTAGCATTATGAACGATTGTAATGCCTTGGTCGACGAGAGTTGACTCGATAGCTGCAGCCACAGAAGGGTCCTCACTCGCCGCGAGCTTGTCGCTGCGATTAAAGACTGTTACCTTGGTGCCAAGCTGTGCAAAGGTAGAGGCAAACTCAAGCCCGATAAAGCCACCTCCAATAACGGCAAGCTGTTTTGGCTGCTGCTGAGCAAGTAGCATCTCGGTGCTTGTGAATGCGCGGGTGCTAGATTCCAGACCTGGAATGGCTGGGATCACCGGAGTTGCTCCGGTGTTGATGAATATTTGGTCGCTTGTTAGGAGAAGTGTTTCATCACCAGCAGTAACGCGCACCGTACGGCTATCTTCAAATGAAGCCATACCGTCAATAACAGTGACTCCAGGATTGTCTGCCAGCATGTGGTAGTTCTTAGTGTTTAATCGGCCGACGACTTCGCCTCGCCTTTGCATTGCGTCATCAAAAGAAAGCCCCTGCGCCGCGCTGCTCGCTAACGTTTTTGTCGGGATACAGGCGATATTAATGCAGGTTCCGCCATACATCTCTTTTGATTTTTCTATCAGTGCTACTCGTTTGTTTGCTTTTGCGAGTGCTCCAGCGAGCGTCTTCCCCGCTTTTCCAAAGCCAATAATAATTGCGTCAAATGATACTTGTTTCATGCAACCATTATACCAAACTATGGGTAATATATCGATACGATAGGCAAAAGAAAACGCCGCATACTGCGGCGATGTTGCGTTAACTCTTGCGAGCTTTTACTTCGTTGCGGCCAAGGTTTTTCTTGGTTTCTACGTACAGTGCATGTTTGCGTGCAATTGGGTCATACTTGCGAAGCTCAAGTTTCTCAGGAGTGTTCTGCGTATTCTTCTTGGTGTAGTAGGTGCGATGACCACTTAGCTCACTCACGAGGCCAACTAGCTTACGTTTAGTATTCTTTTTTGCCATATACCTTTATCCTAATATTTATTAATAATCCTCTAATCTCTTGCGGTATTATAGCAGAAGCGTCACCTGCTAGCAAGTAGTCAATGCCAAGGAAGTGCTTGCCTGGAGGTACAACGTCTGTTACAATAGGCTTATTAATCCGCCGCGATAGCTCAGTCGGTAGAGCACTTCCATGGTAAGGAAGGGGTCTCGGGTTCAAGTCCCGATCGTGGCTCCATGTAGCATAAACGCCTACGCAGCACGCGTAGGTTTTTTATTTTACTAAATCAAAACGCCTCACTACGGTGTGAGGCGTAAGATAATATAAAAAGGAGTGGTATTATTGAGATACCGGACGTACAAAAATGTAATCTTGTACAATCTTGCCAGCATCGTCGAGCAGCAAAATACTTGCGCCATCGGCCACAACTGCATCATTTGGAGCTAGCATTTGCCAGCTGATGTTTAAGAGGTTGTGGTTCTTCTCAAAGCCGAGCAGGTGATTTTGAATCCCCTTGTTCTGGATGTCACGGACATTAACGCTTTTTATTTGTGCTGCAATCGCTTCCTGACCGTGTACTTCACCCATTTCATTGTAAAATACCGCGTTAGGGGCATATAGCTGGTCTACAAGTTTATTTCGCTCTTCGTCGCTCGTGGTGCTCCACGCAGCAATATACTGAGATACGAAAGTTGTGTCGTTCATAGGCGTGTAGTCAATCCTTTCCTATGGGTTAAGTGCTATCTACCTAAAGGATAGCATATATTACTTGTATTATACAAGTAATATATGCAGTAGATTATATGGTATACTAAGCTGTATGAAACGAGCACGCGGTAAATCACACTGTGCAATTAATTTCGCACTCGAAACTATTGGTGACCCATGGTCGCTGTTAATTGTGCGTGATATCGCACTTGATGGTAAGCATACTTTTACCGAGTTTTTGGTTTCAACCGAGAAGATTTCTAGTAATATTTTGACTGATCGATTAGCTCAACTGGAGCGAGATGGTATTTTGGCTAAAAATCCAGCAGAGTCTGATCGTAGGGTGATGTATTATACATTAACGCAAAAAGGCATTGACCTATTGCCTGCTTTGCTGGCTTTATCGGCCTGGAGCTTTTTGCATGACCCTCTTACGGATGCTTCACCGGAATTTGCAGAAGCTTATTTTCGTGATCCAGTCGCTGTTGCTGCTACTGTTCAAGCTATTGCAGCATCTGGTGAGGCTGTTTTTAGTGGCGATGGCTCGGTGCACCCTAGTATCCCTAAGCAATAATATATTTGCAAATGTATTAATAAATAACAAAACCCCCTCTCACTCAGAGGGGGGTTATTATGTATATCGCCAGCTACACTACTTTTGACAGAAGTGCTGCACAGCGTACATGGTGCCGTCTTTTGAGATCGCAATACCGAAGCCAGTGTGTGTGTACTTCGCATTTTTAAGCGTCTCGTGGTGGGTCTTTGAGTCGATCCACATTTGCATCATGCGCTGACTTGAGATAGGCTTTGTTGGATCTTTGATCTTCTCAATGTTTTCAGCCCATGAACGGCACTCAGGATTGTCTTTGTGGAGCTTGTTCATACCATTTTCTGTTGTACCAGACTTATCTGCGTGGCCAAAGTAGTTACCATTAGCCATGTCTTCTGCCTTGTACTGAGCACTACCGACAACTTCAGGATCAACCTGTAGCGCCTGTGCATTGTAGCGTGCGCGCTCGTTGTTAGCAAGCTGCAAGAGTTCTTGCTTCTTGCCCTGGTTGCCAGACTTATCTGCTGCGGTTGAAGCAACTTGGCCAGAGTTTGAAGCTTGCTGCTGTTGCGGCTTCTCTTCCTTCTTCTGCTCTGGTTGTTGCACTTGTTGCACCTTGGCTGGTTCGTTGGGTTCTGCTTTTTGCTGCTGCTGTACACCCCAACCAGCCGCACTAGCACCAATCAGTAGCAAGCTACTGGTAATGATAGTGATGGTTCGTTGCATATGTCCTCCCTATAATGGTTAGTTTTCATGTGCGGTGATACGAAATTCAGGAACGGTCACACCATTTGCGGTAAGAGACGATTCAGCGTACCACACGCGAACGAATAGTGTTGTGCGAGGTTTGGACATTATGTGCTGCATGTGCAGCTCGCGACGCCTGCGCTTGAGCAATTTGCTCTGGCGTAGGTGCACGCATAATGGTTGACTGCTCTCGCAATTGTTTGGCGAGGTCAACTTCGCCAAGTTTATCGTACGCTTCAGCTAGGAAATGTAGCACCTGAGGCGAGCGGTCGATTTTGGCAGCTTTTTCAAGTGCCTCGACAGCCTGCTTTTGCTTGCCACGTTTTTCCTGTACTTTAGCATAGGCAATATATCGCGCTGGAATACTATCATCCATTTCAATCGCTTGCTCGAAAGCAAGCGCAGCCTTATCATAGTCGCCAGTTTCATAATGAATAAGGCCGACATTGTGAAGGCTAGAAGCGCTTGGCTCTAAGCTTTGGGCAATCTCAAAACACTCAACAGCATCTTTGTAGGCCTGCTGTTTCGCATATAGAATACCCAAGCGGTTATAGGCGGTGGCATTGCGTTCGTCGACACGTAAAATCGTCAAAAGCGCTTTTTCTGCACGCAAATACTTTTTGTCGTGCAACGCATCTTGTGCGATAATCCATAGTTTATCCATTTTTTCAGATATCGCACCAGGAACACCCGCTGCTGCTGCGGCGGGATGTCGCGACAATGTCCATGCACCTATTCCCACCAGAATAATAAAGCCAAACATAAACTTATTATACCACACCTTGCAGAAGAGCGAGTCGTAGATTTCCGTTTATTTCCAGGTGACGCATGGCTCCGCTTAAGCGTGCTATCTGGGGAGAAACAGCCTCAGGCCGGGTCTTTACAAGTGATGTTAAAAGAGCATCATAGATAGTAAGGAGCTGCCTGGTGGCCTCTCGATCTAGTTTGGCATAGCGCTGCACGCAGGCCAATTGCTCGTATAGCGTGCCACTAATAAGCAGCTTGGCATCTTGTGCATAACGGCGCTGCTTTTGAAAATAGGCATCATCGGTGAGCAGTTTATCGAGCTCATGTGCATTACCACGAGACAGTAGGTGTAGCTGTTGCCGTTTTACATTGTCGGTGATAGTGTGCTCATTAAGCACGGTTTGTATTTCTTCGTGAGTAAGTGGCGACAGCTGCAATCGCTGCAAACGCGAAAGTATAGTTGGCAGCAAGGTCGTATCTTTGGCGGTAAGCAGAAAATGAGTAGCTGCAGGAGGCTCTTCGAGCAGCTTTAAGAAAGCGTTTTGTGCAGAAATTGTCATAGCTTCACTGCTGCTGATATGCACAATACGTGGGTGCACAGCCTGCGTTCGAAGCTGCACGGTTAATTCGCGAATATTCGCTACCGATATGTGTGATTGTGTAGCACTGTCGCCAGCAGAAATAGGAGCTAGCGGTACCACCTCAAAAGGCCTGCTTTGAATGATGGTGTGGGCGACTTCATTAGATAGCCCCGACCCACCATCAACAATAAGCATGGCTTGTGGCAGCGATGCTTTTGTAAGCAGTGGCTCAATGTGTTTTTGAAAACGAAGTGGCAGTTTCATTAGTGTAAAATAATTAGCTTAATGCAGCGATTGTTGATACATCTTGAGTGTAGGGCAAAAATTCATCTGGCAAAGGAGACTTGACGGTTACCTCCTCTCCCTGCATGTTGGTAAAGGTAAGCTGCAATGCATGGAGCATTAGCCGATCCGAATGGGCTCCTGCCCCGTAGACAGGGTCACCTACAATTGGTGTACCAAGGTATGCTAGGTGAACGCGCAACTGGTGTGTGCGGCCTGTTTTTGGAAATAATAACACCGTGCTATAGCCATTGTGCGTTGAAATGACGCGGTAGCGTGTTTGCGCTGATTTCCCACGGCTATCAGCCCGGAATGTGCTTGGTTTTTTAGGGTTACGCGCAATAGGCACGTCGATAATAGCCTCGGGCTGCGGCAATACACCCTGTACGACGGCTACATATACTTTTTGTACGCGTCTGCTTGCAAATTGGCGCTGCAACTCAGCTACCGCTTCTTTGGTGCGTCCACCGACAATAACCCCAGAGGTTGCTCGGTCGAGGCGATGCACAATGCCGGTGCGGTCGCTGCGATCATCTGACAAATAGTGCGCTTCAAAGAAATCTTTAACGGTGTACTCTGGTACAATACCGCCTTTAGCGTGCGTCAACATACCTGCAGGCTTAGATACGGCCATAATTTGGTTATCGCTGTATAACACCGGCAATGCAACTTTTTCTTGCGCAGACTCTGGCATGGTGATCACAATAGTGTCATGCGGATGAACCTCGGTACGTGGCGTGCGCACCACAGAGCCATTCACTTGTACGTGACCAGCTTTGATGTGCTTTTGCCAGCTACTACGTGAAAGCTCTGGGTGACGTTGAGATACCAGGACGTCGAGACGCATAGTGGTTGGGGTCGCTTTGTAGAGATATACTTCTTTTCCTTTGTATGGCATACCATACGCGGTAAAATCTGTTTCTTTAGGGTTCCGTACGAGCGATCCAGATTGTTCACCATATGCTGCCGCAACACTGAGGCTAGCCGTTGACTCGTTATCTTCAATTTCATCATCATGAATGATGTAGTAATGATTTTTCTGATAGACAAACGCTACGATGGTGCTATGATCAGCCGGCGCACGACTTTGTACGTAGCTAATATCTCGTTGGCCTGTTTGATTAGTCGCCAGGCCAAACAAACGCAAAATAGCGACAATATCCCGAGTTGTATACTTTATCATGCTCGTAATCCTACAGCTTTCTGGACGCGAAGTAGGGTGTCCTCTGCTACAGGTCGTACGGCCTTCTCCGAGGTTGTGAGCGCTGTTTCTATCGTTTCGTCGTCAACTAGTGCTAGTTGCTGTTGGAATTCAGTCAAAAATGCAGCTACGGCATCCGCAACGATACGCTTAAAATCACCGTAGCGTTGTTGGCCTGCAAATTCGGCAGCTATTTCAGCCAAAGGCTGCTGACGAATGACGCTTAGTAGCTCAAGCAAGTTACTAATGCCCGGCTGCTGTGCGGGGTCGTAGGCGATAGCCCCTAGGCTGTCGGTTGTCGCTGACATAATTTTTTTATGGGCAGCTTTTGGTGAATCGCTCAAGAAGATAACACCCTTGCCTGACTCATCCGATTTGCTCATTTTTTTGGTAGGATGCTGCAAATCCATGATACGCAGACCCTTTTGACGTCCAAAGAAAGCGTGCTGTTCGTGAACAGGCTTTGGCACCTGCAAAATAGCACCGAATTTTTTATTAATCCTTTCGGCTATGTCGCGCGCAAATTCTAGGTGCTGAGTTTGGTCATCACCTACAGGCACATAGCTTGCGTTATAGAGTAAAATATCACTAGCCATTAGCACCGGATAGTTAAACAGTCCGACTGTTACGCGGTCACCGCCTAGTGAGGCAGATTTATCCTTAAACTGTGTCATGCGGCTCATTTCGCCAAACCCTGTGAAACAGTCCAAAATCCAGGTGAGTTCGCTATGCGCAGGAATATAACTTTGACGATACAGATGCACATTTGGGTGTGAAACTGGGAGGCCTGCCGCTATAAAAATACGTGCGTTATGCATGATTTGCTTTTGTAGTTCAGTGTGATCAATCGGTGTCGTAAAGCTATGCAAGTCGGGGATGAACATATTAATGGTAAAATCATCAGCCCGCTGCTGCGCCATACGCACCGTTGGTAAGATGGCGCCAAAATAGTTACCCAGTGTTAGGTCGTTATTTGCGCGCACACCTGTTAGAATTGTTGGCTGTATACTCATACAGTTTATTATATCAGGTGACGCCATGGGCGCGATAATGATTTACCTTCGGGGTAGATATATTATTTGCTGGCAGCTGCGTAATGGTTAATTTCTTGCACAATTGCGCGGGCGTAATGTGGTGCACCAATGCCGTGCTGGGCGTACACTTCTCGAAACCGTGACTGAGGATTAGCTGTCGCGACATCTCGCAAATATTGCCGAATAACAACTGGGTCATACCGCCCGTGAATAAGCGTAAAAGGCAAATGTAAGCCACAAAGATCTCGCGTAGCAGTTTGATTAATAATACTACCGCGGAGAGAGGCAATAAAAGGAATTAAATAGGTGTCATCAACGCTGAACTCTTGCCCAAGTAGCCCAAGCGAGCGGACTCTGCGTGCTATTGAGACGAGTTTGTCTGGGTTGTCGATTAGATAGGTATATAGCGCAATGAGCCGCTTCTCTTGAGTGGCTGCCCTGCTCTTCACCGAGGTTGGTGCCTTTTGTTCGGTGGGTAACCTAGCTTCTCCTTGTGGATATAGCGGAGGGCTACAGAGCACCATGGCTCGTATGGAATGGCTCTGTCGTTTTGCTAGTTCAGTTGCAACCAGTGCCCCCATTGAATGACCCACCACAATCAGGTTTTTCTTAGCGCCTTTACGAAGTAATGTCGCAGCGACAGCTCGAGCCTGCACAGCGACGTTGTACTGCTGACGCTGTGGTGCCGGACTTTGCCCATGGCCGAGTAAATCTAGCGATATAACACGATACGATTTCGGCAGCCGACGCACAATGGGCTCCCACGTATCAGTATTATCACCGATTCCATGCAGAAGCACGACAGTCGTAGCTCGCCTATTTTTAGTGGCTGGCTCCTGAATATGTGCATGAAGCAGATACGGAAGCCGTAAAAAATTATGCAGTGTACGGCCCCAAATCGTATCAGCATGAGAAATCTGGTGAGACATAATAACTTAATTATACTATACGCTTCATATACAAAGCAGCCCCGCATTGCTGCGGGGTCTACGTAACAACAAGTGATAACGCTTAACGCTTTGAGAACTGCTCGCGCTTACGTGCTGAGCGAAGTCCGTATTTCTTACGCTCTTTCTCGCGTGGGTCGCGTGAAAGAAGGTCTGCCTTCTTAAGAGCTGGTCGTAGATCGCTGTGTCCAACGGTCAGTGCCTTAGCAATTGCAAGCTTAATGGCATCTACCTGGCCAGCCAGACCGCCACCTGCTACACGCACGGTAATATCAAAATCTTTTTGTTTACCAGCGAGTGTCAGTGGATCAAGTACTTCTGAAAGCAATGTTTGGTTGCCACAGAGGTAGTCTAGTGCAGGCTTGTCGTTAATAGTCAGCTCACCTTTGCCCGCGTATAGACGAGCACGGGCAGTCGCGCTTTTGCGTCGACCAAGACCATAAAAGTAAGTCTTCTCTGCCATAATTATCGTACCTCAACTTTCTCTGGGCTTTGTGCTACATGAGCATGTTCACTTCCAGCGAAAACGCGCAAACGCTTCATGCGCTCAGCCTGTAGTTTATTCTTTGGAAGCATGCCGCGTACTGCATTCTCAACGATGCGCTCTGGGAACTTCTCACGAACTTCTTCAAGGCGTGCATCTTTGATTCCACCAGGAAATCCAGTGTGATGGTAGTACGTCTTTGCAGTCTCTTTGTTACCAGTTACTACAGCTTTGCCGGCATTGATTACGATAACGTAGTCGCCACCATCAGTGTGTGGGGTGTAGCTTGGCTTATACTTACCAGTGAGGTAGGTTGCGATTTGCGTTGCAACGCGGCCAAGAGGTGCTTCTGCAGCATCAATGAGAATCCAACGACGCTGTACTTCAGTCGGTTTTTGTGAAAAAGTTTTCATTATGCCTCTCCCTCTTTAGCTGGCGCCGAGATATCATCAACAAACTCAACTACAGCAAGCTGTGCACCGTCACCGACGCGCAGTCGGGTTCGCTCAACACGTACGTGCCCGCTAGTGCGGTGAGCGAGCTTTGGTGCAATCTCGTCTACAAGCTTAAATGCCGCAGCTTGTGTTGATAGTTTGGCGATTACTTGGCGGCGGTTGTGTAGGTCGCCTTTTTTCGCTTTAGTGATTACTTTTTCAATGTAGCGCTTCAGTTCTTTGGCTTTTGGCAATGTTGTCTCAATACGACCATGCTCTACTAGGCTGGTAGCCAGACCCTTCATCAGAGCACGGCGCTGATCACGCTCGCGGCCGAACTTGCGCCCTTTATATCCATGTCGGTGCATCGATTATAGCTCCAGTTCTGCTAGTTTATCTTTAACTTCATCAAGGGCCTTTGACCCAAATCCCTTTAGCTCGCGAAGATCCTGCTCGCTAAGAGTCACGAGATCATACACAGTACGAATATCGTTGTTGATTAGCGCATTAGCGGTACGCGATGATAGATCGAGGTCTTCAATTGGCGTATTAAGCTCGCTCTCGTCATTCTGCTGCTGCGGCTGTACAAGTGCTGGCGCAGCTTCAACGCGCGTACTTCCAGCAAGTGCTTCATATTGGTTAACCAGAATTGCTGCAGCTTCTTCGAATGCATCTTTTGGCGACATTGTGCCGTCAGTATCAACAGTAAGCGTTAGCTTATCGAGGTTAGTCTCTTGTCCAACGCGGGTACCACCAACCTTGTAGCGCACACGAAGTACTGGGCTAAAGACTGCGTCTACAGCAATCATATCACTGTGGAGGCGGTCTACTGTTGAATCCTCAATAGTGAGATAACCGCGGCCGGCTTCAGCGACAAAGTCGATAACAACCGAGCCATTTGGATCATCAACAGTTGCAATAATCTGCTCTGGGTTAACAATCTCAACGTCAGCAGTTGTCTGAATGTCGCCAGCTAAGATTGGGCCGCTGCCATGCTTTTCAAGGCGCAGCTCAACAGGCTCATCTGTTAATACACGCAAGCGAATGTTCTTGATGTTGAGCATAATATCTACAACATCTTCTTTAATACCTTCAATTGCCGTAAATTCATGGGTTGCCCCCTGAATACGAAAGGCAACAATTGCCCCACCGCGAACACTAGATAGAAGTACGCGACGTAGACTGTTTCCTAATGTGTTACCGTAGCCTGCTTGCAATGGCTCGATAGTGAAGGTTGCGCTTTCGTTAGTGTGCTCTTCGACGCTGGCAAGCGTCGGATTATAAATCGCTTTTGACATAACGGTTTGTTGCTCCCTTGTCCTATCGTGAGTAGTACTCGACGATCAGCTGTTCGTTGATATTTGCCTCAGCTTCTTCACGTTTTGGTAACCCAACGATTTCAATCTTCAGGTTCTTAATGTCTCCCTTGAGCCAGCTTAGTGGAGCTTGCTCGGTGTTGCCATGAATGTCGTTGATAGCTGCAAAATATGCAGACTTAGTGCTCTTTGGGCGAACAGTCAGTACGTCACCGGCTTTCAAACGAATTGAAGGAATATCAACGCGACGACCATTAAGCTCAAAGTGACCGTGGCTTACGAGCTGACGTGCAGCACGGCGGCTAGTTGCAAAACCAGCGCGGTACACTGCGTTGTCAATGCGGCGCTCAAGAAGCTGCAGCAGCAGCTCACCAGGTAGCACACCGTGACCACTTGCGCGGTTAGCTTCGTTCATCAAACGAGCAAACTGCTTTTCAACAAGACCATAAATACGGCGAACCTTCTGCTTTTCGCGAAGCTGCGTTGCATAGAGGCTTGGCTTGCCCTGACGGCTGTGTGCGTGCTGACCAGGAATACCAGTCTTGTGCGCAAGTACCTTGTTCGCTTTAGGGTGAAGAGCATATCCTTCACGGCGACTCTGCTTTACAATCGGAGATGTATCACGTGCCATAACTTAAGCCCTCCTTGCCTTGCGTGGGCGCACACCACCGTGTGGTACACCAGTCACATCTTTAATACTTTCTACTGAGATATTGAACGCACCAACCGCACGAATTGCAGCTTCGCGTCCGAGCCCAACACCTTTAACAAATACGTCTACAGACTTAAGGCCATACAGGGCAGTAACCTGCTCTGCTGCTTTTTCTGCAGCAACCTGAGACGCGTACGCCGTGCCTTTTTTACCACCACGGAAACCACATGAACCAGCACTTGCTGCTGCGAGCGCGTTACCTTTTTTGTCTGTAAAGGTAATGATTGTGTTGTTAAATGTTGCTTGTACATGCATCTGACCAGCAGGAACTGATCGACGCTGCTTTTTTCGACTAGAAGTCTTATTATCTGCCATTGTCTATCCTTTCTTCCTACTTTACGTCTTTGATGCTGCCTTTGGTTGAGTACCCCCAACCGAAATAGCGCGGCCCTTACGAGTTCGTGCGTTCGTACGAGTACGCTGTCCTTTAGTTGGCAATCCTGCCTTGTGGCGAAGCCCGCGGTAGGCGTTTACATCCTTCAAACGCTTGATATTATTAGTCACCAAGCGCTGGAGATCACCTTCCACGGTGTAGTTCGCGTCAATAATTTCGCGAATTTTCTGTTCTTCAGCCTCGGTGAGATCTTTCACCCGAGTGGTCGGCTCAACGTTAGCCGCCGCAAGGATGTCTCGAGCAAACTTCGGACCGATACCATAAATGTAGGTAAGCGCGATCTGAACTTGCTTCTCTGATGGGATAACTACCCCAGCAATTCGAGCCATACTTAACCCTGCCTTTGCTTATTCTTAGGTTTTTTCTTGTTGATGACACGCAAGCGACCTTTGCGGCGCACTAGCTGATCATCGGGACTGATTTTTTTGACACTCGCACGAACTTTCATGAGCGATAAAAAACTCCTTCTCCCTTAAAATTAATCTTTAAGACGGAAGGTGATTCGACCCTTTGTAAGATCGTAAGGGGTCATCTCAACTTCCACCCTGTCGCCCGGAACTAGACGGATATAATGCTTGCGCATCTTGCCGCTAATATGGGCTATAATACTATGACCGTTCTCCAGTTCAACCTTAAACTGAGCATTTGGCAATGCTTCCACCACCTTCCCAGTCATTTTGATCACTTCCTTTTGTCCAGCCATATGTTACAGTTCTCCATTATACCTTATTATCTCTCTATTCACAAGCAGTTTTTGTTTGTGAGAAAATACCTTCACTAGTATACTCTGGTTACTATAAAAAATATAGACTATTACAACACAAAACCCCCGTAAGAACATATCTTAGGGGGCAGTGCACGCGCTAGGTAGCGGTTACTTATAATCGTCGTATGTCACCATGAGTGCGCGACTATTGAGCTGACGCAATGATTCAAGTGCAACGGTTACCACAATGAGTAGTCCTGTTCCACCAATGCTGAGGTTCGCATTCTGGATACCTGCCAGGTGATACAGAATGTAATCTCCGATAAATGGCATAAGTGAGATAAACCCAAGAGCCAATGCACCAAATAGCGTAAGGCGGTTAACGGTCTTACTTAGGAATTGTTCAGTTTGCTGACCAGGGCGAACACCTTCAATAAAGCCACCCTGTTTTTGTAGGTTCTCTGCGACTTCACTGGCGTTGAAAGCAACGACGCTTGTATAGAAGAAGGTAAAGAGCACTACTAGCACAAAGTACATAGCTGGGTAGAAGAAGGCCTGTGCAGTCTGCCCGGTAAACTCACCAGGGTTTGGTGACTGGAACCAAGTGATAAGAATATTAGCAAATTCGGTAAGGTTTTGGTTACCGCTACGCAGCATCAACTGGCCGACAAAAGCTGGCAAACTCATGATAGCGACAGCGAAGATAACCGGGATAACACCAGCAGTAATTAGCTTAATAGGCAAGATACTCTTAACCCCACCATAGCTACTATTGCCACGCACACGCTTGGCATAATTAATAACAATAACTCGCTGAGCTTCATTAATTTTAACTAGAATGTACAGCGAAGCTAGTCCTAGAATCGCGATAGCAAGGGCTACCCATAGTGCGGTTGGGTTGACTGGCAGCGTAAACCAACCGAAAACATTAAGTGTACCTGAAGAAGTATCAAACAGCGATCCGGTGATCGTACCAAACATAGCCGGGACCTGACTAATAATACCGGCAAAGATCAAGATACTCAGACCATTACCAATTCCCTGTTCGGTGATAAGCTCACCAAACCACATCAGTAGTACCGAACCTGCAGTCATCGCAGTAACCGCAACAATCCATTGGAACAGGCTAGTGTCACCAAGGCTGGTTGTGTTACTTTGAAGCACCGACTGTTGCAGCAGAAAGATAAATGCGATCGACTGAATAACAGCAAGTGGTACCGACAAAATACGCGTCCACTGCTGAATTTTGCGGCGCCCTGATTCACCGTCTTTATGAATCTCCTCAAGGCGTGGGTGTGCTTTTGTTAGTAGCTGCAAGATAATGCTTGCGGTAATAAATGGACTTAATCCAACCAGGATAATTGAGAAGCTAGTAAGGCCGCCTCCCATTAGAATATTCATAAATCCGCCAAAGCCTTGCGAGCCAATGATCGATGACATGACCTCTTTTAGCTGTGCCGGCTCTGCAAGCGGTACAGGGACGTGGGCCAAGAAACGATACACGACGATAATGCCAAGCAGGATGAATAGACGCTTGCGCATATCCTTGTTTTTAAATGATCGGAAGATCGTTTTCCAGTTCATAATAGTTCCTTATCACTTTTTTTATTCACACTGTCTATGAGGCATTTTACCACACCTTGCCCTCCAGTATAAACCCCTGCACGCAATAAAATAAATAAACCCACCTTGGAAAGCGGGTTTATTTATGATATTAGGCGAGACTTACGCCTCTTTCTGGCTCTTTGGCAACGGTACGGCCACTTTTTCAAATGAGCCGCCAGCTTTTTCAAGCGCTTCTTTTACTGAGGCACTTGCT
Source organism: uncultured Candidatus Saccharibacteria bacterium (assembly GCA_963555045.1). Lineage (GTDB taxonomy): Bacteria > Patescibacteriota > Saccharimonadia > Saccharimonadales > Saccharimonadaceae > VGLK01. The sequence continues at coordinate 264,007 of CAUVUB010000001.1, forward strand.
GCTTGTACCTTCAAATCTACTTTTGCAGTTAGTTCACCACGAGCAATTACTTTTACTGTGTGGAATGGAGTTGCGATGTAGCCTTCTTCAAAAAGTAGTCCGTTATCAACAACTTTACCGTCAAACGCGTTCAAATGATCAAGGTATACAACCTGAGCCGGTGTACGAAGACTCTTAAATCCGCGAGCCTTTGGCACAGCCTGAGCAAGTGGTCGCTGTCCACCCTGGAACATTGCGCGCAGTTTCTTACCAGTACGTGCGTTCTGACCTTTGGTTCCACGGCCAGCAGTTTTTCCCTGTCCGGCAGCGATACCACGTCCAACACGCTTTTTATTCTTGTGTGCAGTCACTTGGAGTTCGTTGAACTTCATAGGTTACGCCTCCTTCTTTTCTGCTTGTTTCTTAGGTGCGTTAAGCCACTGGTCTCGAGGAACAAGACTCTTGAGTGCCTCGATTGTTGCGTATGCAATGTTCACCTTATTGGTTGATCCAAGGCTCTTTGACAGCAGGTTGTTAATACCAGTTACACCAATAACCTGGCGAACAACACCACCGGCAATAATACCGGTACCAGGAGCTGCTGGCCTGAGCAATACGCGTGCACCAGTGAATTTTACCTCTGCATCGTGCGGAATAGTACCATCAGCGATTGGAATAGTAATGAGATGCTTCTTTGCTACGTTAGTTGCCTTCGCAACAGCAGTTTGTACGTCTTGGCCCTTTGCAACGCCAACGCCAACCTTACCCTTGCGGTTACCAACAACAACAAGCGCCTTAAAGCGGAAGCGTCGACCACCCTTTACCACGCGTGACACGCGGTCGATGTTAATTACAATCTCTTCAAATTCTTTTGGCTCTGCAGGTGCGTTGTCACGGCGACGGTGATCGCGGCGTGGGCGACGATCGGTGCTGTGGGCGCGGGGTGCATGAGCTTTAGTTGTTTGTTCAGCCATACTAGAACTCCAATCCTTCCTTACGCGCAGCGTCGGCTAGTGCACTCAGGCGGCCGGCGTATTTACGACCATTACGGTCAAATACCACTGCAGTTACCTTTTGTTTCTTTGCTTTTTTCGCAATCTCTGTACCGATGTGGGCAGCCTTCTCAGCGAGTGATCCACTAACTTTAGTACCAACGGTGGTTGCACTAGCCAGTGTCTTTGCTGCATCGTCATCGATAAGCTGAGCGCTAACGTGGCTATTGCTGATCGTAACGCTTAGACGTGGTCGCTGTGCGCTACCATGCACCTTAGCACGAACGCGGTTTTTGCGAAGCTTCTTGTTCAGGATTTTCTTTGCAAGATCACTCATACCTACTTACCTGCCTTTCCTGCCTTGCGCAAAATCTGCTCATCAGCATACTTAATACCCTTACCCTTGTATGGTTCAGGCTTCTTTAGTGCTCGGATTTCAGCAGCAACTTGACCAACCTGCTGCTTATCGATGCCGCTAACGATGATGGTCATCTTTTCGTTAGTGACGGTTACACCCTCTGGCGCTTTGTATGTAACTGGGTGTGAAAATCCTAGTGCCATTTCTAGCTCATTGTTGCTAGAGCTGACGCGGAAACCAACACCATTAACTTCGAGACGCTTCTCGTAGCCTTTGGTAACACCGATCACCATGTTGTTAATCAGTGCACGCATCAAGCCATGCTGGGCACGAGCTGTCTTAGATTCATCTTTAGGATGAACTGTGACCTGCCCGTCTTCGACTTTCACCTCAACTGCTGGCGTGATGAATTGTGTTAATTCACCCTTTGGTCCCTTTACGACCACATCACCAGAGTCAACCGTGATTGTCACACCGGCCGGAATATCCACCGGCAGTTTTCCGATTCGACTCAGACTCATTACTCACCTTTCTCGTGATTTAATAATAACCTCGGTATTTTACCATAGCTCAGGGGAAATATGCAAGTAGCTTACGCCTATAAGGCGCCACGATGATACGCGTGCAGAATTAAATGCGATAACTGTCCAGCTCAATAGCTGAAAGTAGCCGCTTAATATTTGCAATATCTGCCATTTCAGCCCAGCCCTTGCCGCCAATAATGCAGCCGCCAAGTATGTCATTTAGCTGATCCCTATCAATGAGTAGCTGATTGGAAGTGCGCGATTGCCGCACCAATGCTGCGCGTAAATTTTCACAAAACGATGAAGTAAGTAGCCGCTGTCTATATGCTAAGAAATCGCACATACATGCATCAGCTAGGCCTCTATCTTTCGCAGACTCTCCTAGAAACATGCGGTAGCCAACTGATTTAGATGCTTCCGACCACTGGTCACCTCGGTCGTATATCGTATATTTCTCACGAATTGCTACTAAAAAATTAAGCGCGGCAGCCTGCATAACAATCGCTGCCAGTGCCTGGTCAATGGGCGAGTGTATATACTGCTCATCCACTGAGTATTCTAAAACATAGTCGGCAAACAGCTTATCCGAAGGTTCGCCGTATGTTACACATGAGGTGCTAACCTGTGTATTAACGGAACTCTCATCGTAGGCTTTGCAGTATGTTAAATCTATTTGCTGCTGCCAAGCAGAAGATTGTATAGTGCCTAGACTACGTAATAGCTCCTCGGGCTTTACATCCACCACTGGCCGGCTCATCTCAATTCCACATTCATAAACTGCTCGCAGCGCCGCAGCCTTCGAGATACTCTTACTATCAAACAGCTGTAGCGCCTCCTCATAAGTCTCTTGCGCAGCTGAACTACATAGTTGTGCATCCATAAAACAGCTGTCACCGTATGTTTTTGCCGTTAGTGCCACATCACTTAGCACAAAGAATCCCTTATGTTGAAGAGACCACATAATATCTTGGGCAAGTAGATGCTCATAGATATGAGCTAGCAGCCCATTGCCGATAACCGTTTTATATAGAGATATGTATGCCATCTTGCTAGATTGTTATAATAGCATAAACGCCCTACGCATGTGCACCTGCGAGGGCGTTTATATTGTTTATTGCAGCGGCGGTCTAGTATACCTTTAGTAGTAATTCGCCACCAAGCTTCTGCTTCGCTGCTTCGTAGCCGGTCATCACACCTTTTGAGGTTGAGATGAGTACCATACCACGACCATTCTTTACCTTAGGGATATCTGCAGCGCTTGTGTATACGCGGCGTCCTGGCTTTGAAAGACGAGTAATCTCGTTGATAGTGCAGCTTTCACCTGGGTTATTGATGGTGATTACCAAAATGTCGCGAGGTTTTGCTGATTCAACAGCAACATCTGCTAGATAGTTGTTCTTCTTTAGTTGCTCAGCAATAACCTTCTTAATCTTGCTAGCTGGAACGCGCACTTCAGTTTTGCCGACCATAGCAGCATTACGGATACGCGTCAGAAGGTCAGCGATTGGGTCAGTTGATTGTAATGACATATATTTCTCCTTTCCTTCCTACCAGCTACTCTTTGTGACTCCAGGGATTTCACCCTTTGATGCTTTTTCGCGGAAGTTAATACGGTTCAAACCGAACTTACGCATGTATCCACGTGGACGACCGCTCAGTACGTCGCGGTTCTTCCAACGAGTTGGGCTTGAGTTTCGAGGTAGCTTTTGCAGTCCCTCTAGGTCTCCCATTTCTTTCAGTTCAGCACGCTTTGCTGCATACTTTTGAATCATCTTCTTACGCTTTTCATCACGCGCAATCATTGATTTCTTAGCCATTAGCGTTTGCCTCCTTCTTTTTGAAATGGCATTCCGAACTTTTCAAGCAGAGCTCGTGAAGCCTCTGGCGACTCACTTTGAACGGTGAAAGTTACTTGCAAACCGTGTGCAAGCTGTGTCTCTTCAAACGTCAGCTCTGGGAAGATTGACTGCTCAGTAATACCTAGGTTGTAGTTACCACCTTTGTCAAACTTTACACCAACGCCGTGGAAGTCTCGTACGCGAGGCAATGCTACGTTTACTAGGCGGTCGAGGAATTCGTACATGCGTGCACCGCGCAGAGTAACACTAATACCAACAGGGTTGCCCATGCCTGCACGAATCTTAAAGCCAGCAATTGACTTTTTAGCGAGGCGATCTACTGGCTTCTGGCCAGTAATCTTGGTAAGCGTATTGCGCACTGCTTCTAGGTAACGCTTGTCATCATTCTTCTTACCAGTACCAACTGAGACGGTAATCTTCTCAAGCTTTGGTACACGGTTAACATTATCAAGGCCAAGTTCGGCTTGGAGTTCTTTGGTATAGGTATCTTTATACAAAGCTTTCAAGCGAGGAGTTGGCGCAGCCGTTGTATTTGCCATACTTATGCAATCTCCTTGTTATCTTGCTGGCGCGCTACACGAACCTTTGTGCCGTCGTCGTTAACTTTAACGCCAACGCGGCTCGTTGCACCGGTCTTTTCATCTACGATCAGGGCTAGCTTACCAAGAGGCAGTCCAACGTGAATTTCACGAGTACCACCCTGTGGGTTAAACTGGCTTGGCTTAATGTGCCTGTGGCCAATGCCGACACCTTCTACTTTAGCGGTACCTGCTTTAGTATCCACAGAAACAACCTTACCTGTTGTTCCCTTATGCTTGCCGGCGATTACTTTTACGATGTCACCTGTTTTAACGTGTGCCATAATTATAGTACCTCCGGTGCTAAGCTGATGATCTTGCTGTAGCCCATGTCACGCAACTCGCGAGGAACTGGTCCGAAAACACGAGTAGCACGTGGGTTTTTGTCGTCATTGATAATAACGGCAGCGTTATCATCAAAGGCGATTGTTGAGCCGTCCTTACGCTGAATCTGATCACGCGTACGAACAACTACTGCTTTAACTACTGACTTCTTTTTAACGTTGCCAGTTGGGTTTGCTTCCTTTACAGTTGCAACGATAACATCGCCAACACGAGCGTAGCGACGCTTTGTGCCACCGAGTACGCGGATACAAAGAATTTCCTTTGCACCGCTGTTATCAGTTACTTTGAGTCGACTTTCCTGTTGAATCATTAGGCGTCACCTCCATCTAGTGTTTCACGAGCCTGCTCAACGATCTTGTCTAGTGTGAAAGACTTGGTCTTTGAGATAGGACGAGTTTCACGAATTCGCACAGTGTCACCCTCGTGTGCTTCATTTGCTTCGTCGTGAGCGGTATATTTGCGGCTCACTGTGTATTGCTTGCCGTAAATAGGATGAGATTCACGACTAGTTACAGTGACGGTGATTGTTTTATCGCGCTTGTCAGATGTCACGACACCGGTCAATGTCTTGGCCATAATTAGTTACTCTCCTTCTGCTCTGCAAGGCGCGCTGCACTGAGCGCAGTCTCCAGACGAGCAATATCTTTTCGTGCTTTAGTGATTGCGCGAGGGTTTGCTAGTTCACCAGCAGCATGTGAGCGTCGCAAGTCTTTTAGCTCAACTCGCTTTGCTTGTAGCTGCTCCTGCAATGATAGTTCTTTCTTCTCTGCCATCGCTATGCATCCTCTCGCTTAATAAACTTGGTTTTTACTGGAAGTTTGTGGCTCGCAAGACGCATTGCTTCGCGGGCAACTTCCTCAGACACACCCTTCATTTCGAACATGACTGTGCCGGCCTTCACTTTAGCAGCAAAGAACTCAGGATTTCCCTTGCCCATACCCATCTTTAGGCCAACAGGCTTGCGGGTGATTGGTGTGTGAGGGAAAATACGAATCCAGATCTTACCACCACGCTTAATGTAGCGGGTCATCGCCTGACGTGCTGACTCAATCTGACGACTGGTCACGTCATTGTTGCTCTGTGCTTGTAAGGCAAAGTCGCCAAAAGCGATATAGTTACCGCGACTAGCTTTGCCGTCATTGCGGCCTTTGCGAACTTTTCGATGCTTGGTCTTCTTTGGTAACAGCATATCGACTAGCTCCTTTCACCCTTATAGATCCATACCTTTACACCGATGATGCCGGCAGGGGTCTGTGCCCGAGCAGCGTGGAAGTCGATGTCAGCACGTAGTGTGTGTAGTGGTACTGATCCTTCAATTACTTTTTCACGACGAGCCATCTCAGCATTGTTTAGACGGCCAGCTACCTCAATACGAATACCTTTTGCACCTGCATTCATACTGTTTTGTGCAGCCATCTTGATTGCACGGCGGAAGTTAATACGACGCTCTAGCTGGCGAGCAATGTTCTCTGCAACTAATTTTGCAGCAAGCTCTGGGCGACGAACCTCTTCAATATTAATGCGCACTGGCAATGACGTGATCTTTTCAATTTGACGCTTTAGTTCATTAACCCCTGAGCCACCACGACCAATAACAACACCAGCCTTCGCAGTGTGGATAGTAATGGTGATAAGGTTCGCTGAACGCTCAATCTCAATACGATTGATAGTTGGACGAGCTGCAAAGCGCTTTTCTACGAGCTCACGGATCTTGTGGTCCTCTGCGAGCCAGGCAGCGTAGTTGCGCTTGCTTGCAGTAAACCAACGTGAACTCCAGTTTTTATGCGTTTGCAGTCGGAAACTAATTGGGTTTACTTTCTGGCCCATTTATTTTTCCTCCTTTGACGCTTCAGCCTTCTTTGCAGCAGGCTTGCGCTTTGGTTTTTCCTGACCAGACACCTCTACGAGGATATTGCTGGTTTTCTTTTCAAAAGGCAGTGCACGACCGCGGCTTGCTGGCTTGTAGCGGCGCAAGCGGGTACCAGTTGTTACTGATAGCGTTGTGATGACCAATGTCTTGCCGTCAAGACCGTGGTTATTAGTTGCATTTGCCTTTGCGCTTTCGATTGCCTTCTTGACAGGCAGTGCTGCACGCTTTGGTACGTGGTTAAGAATAACAAGTGCGTCTGCTACGGTACGACCACGCACCAAGGCTGCAACGAGGCTCACCTTACGCGGGGTTTGGTCAACACCCTTTGCATAGGCACGAACGGTTACTGTTTTTGCCATAACTACTTCTTATCCTTTCCACCGTGCCGACGGAACTTACGAGTTGGGCTAAACTCACCGAGCTTGTGGCCAACCATGTTTTCCGAAATGAGCACAGGAACGTGTACACGGCCATTGTGCACTGCAATAGTGCGACCAACCATCTCAGGTGTAATAGTACTAGCGCGAGCCCAAGTTTTAATAACGGTACGATCGTCTAACGAGAGCGCAGCGATTTTACGTGCAAGTTTCGCATCGACGAAAGGACCTTTTTTCAGTGATCGACTCATTGATTACTTCCTCTTCCTTTTCGCGTCATGACGACTTCGAACGATTAATTTATTGCTATCCTTACGACGACGTGTGCGGTAGCCAAGTGTTAGCTGACCCCATGGAGTACGTGGTGCTTTACCAGTACCGTGGCGTCCACCGTCACCACCACCGTGTGGGTGGTCTGCGGCGTTCATAACAACACCACGAACAGTTGGTCGGATACCTTTACGGCGCTTGCGCCCAGCTGAACCGATCTTAACGTTCTGGTGCTGCACGTTACCAACAGTACCGATTGATGCAGTCGCCTCAAGACGGATCAAACGAACTTCACCTGAAGGAAGTTTAACGTGAGCGTAGTTGCCTTCCTTGGCCATCAGCTGTGCCTTTGTACCAGCTGAACGCACAATCTGTGCACCCTTGCCAGGAGTTAGCTCAATCGCATAAATGTGTGTACCAACAGGGATTCGTGACAGTGGCATGCGGTTTGATGTCTCAATTGGCGCATCCTCACCAGTTACGATTGTTTTACCTTTGGTCATACTTGTATCTGCAACAATGTAGTGGTACAAGCCGTGTTGATCCTTCACGCGAGCAATACGTGCTGATCGGTTTGGATCATATTCGATCTCTTCAATGGTTAGTGTCAAGCCAGCTGGCAACCGGTGGTTTACCAAACGATAATGACGCTTAACACCACCACCGCGATGACGAACCGTAATGCGGCCGCTGTTGTTACGACCAGCATTTTGCTTCTTGCTCTTTAGGAGGCTCTTTAGCGGCTTTCGTGTTGTCACTTCTGACAAGTCCTGCGTAGTCATACCGCGACGAGCAGGAGTGGTAGGGTTGTACTGCTTTACTGGCATTACTTAGTCTCCTCTTGCTCTGCCACGCCAAACACATCAATGCTTCCTTCAGCCAGTGTGACGTATGCTTTTTTAGTATCTTTACGGTGAGTTGTTCCTGGGTAAGCACGCTTGCCGCGACTATAGCGGATAGCCTTGCCCTTACGAATAACAGTTGAAACCCGAGCGACCTTCACGCCTTCGTGCTCTGCTTCTACAGCCTGGGCGATCTGATCCTTGTTTGCATCAAGTGGAACGTTAAACACGTATACATTCTTGATACTCTGGGCGTAAGCCTTTTCGCTCACTACAGGGGTAATGGTAATAATACTCATATTACGCCTCCTCCTTACCGAGCCATGCAGTTACAATCTCAACTGCCTCTGGTGACAGCACAATGTGGTCAGCGTTAAGAATGTGGTATACGCTTAGGTACATTGCGTTTAGCACTAGTACGTTTTGCAGGTTGTTGGTTGAACGCATTAGCTCTGGTGTCTTCTTGCTTGCAACAAGCAGAGTTTTACGGTCAAACCCTTGCTGCTCCAAGAACGCAGCAGCATCTTTAGTCTTGCCTGTTACCTTGTCTTCATATGGCAATACGTGTAGTTTGCCAGCCTGGTTTGCCAAGCTGAGTGCTTGCCTGAGGGCAGTTCGCTTTTCGTGCTTTGGCAAGGTAATAGTATAGTTTTCATTGCCGCGTGGTCCAAACACAACACCACCGCCGCGCCAAATTGGGTTACGGCTTGAGCCGAAACGTGCGCGACCGGTGCCTTTTTGCTTCCATGGCTTTTTACCACCACCGCGAACTTCACCGCGCTGCTTGGTAGTTGCACTAGCCTGGCGTGCATTAGCAAGGTAAGCATTGTAAGCTTTTTTCAAAAGCTCGTGGTTGTGCACTTCAACACCAAAAACATCAGCTGCTAGTTTGGTCGTTGCCATTATGCCTTACCTCCTAATATAATAAGACCCTTGCGTGGACCAGGTACTGCACCCTTGACACCAATCAAGTTGGTCTCTGGGTCGATGTACGCAACCTCAAGGTTCTTAACTGTTACCCGCTCTGCGCCCATGTGGCCAGCCATACGCTTACCCTTGAACACTCGCTGTGGGTACATAGAACCAATTGATCCTGGCTTACGAACGTTACCGTTTCCACCGTGAGTCTTTTTGCTTGTATTAAAGTTGTGGCGTTTTACCGTACCGGCAAACCCCTTACCCTTACTTGTGCCTGTAGCGTTCACCATTTCGCCCAGACTAAATTGTGATACGTCGATAGTGTCGCCGACCTTAAAGGTACTTGGCTCATCAACGCGGAATTCCCGAATAAACTTCGGAGACACTTGAGCTGGTTTCACATGTCCAGCTACGGCCTTGCTCAGGTTCTTACCCTCACCATAGGCGACCTGCACTGCGTTATAACCATCGGTTTCGACAGTCTTCACCTGAGTCACAGTCACAGGACCAGCTTGAATAAGCGTCACTGGAATAGCGCGCCCATCATCGCTGATGATTTGGGTCATACCAAGTTTGGTACCGAGAAGTGCTTTCATGCCCTCTTACTCCCATTTAAATACTCCTGGGGATAAACGGTTTCTGCATCAAAGTGCAGACCTATTCACACCTCAAGAGAAAGCTTTTGATATTACGTAATAAATTTACTATGTAAGTATAGCAGACTATTCTGTAATCGTCAATAATCAATTCGGTAGCCTTATATAAAAAATCACCCCTCTATACCGAAGGGTGATTTACTGCTACCCAGCAGTTATTACATGCGGATTTCTGCGTCAACACCAGCAGGCAGGCTGAGGTTCTGCAGGTTGTCGATAGTCTTTGGTGTAGCACCAGTAATGTCGATAAGGCGCTTATGTACACGCATCTCGAATGCTTCACCACCAGTCTTGTATACGTGTGGACTCTTTACCACAGTGTATGTGCTACGACGAGTTGGTAGTGGCACTGGACCTGCTACAGTTGCACCAGTACGAACCACGGTCTGGATGATCTGCTTTGCGCTTTGGTCGATCACTTTATGGTCGTATGCCTTTAGTTTAATACGAATTTTAATTCCAGCCTGTTCAGCCATGAATATAACTCCTTTTAGGTTGGCTTATGTGGTGTAACCTTATGCGCTATAAGTTCTCACCACGATGATATTACAAAGCAGATTATACCCCATATTACCGTAATTTTGCAACTATTCACCTTTCTGTGTGCTATACTAGAGATGATTTTATTAGTAACCATCTTAATAGGAGCAACTCACCAATCATGGAAAAAACACCCACCGAGCAAAAAACAATCGTGCAAGAGACTGTTTACGTAGATGAGCGTGCAAACGAGCCTAAAAATTTTATTGTAGCGCTACTGCTATCTATCTTCCTCGGCGCACTTGGTATTGATCGCTTCTACTTGAATAATATCGGTCTTGGCGTCGGAAAACTAGTTCTTTGGCTACTATCTGGTCCACTTATTGTTTTATCATTTGGCCTTCTGTCATTCATTATCCTACCAGCTATTTTTATTTGGTGGCTCATTGATGTCATACTAATTGCTACTAAAAATGTAAAAGGTGTAGTCTGGGAAAAATAGTAATAAAATCCTTTGACTATAATAGCCCCTCTTGCGTATAGAAGGGCTATTTATTTTATCACAAAACAATAAACCACAGCTAGGCTGTGGTTTATATATGAGTAGTAAGGTTGTTACTACTTGTCGATCTTGGTTACAACACCAGCACCAACGGTTCGGCCACCTTCACGAATCGCGAAGTTTAGACCCTGCTCCATAGCAATTGGAGCCTGCAAAGTAACCTTAAAGGTTACGGTGTCACCAGGCATAACCATTTCTTTGTCTGCTGGCAGCTCAACTTCACCAGTTACGTCAGTAGTACGGAAGTAGAACTGTGGCTTGTAACCCTTTGAGAATGGAGTGTGGCGACCGCCCTCTTCCTTCTTCAAAACGTATACTTCAGCTTCAAACTCGGTGTGTGGAGTAATTGTACCTGGCTGAGCAAGCACCTGACCGCGCTCAATCTGAGTACGCTCAATACCACGTAGCAATACACCAGCGTTGTCACCAGCCTGACCTTGGTCAAGACTCTTCTTAAATGCTTCGATACCAGTTACCACGCTCTTCTGAGTTGGGCGAATACCAACGATTTCAACTTCATCGTTTAGCTTAACAACACCCTGCTCAATACGACCGGTAGCAACAGTACCACGGCCCTTAATTGAGAACACGTCCTCAATTGGCATAATAAATGGCTTGTCCATGTCGCGTGGTGGCTCTGGAATGTAGTCATCCATAGCAGCAACCAGTTCCATGACTGCATCTTCGTACTTCTGGTCACCCTCAAGAGCCTTTAGTGCTGAACCCTTGATTACTGGTGCGTTGTCACCATCAAAGCCGTTTGCACTTAGTAGCTCACGAACGTCCATCTCAACTAGCTCAACTAGCTCTTCATCAGCCATGTCCATCTTGTTGAGGAACACAACGATCTTTGGCACACCAACCTGCTTTGCAAGTAGTACGTGCTCACGAGTTTGTGGCATTGGGCCGTCTGCAGCTGACACTACAAGCACCGCACCATCAACCTGGGCAGCACCAGTAATCATGTTTTTAACATAGTCAGCGTGACCAGGCATGTCAACGTGTGCGTAGTGACGCTTTTCTGACTCGTACTCCTGGTGTGAAGAAGCGATGGTAATACCGCGCTGCTTCTCTTCTGGAGCGTTGTCGATGTCTTCGTAGTTGCGAGGCTTGTTTACTTCGCTAGGAAGACGCTTTGCAAGCACGTGCGTAATAGCAGCAGTCAATGTAGTTTTACCGTGGTCAACGTGACCCATGGTACCCACATTCACATGAGGCTTGCTTCGATCGAATTCTGCCATATTGGGAAAAATCTCCTTTATTTTTTATTATTTTACCGCACCTGTTAACCTTGCTGCGAGCTATAAACCCCCACTAAGGCCTACCGGCGTGTATGACGTAATTATAAATGAATTTCTAGTAATAGTAAAGAAACAAAGGTTAAGGCTCTTGTCTCCTAGCCTACCCTTAGGCCGCTGGCTTTGCTGCCTTGCGCTCACGTCGACGCAGTGACTCTAGCCAGACCACAACCCACAAGGCAAAGCCAATGCCAAGTGCAGCGAGGCCAAACCATAAGTGGCCTGATACGTATCCCTTTTGGTTAACAAAGTGTGTTACTAGCGTAATCGCAGCAATATCCCCAAGCAACGTAAACATACTAAGGGCTGACAGTAGCGTGGCTTTATAGGTGTGCTGCAAGCCAGTTAACATTTTCGACTGCAAGACAATTAAGCGTACACGGCCATAACCGTTGTAGATCATTACGGCAGCAATGGCAGGCCAAGCCCATGGCGTTAGTCCCATTAGTATGACGCAGCCGGCGAGAATAAGGAGGTCAACCATGTAGAAAGTGAGTGGTCGGAACCGGTCGAAAAAGTGGATATACCACCTCATGACCGCTCCCAATATGTTGCCGGCAGCTGCGATAACCCCAAACCAAGCTACCGCTACACCGAGATCCTGAAAGAGCAGCTCGCGAAATTCACTTCCCTTATTGCTCATGCCAGTTAAGAAGCCGGCGAACAAGAATAGTGCTACGTTTTGCAATGTAATAACTCGCTTCATTGCCTCAATTGGATTTTTCTTACGTGAGGCATGCTCTTCGACAACTTTAGGAGGATACGTAAGTCGCGATGCAAGCAGCACGAGGCTACAAAGCGATATGAACCCAAGCAAAAATGGCAAACTATGGTGCACTTTGTATGTTAGTGGCACCAGAATAATCAGCAATGTGTTACCCACCAGGCCATATGTTTGCGCACGACCAAGCACCTTAGTGTAATCATTCTCTTTGCCAGTGGCCTTTAGCGTATCATGCATAAAGGCTTCTGCGGCACCAGATTGAAATGCGTAACCGGCAAAAAATAAGACTGATGCGATCAGTCCTCCCCAAAAGTTTGGCATGAATGCGTAAAACAGTGGTGATGGTGCAGCAATGATTGCTCCCATCAAAATAGCTTGCCGATTGCCAATCTTGTCAGCGATATACCCAGCCGGTACCTGTAAAATAGCCTGGATAATTGATGAGATTATCACCATCAGCGCCATTTCACTCAGTGAGACCTTACCGACGCTAGCAAGCTGAATTGTCACAAGCGGCAGGTAAATACGCTTGGTAAAAATTTTATACCATGAATAAATTTTAATATTGCGACGGAGTATTCTCTCATCTTCGGACATATGACTAACGGACGCTCTGACCATACTGAATGCTCTCCTTTCTGTCTTCCTTGATAGGTCCGCACCAAGTATACAACGGGGGGGGGTGACCCCTGTAATCGTCAAAAAGACATCACTACCAAGCAAAAACAGCCTACCTCTAAACAGAGGTGGCTGTTTTATATAGTAGCAGTAGTGCTATAGATTATTTATTACGCTTTTCAATAATCTCTTGCGCTACATTTGGTGGTACTTCCTCATACTGAGCAAGCTCCATCGTTGAGGCTGCACGGCCCTGGCTCATCGAACGAACATCGCTTGTGTAACCAAACATACTTGCAAGTGGCACAAATGCACGGATTAGCTTAGCACCCGCCTGCAGATCTTCCATAGACTCAATGCGTCCTCGACGTGAGTTCAAGTCACCAATGATATCACCCATGAACTCTTCTGGCGTAGTGACTTCAACCTTCATGACAGGCTCAAGTAGTACTGGCTTTGCCTTTGGAATACCTTCCTTCACAGCAAGGACACCTGCAAGGTTAAAGGCCAATTCGCTCGAGTCTACATCATGATAGCTACCATCATAAAGCGTAGCCTTTACGCCAATCATCGGGTAACCAGCGATGACACCGCCCTTAAGCGTTTCATCAATACCCTTTTGTACAGCTGGACGATACTCTTGTGGCACAACACCACCTTTAATTTCATCTACGAACTCAAAGCCTTCACCGCTCTCGGTTGGCTCAAAACGAATCCAAACATCACCATACTGACCGCGACCACCAGACTGCTTAGCATGCTTACCTTGCGCTTCGGCAGTACCACGAATTGTTTCACGGAATGCAACCTGTGGTTCGCCCACGTTAGCTTCAACCTTAAACTCACGCTTCATGCGATCGATCAAGATGTCAAGGTGTAGCTCACCCATTCCTGAAAGAATGGTTTGGTTTGTCTCTTCGTCTGTGTGTACGCGGAAGGTTGGATCTTCCTCTGCCAAACGCTGCAACGCGTTTGCCATCTTCTCTTGGTCAGCCTTAGTCTTTGGCTCAACTGCGATCGACACCGGAGGCTCAGCAAACTCAATACCCTCAAGCACGATTGGGTGTGCTACATCAGACAATGTCGCACCAGTGGTGGTGTCTTTTAGGCCCACTACCGCAGCGATGTCACCAGCTTGGATCTCATCGATCTCTTCACGCTTGTCGGCGTGCATACGCACGATACGACCAATACGCTCTTTCTTGCCAGTCATAGTATTAAGTACATAGCTACCAGCCTTTAGTGTACCAGAATAGGCACGCACAAAGATCAGCTTACCAACAAATGGGTCAGTTGCGATCTTAAAGGCCAAAGATGCCATTGGCTCATCAACACTCGGCTTACGACCAACCTCTTCACCAGTCTTTGGGTTTTCTCCCCAAATCTGGTCAACATCAAGTGGGCTTGGGAGGTAATCAGTTACTAGGTCGAGTACCTTCTCTACGATAACGCCGCGGCCATCACCACCAGTTACCAAGAAGAAGTCACCGTCAAGCACACGCTTACGTAATGCGCCCTTCAGCTCATCGATTGTAATTGCCTCTTCTCCACCGTCGAAGAACTTCATCATCAGCTCGTCGTCGGCTTCTACTGCGTTTTCAACGAGTAGGCTGCGTGCATTTTTCGCCTTCTCGAGCATGTCAGCTGGGATTTCACCAACTTGCAGCTCATGATCAGAAAAATCATTGTAAGTGTAGGCCTTCATGTCAACAAGGTCTACGACACCGTTAATATCTTTTTCAAAACCGATTGGAAGATGAATTGGGAATGCCTGCTTCGACAAGCGATCGTGAATAGACTTCAACGATTTATAGAAGTCACCACCAGTTTGGTTAATCTTATTAATAAAGCAAATACGTGGCACGCCATACTTGTTTGCCTGACGCCACACTGTTTCAGTCTGCGCTTCAACGCCCATTTTACCGTCAAATACGGTTACCGCACCGTCAAGCACACGGAGTGAACGCTCAACCTCAGCAGTAAAGTCGATGTGACCTGGGGTGTCAATAATATTGATCTTATGTCCCTTCCAGAAACAGGTTACGGCAGCAGAAGTAATCGTAATACCTCGCTCACGCTCCTGTGCCATCCAGTCAGTTGTAGTTTCACCTTCGTGAACCGCACCAATCTTGTGGCTCAATCCTGTTCGGTACAAAATACCCTCGGTAGTCGTCGTCTTACCCGCATCGATATGGGCAATGATTCCGATGTTCCTAAAATCCTTTAGCGGAACTTTTTTTTCTGCCATGGAAAAATTGTATCCTTATAAGTTAGTTAGTAATATGTGAAAACCGCGCTTAAAAATAGCGAAGCGTAATTTCACCGTCTATTTTACCAGATTTTTTGTCCATTGACTAGCACTACAGCGTGCTTGTCGCCGTAGCCTAATTATCTAACGAAAGTTTGTATATGATAGCGGCACATCATATTCTGCGTTTTTCATAGCAGCCATAACCTTCTGTAGCTCGTCCTTGCTGCCACTAGTAACGCGGACTGCTTCACCTTGAATTTGCGGCTTCGCTTTAGCTGAGATGTCTCGCACCTGAGCGGCAATCTGCTTCGCCAACTCTTTCGAAAGGCCCTCCTTAAACGGCAACTCCCACATGACGCGCAAGTTACTCTCGTGCGGAGCTCCTGTCATGTCGAGCACCTTGCTGCTTTGCCCTCGAGCTGCTAGTTTTTTACGAACCACATCCAGCAAGGCATCAACCTGAAATTGATTGTCACCAATGAGCTTGATGCCCGTTTTATTTGGCAGCCATTCGATTGTAGCCTGTGTTCCCTTAAAATCGTATCGGTTACCGACCTCTCGCTGCGCTTGTGCAACAACGTTATTCATCTCGGCCTTATCGTATTCCGATACTATATCAAATGAAAATACTCCCATACGGCCAGTATAGCACACCAAAAATATGTAATGAAACTACCCGCCGCTATATGCAGTGGGTAGTATACATGTGAACACTCGAGCGGTGACCTAGCGAGCAAAGTGTGCAAAGGCACGGTTTGCTTCTGCCATCTTGTGAGTGTCTTCCTTCTTTTTAAAGGCAGCACCAGCTTCGTTGTATGCGTCAACGATCTCAAGCGCAAGTCGCTGTGAGTATGGCATACCGCTACGAGCACGAGCCGACTGCACAAGCCAGCTAAATGCGTAGTGCAATTGGCGGTGACCATGAACTGGGAATGGAATCTGATAGTTTGCACCACCAACGCGGCGTGATTTAACCTCAAAGTTTGGGCTAACGTTCTTAAGTGCCTTTTCAAACACTTCAAGTGGGTTGTCGCTATCTAGCTTCTTAGCTGCAACTTCCAGAGCAGTGTACACTGCACGCTCAGCGACGAGCTTTTTACCATTTAGCATTGATTTATTGATGAGCCGCTGCACAAGAACGCTGTTGTATTTGCGATCTGGATTTGGCACGCGCTGCAATGACTTGGTAACTTTACGAGGCATCGATTAGTTCTCCTTCTTTGCGCCGTACTTACTGCGGCCCTGCTTACGGTTGTTAACACCCTGAAGGTCAAGTGCGCCACGTACAATGTGGTAACGCACACCAGGAAGATCTGGCACACGACCACCACGCACGAGCACAACAGCGTGCTCCTGTAGGTTGTGGCCTTCACCACCAATATAAGCCCATACTTCGTGGCCATTTGTTAGGCGCACACGAGCAACTTTACGAAGCGCCGAGTTTGGCTTCTTTGGAGTTTTGGTTGTTACGCGAATACATACACCACGCTTAAATGGTGCGTCTTGGTCGTAGTAGCGAGTCTTGAGTGCATTATGAATGCGGCCAAGTGCCGGCGACTTACTCTTCTTTGCAGCCGTGCGACGCGGTTTACGTACCAATTGATTGATAGTTGGCATGAAAATTCTCCCACGCATTACTAAAATTAATATCTAGCGCCATAATTAGCGCGATATACATAGACTCAGCACCCCTATGTATATGTCTTTGCCTTTTGTCGATTACCTCATGGTGGTGTACACACACGCTGCCACCTCCAAGTATCACAAAAGAGGAAACTCTTTGCAGATTATAGCACAAGCAGCTACCCTTTCGCAACATGTGATTAAGCCTACCGTGCCGTAGTATTCAGCGGCTATCTAAGCTAAAACCCATGCTCTTTTTATGTAGGCATGGGTTTTGTTGTTACTTTGCGTGCATCGCCTCAGTCAGGCTACTGCTAGCTAACGATACCTGCGACTTCTTCAATTGCTTGGCTGCTTGGTTGTTCATCAACAAGCTCAGCCTCAGCCATCACGAGGTCTTCTTCGGTCTTTGGTGGAACCGCACCGGTACCAACCGGAATCTTACGACCAATGATAACATTCTCTTTCAAGCCATGCAGATGGTCAGCTCGTCCGCTAGTTGCTGCATTAATCAGCACACGTGTTGTGTCTTGGAATGACGCTGCTGACAACCAGCTATCGCTCCAGATTGACACCTTCGTAATACCGAGCAGTAGCTGTGTATACGAGATGAGCTCTTTACCTTGCTCTGCCAACTCTTTATTAGCTGCCATAACAGCGGCTTTACTGACGATATCTCCAGAAATGAAGTGGCTATCACCTGGCTCATCAATCTGAACGCGGCTAAACATCTGGCGCACAATGATCTCGAGGTGCTTTGGTGCTACGTCCTGACCCTGAGCGGCATAGATACGTAGAATATCGTTAATAATGTAGCGCTGCGTTGCCTGAACACCCTTAAGGCGCATGAGGTCATGCAAGTTCAGTGAACCAGTGGTCAGTCGATCGCCAGCTTCAACCGTATCACCAGACTTCACAACTAGCTGCGCTGTGCCTGGAATCTCGTAGCGTACCGGAGAGCCTGCCTGTGCGGTAATAATCACCGTATCACCAGCATGCTCTACCTCGCCATCAAATGGGGCGATGAGTGGTTTTACTCCACCAGTGCCTTGCGCAATAACGTCGCCAGCCTTCACAACCGATCCTGAACGAACCATAATTGTTCGGCCATCAAGCGCGATACGCTCCATCTTGCCGACGCTTGGCGTTACCTGCACGATGTACTTCTTGCCATCCTCCCAAGTCTCAACGTCACCAGCAATCTCACTTACATATGCCTGTCCCTTTGGAGAACGTGCCTCAAAGAGCTCTTCCACACGCGGCAGACCCTGTGTAATGTCACCACCGGCTGCTACACCAGAGTTGTGGAAAGTGTTAAGTGTTAGCTGTGTACCAGGCTCACCAACTGATTGAGCAGCGATAACGCCCACTGGCTGCGCATTGTCAACCAAGTGGCCAGTTGCCATATCGATACCATAGCTCTTACGTGGGATACCATTTAGGTTGTTGGTTGATAGTACCGATTGAATCTTGACGCCTGCAATGTTCTCATCGGCCTCAATTTCATCAGCAATCTCACGAGTAATGAGCTCGTTATTACGAACGTAGCCAGCAACATCTTCAGCGGCGTAGCGGCCATAAAGACGATCAGCAAACGGAATCATAGTCTCTTCAGTTTCACTACGCAAAATTTCGTAACCATCATCATCACCGTCTTGATCTTCTACTGTAAAGACGTCCTGTGACACATCAACAAGGCGACGAGTCAGGTATCCTGAGTCGGCAGTCTTTAGAGCGGTATCGATCAGACCCTTACGCGCACCACGCACTGCCACAAAGGCTTCTAGGCTCGAGAAACCGTCTTTAAATGAACTACGTACTGGCAGCTCAATCTCACGGTTTGAGCTATCTACCTGGATACCAATCATCGCACCAGCTAGCTTCATGTTTGATACGCTACCACGCGCGCCAGAGTTCACCATAGTTGCAACGCTGGTATCCATTGTCTTAAGGCGATCCTTCAAAAGAGCCGTAATCTTATCGTCAACTTCACGCCATGCGCGCACGGTAAGTAGGTAGCGCTCTTCATCGGTAATCAAACCTTGGTCGTACTGCTCAGCCACTAACGCTGCTTTAGCGTCACCCTCGGCGATATACTCATCAACTTCAGTAAAGTGCACATAGTCATCCTTACCGGTCGATGTTGCGGCAACTGTTGCGTAGCGGAATGCCAAGTCCTTAATGCGGTCGGCAACCGCGACAGTCTCGTCAGCGCCATAAGTGGCAAAGACCTGCCCAAGCACCTTTTTCAGTTGCTTTTTATCCTGTACCGCGTTGGTATATGGGAAGTCTTTTGGTAGCACTTCGTTAAAGAAGACGCGACCAAGAGTTGTATTGCGGATTTCACCCTTAGTGTACACACGGATTGGAGTCTGCAATTGGATTTTATGGTTATCGTAGGCCATTTCTGCTTCGTATACCGAGCTAAATGGCTTGACCGTATCAGACTGCGCTGAAGGTTTTTCGTATGTCAGGTAGTAGTTACCCAGCACCACGTCCTGGTCGATCGAGAGCACTGGCTCACCATCAGCTGGCTTAAGCAAGTTGCTCTTCGCGCTCATCAGCTCTTGTGCTTCCTGTTGTGCAGCTTCAGACAACGGCAAGTGAACTGCCATCTGGTCACCGTCGTAGTCGGCGTTAAAACCACTAGCAACAAGTGGGTGCAACTGAATCGCCTTACCCTCAATCAGCACTGGTTGGAATGCCTGGATTGACAAACGGTGCAGTGATGGCGCACGGTTCAATAGTACGTAACGTCCTTGAATTACCTCATCAAGCGCGTCCCATACCGCTGTTTCGCCGGCTTCAATCAAGCGAGTTGCGCTGCGAATGTTATTTGCATACTCGTGGCGAATGAGCCAGCTAATTACAAATGGCTTAAAGAGCTCTAACGCCATCTTCTTTGGTAAACCACACTGGTGCAGCTTCAGCTCAGGACCCACCACAATCACTGAACGGCCAGAGTAATCAACACGCTTACCAAGCAGGTTCTGGCGGAAACGTCCTTGCTTACCCTTCAGCATGTCTGAGATACTCTTAAGCTTACGGCGACCACCAGTTGCACTGACAGCACGACCACCGCGTGAAGCAGAGTTGTCGATTAGAGCATCGACAGCTTCTTGCAGCATACGCATCTCATTGCGACGAATCACTTCTGGAGCGTTAAGCTCGATAAGCTTCTTCAGGCGATTATTACGGTTAATCACGCGGCGGTACAGGTCGTTAAGGTCTGAAGTCGCGAAGCGGCCACCAGTTAGCTGCACCATCGGACGTAGGTCTGGTGGGATAACTGGGATTACTGTAAGACAAAGGCTGCTTGGGTCAATGCCGGCAGCTTGCATACTTTCAAGCACCTTGAGCCGCTTATGAATCTTTTTGGCACGGATTCCCTTAGCGCCAGCTACTTCTTCATTCAAGTCAGCAATAAGCTGGTTCATGTCGATGCCATCGATCATCTCTTTCAGCGCAGCACCACCCATACCAACAGAGATAAGCTCTTCATACTCTTCTGGTAGGTTGCGGTAGTCTGCCTCTGAAATCAAGGCGTGCTTTGTTAAAGCCTCTAGCTGCATCTTTTTCTGATGATAGTCTTCATTGAGCTGTTCAACCTCTTTTGACTGTTCTGCTGCTAGCGCCTTGAGGTCAGCCGAACTATCTTCCGCCGCCTTTTCATAACGCAGCTTAATAGCCATGCGAGCAGCTTCAGTCTGTGCTTCAAGATCAGCTAGATATTGATCTCGCTTCTCTTCATCTACCTTCAAAATAACATACGTTGCAAAGTAGGCAATCTTCTCAATATTCTTCACTGTCATGCCAAGGATGAGGCTCATAGCACTTGGCGTGCCGCGCATAAACCAAATGTGTGCTACAGGAGCCGCCAGTTCAATGTGGCCCATACGCTCACGACGTACGATTGACTTCGTGACAAGCTCACCATTCTTATCAACAGCAGCTTCACGGCTACGTACACCCTTTAGCTTGCTGTCGTGTGGGTTAATGTCCTTTACTGGGCCAAAGATACGCTCGCAGAACAGGCCATCACGCTCTGGCTTCTGTGTACGATAATTAATTGTCTCTGGCTTTGTTACTTCACCATAGCTCCAACTCAGGATGTCATCCCGACTTGCCACCGCAAGCCGGACCGCATCAAATGAGCCGATATCTGTTCCAGGTGCAAATTGCTGCGCCATTTACGCCTCCTCCTTTACTACATCAATTTCATCGATATCTTGAATCGTAACTCCATCCCCCAAGTCGCCAAGCTGGTCTGATTCATCGAGCACTGATTCAGCTTCATCTTCCTCAAGGCGTGGCGTTGTCTTGTCTTCTGGGCCGCTAGCCGCCACAATCTCTTCGGCATCAATATGTGTATCATCACTCAGGAGATCAACGCGTAGTCCAAGACCTTGCAGTTCTTTTACGAGCACGTTGAACGATTCTGGTACACGTGGGCCGGTGATGACTTCGTCTTTAATGATTGACTCATAAGCCTTTGCACGTCCGTACACGTCGTCCGACTTGATAGTAAGCATCTCTTGTAGAATCGACGCTGCACCATATGCTTCAAGTGCCCAAACCTCCATCTCTCCGAAGCGCTGACCACCATTCTGTGCTTTACCACCAAGTGGCTGCTGGGTAACCATAACGTATGGACCAGTTGATCGTGCGTGCATCTTGTCGCTCACCATGTGGTGCAGCTTCATCATGTGCATCACACCAACTGTAGTACGCTCCTCAAATGGCTCACCAGTTCGACCATCATATAGCTGGCTCTTACCATCGCGAGCAAATCCAGCGCGCTCCAGCTCATCCGAGATAATCTCGTCTGACACACTGTCGAATGATGGTGTTGCAACGCGGTAGCCAAGTGCTCGGGCTGCCATACCGAGGTGTGTTTCGAATAGCTGTCCAATGTTCATACGGCTCGGCACACCAAGTGGGTTCAGTAGAACATCTACTGGGGTACCATCCTCCATAAATGGCATGTCTTCAACTGGAAGAATACGAGCCACAGTACCCTTGTTACCATATCGGCCGGCCATCTTGTCACCAACGCTAATCTTACGTAGCTGAGCCACAAAAATCTGTACCTGCTTTAGCACGCCAGCTTTTAGCTCGTGGCCGTTCTCACGTGAGAAAATCTTCACGCCGATAACTTTACCACCACCGCTATTGTTCATGCGCTGCGAGGTATCTCGTACGTCCTTAGCCTTTTCGCCAAAGATAGCACGCAAAAGACGCTCCTCGCTCGATAGCTCCTGCTCACCCTTTGGTGTAATCTTACCAACCAGCACGTCGCCAGGGCCAACTTCAGCACCGACTTGCACAATACCTTCTTCGTCAAGGTGACGTAAGCTGCTTTCCGACACATTCGGAATATCCCGCGTCACGATTTCTGGGCCAAGTTTTGTCTCGCGAACTTCAACGTTATATTCCTTAATATTAACGCTGCTGAGGTCATCATTTTCAACAAGGCGACGGCTGATAATAATAGCGTCGTCCATGTTGTAACCGCCCCATGGCATAAAGGCAACGAGCAGGTTGCGGCCAAGTGCGATTTCACCATTAGCAATCGAGGCTCCTTCAATCAGGATGTCACCCTTCTTTACCGTATCGCCACGTGATACAACAACTTTTTGGTTGTATGAACGGTCGTCGTTGTTCTTTACGAAGTGACGCAATTCATATTGACCAATCTTACCATCAGCATAACGAACGCGGACTTTCGTAGCATCAGCAACAATAACTTCTCCGTCCTGCTCGGCTTCCACGAGGTGACCGCTATTGCGTGCAATAATACCTTCAGTTCCGGTACCGACCGTAGTTGGGCGTGGCTGCAATAGTGGCACTGCCTGACGTTGCATGTTTGAACCAGTCAATGCGCGGTCAATACGGTTTTTCTCGATAAATGGCACCAGGCTAGCTGTTGCACCAAGCACCTGTTTGTGTGATGCGTCAATCAACGTAATCTCAGCTGCCTCAACGCGCTCTGGGTGACCGCGGCGACGAGCACTCACACGCTCTTCAGCAAAACTTTTATCTTCTGTTAGTTCAGCACCAGCATCGGCAATTACTTCTTGCAATTCTTGTGATGGGTCGAGGTAAACAATTTCATCAGTCACCTTACCGTCAATCACCTTGTAATATGGAGTTTCAATAAAACCATATTCATTAATACGTGCGTAAGTTGCAAGGTTCAACACCAAACCAACGTTACCACCTTCTGGTGTCTCCACGATACAAATACGACCATAGTGTGATGGGTGTGCATCACGAACATCAAATCCAGCACGCTCACGCGATAGCCCACCAGGCCCAACAGACGTCAAACGACGCTTTAGTGACAGCTCTGATAGTGGGTTAACCTCATCCATCAGCTGGCTTAGCTGGCTGCTGGTGAAGAATTCGCGTACCGATGCTACCACTGGGCGAGCGTTCACAAGCTGGCTTGGCGAAACATTTTCAATATCTGTTACGCTCATACGGTCCATAGCGTTGCGCTGCATGCGTAGCATACCAACGCGGAACTGGCGTGCGATCAGCTCACCAACCAACTTCACGCGGCGGTTTGCCAGTGCGTCGATATCATCAGGTTCGCCCTGCTCTTTGTTAAGACGAATCAGCTCACGCAAGATAGCTACCAGATCGTCCATACTAAATACACGATTCTCGGTAGTGTTTGCGATATCAAGACCGAGGCGCTGATTAATTTTAAACCGACCAACGCGGCTGTAGTCAAATCGCTTGAAGTCGTAGAACATGCGCTCAATCATCTGCTTGGCATTCTCAACAGTGGCAAGATCACCCGGGCGAAGACGGCGGTACACCTCAATAAGTGCCTCACCCTTACTGCGAGTTGGATCCTTTTCAAGCGTTGCATCAATGAAGCTTGTCTCGCCATTGTCAACATCAGCAAATAGCTCTTTGATATCACTATTTTTGGCAACGCCAAGTGCACGCAAAAATGTCGTTACTGGCAATTTACGGCGGCGATCAATCTTCACAAAAATAGCGCCACTAGCTGCAGTCTCAAACTCCAGCCATGCACCACGGCCAGGAATCAACTTTGCACCAAACAGCTTGCGGCCATGCACGACATCAGCAGTGTAAAATACACCCGCTGAACGGATAAGCTGCGATACGATAACACGCTCGGTACCATTAATAATGAATGTACCACGGTTAGTCATCCAAGGGTAATTGCCGAAGTAAATTTCCTGCTCTTTAACTTCACCAGTGACCTTATTAGTCAGCTCTACATTGACATATAGCGGCGCTTCATATGTGGTATTGTTTTCTTTTGCGAACAAATCTGTTGTTTTTGGATCATCAAATCGATATTCCTTAAACCGTAATGCTAGCTTTTGCCCAGTATAATCCTCGATTGGGTTGATCTCAGCAAAAATCTCGCTTAGCCCAGTATCGATAAACTCCTTCCATGAGTCCTCCTGATGGGCGATTAGGTTTGGTACAGGCAGCGTGTCTTGCTTAGTAAAAAACACACGGCCGGTGTCATTCGTCGACGTGGTGTGGGTCACGTACTACTCTCCTCGCATCATATTATCGTTAGTGGTGAATCGGCGCCGAAGATTCCTCTGCTGCAAGTTTGCACCCACTAAGTGCCACGTTACTGGGCGCACAAAAAACTACAGCTACACTACTTCTTGTGACTAGTTTAACCCAAAAAAACGATACCGTCAATGACTGCATAAGATAATTACGAGCTAATTCTTGCCGCTAGCTGGCTGGCTATGTAACACTGTATCAATTAGGCCATAAGCTTGCGCCTCTTCTGCGCTCATCCAAAAATCACGGTCACTATCTTTTTCGATTTGCCGCACAGTTTTACCTGTGTTCTGCGCAAGGATTTCATTTAGCCGCTGCTTTAAAAATAGGCTTTCGCGCAAACTTATTTCTTGGTCTGTTACCTTACCCTGAGTGCCACTGCTTGGCTGGTGAATCATGATACGGCTATTACCTAGAGCCACGCGCTTACCTTTAGTGCCGCTGCTTAGCAAAAATGCACCCATGCTAGCCTGCAGCCCAATGCCGATCGTTTGCACATCTGGCGCAATATACTGAATCGTGTCATAAATCGCAAGCCCGTCATACACGCTACCGCCAGGGCTATTAATATACAGCTTGATGTCCGCTTCGGCATCTTCGTGCGCTAGGTGTAACAGCTGTGCAACTACACTGTTTGCTGTCTGGTGGTTGACTTCATCACCCAAAAAAATAATTCGCTCGTTGAGCAGGCGGCTATAAATATCAAACGCTCGCTCTCCGCTGTGTGTTTTTTCAATAACTGTTGGAATTATCATACTCTGCACCTCATTCATAGTATTAGTATATCATGCACTGTCTATCACACCTCTAGCCTCACGTAAAAACTACCGCCACAAACTCTGACGGTAGTTTTTATAGGTTAGCTACAGCTATTATTTCTCGTATTCAGCGACAAGAGCATCGATTGTCTTTTCAGTCAGCAAACGATTTGCAATTTCACGCTGCACTTCTGGCTGATTTAGCTGTTTCAACGCCTCTTTATCCTTACCAAATTGAGCCTTAAAGGTTGCAATCTGCGCCTCTAATTCTTCCTTGGTAGCAGTAGTCTTCATTGCCTTCGATAGCTCAGCCAATACAAGCCCAGATTTCACCCGCAGCTCAGCCACTGGACGGACTTCTTTGTCTAGCCATTCTTCTTTCGTTGCAAATCCCTTGGTCTCAAGGTACATATCCAAAGAAGCACCCTGATATGCAAGATTTCGCACCATGTCCTGCTCAATGTTCTTTTCTTGCTCTTTGACCAATACTTCTGGAGCAGTCACTTCGCTAGCTTCGACTAGCTCTGTCACGAGTGCGTCTTTAAAGGCTTCATCGGCCTGACGTTCTTTTTGCGCCATCAACTCACGCTTAATGTCAGCACGAAATTCCTCCATGCTCGTGAAGTTACCATTTTTAGCAGCAAACTCATCATCGAGCTCTGGGCGCTGCGGTGCTTTAACTTCTTTCAACGTTACTTCAAACACAACCGGCCGGCCCGCGAGTTCTTCAGCGTGATACTCCTCAGGGAACGTAACGTTAACGTCGAATGATTCACCTGCTTTTTTACCAACAACCTGGTCTTCAAAGCCAGGAATAAATTGACCGCTACCAAGACGTAGGCCAAAGTCGTTACCACTGCCGCCGTCAAAGGCTTTGCCATCCTTTTTACCGACAAAGTCAATCACAGCTTCATCACCCTGCTCTGCAGCGCGGTCTACAGCCTCGTATTTTGTAAGATTGTCGGCAATACGATTAAGCACATCATCAATATCGCTATCTGTGACATCCTCTACCTTTTTGGTAGCCTTCAGCGCCTTGTAGTCACCAAGCGTCACTGGTGGAATCACTTCTGATTCTGCCGTAAACTCAAGCTCCTGGCCAGGTACATACTTCTGTACTTCAACTGATGGGCGCTCAATAGCCTTAATATCGTGTTTGATAAATGCATCCGCAACGGCCTTAGAAAGTGCGTCATCAAGCACTTGCTGTTCAAGTAGCTGTGGATTCACCTGTTTCTCGACCATCGCAATCGGTGCGTGCCCACGGCGGAAGCCGTCTACTTTAATGTCTTTTGCCATCTTGTGAAGAGCAGCTAATCGTGCATCAGCCAGCTCTGCCTCGCCAAGCGTAATAGTCACTTGGACTTTTGTATTTGAAATATTCTTAACTGTTGCCTTCATCTTATTTATTCTACCATGTCTTTACCGTTGCTATCAAAAATTGCAGAGGACACACCTCGTGTTAGGTTAAGCTTGCAATAATGTCATCTAGCTCATCGCGACGACTGCGGCGATCTAATACTATACTGACCATTCGCGCAATATCGGCCACTTGTTCCTGAGCTGTCGCCGTGTTCTTAATCTTGTAGTGGCCAGATTGCAACTCGGCTTCACCCACAAATACCAAATACGGAATGTGTTTTTTAAGCGCACTACGCAGCTGTTTGTCTAGCTTGCGCCCTGTAATATCAACTTCCACACGAACGCCTTCAGCCCGTAGTTCACGCGCAAGCCGCTTTGCCCCGCGCAAAGCTGACTCACCAATTACCACTAAATATACATCGGTTGTTGAAACATCTTGAGGTACAAGTTTGTGTACTTCCAGGAAGTTTTGCATGGTAGTAGCGCCTAGCCCCATGCCTACGGTTGGTAGCGGCTCTACACCAAAAAGACTAACCAGCCCATCATAGCGTCCACCGCCAAATAATGCCCGATTATTATCCGGGTGAGTATCAAACACTTCAAATACCGTGCCGGTATAGTAGTCCAGGCCGCGCATCAAGCTAGCATCAAAAAGTACATTCCGTACACCTGCCTGCGCGAGCTTGTCCATAAGCTGCTGCAACCGCTCAGCTGCTGGATGCTGCTGAATTTCTAATGGCAGCTCGGTAACTTTATATACGCCCAAAAGGCTAGCAAGCCTTGGAAGGCCCTCCTTGGCCTGCTCTGGTCCAAAAATATCAACAGCCTGGTCGCGGAACGCTTCCGTTGAAATCTTATGTTTACGATCAAGCAGTTTAATCATCAATTCGGCCTGCACAGCATCGCAGCCTAAGTATCGAAACATAATGGCATTGATCAGCTCTCGGTCGTTCACTCGAATGGTGAACATGTCATCCTTAGCACCAAATAATTTCATGCTTGTATATGCTAGCTCAATAATCTCAGCGTCGGCCTCAATTGAACTAACGCCAAACAGGTCAACGTTCATTTGCCAAAACTCACGCTCACGACCACGCTGTGGCCGCTCATAACGCATAAAATTAGCAATAGAATATAGCCGAGCTGGCATAGCTAGCTCTTGACGACGAGCCGCCACCATACGGCTGACACTTGGTGTCATCTCGGGACGCACGGCAACAGTTCGGCCACCACGGTCGTCAAACACATATGTCTGCTCACTTGCTAGCTCTTGACCACTTTTAGCAGTATAGATGTCGAGCGGCTCGAGTAATGGTGCGCCATATTCCTCATAACCAAATTGCCGCGCCGCTTGTGCCCAAACTGAAAAAATATAATTCTGTAATCGTTTCTCTTCTGGATAGTAATCTCGTGTACCCTTGTACGGTCTTGTCGAAAGTGTCGTCATAAACTCCATATTCCCATATCTATTAGCTTTTTTCAAACGTACTCACCACCGGCAATCTATGTCGCCGCACCCACTCATAGAGCATAATACCAGCCGCTACGCCAACATTGATTGACCGAGTGCTCCCAAATTGCTCAATAGCAACCACCGCATCAGCCTGATTTAACAGCTCAGTGGACAGCCCGTCGCTCTCACTTCCAAACACTAAACAAGCGCGCCGTGGCAGCATTACCTGGCCAAGTGGCGTACTATGCGGCACATTATCAGCAGCTATTACAGCATATTCCTGCTGGCGCATCACCTGTATAAATGCATCTACCGAAGAATGGTACTGCACATGTAAATATTTATCAGTCATCATCGCCCCGCGCTTATTCCACTGCCGCCGACCAATGATATGTACCCGACGAACGCCGAACGCATTAGCACTGCGGATAATCGTACCCATATTGTAATCACGAGTAAGGTTTTCTACGGCAAGCTGCAGCTCCTGCTCGTCTTTATCTAAATCTGCAATAATTTGCTCCATGGAAACACCCTTATAGCGATCAATAACATTGCGCGAGTCTTCGCTCGCTGCATTAGGCTGCACTATGCACCTCCAGGGCCAATTTGCCGCATAATGGTTGTGGCCTGCACTGGCCGTTTAGCTGCCACTTGCAGGATTCGGTGTGGGTCGAACAAGGCTCGAATGGCTTCGTGTAGTGCCATTTCAGCGTCGCTCACCGCCTTGAAGGCAGTTGCCGCCTTAATTTGGCCTTCACCACCACTGGCGACAACAACGCCATTGACCGATTGTACAACTTCGCTCACTGCCATCAGCAGCCCCATCATACCTTGCCGATCAACTAATTTTTCATTGTGACACACTGGATAAAAGTAAATCTCACCGCTATTCATATCGTAGCGCCACGGCAGCATCACTTTTTGGGCTGCCTCAATGCGGCCGAGCCGACTCCTAAAGTCATTACCGTCAAGCGACGGCACAGCCATGCGTCCAAAGAACTTTGGCACAAAACCACGCTCATCTCGTGCTACCGCAAACTCTTGCAGCGACTGCAACTGACACCACAAAACGTCACTCTCATCCTCGATTAGCTGCAGCATGCCTTCCGGGAAATCCTGAAACAACTGTGCTATTCGTTTAAAGATTTTGCTCATTTTGCGCTCTGGCACATTATCCCAACGGCATATCATAATTGCATCATCTGAAGAAACCGTGCCAAAATCTGCCGGCATACGACCTGATGCATCAGCAATATAAGCGAAGCTGCCGGCCAAAATAGCAGCCTGCGTTGGCTCAAGTCCAAGCACATCTTCTGCGGCTCGGTACATAGCCCCACCATGAGCCAGCTTAATTGCCATACCGCCACTAAACTGTGCTTTTGGCCCAACGCGCATAATAATTTCAGAAATAATACCAAGCGTACCCTGACTACCTACGAACAATGGGGTTAGATCCATACCCCCTTTTTCATCACGTAGTTGGCCGATACCTGGATAGCCTAGGCCTGAAGGTAGCGCCTGGTTAGATAACATCGAAATTGTATCAATATACTCTTCATAAATCGTGTCGATGCCTCGGTAGATTTCACCTTCAAATCCAGTCAGCTGTTTCTTTTGCTCTACATCTCGACGTGATAGATACCCAGTTTCAATAGTGGTACCGTTAGAAAGTACTACCTCAAGCCGATCTATGGCATCAACGGCGCCGCTGTCGTAGGCAAACTTATTACCAGCAATCGCACCACCAATCGTAGCAGCTGCTCTATTCTGTTCAAAGTTCCCAAAGTCTACTGCTAGCTCTTGATCATATTGACTCAAAAATGCCTGACAACTTGCAATCGTGGCTCCAGCCTGCATTCGGAGTAGCCCCTGCTTGCCATCGTATTCTTCCACGCCAGACAGCTGGGAAAGGTCCATAGCTGCACCGTGCGTTTGTGCTGCACCCGTCGCATCGCTACCGCTACCGCGAGCCACCACGGGGAGTTGGGTGCCCTTTTCGGCCAGTTGCCAGCAAAACTTTAACGTTCTTGTAATATCTTCAGTACTATGCGGAATTACCACAAACTGTGGCAATTGCGTAAACCCACCTGGGCCAACCGCATATTGTTCACGTGTCCATAAATCGGCATATGCTTGCCCCTCTAATCGCCGATTTAAATACACCGCTGCCCTATTCATAGTAGCCTCTCATCCTCCTTTTCATTAGTTCTAGTATACCAAATTGCCCGGCCAGAGGAAAATACGCCCATAAAAAAACACCCATACCTGGGTGCTTTAACAGTCTTATTCTGGTACACGAGAGAGGACTCGAACCTCCACGCCCGAAGGCACTAGCTCCTAAGGCTAGCGTGTCTACCAATTCCACCACTCGTGCGTGTATACCGGCGACTGAATGTTTTTACTATACCAAGTAGCCTGGGCCTTGTAAAGGACAAAATTACCAGCAAAGGCTCAGTAAAAGCAAGAGGCGCCAGTCCGTCGACTACGCCTCTTTGCGGTAAAGAGTAATGTTCGCGTTTCCATAAGACCGATTGTCCACCACAACTACCTTTCCCATTAGGCTCGGAACCTCACCCTTACCTGAATGTGATAATACCATAAGCCCGCCCGGTTTGAGTAGTCTAAAAAGCAACGCTACTGTGGAAAACTGCTCATTATTATAGGGTGGATCAGCAAAAATTACATCAAAAAGCGGAGTTTCCCACAGTTCATCCTGCTCTCTATGTCCAGCAAGCTGCCCTTGCCGCTGCACCCAGGAATATACCGGCGACTGCACAAGCACCGCCTCGTCCCCGCAGCCAAGCAACGCCTTGTTGTCACGTAGTGTGCGCATCGCCACCCTATCTTTCTCGATAAAGACGGCCCGAGCCGCACCACGACTTAACGCTTCAAACCCAAGCGCCCCACTGCCGGCAAATGCATCAAGCACGTCAGCGCCCTCTATCGCGCCGTGTAGTCGGTTGTAAATGGCCCCTCTCGCTCGTTCGCTCATTGGGTGTGTCTTAAAGGTTGATGGTGCTTTTATGTTGCGCCCACCATATTTGCCAGAAATTAATCTCATATGCATACGTTTAGTGTATCATGAGATGTTTTAGTGGTAGAACTGCCGCCCTAGTTAAGTGTCGTAATGCGCTGGCATTTCTCAACTGCAGCTGCTAATTCTGGATATTGTGAAATGTCCTGACCAGACTCGCAGAACCAAGCAGCTGCCTTCTGTGCACGAGCGATAAGCCTACTATCACCAAGTGAAGCAACCTGAAGTCGCAAAGCACCATGCTGCATGCGGCCATATATCTCGCCAGGGCCTCGCAGCTGTAAGTCGACCTCAGCTAGATGAAACCCATCGGTAGATCGCTCTATTTCTTGCAATCGCCGGCTGGGCTTCTGCGAGCTGCTCATCACCAAATGACAATAGCTCTGGTGCTGCCCCCTACCGACGCGACCACGCAATTGATGCAGCTGACTAAGCCCAAAATGATCAGCATTTTCAATGACCATTACTGTAGCGTTAGGAACATCAACACCGACTTCAACCACCGTTGTGCTAACTAAAATATCTAGCTCACCGGCAGAAAATTGCTGCATAACCGCATCTTTCTCGGCAGCCTTTAGCCGACCATGCAACAGGCCAATACGATACACGCCGAGAATGCTACTTCGCAGTCGCTGCAGTTCCGCCTCAACACTTTTCTTGTCATTGTCTGCGTTTTCATCAATTAGCGGGCAGATAATATACGCCTGTCGGCCAGCAGCAACCTCTTCTTTTACCGCTTCATCAAGACGTCCACGTGATACCGGGTTCCAAATCTTTGTATGAATTGGTCGGCGACCTGCTGGCAACTCATCAATAACCGTGCTGTCCAGCTCGCCATACACTGTAAGTGCCAGGCTACGGGGGATCGGCGTGGCTGTCATAGCAAGCAAATGCGGCATCGTATCACCCTTTTCAAGCAGCGCCTGCCGCTGAGCCACACCAAACCGGTGCTGCTCATCGACCACCACTAAATTAAGATTCTTAAACGTAACTGGCCCCTGAATCAGCGCATGTGTACCAACTATTATATCCACCTCGCCCGCAGCGATACGAGCCAAAAGTTCCTGGCGAGCCGCTCCCTTAATGCTTGCGGTGAGTAGCCCAACGCTAATGCCATGCGGCTCCAGCAGTTTTGCGATAGAGCTCGCGTGTTGCTGCGCAAGAATCTCTGTTGGAGCCATAATTGCTGTTTGAAAACCACGATGAGCAAGCAAGCTTGCCACAAGCGCTGCAACTACCGTTTTTCCCGCTCCAACATCACCCTGCACTAGCCGGTTCATCGGCCTATCTTTTGCAATATCCTGGAAGATATCCCAAGCTGCTCGGCGCTGCGCACCCGTCAATTGAAACGGCAAAGCATCCACAATACTGCGAACATATGCTGCATTAAAAGCCACCGGGCGCGCCGCTAAGCTATGGTGAGCGCTTTTGTTATATTGAGCTGCAAGTAGCAAGGAAAACACCTCTTCAAAAGCAATTCGCTGGCGTCCAGCTTCAATATCATCTACATTTTTTGGAAAGTGGACAGCTTGCAGGGCCTCACCGCGCTCAAGCAGCCCTTCTCTCTGCAATAGTTCTTCCGGCAGCGTCTCGGGCATAAATGGAATCAGTGGTTCTACCTCTCGCAATACCTTCCGCACAAGCTGCTGTTTTAGCCCCTTCACTTGGTGGTACACCGGTGTAAGACGGCTACCAGACGTCGGCACCTGAGCAAACTTTTCAACACTTGGATTGGTAATTTGGTACTTATTATACGAGAAAGCCAACTCCCCAGAAAAATAAAACTCATCCTGGCTTTGCAGCTGCTGTGCCCGATATGGCTGGTTAAACCACACTGCAGTTATTTTGCCGCTATCATCAGCGAGTGTGGCCGTTGTAATCGTTAGCCCTCGCCGCACTGATCGCACGTGTACTTTCTCGCAGCGCGCTGCAATAGTCACCTTGCCTGGCACTAAATCTGCAATTCGCGTCGTCACCGTAAAGTCATCATATCGAAAAGGTAAAAAATTAATAATATCGCCAGCAGTCTCTAGTCCAGCATCTGCCAGTTTTTTAGCCGTTACCGGGCCAACGCCTTTTAACTCTGCAGCAGGCGTCAGTAAATGCATTTACGCTGCATCTCCCCGCTGCTTATCCTGCCCCACAGTGTGCTCATGCCCGTGTGTATAATCAGCCCCGTGCGAAGCACCGTCGCTTGACCGCAAATAACGCGCAGCTAGATAGGTCGCCAAAGGGACAGACAATAGCAAAATTGCGCTCGATACGCCAGTTCGCACAAATTCTAGGGCAATAATTTCACTGTTCATAAGCAGCATGCCGCCAGCAACACCGGTTTGCTGATTTTGTTGCATAACCAGCAAAATTGCCATCAAAAACGGTAGCCCCGCACCAACATATGATAGTACCAGGGTGTTAATAATGGCACCAATGTGGTCACGACCAATATTCATCGCCTCACGATAAAGCGGCCACACCTTTGCGCCTGCAAACTGCTTGGTGCGACGCAGCGACTGCACGACGCTCATTTGCGTGACAATAATATCATCAAGTGCACCAGCCGTTACTAACACCACGCCCCCGGCGATAATAGCCTGAATTGCAACATGGTGCTGCTGAGCTAGCATCACATTAGTTTCATCAAATAATCCCTGGATGTGAAATAGCGCTGTCATCTGCCACGATGCAAAGGCGGCAACGATAATACACACCACCATACTACAAATAGCAATCCATGCCTGCCTCGTCCAGCCATGACTAATGAGTAGCGTCATTATCGCAATTACAAGCGCGCCAACAGTGCCCGCCAGCAAACCATTAGCCCCCTGCAATATCGCATTAATAACTCCAGCAACTACAATAATAGTGCCGCCTAGGCCAAGCAAACTGCGAACGCCTCGCTTTCCCGCCACCAGCAGCACAATGCCAATGAACACAAGCGCCGCCAAAATCATGGCAGGCAGCCGCCAATGGTCATACAAAAAATCTTTGCTACTAGTGCGCTGCACAATAACGCTATCACCTGCGTGGTATCGAGTATAAAATGAGCCAGTAACTTGCACCTCTTGCCCGCTTTGGTAACCATCATGCAGGCGCACCGTAGCCTTCGACTCGCTATCCTGCCGGATAAACGTACCACGCAAATACTCAGCTCGTGCACGCCACGCACCCTTTTCCTGCTCACTGAGTGTATAAAAACTAGGTTCATTTTCAGCAAGTGTTGGCTGATATGGCGTAATGAGCCACGCCATCGATACTGCTCCAATAAGCATAATAGCGCCACATAACGCCCCCAGCGGATGAGCAATCACCCAGCGCTTAGCCTTCAGCATGCGCTGCTTTACCCATATGGTCACCGTCTTCGCGCGAGGTGTTGCCGTATTTTTGGTGTCATTGTCCCTGTCTTTAGTTGGCCGCTTCATTCAATTACCCCTTACGTAGCATGCTACGTTGTCACTAAAATAAATACGTTCTTACCTTTTTTAATCAAAGCTGGGCCGCTTAACTGCCGGTCTTCTTGTACTTTTTGTCCATCAATACGCACTGCACCACCTGCAATCAATCGGCGAGCTTCGCCGTTGCTCTTTGCAGCTGCTGCGGCCACAAGCCCTGTAACAAGCGTTTCATGCTCAGCAGTCGAAACGGTTGGCACCTCAGCTGCTAGCGCAGCCAGTGCCACTTCACTTAGATCTGCCACCATGCGTCCACCAAATAGTACTTCGGTTACATCTTCCACGGCTTTGCAGCGCTCTACCCCGTGCACCAAGCTTGTAACCTCACGAGCGAGTACACGCTGACCATACCGTTTGCCGGGGTCACTTTCATGCCGCTGCACAACAGCCAAAATCTCCTCTTTTGGAAGCATGGTAAAAATCTTCAAATAGTCCTCAACGCTATCATCCTCTGTGCCAAGCCAGAATTGGTAAAAACGATACGGGCTTGTCTTTGCCGGATCAAGCCACACCGCGCCGCCTTCACTTTTACCAAATTTACGTCCAGTGCTCTTATTAACAATCAGCGGCGCCGTCATAGCATGCACAGTTTGCCCTGTCTTTTTACGAATCAGTTCTACGCCAGATAGCAGGTTACCCCACTGGTCGCTTCCGCCAATCTGCAGTGTAACATTATGCTGCTTGTGCAAGTGGTAATAATCATACCCCTGCAGCAATGTATAGGTAAATTCAGCAAAACTCAGTCCACTACCATTCGCAATGCGGGCCTTAAAAAAGTCGCGCTGCGTGAGCTCCGCCATGTTAAAGCTCTTGCCAATATCACGTAAAAATGGAATCAGTGTAATCGGCATAAGCCAGTCGTAATTATCGACCAGTGTAAACTTTTTACCAGCAAAAATAGCACTCACTTGCTGGCTTAGCTGCCGCTTGTTGTAGGCTATTTCATCAAGTGGCAACAGCTCACGCTCTTTGGTATCCCGCATATCGCCAATTTGCGCCGTACCACCACCAACTAGCAATACCACATTATGGCCAGCCTCCAGAAAGTGGCGCACCATCATATACACTGCAAGGTGACCGACATGCAAACTGTCAGCCGAAGGATCGGTGCCAAGATACAAGGTTCGTGGTGCCCCGTCGATAACCGCCGCATCAGTAAATGTCGCCTGTTTCCAAAACCCACGCCACAGTAATTCTTCTGATAATTTCATACCTCTCCCTTTACCTCATTATTGCTCTGCCACTCCTGGCGTAATCTTGCTTTGATTATACCAAAAACTGCTTGCGAATACGAACCAAAAATTGCTATTATTTAACATAAGAGTATTTGCGACAGGAGGAGAGATACGAGTGGGTAATAAAGAACCAAAAAAACGCACCCTTGGCGTTTATGCAAATCTTGCACACAAGCGCCGAACTAAAAAAGACGAAGCAGCACGAAAACGAGCAGAATATCTAGCAACGTTACCTAAACATCCGCTCAAGCGGTTTTTGTTTCGCTTGCATCCAAAGCGTGTTGCTGCGTATTGGTTTTCAAAACGTGGCCTGCTAACATTACTAAAGATTTTTATTGTTGTCGTCATTCTGGCAGTGCTAGGTATTGGTAGTTTGTTCGCCTATTACCGCAAAGATATCGACCAAATTCGCCCAGATGAAATTAGCAAGCGTGTGCAAACAACCGTCACCAAGTATCTCGATCGCAACGGCCAATTACTGTATGAAGACAAGGGCCAGGAAAACTACAAACTCGTTATTCAGGGAGATCAAATGAGCAAATATGTCCGAGACGCAACAGTCGCGATCGAAGACAAAGACTTCCTGAAACACCACGGCATTAGTATTATCGGTATTATTCGTGCTGCCATGTCGAATGCTCGTGGTAATTCAGCGCAGGGTGGTTCAACGCTAACTCAGCAGCTAGTAAAGCAGGTATTCTTCGCAAATGAAGCTGATAACCGTGGCATTAGTGGTATCCCACGCAAGATTAAAGAGATCATTCTTGCCATAGAAGTGGAACATACCTACGATAAGGCTGGTATTTTGACGCTTTACCTCAATGAATCACCATATGGTGGTCGTCGCAACGGTATCGAATCAGCATCACAGACCTACTTCCACAAAAGCGCAAAAGACCTCGACCTAGCAGAAGCTGCCCTACTCGCGGGTATTCCCAATCAGCCAGGACTTCTTAACCCATACAACACAGCAGGACACAAACAGCTTATCGAGCGGCAGCACACCGTGCTTGACCGCATGGTTGAGCAAGGCTTCGTCACCAAAGAAGAAGCTGCAAACGCCAAGCAAGTTGCGATTCTTGACAAAATCCACCCTGCTATCGCTGACACTGATAACATCACCGCTCCGCACTTCGTGCTAAGCGTACGCGAACAACTCGAAAACGAGCTCGGCAAAGCAACTGTAGGCCAAGGTGGACTTACCGTTACTACAACGCTCGATAAGCGCGTGCAAGACAAGTTGCAGACTACCGTAACCGACTTCTTTAAGTCTGGTAGGCCAGGAGCTGTTGGCATCAGCAACACTGCAGCCACTGTTGAAGATAACCAGACTGGTCAAATTATTGCCCAAATTGGTAGCCGTGACTATAACTACCCAGGCTTCGGACAAACCAACGCCAGTGAATCGTACTTGCAGCCAGGTTCAACTGTAAAATCACTAGTTTTCGCTGAACTCTTTAAGAATAAGGGTAGCAATAAGCAAAACTACGGCAGCGGCTCGGTATTGAAAGACGAAAAGATTGATAATATCTACGGTGCTCCGCTCCAAAACCACGACGGTCGCTTTATGGGCAATATCACGATTCGCCAAGGCCTTGCCCTATCACGTAACGTCCCTGCGGTAAAGGCAATGTATATTAGCGGCGTTAAGCCAACCTTGCAGACTATCAACGACGCAGGTGCGCACTCATACTGTCAGCAGGAGCAGAAGAATGGTGTCGGTCTCTCGGCCTCTATTGGTGCCTGTACTGTTAAACAGACTGAGCTCGTTAACGCCTATGCTACTCTTGGACGACTTGGTGTCTATAAGCCTATCACGCGCGTCCTAGAGGTTAAAAACTCACAAGGTGATACACTTAAGAAATGGAAAGATGATAGCAAG
The DNA here is from genome assembly GCA_963555045.1 of uncultured Candidatus Saccharibacteria bacterium. Lineage (GTDB taxonomy): Bacteria > Patescibacteriota > Saccharimonadia > Saccharimonadales > Saccharimonadaceae > VGLK01. The sequence continues at coordinate 301,870 of CAUVUB010000001.1, forward strand.
CGCGTCCTAGACCCACAAATCCCATATATCATTGGTGATATTCTAAGCGACCAGCAAGCAGCAGCCGCCCTACACGGCAATGGAGCACTTGCAGTGCCTGGCGTTCGAACCGCTTCAAAAACCGGTACCTCAGACATTAACCGAAAGCCAAAAGACCTCTGGCTGATGACCTATAGTTCGGCAATCACCATGGGCGTGTGGCTTGGTAATAATGATACCCGAAATATTAAAACGTCTGACTCGGCCATGGGTAATAAAATTATTGCCCCAGTTCTTGAGTACGCCCATAAACAAATCTACGCACCAGAGGGCAAGTGGAAATCGGGCGACTGGTTGAAGCGACCTGACGGTATTCAGCAGCAGGGCAAAGAATTGTACCCTTCATGGTGGAATAAATCACAGGGTAATAAAAATGCAAAGCTAACCTTCGACAAAGTAAGTAAGAAGCTTGCAACAGAGTGTACTCCAGATAGCGCCAAGGTAACCGTAGACGTAACTAAAACAACAGACCCAATCACTAAAAAAGAAGCATACGCCGATCTGGGCGAATACAATGAAAAAGAAAAAGATGACGTGCACAAATGTACAGACCGCAAACCAACAGTGGATGGCATCACCATTACCCGCTCTGGCAATAGTTACCAAATACGCGCCACAGTACAGAAGGGCGACCACGATCTTCAAAGTGTTGACTTCCGCGTTGGCGACGAGCAGATTAAAAGCGAAAGTATCTCAAGCAGTGGCGTCGTAAGCGCTACCTACGAGGGAGGAGGCAGTGGCACAAAAACGGTAACCATAACCGCACACGACTCGGCTGAGTATACCGGCAGTGCTAGTGGACGCTTTAGCGTAGCAACCGCTAACAATTAACCCCTTACCATATATACATACCCCGCACCTGCGGGGTATTATGCTATATAACTCAGCATCGGTCGATTGCGCTACCGTATTCTTGCCTATATCTATCTATTCTATAGAAACAATAACGTCACCCACTACATGCTCCATACGCCCTTTCCCATAAGACAACCTCTGGTTCATCACCCTATGACGTACTATAAGTAGCCCTGCGGCGCTAAGCACAATAAAAAACCTCGCATATTATAGCTTTACGCATGCTGCGAGGTTTTTATAGTATAAGTAAAATTGCTTACCTACTTGTTGGCTAGTTCCACCAATCGGTCTTCATTAGTCTTTTTGCGGCGACTACTCGATCGTTTTTTTGCATCAGATTGTGTATTTTTCTTGCGTGCTTCAGTCTTCACCGCCGCGCTACTGCTTCGCTTGTTATTCTTAGCGTTGGTTTTCTTTTGGGCGGCGCTAGCTGCTTCACTGGTGCGCGTTCGCGCTACGTTATAAACAACCGACGAGCTCCCGCCTGATTGCTTTGGCGAGATATGAGCTGCAACTGTCTTCGTGCTGCCAGCCTGAGATTTCTTCTGCGGTTTAGTAGTAAGTGCAGACTTTCGCCCCGAAGTTTTTGCCTTAACTGATTTTCGCTTCGATTGCACAGCAGTAGGTTTCTTTTGTCGACTAGCAGACGTGGTTGCTTGAGCAGCATCCGCCTCTGCTTGCACCTTCTTGTCCTGTTGGGCAATAATTTTTGCAAATACCATTTTACCAGCCTCTGTCTGCAGGCTGCGGATTACCTCTATGCGCTTTGTTTGACCAATGTATTTTGCAGCCTTTTCTACGACCACCATCGTACCATCAGATAAATGGCCAACACCTTGATCGTTGCTCTGGCCCTTGGTTTGCAGCGCTAAATCGAGCTGGTCACCAGGAAGTTGCGCCATACGAAGCGAGCGCGCAAGCTCATTAATATTAAGCACCGCAATCTGTTCTACTACCGCCACCTTGTTGAGGTTATAGTCAATCGTACATAGATACCCCTGGTATTGCTTAGTTAGTGCAAGCAAATGATTATCAACCCCATTATCAGCCTCATCAGCTAAGATTGAAACCTCCAGGCCCTCTAGCTGCTGCAAATTCCGCACTACATCTAGCCCATATCGCGCACGGGCTCGCTTTTGATTATCACCATAATCAGCAAGGGTCTGCAGCTCTAGCACGACACTGCGCGGAATAACCACTTCGTTAGTGATGAATCCTGTTTTAGCCATAGCCAAGATCCGGCCGTCCATAAGCACCGAAGTGTCAATAAAAATCTTCTTCCCTACTCTTCCGCCGGCTTTATGAGCCTTACGATCACGCCACCAGACACACATAATAGCCAGCTGGCTCAGCGCCACAAAAAGTAGCACCGCAAATATTGCTATATCCATACTTACTCCTTATTGTAGATAGCTGCGCAATGCTGAACGCAAATCACGCACCTGTGTTATAAAATCATTTCGCGAACGTGGACCGATTGCTGAGGTAAACCCAAGCTTTTGGGCCTCTGCAACACGCCTATCGGCATGCGCCACTTGCCGTACTTCACCACCAAGCCCTAACTCACCAAAGACGACACAGCCTTCGTCTAACGTGCGGCCGGCCGCAGCACTTGCGATCGCCATAGCGACAGCCAAATCTGCAGCAGGATCTTGCAACTTCATACCACCGACAACATTAATATAAATATCTTTATCGGATAAATTCAGTTTGGTGCGCCGTTCTAGTACAGCCACCAATAAATTCAGTCGGTTTAGATCAAATCCACTCGCTGTACGTTTAGGATAGCCGAAATTAGTAGCGTTGACAAGTGCTTGAATTTCCACCAATAGCGGCCGGCTACCCTCCATGGCAGCAAATACTACAGACCCATCAGCAGTGTGACGCTCTGCTAGTAGGGCTGCGGAAGGGTTATCGACAGGGGTCAGGCCAGTTTGCTGCATTTCAAAAATCGCCACCTCACTTGTTGAGCCATAACGGTTTTTTACTGCGCGCACCACTTTGAATCCACCGTACCGATCACCGTCAAATGAAAGTACCACATCGACAAGATGCTCTAGCACTTTCGGGCCCGCAATTGAGCCTTCTTTCGTCACATGGCCCACTAAAATTACTGCCGAGCCAGATGCCTTTGCTGCACGAATAATTGCATTACCAGCGTTCGTAATTTGGCTGGCGCTGCCAGCGGCAGAAGAAATATCCTGCAGGCTCATAGTCTGAATCGAGTCGACCACTACAAGCTGATAGTCGCCAGTTGCTATTGTAGCTGCCACATCATCAGCGCTTGTCGAGGCCACGAATGACAATGCATCGCCTCCATTAACACCTAGTCGCTGTGCCCGCATCGCTACCTGACCGGCAGACTCTTCGCCGCTCACATAGAGCACCTTTGCAGCCGTAGCAGCTTGCGCCGACAGCTGCAACAGCAGTGTACTTTTGCCAATTCCTGGCTGCCCGGCAAGGAGCACCACGCCACCCTGCACAATGCCGCCACCAAGTACCAAATCGAGGTCGCGCAGTCCTGTGCTGATTCTGCTCGCTTGCTCGTCTACCCCTAACTGCGACATAACGCCGGCTTGTAGTACTTTGCCCTGGCTGCTGTGTCCAGAGGTAGTTAGTGACTGCGGAGCCTGCTCCACCAGAGAGTTCCACTCACCACAGTTTTCACAACGGCCAGCCCACTTGGTATAACGGGCACCACAACTTTGGCAACTATACCGCGCATATGCTTTAGCCACTACTCGTGCACCTCTTTAATGTTCTCGCTGTTTTTGCTATTTATAATCTGATTTAGCTCATTAGACTGCTCTGCCAGCTGATTATAGCGCTTAACCTTCTGATTAAATGCTGCCTGCTGTTGCTGCAGTTGAGCCCCTTCGTTACTCAAGGCGTCTTGTCGCTGCAAGATACGCGATCGAGCCTGATTAAAGGCCGCGTCAGATGTAAAGTAACCAGTCTCACTACGGTTATTGAATTGCTCAATATCAGCCTTCAGCGTTGCCACCTGCTGATTGTGCGCTGCTACCTTCGCAAGATACTGTGGCCGTTCGTTGTTAATTTCATCGCCCAGTGTACGCAGCTGCTTCGTTAGTGTCTCAAACACACCATGATACTGCGCATATTGCTTGGCGATCGCCGAGCGATCTGCAAAATAGCGCTTATAGTAGGTCTCCAGGCTTCCCGGCAAAGAGGCTATTTCAGTGCCAAGAATCGAATGAAGCTCGTTGTAATGCTCCCCAGGTTCAGTCTCTGCGTACATCGCCATACGCTTCTCTAGCTCTGGAGTTTTGTGAGCTTCATAGGCCGATTTTAGCTCCTGCTCGAGCCACTTACGCGTGTTATCATCAAGCCTGTCCCACGCTGCATGCAGCATCTCATGTGCAGCAGTAACCTCCTTGATACCGTTCAGCCTACTATCATTAACATCATAAATAGCAATTTCACGCTTCGAGTAACAGCCGAGCAGCGCGCCTTGCTCGCCATTATTACGGCAAAATGCATTAAAATCACTCGCCGACTTCAGCTCTGGCCGTGACGCATAGAAATAAAACTTCCCATCATCCTGCATGGTAGTCGTTTCTGCAATTTTTGCAATCGCGTCACTCGGCTGGTAGGTATAATAATTTACCGTATCAACAATCCGCTGCTGAAACAGCACAACACCAAGTGCAAACAGGATAAAGAAGAGTGGGACTAGCTTTGCTAAAAGCCGGCCGGGAGTTCGCTTTGCCATACCGCTACGCCATCACCTCTTCAGCTGCCACAACTCGGTACGTAAGCTTCCCTTTTTCGGCTCCTACCTTCAGTACGCCGCCAGCTTGTAACTCACCAGATAATAGCGCTTCTGCGACCGGGTGCTCGAGTTCCTGCTGCAACGTGCGTCGCAACTCACGAGCCCCATATTTCTTGCTATATCCTTGCCGCACAATGATATCGCGCGCCGAACTGCTTACCGAAATCGAAACATGCTGCCGAGCCAAGCGCTGCTGCAATTCGCGCAGCTGCACCGCAAAAATAGCCCGCACATCAGCAAAACTCAGTGGCTTAAAGACAATGATATCGTCGAATCGGTTTATCAATTCTGGGCGCATTACTTTTGCAAGCTGCTTGCGCACCTCACGAGCAGCACGAGTATGAACCGGCGTGGTATCATCGCCTGCAGCTGCCGCGCTGAACCCAAGCGATGACTCCTGCTGCATCAGGTCTGCACCGATGTTTGACGTAAGAATAATAATGGCATGTGCAAACGATGCCGCATTACCCTGCCCGTCGGTCAATTGTCCATCTTCCAAAATTTGCAAAAGAATATTAAAAACATCTGGGTGGGCTTTTTCTATCTCATCGAACAGTACCACTTGATGTGGACGCCTGCGTAACGCCTCGGTCAGTTTTCCTCCGTCTTCATAGCCAACATAACCTGCCGGAGCACCCGTGAGTCGCGCGGCACTGTGACGCTCAGCAAACTCGCTCATGTCAATCTTGAGCAGCGCTTTATCATCTCCAAATACCTCACGAGCTACTGCACGAGCTAGCTCGGTTTTACCAACACCGGTAGGGCCAAGAAAAACAAACGATCCCGCAGGCCTATTTGTTGGCGCAACACCACTTCGGCTCCGACGCACGACTCGTGCCACCGCCTTAACGGCCTCGTCTTGCCCAATGATATGTCTTCCCAGCACCTGCTCGAGCTGCAACAGCTTCTTGGCTTCCTGGCGCTGCACCCGCTCCACTGGTATGCCTGTCATAATAGTAATCGCATTTCGAAGTGCTGCCTCAGTTAACGCAACCGGGCGAGATTTACGATTGCCGCGCACAGACTTCCTGCCTAATCGAACTCGAGCTGCTGCTTCATCTAGTAAATCAAAGGCTTTATCCGGCAACGCCCTATCATGAATATATCGCTGCGCTAGATCAACAGCCATATCAGCTATATCATCACTGATCGTGACTCCATGATGCGCCTCATACTGCGGCCGCACGCCACGAACAATACGCCGAGCTGTTTCGCTACTCGGCTCCTGCGCCAGAACAGGCTGGAAACGCCGCGCAAACGCTGCATCTTTCTTAACATGCTTACGGTACTCTTCATTTGTCGTCGCACCAATAACCTTTACTTCGCCGCGAGCAAGCGCTGGCTTTAGAATATTAGCCGCATCCACACTGCCTTCTGCTGCACCAGCACCCATAAGCGCATGAATTTCATCTACAAATAGCAGCACCTCTGGGTGTTCTTTCAGTTCGTCGATCACCTTCTTTAGCCGCTCTTCAAACTCACCACGGTACTTAGTGCCTGCAAGCAGCGCCGCAATATCAAGCTCTATAATTCGAGAATCACGCAAATATGCCGCACTACTGCCAGCTGCAATCTCTTGCGCCAAGCCTTCGACTAAGGCAGTCTTGCCAACGCCCGGCTCACCTATAATAAGCGGGTTATTCTTGGTGCGGCGCCCCAAGATAGTCATCACTCGAGCAATCTCCTTGCTGCGGCCAATAACTGGATCGAGCTTCTCCTGGCGCGCAAGCTCTGTGATATCACGGCCGACCTTATCTAGTAGAGGTGTACCACTGGCTGGTTGCTGCGCTTTTTGTGGCTCATCATGCTCCAGCTGCAAGATATCACGTCGTTCCAATACTTGCTCAAAATTATGTTGCAACTCCACGATATCCACGCCCATATTGCGCAGAATCATAACAGCCTTCGTATTTTTTTGCACAAGCAAGCTATATACTAGGTGCTCTGTGCCAAGATGAGTGTGGCCAAATTCATGCACCATTTGCCAACTCATACGCAATGTTAATTTTGCAGAATCAGAAAAGTCCTGGGCTCCATTCCCACCAATCGCAATAATCCTCGGCACAGTGGCAACAGCCTGTCGAACATGCTCTAGCGTCACATCAGCTTGCGCCATAACAACGCTAGCGAGCGCGTGCGGCTGCTCAATAATGCCCAGAAAAATATGTTCTGTGCCAATATATGGGCTCCCCTGCTCACGAGCAATCTCTTCAGCCCTTCGCAAACTCTGGTGTGCATGCCGCGTTAAGCGCGGAGCAAATTCTTGAAAATCTTCTGGCATATTCTCCCAACTACGCTCATTACTACTCCATATCAGTATAGCAAATTGGCACTCATAGGGCAATGAGTGCCAATAACAATATAGCTACTACAATGTTAGCCTATTCCTCGCCTTGACTACTTTCTTCAATAGCAGAAAATAGACTATCCTCAACGTTCTTGCGTGGCTCTGGTTTTGTCTCCTCTGGAGCCTCTTCGCCAGCCTCAATATCGATCTCATATCCTGTTAGTCGACTTGCAAGGCGAACGTTTTGCCCTGATCGACCAATAGCAATTGACTGCTGATCTTTCGATACAGTCACCGTTGCACGATGCTTTTCTTCATCTACACGTACGCTGATGATCTCTGCCGGGCTCATTGCGTTAATAATAAACTCAGCTGGATCATCGCTATAAGTGATGATATCAATCTTTTCCTGATCACCAATTTCATTCATTACCGACTGCACGCGCGTACCGTGTCCACCCACAAACGTACCAACTGGGTCAATACCAGGAAGTGATGAATACACTGCTAGTTTAGTGCGGCGACCAGCTTCACGAGCAACACCCTTAATTTCGACCGCACCGGTCTCCATCTCTGGCACCTCTTGGCGGAATAGGTATTCAACAAACTCACCGCTACCTCGACTCACAATAAGCTGTGAACCACGCTCACGCTCAATGTCCTTGATCAGCACCTTAATACGGCTACCAATTGGGTAATATTCACCAAATATTTGCTCACGTGTTGGCATATAGCCAGTAGCTTTACCAATCTCAACGCGTACACCGCCACGGTTATCGACGCGCTGCACTACACCAGTTACGATAGTGCCAATCTTGTCTTCAAACTCTGCCAAAATAACAGTACGCTCTGCTTCACGAAGACGCTGTAAAACCACCTGCTTGGCAGTTTGTGCCGCAACACGGCCGAATGTCGTTACCTCGTGAGATTCAACTGCAATCTCTTCACCCAGTTGTGCATCTGGCTTGATAGCCTGCGCAGCCGCAAGGTCAATTTCAGTTGCAGTGCTTTCTGGCTCTTCTACCACAGTTTTCATCACATGCGCCACTGCACTACCGTCTGTAAGATTTAGATCAACCGCTACGTTCTGGTCACGCTCGCCATATTCACGACGCCAGGCAGCAGCAATTGCCTGCTCGATAACTGAAATAACAACATCCTCTGGCAATCCTTTTTCTGCAACAATTGCCCGAATCGCCGTTGCTAGCTGCTTTACATCTAGTGTATCCATTCCACTCCTTTCATTATGAAAAAGTCCGACCTCTTTGGCCGGCTTACTATCTATCATCATACCGCACTAACCCGCTAGCGTGCAAGACCTAGATTTCCTAACCGGGCATTTGCTGCTGCTGACAAGAATTATCACGCAGCACAGCGAGCATCGCTTGTCGCTCAGCCGCAGTCACCCACAAAGAGTAGCGACGCTTAACAGCCACCTGACGCGCTACGTACTGGCAGCGGAAGGCCTTATTCGGCGGCAACCAACCACTCGCATCAGCATCGCTTTTCTGCTGGTTAGCCTGCCCGTCAACAGCAAGCAGGTTGAGCGGGTCGTTTGCTAACTCGCGGCGACGCTCTTTACTGATCTCCTGAGCGCCAGTTTGCCAAGCATTAGATAGCGCCACCACATGATCAATTTGAACTCGAGCAGCGGCCGTTTTTGCATCACCCGCAGTTTTATCAAAAGCGACCTGCTTGCCTGTGTATGGATCTTGAAGCTGCCCTTTTACGACGTTGCAGCGCCCTTCGCTCGTTTGTCGAACCTGCGCATTAGTTAAATCTCGTTGCAAAATAACATTGCGCATCGAACAACCACTTGCCCCATCAGTTCCCCAGCCGTCTGAAAATTGCTGCCGGCTATAGCCAGTCTTTGGCGCCTTACCCTTAACTGGCAATTGCAGCAAAGCTTCAGCTACCGGGCCTTGCTGGTCGCTCGAAGTTACCTCTTGCTGTGAGCGACGCTGCTCTAAAAATAACGCAACGCCCACTACTGCAATGATCAAGAGGACAAGCCCAATCGTCACTAAAAACCGACGCCGCCGCGTAGCATCTACGGAAGCCTCTTTTTCCTGCAGGGGGCGACTTTTAACCATAAATCAATTATACTACGAAGATGGATACGATACGACTTTTTAGGAGATTTCAACCCACCAATTACGACATTACCCTCGACTTGCAGCGAGAGAAGCGTACTTTTACCGGCAAGGTGGCACTGGACGGCACGCTACGTGATGGCGATGCCATTCCGTTGCACGCCAAGGGATTAACCATCACCGAGGCAGTAGTTGACAGCCAGCCAGCACAAGTGAGCCACCATGAGCACGATGAGATTCGGCTCATAGCGCCAGATCTTGCTCCAGGTGAGCATACGATAGCCATTACTTTTTCAGGAACAATTACCGATGCTATGCATGGCTTATACCCATGCTATTACAAAGTCGATGGCCAGCCACAAGAGCTCCTGGCAACGCAATTTGAAAGTCACCACGCCCGAGAGGTCTTCCCTTGCGTGGATGAGCCAGAGGCTAAAGCAACATTCCGCCTCACATTAATTACCGAAGCTGATACTACTGTGCTTAGTAACACACCTGTTCAGAACCAGCAGACAAAAGACGGTAGACTTCACACCACCTTTGAACAAACGCCTCGCATGAGCAGCTACTTGCTAGCCTTTGTAACGGGAGATTTACAAGTGAAACGCGCGACAACAAGCAGCGGCATCGACGTTGGCGTTTGGGCTACTAAGGCACATCCTCATGGTTACCTTGACTTTGCACTAGACGCTGCAGTTCGGCTTATTGAATTTTATCGTGACTACTTTGGCGTGCCCTACCCGCTTGCGAAATGTGACCACGTTGCTCTACCTGATTTCAGTAGTGGTGCCATGGAAAACTGGGGTCTCATCACCTACCGCGAGACAGCACTGTTAGCCAACCCATCTGGGCCACTTAGCTCTCGTCGCTACGTCGCTACAGTTATTGCCCATGAGCTCAGCCACCAGTGGTTTGGCAACCTCGTCACTATGCGCTGGTGGGATGATTTGTGGCTCAATGAAAGCTTTGCCAATGTTATGGAATATATTGCTGTAGATGCACTTTGGCCGCAATGGCAAGTCTGGCGTGATTTCAGTAGCCACGAGAGTGTCGCCGCACTCCGACGTGATGCTCTACCAGGTGCGCAGCCTGTGTATATGCCGATTTCTCATCCAGACGAAATTAACACCCTATTCGACGGAGCCATTGTCTACGCCAAAGGGGCACGACTCATGCGCATGATGCAGCATGCTATCGGGGAGTCAGCTTTCCGCTCAGGCCTGCAAACCTACTTTACTGAGCACGCCTATGACAACACCAGTGGCAACGATCTCTGGAAAGCCCTCAGCGACTCTAGCGGCCAAGACGTTAAAGCGCTTATGCAAGCTTGGATTTCAAACCCTGGATTCCCTGTTGTGCGCATCACCGAAGAAGAAGGTAACACCCTGCGTCTGAGTCAGTCTCGCTTCTTCAACGACGGCGATGACCGTGGTGACCAAACACTCTGGCCAATTCCACTTGGAGCCGACCGACCAAATCTACCGCACATGCTCACCACCAAAGAAACCACGCTGCCAAGCACCGATCCCTTTATGCTAAATAGCGGCGACACAGCGCATTTTATTACTCAATATCCACAGCCATGGCGTCAACTATTTGCGACCGTAGAGTCGATTGCAGCCAAAGATGCTATTACCCGACTGCAATATCTACACGAACAAATTTTACTCGTTAAGGCCGGCCTCGTACCTGCACCCGAGCTTGTTCCGCTCATTCAGGCAATAGCTACTACAGAATCAACCAAGAGGCAAGCTGACCCAGCGGTGTGGGGCATGATATCACTGGCCATTAGTGAGCTGCGCCGCATTATTGAAGGAGATGAGGCTGCCGAAAAAGCATTAAAACGAATTACCTGGCGCCTCGTGCAGCCGCTGTATGGCCAACTCGGCTGGGAGCCACAAGCCGGTGAAGATGAAGATATTGCCGAACTGCGAGCTACAATCATCAGCCTAGCGCTATACGCAGAACACGAACCTGCGCTTGCAAAAGCTCACGAGTTATACCATGCGGTGCCACTCACAGAGCTCAACCCTGAGCTACGCGGTAGTATCCTTGCTTCAGTTATTCGCCATAACGACCCAGATGGCAGCATTGCTCAAACTCTATTGCAGCAGTATCAATCTGAGACCGATGGCGATATTCAGCAAGACATCACTAGTGCACTGACCGCCACTAAAGATGCAACCACGGGAGACATGCTTCGTCACGCAATGCAAGATAGCACCGTCATCCGACCACAAGATGTTGCCTTTTGGTTTGTCTACCTGCTACGAAACCGCTTCCAACGAGCCAATACATGGCAGTGGCTGGTTGATAATTGGAGTTGGATAGAAGACACCTTTGGTGGAGACAAGAGCCTTGATTTATTCCCGCGCTACGCAGGAAATTGCCTCAGTACTACAGCAGAGCTCGGCGCCTACACCAAGTTCTTCACCCCGCTTGAAGATGATCCTGCGCTTGCACGCGCTATTGCTGTCGGTAAGGCTGATATTACCGCACGTATTTCACAGATTGGCCGCGACCGCGCGCCACTCGTAACGGTCATCTTGGCGACCGATGCAGCAGCGTAGCTTTCACATACGTTGCAGCGCCTAATATAGCAACAAATTGCCTCCAAACTAGGAGGCAATTTACATATGTATAAGCCTAATTAATTTTGCTGTTAGTCTAGCGGCAACCAAACATCAACAGTCAAGCTGCCCAGATTACCACTCACGCCAGCGGCTGCTAATCTCACCGCTGTAGCATTTTTTACGTCGCCTAACCCAGCATAACAATGCAAGAATAACTCTGCAGCAAATGCCATCTGACGCTGCTTTTTACTCGTAATTGCAGCGAGCCCATCACCCCATGTCGCCTGCTGGCGATATTTTACTTCGGTGAAATATAATGCCTCTCCCTGCTTCGATATAATATCGATCTCGCACCAGCGTGTCTTCCAATTTTGCGCCACAATCTCGTGCCCCTGCTGCACTAAATACTGGGCCACCAACTGCTCACCAGCATTACCACGCGCCTTGCTTGTATTATCATCTGGCGCTGTGCTTATGTTACTAGCCACCCCACAATATGCCGCCACAGGGGCAAAACTAGTCCGGTGCTCCGGCATAATGCCGTACTGATCAAGTGCTGCACGATGTTTTGCCGTACCATAGCCAACATGTGTATCAAACCCATACTCGGGGTAGCTACGTGCCACCTTTTGCATGTACTCATCTCTGGCCACCTTTGCAATAATACTCGCAGCACTGACTGCAGGCACTAAATCGTCAGCCTTCTTTAGTGTCGTAACATATGGCGCCTTACCGGTATCAGACAAAAAATTAACGGTACCATCAATAATAATTTCACTATGTGGCGCTCTTACGCGGGCAACTGCTCGGCGAGTAGCCAACCGTAATGCACCTGCAAGGCCTATATTATCAACCTCTTCCGCGCTTGCCCAACCCGTCTCCGCCGCAGCCGCCGTGGCATATATCTCTTGCGCCAACTGGCTACGACGCCGAGCGCTAAGCCGCTTGCTGTCGGCAAGCCCCTGAATAGCGTGTGAGCTAGGTAAAACTACGGCACCCACGACCAGCGGACCAGCCCAGCAACCACGACCCACTTCGTCAATACCTAGAATCATTTGTTACTCCCAATAAAACAAGCCGGCCAGAAGTTCTTGCACCTCTTCCCACACGCCGCCGGTTTCGGTATCCTGCAAAAGAAACGCCATCACAAAACAAAGCACCATAACACCAAAGGTGGCACCTGCAGGCAAAAAAGCAGGCAGTCCGCCAAGCAGCCCATTCACCAGAATATCAATACCTTTTAATAGCTCATGTGCTACCGGTAAATGAATAAATTCCCCCAGACTAGAATGTCCTGTAATCCCAATAATAAGAAAATAGATCATAAATGGCAGCAGGGCGCACCCAAATAGCAACCACACTGCGGCAGTGCCATTATCTTTTGTTAGTGCTTTGCCCCGCCATGCCATGACTCTTCTCCTACCTACTCATATAGCGCTATCATTCTTTAGCTACACTATAACACGCCTGATAAATAAGTCTAGTGCTAACAAGCGCTTATATGTTTGCTGCTCACGGGTATCGCATTACTGAGTGGTGCGCCTGGGCCTCTTGCTTGGTGAATTTCTTCACCGCAATACCATCTTTATAATATACATAATACGTCATATCACCCACCTGATACTCACGTGACTCAATCTCTGGATGGCGCTGCGTGCCAGACACAAGCGGCCCTTGCTGCCGCGCTGTCGGTGATCCAAGCCGTTCCTCCACCTGTTGCAGCGTCGTCTGCCCAAGCGTGATCTCTGAGGAAAAATATTGCTGTTCTGTAGCATGGTGCCCGCTTTGACGCACTGTAATCTCTTCCGTCTTCACTGTCGTGTGCCAGGCTTGATACACCTGAGAAGCCATCCACACCAAAGCTCCAAGGCCGACAATAATCCCGACAATGCCTAGTGCAAGTCCGGCTACCGCAAACGGCTTGCCAGGCCGCCGCTGCAGCAGCGCAATACTTGCAAGCACTACGGCAATAATTGCAACCGGCAGCCCAGCTGCAAACAGCCAGGCGGTGAGCACACCGATAATGCCCATGACCATAGCAATTACAGCAACTGTACGTCGTTCACTCGTACGCTGTATATCCGCTGTCTTCGAGCTATCTTTATTGTGTGACACACCCATTCTCCTTGGTCTTGCGACAATTATGAGATGACTTGCTTATTGTATATATTCACCTAACGACGGGTTACTGCGCAGCTGATCTGTATCGAACTTAGCTATCACACTACCATCTTGGAATACAACATAATACTGCTTATTAGCTTTTGTTGAGCTTGGTGCGCCAGTTGGATACAAATATACTTCTACTTTTGTGCCAGTTTTACTTGAGACACCATTGCGAATATGAAGCGGCTCGCCCGTCAGTGATCGAACCTGATCCTTGCTCATGCCAGTTTTTATTTGATCATAACGATCTTTCATTTGGTTGGTTACTTTTTTCTGCGTACTTACCGCATCACTATTCTGGCGTGCAATGCTATCGTTGCCTGCTCGCACTGTATAGCTGCTACTGCTCGACTCCCGTTCAAGTTCTTGGCGAACATTGTTCATCATAACAGCAAATATAATGATCGCAATGATACTAATGATTACGCCAAGACCACCTAAGATAACTCCAGCGATTGCCATACCTTTGCCAGGGCGGCGCTTAGCTAGCACGATGCTACTAATTACTACTGCAGAAATAGCCACAGGAAGACCAGTGCCAATAACAAAAGCTAGCAAAAACCCTATAATACCAAGCACGAGCCCGGTAATAGCTAGTCCTTTTTTAGGCCCTTGGCCATTCCGAGGCGACTGCCCCTTCGTCTCCTCCTGCGTTGCTACAGTAGTAGCTATTTGTGCAGCCTCTGCCACAAATGAATTGTCTGACATATTATTTCTCCTTTTTCACTTAATTAGCCCCTAACGCTCTTCTGAATAGGTATGTTGCGCTGGCGTATGCGGCGCATCAGCATGAGCACCACCCATATCAAGCCATTCAGATGAAGCATCATCAACGTTGGTCATGCTAATAGCCCACATGACCACCAGTACTGCACTACTAATCGTTGCGATAGACCCTAGCACAATAGCCGCAATGCTAAGATGCTTACCAAGCGGTTGAACCCTCAATGCAAAGAAGCCTAATGCAACCGCAGGTAGTGCAAACAAAAGCCCTATACCGAAGAGCCAAGCAAAAATAAATCCAAGACCTGCAAGCACAAGCGCAAGACTTGCAAATATGCGGCTCTGAATAAAAGCTCCAATGGTCTGCTCTTTTTCAATAGTAACGCGGCTGCTTACTACTTGGCTCTGCGGCCGAATAGCCACCTCTGTTAAAGATGCGCCGGCCTCTGCTTCTTGCTGAACATCTTTCTGAGAGTGAGGCTGAACATTGTGCTGTTTCGATGCGCGAACTTCCCTTTGCATGGGCTGTTTCTTCGCAGAACTTTTCTTTTTCTTGCTTGTGCCACGCTTTGCTTTACTCTTCTTTGCGGTAACATCTGGTCCATCAACAATCACCGCCTCTACCGGCTTTGAAGTGCTCGCTTCAAATTTTTCTGCTGGAGCTTCCGATACGGATGCGGTTACTACTGGTTTCTTGCTGCGCCGGGATGCAGCAGGCTTCTGTCTCTTACTAGCCATTCCTAAAAAACTCCTCCCGTTAGTTCCTCCCTATTTTACCGTACATCTATATCGGGCGCAAATAAGCAGCATAATTACGCCATGCCCGATCAATGCTCCAGCACTGTTAGCAGCCAAATCCCACGCAGTATCATCAAGGGTCATAGCCACCAAACCAAATTTTACAACAGTAAGCTCAAACAGTTCATTGCCAACGCCTAATGCCGAGACTAATCCAAATACTACGCACAGCTCTAGCCACGACGAAACAGCCAGCCGCAACGACCGGCGAAGATACTGCCACAACATAGCAGTAAACACCCCACCGCCAAGAAAATGCGTCCACCAACTAGTAGCCATCCCATCAACAAGTGGAGACGGTATATACCAAGCTGCCCCAAACAATAGCAGTGCACTAATAAGCCACGGAGACGCCCTATGTATATCTTGCGAGTTTGCTCCACTTCGCCGCAAAATTAGTGGCACTATAAAAAATAATGCCACTGGCACCACAATACTCACTACCACAAATACGCTGCTTATCTGCTGTCCCATATCTTCACAGTATACCAAACTCCCAATAACAAGGAAAACCCCGCTACGCGCTGCCAGAGCAATATAGCTCAATGGCTTGCGTATAGCGGGGTGACGGATATTACTTCTCGGCTGCAGGATGATAGTATCAAAGGGGTTAACCTCGAAACTTTATTACCCACATACAGATAAATATGGTGACAACATCCATCCAGAACACAAACCCATAGTTTATCCCAAGGACTTCATAGTGATATACCTGATAGATATGATCGGCCATCTGATAGCACATTCGAATCCCAGCAGGAACATCTCCTAAATATGGAGATCGAACAACTACCCATGAGACGATCGAGATAGGGATAAGGATGAATCCGATAATACCGGCAACCCCGTCCCATATATCATCAAAGAACAAAAATATGACTCCCATGAAGAGTAGGGCATTCGGACCAGCGATGAAGAAGTAGTAATAGAACACTTCACCAAACAGACTAAGTGGCCAAACCATCTGGATCACCATCTGCATTAATTCCGTCATCACTACCAACCTCCTCTCATGATCATGGACGGCAGTGACACTTACAGTATACAACCCGAGCCAGAAAACTGCAAAGACACAGCCTCTCTGCGCAAACTACCGCCTAAATAAAAAGGCCCGAATGCTGCGGGCCTTTTTCATCACACTACTGCGCTTGTCGTATGTCTATTACTTCAGTGACTGCTCTGCCTTATATTCTGCGGCTGTTTGCTTTTTCACCAAGGTATCACCCTTGAAGTACAAGTAATAGGTATCTGAGCCAACGGTATAACCTCGTACCGTGTCGTACTCTTGGCTGCCAGTCTTAACACGCGCTGACATACCACTTGTACCCATAGCTGTGTCAGCCTGAGCACGAGTAGAAGTGCCTGGAGTCAACTTAATATACTCTTCCCGGGCCTTCTGCATCTTTGCCTGCTTTTTCTCTTCCTGTTGCTGAAGTGCCTTTCGGTGGTCGTAGCGACTACTCATATCGTCGCTGTATCGGCGTGAATGCTGCGCTGCATTCTGCCCTATAATAACAAGAGAAATGATGATACCTGCCATAATAAGCCCAAGCAGCACACCAATAGCACCAGTGATCATCGCTGCGATTGCCATACCGCGGCCATAGAACTTTTTACGCAAAGCAATAATGCCAAGGACAAGGCCGGCAATACCAAGCAAAAAGCCAAGTACCGGTACGAGGAATAGTACAATACTAGCAATACCAAGCACCATACCGGTAATAGTTAGAGCCTTACCTTCGTTATTTACCTGTACAGTCTGCTTTACAACACGAGTAGGCTCCACGGGTTGAGTACCCTGCTGAGAGGTAGACTGACTACGTTGTTCATTTTGATCCATTTTCTTTATACTCTCCTTCTCCACACTATTGCCACTACATATTTTTATAGGGATACACACGCATGGGTTATCTGGCGCACATTATAACACATACTAATGCAAAATACCACGGCAGGCGCGTTACATTAGCGCTGATCTTCCTGTAGCTTTTTTTGCACTACAGTGCCATCTCGATAATAAATAATGCGGGGCGTAACTCCCAAAGCCCAAGCCTTATGCCCCGGGCCCCAGTACACACGAACTTCGTTTGCGCCAAGCTGCGCGGCAATCTTTTTTTCAATGCTCGCATACTGCGCGCTGGAACCACCGAGTAAATTATCAACTTGCTCGCGCGTAGTTTGACCAGGAATAATCTGCTCGTACCCCGCGTTAAACGCCTCAACTTGTTGCGCTATAGTTTTATACGCAAACGCTCGCTCACTTTTCGTATATTCATACCCATCGCCAAGCTGCTGGCTCCGAGCATATTGCTGCATGCTAACTATACCCAGCATACCAACTGCCATGGCGCACCCTCCGATAAGGGCAACACAAACGCTCACCATAGCACCGACCAAAAGATAGTTTGATTTTAACCGACCACGCAGATAAACCACGCTTATAACAAAGGTAGCTATCGCTATAATGAGGCCAATACACGATAGTATGAGCACCCCTGGGACGCTCCAGCTGGTCCAGCTGTCTGTAGGATTGCTGGCTAGATCCCATACCATCCAGCCAACAAGTAAGCTTAAACCACAAAAAGCTAATATTGCCAGGGTAACGCTTGTAATAGCAACGCCGCGGTATGTGCGCGTGGCTGCTCGTGAGTGATCATCATTCATACCTATAGTATACCACGCTATGGATATATTTTTTGTCAATACACAAAAACCACCCTGAGGGAAGCCCTGGGCGGTTTTATGTAATATACTAGCTTGCGTGTGCTGCTTTACGCTTCAGCTGACTCTTTAGCTGGTGCCTCCGGTAGCTTGTTAACTGCTTCGCGATCAAATTTAACAGCCTTTAGGCGTGCACTCTTACCACTGCGCTCACGTAGGTAGCTGAGAAAGTTGCGTCGAACCTTAGCGCGGCGCATAATCTCAACCTTTTCTACGAGTGGGCTGTGTAGTAGGAAGCTTTTTTCAACACCAATGCCACTGGTAATTTTACGAACCGTAATACGTGCGGTGTGGCTCTGCTTATTGTCGGTACGAATTACGACACCTTCAAATACCTGTACACGCTCTTTGTTACCCTCTTTAATACGCTGGTGAACACGAACAGTATCGCCGCTACGAACATCCACTACGGCGTGCTTCTTCTGCTCGTCATTTACCTTCTGAATCAATGCAAAACTCATTTTTTTCTCACTTTATTTGGTTGATATTCTACAGTCAAGTAACACTATACCACAAGAAGCCGCCTTTTAAAAGCATTTTCTAGATGACACGGTTTACTTCCTCTAGGCTTGTTTCTCCCTTGAGCGCAGCAAGCACCCCAGCCTGAAGCAACGTAACCATACCCTCTTTCTTTGCGGCTGCTTCAATTGCTTCAGTGTGCACGTCAGACACATCACCTCGCAAGAATTGCTGAATCTCATCCGTCACCACCATCTGCTCCATGATAACGGTACGTCCTTTGTAGCCAAACGGGGCCTCTTCGCTTGGTACTGGCCGATACAAGACCGCCTCATCTAGGTTTGGTTTATCAATGTGATCTGGCAAATCACGCAAGACATCTTTGAGCCATTGCCGCGTTGCCTTGTCCGGTTTATACGATTCTTTGGTATCGTCGTGCAGGCGACGCACCAGGCGCTGCGCGATCACCAAGCGAATAGCTGAACTAAAAATTGGGTTTACACCAATCAAATCGATCATACGGCTAAACGCTGCGGCTGACGTATTTGCGTGGAAGCTCGATAGCACGAGGTGCCCGGTGATTGACGCTTGAATAGCGGTACGAGCCGTCTCCTGGTCTCGAATCTCACCCACCATCACAACATCTGGGTCCAAACGAAGCACGCTGCGCAAGCCTTCTGCGAAGCTGCCACCCTTGGTGGTGTCAATCGGGATCTGTGTTACACCACCGATGCTATATTCCACCGGGTCTTCGAGTGTAATAATTTTACGCTCTACGTTATTTAACGCATTAAGCATGCTGTATAGCGTTGTTGACTTACCACTACCGGTTGGCCCCACCATAAGCACCATACCACGCGGGTGAGAGATAACCTCGTCGATCTCGGCGCGCTCACGCGGCTGAAGACCAAGCAAATCTAGTTGCAAGAGGCTTTCATCGAAGTTAAACAGACGCATCACAACGTCTTGGCCATACACCGTTGGCACCGTTTCCACACGCAAATTCAAAATATGCGATGCACCATCGGCAAAAATTTCTTGCTGCATGTGGCCAGACTGCGGTGTATTTGCAGCAGTAGATACATTTGCGTGGCTGCTAATCGTCGCCATAATAACGCGATATCGATCCTTGCGCAGATGAGCCACTTCATGTAATGTACCATCAATACGCATACGAATCCGGATGGTATCTCGCTGATTTTCAACGTGAATGTCGCTGGCACCGAGCCGATCGGCCTGAGATACGAGATAATTAAAGACATCATCACTACCTACGCCGTTTAAGATTTCACTAACGCGTGCCACCATTTCACCAGTGGCTTGCTCATCTGCTGCCACCTCAATGTCGTCGTAGACTACTTTTTTCGGCGGATCAAACCGCAGCATCATCGCCCTATAAGCACTGTGTGAAATAAGTGAAAACAGCGTGCGCTGACCTTCTACGTCATACTTGGCCCGGATTTCATCAATCACCGATCGTGGCGTTGAGCTAGTAACGCCAAACTGATACGGCTCACTGCCGCCACCATGAAGCAATGGCACCATCCGCCACTGTTTCATCTCCTCTACTGTTAGCATATCGCGAATCAATGGAAGCGACTGCTCCACCTCTCGCATATCAATATATTGTAGCCCGAGTACTTGGGCGCGTTTTTGTGTTGCCTGCTCGTCTTGCTCGCGGCGACGAATCTGAATTTTACTCTCGTCCATTGGTTCCTATTTTAGCACACAAGCATAAGCACGGCCATCACCAACGTGCTATACTAGGGCCATGATACAGCTAACGCTCGTTCTACATAATATTCGCTCCACCCATAACGTTGGGGCTATATTTCGCACTGCAGAATGCCTTGGCGTGCATGAAATTATTATTAGCGGCTATACACCGTACCCTCACTATGAAGGCGACACTCGATTGCCACATATTGCTCGCAAGCTGCACAGCCAAATTAGCAAGACAGCGCTAGGTGCAGAGCGCATTGTGCCGTTTACTGTTGTTGACTCGTTTGAATCGTGGCTGGCTACGTATCCAGGAGAGCTCGCAGCACTAGAAATTGACGCCCGCAGCGTGCCAATAACGACGTTTCAGCCACCGCAGCAGTTGGTATTACTCCTTGGTGAAGAGGTGGCGGGAGTCAGCGAGCAGCACAGAGCGCTTGCAAGTCATTTACTAGAAATTCCAATGCGTGGCACAAAAGAATCACTCAATGTATCAATAGCTGCTGGCATTGCGATATACGAGCTTCTGAACTAATACGCACTTGCTTATATTATTTTTTATTTTAGAATTACAGCATCCTGGCCAAGTACTTCTTTAAGTGCCTCAACCAACTCTAAGCTACCGTCAACCTTGAACTGCAATCGCATAGCAGATTTCTCTGCGCCAAGCACAAGCACCACCTGAAGACTTCCTGGGTGTGCAAGGCAGTGATTTTTCAGACTCTCTAGTTGGCTAATATTGTCTGGATCAAGTATACGTACGTATAGCGTTTGTGGCAGTGGAGCGCTTTTTATCGCACGCGCCGTGGGCTCAGCTGCCATCTTCTTCGGCGGCTGGTTTGGCTTTGCTGTGGCGGCAGCAGATCGAGCATGTTGCTGCTTATACTGCCGCTTAGCCGCACTACTCGCCTTTGGACCACTCATACTGCGGCCTGTCGATTCATAATTCTTGAGTTCATCGTCAGTAATCTCAATAATATCTTGCGCAATGACGCTAGCTTCATCACGTAAATTACCATCTCGATCACGTGCATTTACCCGACCATCCACTCGAATAATCGTATCTTGCTGCAACTTAGCACCAACTTGCTCAAACAGATTAGGAAATACCACAATCTCAGCTTCATGTACCTTGTCTTCAATTTTTACAAAGGCCATCTTCGTACCACTTTTTGTCACAATCGTACGCACTGTTGATATAATGCCACCTACCGTCACCGGGCGTCCATCAATAGTAGGCGTAATGCGCGATAACGGCACCGTTTGTTCCGTAAAATAGGTAGTGTAATTATCAAGCGGGTGAGATGATACATATAGTCCCATCAGCTCGCGTTCCCAAGCTAAATATTCTTTTTGGGTACCCGGCGTCGGTGCAGGTGCTAGCTTCAAGTGCGACTCTACGCCAGCGCTCACCTCCTCTAGCATACCAAAAATATTTGTCTGGCCACTGGCCGCTTCTTTCTGTATCTTTTGTGCAAATGCTGTAATTGTATCTAGGTTGTTGAGTAGTGTCTTCCTGTCTTCTAGCTGGTCAAATCCGCCAGATTTAATCAGCGACTCCCAAGCCTTACGATTAAACCGACTAGTACTAACGCTACGGGCAAATTTCTCGATTGAATCAAGTTTTCCTTCTCGTTCACGGGCCTCTAGCACCTCTTCCACTGCGTGTTGGCCAACACCCTTCACTGCCACCATACCAAAACGAATCTTATTCTCATGCGGAACAACAGCAAACTCCAAGAAAGACTCATTAACATCCGGAGGTAGTACGTTAATACCCATGCGCTGGCATTCAGCAATTTCAATTGCAAGCCGCTCGGTATCATCCTGGTCGCTAGTCATAAGTGCCGCCATAAATGCATCCGGATAGTGCGCCTTAAGATAGGCCGTCCAATACGCAATCAGTCCATAACACGCCGCGTGGCTCTTATTGAAACAGTAGTTTGCAAACTCTTCTAGCTGATCCCAGAATGTCTCGGCAATCTCTGCAGTGGCGCCACCTACGTTAACCGCCCCTTCAATAAATTCAGGCTTCACCTTTTTCATTAGGTCAATCTTCTTCTTACCAACAGCCTTACGCAAAGTGTCAGCCTGGCCACCGGTAAAGCCGCACCATTCCTTGCTAATCTGCATAAATTGCTCTTGATATACCAAGATACCGTACGTGTTTTTCAGCGAGTTCTCCATGCCAGGGTGAAGATAGGTGATCGGCTCTTCGCCATGCTTGCGGCGAATAAAGCTATCGATAAACTGCATCGGACCTGGACGATATAGCGCCACCATCGCAATGATATCTTCAAATACGCTCGGCTTGAGCTGACGCAGATATCGCTTCATGCCCGCAGATTCAAGCTGAAATACACCAGTGGTATCCCCGCGCTGGAATAATTTGTAGGTCTCTTCATCATCAAGTGGCAGTGTTGTTAGGTCAATCTCCGTGTCGTACACCTTGCGAATAATACGCATGGCATTATTAATGATGGTTAAGTTGCTGAGGCCAAGAAAGTCCATCTTCAGAAGGCCCAGCTCTTCCACTGGCCCCATTGGGAACTGCGTTGCTACCACACCCTTTTGCGCCATCTCGAGCGGCACATACTTCACCACGTCGTCTGGCGCAATCACCACGCCGGCAGCATGTACACCGTGGCTACGCATCGTACCCTCAAGGCGCATGGCAAAATCATACACCTCTTTGGCCACAGGGTTTGTCTCGTATTCCTTTTTTAGATCGGCATCTTCTTTAACGCTACGCGCAAGTGGAATGTGGCGCCCCTGAACAGGCGCTGGCACAAGCTTTGCTAGACGATCACTCTCTCCGTATGGAATTTGTAGCACGCGCGCTACATCTCGCACTGCCGCACGAGCCGCCATAGTACCAAAGGTGCCAATATTCGTCACACGGCCCCGCCCATACTTCTGGGCACAATATTCAATAACTTCACCACGGCGGGTATCTTGAATATCGATATCAATATCCGGCATACTCACACGGTCTGGGTTCAAAAAACGCTCAAACAGCAAATCATACTTAAGCGGATCAAGGTCGGTAATATTCAGTGCATACGCAATAATCGAACCGGCAGCACTACCGCGGCCCGGCCCAAACACAATCCCCTGGCTTTTACCCCAGTTAATGAAGTCTTGCACGATCAAAAAATAGCCGTTGTAACCCATACGATCAAGTACGCCGAATTCCATATCTAAGCGAGAGCGCTGATCTTCGGTGAGCATAGCCCGGATATCCTGGTTACTCATATGTTCAGCTTCAGCCGGATCTACGTTATGATAGCGCACCGCCATACCCTGGTACACCAGCTTATCGAGGTATACTTTTTCGTCCATACCATCCGGCACGGGAAATTCTGGAATTAAAATTTTCCCAAGTTCGATCGTCACGTTGCAACGATCAGCAATCACCCTCGTATTGCGCACTGCATCAGGGTTCGTTTTGCCCCACCGCGCGATAATCTCTTTCGGGTCAGTCACGTGTAGCTCAAAATCTTTCAAGCTCATGCGGCGCTCGTCGCTCAAAAAGGCACCAGTTCCCACACAAAGTAAGATCTCATGCGCATCCTGGTCACTGTGGTCAAGATAGTGGCCATCGCAGGTTATTACACACGGAATATCAAGCTCCTGGCTCAATTGCTCCAAGTAGCCATTAATCTTCATCTGCACATCCCAACGAGCAGGATTTTCCGGATGCCCGTGATCTTGCAGCTCCAAATAGTATCGGTCGCCAAATACACGCTTATACCACTGAGCGATCTCCTTCGCCCCCTGATAATCATCGATGCGCAGCTTCTCGCCCAATTCTCCACTCGCACAAGCCGATAGCACAATTAGCCCTTCGCCATATTGCTCTAATAGCTCATGGTCGATACGTGGCTTGTAGTACATACCCTCTAGGTTCGCCTTTGTCGAGAGCATCATCAAATTGCTATAGCCAGTGTTATTCATTGCTAGCAAAATCAAATGGTACCGCGCCTTATCTTTACTTGGATCACGATCATGCCGCGAACGAGCCGCCACATAAGCTTCCATACCAAAAATAGGTTTTATACCATTAGCCTGCGCAGTTTTGAGCATCTCAATTGTGCCGCTCATGGTACCATGGTCGGTGATCGCTACTGCATTCATACCAAGATCCTTAACCCTACCCACAAGATCGGGAATCTTAGTTAAGCCATCGAGTAGTGAGTGGTGGGTGTGATTGTGCAGGTGTACATAATCCGCCGGCTCAAGCGCTGTCGGTACACTACTCATGAGGGCTCGCTCCGATCAGCTGCAGCAGCATCAGTTTCTAGTGCAGCAAGCTGACGACGCTTGCGGAGCCGCACTGCACGACGAGCAATTGCTAGCCCGCTATTGCGCGCCTCTTGCGGTTCAAATCGAAACAACGTCATCAAAAACTGGGCACTACCATCAAGTAGCCAATTATATACGTCGTTCCCTTTCTTGTATATACTCCGCACTCGCCGCATTACACTATTCCTTTACTTGTCTGCGTTATCTTTCTTGTTATGACCTGTCGCTCGGCGCTTACTATGGGCGTGAGCCCGCATGACCTCAACAGCGCCAGTAATGTTCTTACCAAGCTGCACCATAGACTTCATATCACCCCAATTACGGCGCGTCTCGGCGGCCGTCTCCTGCACATGATGCGCCGTCTCGGTGATTTTCTTACCCGTGCGAATTACCAGCACAATCAACACCACCAAAAGGCTCACTAACACGGCTGCAATACCAACAAGTATCCATGCAATAACCATCATAACGTCCTCCTATCTCTCGCTATAGCCGCTCGCGAATAAGCTTCTGGGCAATGGCCGGGTTGGCCTTACCTTGTGATCGCTTCATAACCTGGCCAACGAGATAGCCAATCGCCTTATCTTTACCATTTTTAATATCTTCAATTGAGCGCTGGCTGGCCGGATCTGCCAAAACCGCCTCAACAACCTCAGCGATGAAATCGGTGTCGCTACTCTGAAGTAGCCCACGGGCTTGAGCAATCTCCTTTGGCGATAGCTCTTCGGTAAATAGTGCTGCAAAAATCTCTTTAGCACCGCCACTGGATACCGCGCCCTGTGTCGTCATGGCTGCTAGCTCAGCAAGGCTCTCTGCAGTCGGCAATCCACGCTCCAAAAGCTCCGCGAGCTGATCGTTATTCGCAAACCAATAGGCAACTTTAACCACCTGATCGGCATCAAGCAGCTGTTGTACCTCGCGCACACGCTGCGCTACCTGTTGGTGTGCCAGCAATGAATCTACCACTGAACGGTCTAACCCTAGCCCACTCCACGCTTTGCGATAATCCGCAGGCAGCTCTGGCACTTCAGCCCAAATTGCTGCTATTTCCTCATCACTCAAGCGCACTGGTGGAATGTCAGCATCTGGCATATAGCGATAATCTTGCGCATCCTCTTTGCTACGCTGTGAGAATGTTGCTTGTTTTGCATCATCCCAGCCGCGAGTTTCTTGGCGAACTTTTTCGCCTGCCTCTAATACGTCAATTTGTCGTTTAAACTCGTACTCCGCCGCCCGTTCTACGCTACGGAATGAGTTTAGGTTTTTAATTTCTGTGCGAACACCGAGCTCGCTAGCACCCTTTTTGGCTACAGAAATATTGACATCAAAGCGCATATTACCATGATACAAGTCGCCATAGGTTACACCAGCATACACCATACGTCGCTGCAATTCTGTTGCATACGCTCGGGCTGCCTCAGCAGAATGAATGTCTGGCTCAGACACAACTTCAATCAGCGGCGTACCAGCACGGTTAAGATCTACCAAACTATAGCCTGGCTCGTGTGTCAATTTACCCGCGTCTTCCTCAAGATGTGCGTGGTGAATACGGACTAACGCCACCTCACCGTTATCAAGCGGTGCCTCGACGACGCCACTTAAAATAATCGGCTGGTACATTTGCGTGGTTTGGTAACCCTTTGGCAAATCTGGGTAAAAGTAATGTTTGCGGTCGAATGAGCTCTCACGAGCCACATCAGCCCCGAGCGCTTTAGCAGCTCGCACTGCAAGGTGCACCGCCTCTTTATTCAGCACCGGCAGCATACCAGGCAGCCCATAATCAACTGCACTCACGCAGCTATTTGGTTCTGCTTCACGAGCATCATTATTTGCACTACTAAATAGCTTGGTGGCTGTTTTTAGCTGCACATGACACTCAATTCCAATCGTCATTTCATAATCATCATATTTCGCCATATTTCTCTCCTTACACCGCTCCTAGGTCTTGCAAGCCACGGTAAAAACTTGCTAGCGCCGACTGCACCATTTGTGGCGCCAATTGCACCGTCGTCTCATGTGCGATACGGTTGCGCAGCTTGTGCGCCGCCCAAACACTATTCGCATTGCTCCATCGCTTTTGTGCATGCTTCATGCGCTCTCCCATGGTTTTACCAGGAATGCCTTTGTCGCGAAGCGCTTGGTCTAATAGGCTATCTGCGCGCAACACTGCCATCGGCAAGGCGTCTCCTCCTTTGTCGGCCAGCGCCTGAATAGCCTGCCATTTTTCACGATATGCAGCCTTGTTAAGCGCCTTGGGTTTCTTGCCAAGAAAGAACCCAACGACATACAATAATCCTCCGACTACAAGCAGCGCAACTGCAAGCGGCAGAATTGCATCAAACCCCATATCCATCAGCGCTTACCCTCGATAGCTTGCGCAAGCCCAAGTAGCTGCTGATCTGACTGCATTGGGCCAATGAGCTGTACGCCAATTGGTAGCCCATCTTTTGATGTTCCGGCTGGCACCGACACGCCAGGCAATCCAGCTAGGCTCACCGGAATAGTCATCAAATCAGCCTGATACATCTGCACAGGATCATGTGTTTTAGCGCCCAGCTTAAAGGCTGGTGTTGGCGCCACAGGGCTCACCAGCACATCATACTGCTGGAACAACGCATCAAACTCCTGAATTAATAGCGCCCTAGCTTTTTGCGCCTTCATGTAATATGCGTCAAAATACCCGCTCGATAGCACGTAACTACCCATCATGATGCGGCGTTTATTTTCTGCCTCAAATCCCTGATCTCGGCTATATCGATAAACATCCTCTAAATTAGTAGCCTCTGCGCGATTGCCATAGCGAATACCATCATAGCGAGCTAAATTACTCGAAACTTCAGCTGGAATAATGATGTAATACATACCTGGGGTGTATGCGAGCATCTTCAGTGAAACCTCTTCCACTGTGTGGCCAGCCTCTTCTAGCTTCTGCGCATATTCACGCGTTACGGCAGCAACTTCTTCATCTGTACCCTCGCCAAGTGTTTCACGAATCAGGCCAATCTTTAGTGGCTTTGACTCTGGCAGTGCAGGCTGCCAGTAGTCGGCTAGCGTGGTCATGTCTTTGTCGTCCTGGCCAGCAATAATACTCATCACTAAATCAACATCAGCTGGAGTATGTGCAAAACAGCCCACAGTATCAGTGCTGCTAGCCATAGCTACGATGCCATACCGGCTCACAGCTCCATAGGTTGGCTTAATACCATACACACCGTTAAAACTAGCCGGCTGGCGGATTGACCCACCAGTATCGCTACCCAGGGTAAATGGCACAATATCCAACGCCACTGCTACTGCAGAGCCACCACTACTACCACCAGCAACGCGGCTTGTATCAACCGCATTTTTAGTTGGGCCAAAAGCTGAATTTTCAGTACTACCACCATGTGCAAAAGCGTCAAGGTTTACTTTGCCAATACAAATTGCCCCTTCTGCCTCTAAGCGCTCAACCGCTTCAGCTTGTACTGGTGAGGTAAAGGCCTCGAGCATCTGGCTTGCGGCCGTTGTTGGTGCACCAAACGCCATAAAGTTATCCTTCAGCGCAAAGGGAACGCCCGCCAGGCGGCCAGTAAGCTTTCCTTCATCCACCAGGCGCGCTCGCTCTAGTGCGCGCTGCTCTGTCAGGTTAATAAACATATTATACTCACGGCTAGCCTTAGCTTTTTCCAGCGCCTCACTCACTCGCTGCACAGCGCTGTGGCCATCTGTCATGTATTCATGTATTGTTGTTTTGCTCATAATTACAACACCTTTGGTACCTTTACTTGCTGCTCTGCTGTATCTGGCGCCAGTTGCAGTAATTCCTCGCGGCTAATATCTTGCCGCGGCTGGTCTTCACGCCATACATTAGATTGCCCGCCGACGCGGAATACTGGCTTCACTTCTGCCGTATCCAGCTCGTCTAACATTTCTACATAGCCCAAAATTTGGGTTAAATCTTGCTGCATAGCCACTTCTTCATCTTGAGAGAGCCCCAGCGCACTCAGTTGTGCTAAATGAAGCACCTCATCCCGTGTAATTTTCGTCATAGTATTAGTATACCCTGCTGCACGCAAAATACCTAGTTCCCTAGGCGAAGTCGCCCGCACCTTTGTGAAGAAATGTCTTTTATGGTATAGTTAGAATGATCATTGGCTATTCATTATGGCCGTAGCGACTTGCTACATTGCCACAACCCGATACGAAAAGAAAGTAGGTGGCCTCAATGATAGCACCAATTGACATGTTGATGGTAGTGAGCAGTATTTTCATGCTAGCTGTCCGTGCTGCAGATTACGTAGGAATTCGCCAAACTGAGTCATTGCTGGCAGCCAACGATAAAGAGCTGCTGCATGCACAAAAAAAGTTGGCATGACACTCTCCTTGGTATGAATCGAGGCCCTTTGTGGCTGGCTGTTGTTACATTTATAGCTGGTATGTGCACCATAGCTATAAACGGAGTGCATAACTTGTCAACTTCAGCCAGCACTAGTTTTATAGCATACTGCTGGCTTATGACGATGATTATTTACTACGCTACATTACGGTTAAGCGAGGATAAGCACCGTGAGTGCATCCGCCACATCAAAGAGGCTTTAAGCTACGAATACAGTAAGCTAAGTCTATAAGTCAAAACCTGCCCTCAACACCCCACCATCCTTTCGTCTCGCGCCTTTGGTGCTTCGGAGACGACCAGGTTGGTGGGGTTTTTCCTGTTATATCCTTTACGCTGTCCTGGTTCGGTGGTATAATTATGTCAGATCATTAGTTGATTCATCATCTATAGCACTCGGCTGTAGATACTTACCGAAAGGATGTGATCCTAATGACGAGGTTTAAGAAGTTTATTAAGAAGTTTATTAAGGACTACAGGCTTAAGGACTTTGAGCTTAAGGACTTTGTGTATCTGGCCTTTCTGACATTCCTACTGGTAGTGTTTTCACTTGGGGCTGTAGGTGCTTTTATTTCTATGAACATCCTGGGCTTCATGTCGGGTAATGGAGCGGCGATCTCGATAGTGATCGTTTTTGACGTCATTTGCCTGCTCCTTAGTCTCGTTGGTATCGATAATTGGCTCAATGAAAGGGACAGGAAGAAGCGCGGCTTGTCGAAGCAGGACTACTACAATACTGAGGTCAAAGTTATAGAGCTCAGCCGATTATTCTACCAACGGCCCCCTCGATAGCCTACACTTCAAACCACACCCCACTATCATAATGATAGTGGGGTCTTTCCTTTTGCTAGTTTACTGCATAGTATATAGGCCTACATTGCCTCACGAATTTCCTGAATCGTATCACGCAGCTCGGCTGCTCGTTCAAACTCCAGGTTGGCACTAGCCAGCTCCATTTGTGCAGTTAGATCTTTTATGAGGTGTTTGTACTCTTCACGCGGCACGCTCTTTATATCAAGCGCGTCCTTGGTTTGTTTTTTGGCTGCTGGAATAATCGCCCGTAGCCCTTCACCAATCTCTTTAGCCACGCTGCGCGGCGTAATATGATGTTCTTTATTATATGCAATCTGAATGTCTCGGCGGCGCGCTGTTTCATTAATAGCCCGACGCATCGAATCGGTTATCTGGTCCGCATACATCAACACCGTGCCCTCCTCGTGACGGGCAGCACGGCCAATTGTTTGCACCAAGGCGCTCTCACTGCGCAAGAAGCCCTCTTTATCAGCGTCCATAATCGCCACCAAGCTAACTTCCGGCAAATCCAACCCTTCTCGCAGCAGGTTAATACCCACTAGTACATCATAGGTACCAAGGCGCAAATCACGCAAAATATCACCCCGCTCCAGCGTATCGATATCACTATGAATATACGCTGTTTTAATACCTGCATCGATCAAATATTGCGATAGGTCTTCCGCCATACGTTTTGTGAGCGTCGTTACCAGCACACGCTGCCCTTTGCTGGTGCGCTGGCGTATCTCATCCAGCAAATCGTCCACCTGCCCTTCTGTCGGCTTCACCGTAATAATCGGGTCTAGCAGCCCAGTCGGACGAATCACCTGCTGCACTGGCGGTGGCGTTTGCGCTAACTCATACGTCGCCGGGGTGGCTGACACATAAATAACATCATTAATATGCGCATTAAATTCTTCAAACGTTAGCGGCCGGTTATCTAGTGCGCTCGGCAAGCGAAAGCCATAGTCGACCAGCACTTGTTTGCGCACCCGGTCGCCGTTGTACATTGCCCGCACCTGCGGAATGGTCATGTGGCTCTCATCGATAATGAGCAAAAAATCATCAGGAAAATAGTCAAGCAATGTTGCCGGCTGCTCACCAGGCTCACGGTTTGTAAGGTAGCGCGAGTAATTCTCGATACCCTTAACAAATCCGGTCTCCTCAAGCATTTCAAGATCGTATTTTGTGCGCTGGGCAAGCCGTTGTGCTTCAAGCAATTTGTCGTGGTCTTCAAAATACTTCAGTCGAGCTGCAAATTCTTTACGAATTCCTTCAATTGCCCGCTCACGCTTTTGCTTTGGCGTTACATAGTGGCTGCTTGGGAAAATAGTAATCTCTTGCGGCGCGCTTAAAATCTCACCCGTCAACGGATTAATCTGCGTAATCCGATCGATGTCATCACCGAAAAACTCCACCCGGTACGCAAAATCTTCACCAGCCGGGAAAATATCAAGCACATCACCGCGCACCCGGAACGTACCCCGCTGAAAATCAATATCATTACGCTGGTATTGAATATCAGTCAGATGCCGCAGCAGCTTATCCTGCCGCCGCTGATCACCAACTCTCAAACGCACCGACATATCTGCGTAGTCTTCCGGCGAACCAATACCGTAAATACAGCTCACGCTAGCAACGATAATCGTATCCCGGCGAGTTAGTAGCGCCGATGTCGCCGCATGGCGCAAACGATCAATCTCATCGTTAATACGCGAGTCCTTCTCAATATACGTGTCGCTGCTAGCCACGTACGCTTCCGGCTGATAGTAGTCAAAATAGCTTACGAAATAGTGCACTTCGTTATCTGGAAAGAACTCTTTAAACTCTGCAAATAGCTGCGCTGCTAGCGTTTTATTGTGTGCCAGCACCAGGGTTGGCACATTACGCTGCGCAATAATATTAGCCATCGTAAACGTCTTGCCAGAACCAGTCACACCCAGAAGCGTCTGCTGGTGTTGACCATTTGCCAAGCCAGTCACTAGTGACTTAATAGCTGCTGGCTGATCACCCGTTGGCTGATATTTTGATACCAAATGAAACTCACTCATTACTCTTTATTGTACCAGGGGCTATAAATAAAAGAAAAGCCTATAGGGCGACTGCGCAGAGGAGCAAAATTGCTCACAACGTGAGTCACACCTATAGGCTTGCCTAGTGTTTATACTACTACCGTTGCGATGGCCAGAACACGATATTGTCCCTATCTTTTTCACTTGCATACACAACAATTCCAGAAATAATCACAATGACATAGATAAAGACCACCCAAAGTAGTACACTGTTATACCAGCTGTGTGGGGTTTTCGAAAACTCCTCGATAACACTATAGTGCAAAAACTGTCCGAACGCGATAAGCCCCAAACCAACGCTGATGATAATTGCACTGACTAGTAGCCAAGTAGCTGCGCAAAGCCCACGGCTACTCCACGTGCGACACCTGATGCGATACTGAAACGTCAGTAAGGCGATAGATACGGGAATACCGAGAATGGTCAGTATGGCAATCACTAGGTTCATCATTCAAACCACGTCCTTCCAAAGTAGAATATTTTATGTAGCCGGATTGCTACTCGTGATGAATGAACTACAGCTAGTATATCACAAATATTATCAGCTGGCTAGTCAGAAACCACACCCTACCCGCGCCCTGCTCGGCGCGTACGAACATGGCAGTCATTAGTATCATACATAAAGTCTGCGTATTTCGCGTCTAGCGCCTCTATAACCCGCTGCACTAGCAGCTCTGGGTCAGATTCGTAAATAATAGTTTTTGCGCCAGGTGTCTCAATATTTTCTAGCAGCTCTGGTACGAAATTTGCGAGACCACCGCTACCTAATAGCACCGCACACACCTTGCGGCTCTCTAGTGCGGTTGATAGCTCATGCAGGCTACCCATGCGGCCACCAACTGTAATGACGGCATCACTGGTGCGAACCAAGTGTACATCGCGGCCAACATACGCCATGCCAGTAAAATTAATATAATCAAACTCTTTTGTTGGCAGCTTATATACCATCACATGCTCACGCAGTGAACTGGCTGGCGAAAAGCCAACCGACAGACCGCGCTCACCCGTAGCGCTCACAGCGCCCATCGCGGCATAGTGCGGCAATCCAATCGTCGCACCAGTCGTGATAATATGCCCCGACCCGGTAATTGCCTTTCCGACGCGAAAAGCTAGTTCGTGCGAAAGCTGCACTGTCTCGCCACTGGCAGCTCCAGACACGCAAATCTGATACTGCATTACTGGTCCACCTCTTCCTGTATCTCCTCTACTTCAGTATCGGCCGCTGTTTTATCTGACTGCTTGGGAGTAGAGGCACCCTTATCTCGTTGTAATTGGTGCGGCAACTCCCTTACAACAAGCGGCATATCATGAAGTTCCGTATAACGCGGCAGAATGCCAGCCTTAGCCCCCACCTGTGCGACAACACTGGCAGCATTTGCACTAGCCACCCACATAGCACGCTCCAGCGAGGCACCCTGCGCCCACTGGCTTAAGAAACCAGACCCAAAAGCATCGCCAGCACCAGTGCGATCAACAGCCGGCTCACCATCATACTGACCTGCTGCAACGACCATTTTTCCATCACTCGCAACAGCTCCGCGTGGGCCGTCAGTCACTATTGCGCAAGGCACTAAGTTTAAGGCCTGACGCACCAGCTCGGCAGCCGTATCTCCCGAGACGATTTGCTGCATCTCTTGCTTATTAGCAAGCAGTACATCTACATGGCTAAGTAAATCGCGTAGCTGCTCGGCATGTTCCAGCTCACCCTTACCCGGGTTGAAAAAAATCTTCATGTGCTGCTGCTTGGCTTGCGTAAACAGCTTATTCAGCACCTGCATATTACCAGCTAGGCTTGTTATGTATAACCAATCTGCCTGCACCATATCAAGCGAAAAATCTTCTTCACGGTAGTGAGTGCTTGCGCCGCGATAGGTGACGATGGTACGCTCTCCACCCGGCACCAAAAGAAGTACCGAAACACCAGTCTGATGCTTGCTGCTATGCACAACATGCCGCGTATCAACACCTTCTTCATCGAGCTGTTGCAACACTGCCGCTCCGGCTAAATCATCGCCCACCGCTCCATAAAATGCTGCCTCTATCCCCTGACGAGCAAATGTAACTGCAGCATTCGTTGCTCCACCGCCAGTACTTGACACGATAGCGTTTACGTCAACTTTAGCTCCTAATTTAAGTTCAACAAAGCACTCATCCGGCTGCTCACACACCGGTGCTAAGTCACTACTTTGGTATAAGAATATATCCTGCACTGCGCCCCCTATGCAGACAATGCGCGGCATTATGGGGCGGCCTTTCCGGCACTGCCAAACGCCGCCATCTTCTCTTCGATGACCGCTTGCACTGCAGCATACACCTCTGGCATCAGTGCGATGATGGCATACTCTTGTGGATGCTCGCGGAGTACTTTCTCTAGCGTCGTACGATAGGCGTAGCGCAAATCACTGTTGATATTTATTTTGCGCACACCAAGCTTTGCAGCATCTTTGAAAAAGTGAAGCGGCGTACCACTACCCCCATGAAGCGAGATGGCACAGTCAACAGCCTGCGCAATTTGCCCAAGCAGCGCCAAATCTAACACCTTTGGCGCAGCGTAACGACCATGTAAATTACCAACCGCTGCCGCAAACGTATCAATACCCGTTGCCTCTACAAAAGCTTTTGCCCCCGCTGGTGTAGAGAACGTTTTGCGTACTTCATCGTAGTTTATAGCCTGGTTGTACACATTGCTAGCACCATGAAAATAATGTGGCTCGCTTTCTACCAACGCACCCGTAAACGAGGCATAGTGCACTACTTCACGAGTCTTGGCGATGATTTCTGAATCACTGGCCTGGTGGTCTGCCTGAGATATGTCAATATGGATAAATTCATAGCCGATATCAATGGCCCGCTTGCACATATCAACACTCGGACTATGATCAAGGTTGAGATATAACTCTACATTGTATTCTTTTTTGTAGTTATCTACCATCATGCGCACATTTTCAAGACCAAGTATCTGCGCCTCACGGCTACTAACTTCAATAATAGCCGGCGCCTGTAGCTTTTGTGCAGCCTTTGCTACTGCGACAAGCGTTTCTTGTGTGTCAATATTGAATGCACCAACTGCAAACCTATCAAGCTGAGCACGGTGGTATAAATGCCGTGCTCGCGTCGTATTATGTCTAATATCATGTATCGTATGCCCCACTTACCACCTCCTTTTGGCGCATGATGCGTTTATGCCATCTACAATCTGGCTCCTTGCATTTGCTTTCATTATAGCAAACATGAGCATATTATGCACGCGCGTGCGTGCGCTCCGCTTCCCACTATGATTACTCGCGGTAATATTGATGTGAGTGCGCCACAAAATCAGCAATAATTGGCGTCATCTTTTCAGCGGTAAGATTATGCGCCGATAGCAGCTCTTGCGCTGTGCCGCTTTCGCCAAATGTATCATTAACTCCTAGCCTATATAGCGGCATTGGAATGCCTGCTTCCACTAGAAGCTCATTAACTGCACTGCCAAATCCACCGGCAATTAGCCCATCTTCTGCAGTGACAACGCGGCCACATTTACGAGCCGAATAGGCAACAACGTCACTATCCATCGGCTTGATAGTCGGTACATGCACCACCTCACAAGAAATGCCACGCTCTGATAATTGCTGCGCCGCCATGAGTAGCTCATAGGTCATCGGTCCGGTTCCAAGTAGCGCTACATCATATCCTTCACGTAGCACGTAAGCCTTGCCGATCTCGAATGGTGTGTCTTCAGTAGTGAACACTGCCGAAGGCTCCCGGCTAATCCGCAAATATGTTGGCTGATCGGTGCGGGCTAACATACGCGTCGCCTTCTCGGCCTCTATACTATCTGCCGGTGCAATTACTGTCATACGAGGCAACACACGCATAAGCGCAATATCTTCTAGGGCCTGGTGTGTAGCGCCGTCCTGCCCCACATTAAGACCAGCATGGGTGCCAACAATTTTAAC
This sequence comes from uncultured Candidatus Saccharibacteria bacterium, assembly GCA_963555045.1. Classification (GTDB taxonomy): domain Bacteria; phylum Patescibacteriota; class Saccharimonadia; order Saccharimonadales; family Saccharimonadaceae; genus VGLK01. The sequence goes on from CAUVUB010000001.1 coordinate 337,575, forward strand.
AGGCACATTATTGAGGCACACTGTAGTGCGAATTTGTTCCCAGTTGCGCCCTGGACTAAAAGCCGCGTACCCAACTGCAAATGGAACTCGCCCCATGTGCGCTAAACCACTTGCCACGCCAAGCATATTTTGCTCGGCAATACCCACTTCGATGTATCGCCTGCCAAACTGCTTACCAAAAGCTGCCGCTTGTGTGCTACTGCCCACATCGGCCGATACTACTACAACTTGCTCACTTTCTTCGCCTGCCTTAATAAGCCCACGACTGAATCCACTACGCAGCGTTTCCAGGGGAGCTTCAGCCAAATTAGGTGTTAATTTCATATAATCGCTAATCATACGTGAGCCTCCTTGTTACCATCTGCTACTTGTTGCAGCGCCCGCCGCACATGTTCTTGTACAGGGTGAGGAATACCACCATGCCAGCGAGCATCGTATTCCATAAAATCAACTCCCTTGCCAGAAATTGTGCGCGCAATAATTACGCACGGCCGGTTGCTAACTGCTTTTGCTCGTTGCACAGCCTGTTCGATTTCTACCACGTCGTGTCCATTAATTTCTTGTACGTGCCAACCAAAGCTCTCCCACTTGGCTTTTAGATCTTCCAGTGGCATTATCTGCTCTGTGGTGCCGCTCAGCTGTATATTATTACGATCAACAATTGCAATCAGTTGAGATAGCTTATATTTGCTGGCAAACATTGCCGCTTCCCATACCGGGCCTTCATTTAGTTCACCATCCCCGAGCATAGTATACACAAACTGATGCCGGCGGCCTTGTAGATATTGCAAATCATACGCCATACCTGCAGCCTGCGATAGACCCGACCCTAACGGCCCAGACGTTGCCTCAATACCTGGCAGTCGAGTTCGTTCTGGGTGGCCCTGCAGCCGTGATTGATATGATCGCAATGTTAGCAAATCGTCCGTTTCAAAGAAGCCCCGCCGAGCAAGTGCTGCATATACAATTGGCGCAGTGTGGCCATTACTAAGCACAAAATAGTCACGCCCTTCCCAATCTGGCTGGCGCGCCTGAATGCGCATCACTTTAAAATACAGCACCGCAATCAGCTCAGCCATACCAAGCGGACCACCAACATGCCCACTACCACCAGATGCCTCCAGCATGCGCAATACATCTGTTCTTAATAAGGTTGCCACTTTCATTAATTCTTCGGCCGTCAATACTTTAGCCATTATCTGCTCCTACCTATGTGTTTATATTTATCGTCTTCCTTGCAGCTCCAAGTTATTAAATCGAACTCCGGCGGGCAGCCTCTAGGATAAGCCGCTGATATGTTTCATCTGGATCTTCAGAAGAGTGAATAATTTTTCCAACTACCGCTACTTGTACGCCGCCGTGCACCAGATTATAAATATTTTGCAAATTAATACCGCCATCCCAGCCAATCTCTGCGTGTCCGTTTATTTTTTGGATCAAGCGGATTTTTTCTAGCTGCATGTAGTTTACCTCACCGCCAAACTCCCCAAGCTTACCGCTAAATATCATCACGTGGTCCGACTCTTTAATGAGCTCTTCCACGCTTGATGGTACGGTGCGGCGCTGCAATGCCACCCCTGCCCGAATACCTTCTGCCCGTAGCGTCCTCAATGCACTAAGTACATCGCCGTCTGCCTCAGCATGAAAAATAACCAGATTTGGGCGTAGCTTTAGTAGCCATTCAATATGCTCTTCTGGCCGGCGCACCATCATGTGGATGTCTGCTTTCATTGTTTCTGGCCACCACACTTGGTGCAACGGTGCCGTGGCGTGAGGTGTAAATTCCCCATCGCTAACATCGATATGCACACGCTCTGCAAACGGTGCAATCCGCTGCATTTGTGCTTGATACTCTTCTTCGTTTTCTGCTAATACGCTTGGTGCAATAATAACCATGTTGCCCTCCCTTTCGTTTTTGTGTGCTATGCTATGTGGCTACAGCCATCGATACCAAATTCATCAAGCTGCCGATTGCGACGTTTGTACCGTGGCGCATCCGAGGCCGGTGTCTCAAGCCAGGTGCGCACAATAGCCTGCCAAATATCAGGATGGTGCTGCAAAAGCCGCGCCGGCAGACAAAGCACGTTACTGTCATTATCATGACGGGCTAACCGCGCTTCGGTGCTATCCCAAACCACACTGGCCCGAATACCTCGAAATCGATTAGCCGCCATTGCCATACCTTGCGCCCCTCCACACAGTAGAATTGCTCGTGCGTCATGGGCTGCGCCCGCCCGTACTTTTTCTGCAGCTCGCTGCGCGAACTCCGGAAAGTCATCGTCCGGATCAAGCACCGTATTCCCCACTTCTTCCACCGTATACCCCTGGGCCACAAGATACTCCTGAAGCTGCTCCTTAAGGTAAAAGCCACGATGGTCTGTCCCCACATAGATATTCATACAGTAAGTATAAGCGAAATGCATCACTTTTGCAAAGTAGTTCACCCCGGGCTTAGCACTTGCTTGCCGGTAACATACCTGCATATATCTTTTTTCCTGTACAAGAGCTTTAGCCTATTTCAAAGCCCTTGATTCAAGAAAAAAGTAAAACGCCGAAACTTGTATTTAAATTTCGGCGTTTTAGTATTTTCTATAAAACTAGTTGAAAAATCTACAAAAATGCTTTTTTTGGTTTGTCACATACCTGCTAAAATATGGTTAATTTCTATAGTGCAGCAAGCTAACACGCTGTGCATATATTGCCCCAACCTTGCTCCTATAAAATAGTTCATTGACAGTTCCGCGAGAAAGGATAATCTCATGATTCTCATCACAGTGCTTGAGTTTTTGCTTCGGCCTAGCAATTTGGTGTCCGACATCCCCATGGTGCCGCCCTGGCGGCCAACCGATGTGCAGCGAGACCTAATGAAAGAGTTTGAGCGAATTCATTTGTCAAAGCCAAGTGATGATACAATGTTCCCCACGCTAATTACACTCGTACGTAGCGTTGTATCAGTTGTATCGCTAGCAATACTTTGTCTAGTTTGGCTAGGTGACTTGCTTGCCCGTTGTATCACGCATGTAGTCGTGTATACACTGCTACTGCTAGCTATCATTATCGCGCTCGTGGCGGCACTAGCATATTATTTGTGCACCACACCGGGCCGCCGCGACGTAGTAGAGTCATGTAAACAAACCTACCACAAGCTGCGGGCTACTCGAGCTAAAGAGAGCACGTACTAAATCGCACTGCCATAACGCAGGCAGGATAGTTACACTTGCAGGCCACCCCGGCCTACCTCAAGTGCGGCTATCCTGCCTTATTTTATATACAAAATAACAGTCTTGCTTATTTGTAATCTATATACTATACTACAACTATCTTTTAGCAGCCCCACTCGCGGCGCAAAGATACCTTTGTACATTTCGACCTAAGAAAGCAGGATGATACCCATGTCGTTGGCGTCAATAATTCACCCCCCCCAGTTAACCACTCAAGATAAAGTGTGGCTGGGGGCTATTGCCCTCGGTTCAGCAGCGCTATATCTAATGCGCTACAACCATGCCGCGGAAATTACATATAGTAATGCGCCCGAACCTGTTCCTTATGGAGAAGAAGAGCAAACACCAACTCTTTCTTCCTCTGTCTGCTGGCTGAACGGCAAAGTTGTTTCCGAGCATGAATACGCCGCCTGTCGACGTAATGCAAAAGCAATGAACAGGCTCTAGTATCATTCCTGCCTTAGCGCACAATGATACGATGGGCACCCACGGCTAGAACACTATTTCGCCGGGGTGCCCACTTTTCTTATCTTGCACGTGTTATTCACGTGCCTGCTACGCATGATATACTAAAAAGTGTTTTAGCATTATGTACAATGACTAAAACAGCACGTTTGTGCATCGACAGAAAGAAGTACTATTATGAATCGTGCACTAAAAACTACTCTGCGCGTCGTAACACTGCTTATGTTAGCAGCAACCGTGCTAGGGTTAGCTCTGCCGTGGCTCATTGCCTGGTATGAGCGAGGTCGCCACAATGGCTATCTACCCCGTATGCGCTGGCTGGAGTCCATCCGTGTTATTTACGACGACTATCTGTAGTCGGCCGTCATGAGATACCTAGCTAATCCTGCATACTAACGCCCCATGGAATGCCCTTGTAGCAACCACTACAAAGCGGCGCCATGGGGCCTTTTCATTATAAGTATTTATTCACCGCTTGCTGCAATATCAGCCACGAGTTCTACCAGGCGATTGCTATATGCCCACTCATTGTCATACCACACCATAAGCTTTAACAGATTACCGCCAACCACTTTTGTCAGCGGCAAGTCTACAATGCCAGAATGCGGGTTGCCAATAAAATCACGTGATACCAGCGGCTCTTCACTAACTCCCAAAATACCCTGATAAAATGGCTCGGCTGCGGCAGCCCTAAACACCTCATTTACCTGCTCTTCAGTCACGTCACGCGATAGTAGCGCTGTAATATCACTCAGCGAAACAATAGGCGTTGGCACCCGCACGCTCAATCCATCAAATTTACCAGCCAGCTGCGGCAGTGTTTTCGTCACCGCAATAGCAGCGCCAGTCGTCGTTGGTACCATATTTTCTGCAGCGTTACGACCCTCTCGCAAGTCTTGCTTAGGTGCATCCTGAAGTGCCTGGCTAGCAGTATAGCTATGAATGGTTGTTAACATCGATTTTTCTACGCCAAATTTTGCATCCAATATCGCCATCACCGCGCCCAGGCTATTAGTGGTGCAGCTGGCGTTAGACACTATAGCACTGCTGCTACCAATCTTCTCGTCGTTTGTACCAAGCACAATGGTATCAATGCCATCACTTTTTGTCGGACCACTAATCACAACTCTGCGAGCACCAGCCAGCAGATGGCCACCCGCTCCTTCTAGTGTCGTGAAGCGTCCTGTAGCCTCAACTACCACATCAATCATCATTTCACGCCACGGCAACCGGTTTGGGCTCGTTTCAGCCAGCACCCGCACTGGCTCACCGTCAACAATAATGTGGTTCGTATCGTGCGTTACCTGGTGATGGTACTTTCCGTAATTACTATCATATTGCAGCAAATACGCGAGCGTTTCAGCATCGGTTAAATCATTAACGGCAACAATTTCAATATCATCACGCTCAAAGGCAATTTTAAACGCATTACGCCCAATTCGTCCAAACCCATTAATCGCAATTCGCTTTTTTGCCATGTTCGTCCCTCGCCCTCCACTTGCTCATTTAGATTTTATCGGCAGAGCCTACTCACCCCGCCGCAGTTGTCTTTAATTTTACCACACTACTACGCGTAGCAGCAATACACGGCAGCCACGCCGCCTATGCTTCAACGCCAAGCCATGCTACACTATTTATACATATGACAGCGCCACTACCCCACCGACCGGGCACATTACTACATGCTGAGCCGTTCCTCGCGGCCGTTCAGTTTGCGCTGCAGTATCATGCCGGACAATTGCGCAAAGATGGCAGCCCGTTCATAACGCACCCTATAGCCGTTGCGCAGCTACTTGTGCAGCTTGGCGCTGACGAGACAACCATCATCGCGGGGATTTTGCATGACACCGTGGAAGATACGCCAGCGACCTTAGCTGATATCACCTCTGGCTGGGGGCGCGAGGTAGCCTTTTTGGTCGACGCTGTCACAAAATTACCGGTGCCTCCTGAGACGAGCGATCCAGATACGTTCTTCCCAGAGGCGACTACTACTCACCAAAAGCTTGAACAAGCCTGCAGACTAGACCCACGTGCCGCCCTGGTAAAACTCGCTGACCGGCTGCACAACTTGAGCACCATTGCCGCTATGCCACCGCAAAAGCAGCAAGAGAAAGCCGCGGAAACTATAGACTTCTATGTGCCGCTTGCCCGCGAGTACGGCTACCAAGATATTGCAGAAAAATTAACAGCGCTAGCTGAGCCGCTCCTTGAGGGTAAATCTAACGCTAGCTAACCGGCCAGGCAGCCGAACACTTTCCTCCCCGGGCTACCTCATGCTATAATGTACTGCATTCATGGAACACTTAACGCTTATTAGCTACAATTTATGGGAGAATCGCGCTGAAGATGAGATTAGCGACCTCGTCTACGCACATCAGCCAGACATTCTTTGCCTGCAAGAGGCCATCACCGATCAGCTGCCGAGCACTATTGCCAATCTATCCCTGGCTAGCGCGACCGACAACAACCGTCTTGGCCTCGCCCTATACTACAACCACGATATTTTCGACCTGGAAAACACCGGCAGTTTTGCACTGAAAAAATCACTACACGACCGTGTATTAAGCCCCGCCAGTGAGCGGGTATTAGCCGCACGGCTTGTTCTTCGGGAAAGTCAGCAGTCGCTCGTGGCGGCTTCCTTTCACGCCTCTCCGCTATCGGCACGTAATAAAATACGCCGCCAGCAAATTACTGCAGCTCACTACATTATGCAGTCGCTTAATAGTTCACTGCCCGCCAAACAGCCGACGACTAAAAAAGGCAAGCTACAGCCAGTGACAGCACCTAAGCAGCGCCCAGCGCCGACGACTGCAACCATTATGGCCGGCGACTATAACTATCCGCTGTTCCAAAAAAAGCTCTCACGCATTCTTGACCGTGATGGCTACAGCCTGCACCGCAGCGATCGCCACACGTATTCACGCTGGCTCAAAGGCCACTACGACTTCATTACTGCCTCACGTGCCATTTCGATAGCCAACGTCACGACGCTGCGTAAAGGACAGTCAGACCACCTGCCCATTTGCGCCACCTTCACGCTATAAACCGCGTGCAAGACAAAAGAAAAAGCCCCCGCCATAACGGGGGCTTTTTGAAGGCAGTTCTTCTATCCTGCAAAAGCCACGCACATTAGGCGGGGGTTAGCGGGAAAGAAAAACCAGGTTAGCACACTACTAGTAGCAGTGTCGAAGAGCACTAATACTCATACCAAGCTCACTCTGTCGTACATCCCTTTCTCGGCAGGTTGCAGTATTCCAGTCTTGCATCCAAGCATTAAAGTGCCTGGAACCTTTCTTGCCTAGTTTATATTGACGGTGTGGGGCGAGAAAGACGAATAGCGCGACACCTGCTGCGAGCTTCATCCTCTCGGCCTCAGAAGACATCCCGGACAAATCGATATCAATGTTGTCCTTTCCATACATGTGGTGATACGAAAAGACACGAGCACCGTTCTTCCATTCAGTCAGATCGGAGCTACCACTTGCAACATACCCCATAATTGGGTTGTAGTTATTATAATACTCATCATCAGGTAACTTCTTAAGCTCAACAGAATAAGTAGAGCGGTATCCTAAACCATCCCTAACAGTAATACTATACTTAAGCGGAAAGTCGCCCGTCCAGCGCCACTTCTTGAAGTAATCTGGGCGGACTTCACAGGAGTATGTACTGGGGTACTTTCCAAAATCATGAACAGTATACTCAAGAAGACTCTTAATATACTTACCCATTTTTCTTTCCCTTCTCAAGGTACAAGCTATAAACGATTTGTCTATAGCGAAGCTGCAAACACTGTGTTTGCAGCAGAACAGAAGAGCTTCTTCGATGTTCTTATCTCTAGTATGCCAGGGGGGGGGACGATTTGTAAAGACCGGGGGGTTAGCCAAGCAATAAAAAAGCCGCTACTACTAGCGGCTCTTCTGCGTGCTATAGCACATTGTGCAGTCTGTTACGCCTGCTCTTGCCAACGCGCAATCGACTCTTTGATGACTGCGATCGCCTCATCTTTATCGCCAAACTTCTCCACCTTGGTGGTGCCTGGCTTTTTGAGGTCTTTGTAGTGATTAAAGTGGAACTCAATCTGCTTGAGCAGCTGCTCTGGTAGATCTGCTAGTGAAGTGATTGCGTTGCCAGTTTCACGATCATCAGCTGGCACAACAATAATCTTATCGTCAACTTCACCATCATCAACAAACTTCATCACGCCCAAAATACGACCCTGCGCAACAATGCCGTGTAGTAACGGCTGACTGGTGATCATCAGTACATCAAGCTCATCACCGTCTTCATCAAGCGTTTGCGGAATAAAGCCATAATTCGTTGGTTTTGCAAATACGCTTGGCTCAACGCGGTCTAGCTCAAATGCTGCAAGCTGGCGGTTCCACTCGATCTTGTGGTTTGATCCAGCTGGAATCTCGACCACAACGTTAACGACGCCCTGCTCGTAATCACCAGGAGTATATGTTTTATTAAAATCGGTCATAAGCCTCCTTTAGTCTAATGGTTTGTTTCATTATTATACCACCCAATGCAAAATGTGCTACACTGTAGCTAACCTTATGTTAATCATCGGACATCGTGGCGCTGCCGGGCATGCGCTTGAAAACACTATGCAATCACTCCAAGCTGGAGCTGATTTGTTAGTGGATGCGCTGGAATTTGACATTCGCCTAACGAAAGACCGGGTGCCCGTTTTATTGCACGATAGCACACTGCAACGCACCCATGGCCGCAAACAGGCCATTGCCGAGCTAACACTGGATGAGCTGCGTAGCAACCCAGCTTTTGATTCCGTACCAACGCTGCAGCAAGTGCTCGACACCTTTTGGGGTAATACATTTTTGTGGCTAGAGCTTAAATCACAAGATAGTGCCAAAGTAGTGCTCCAGATCTTAAAAGAACAATACATCACCGAGCCTAGCGATTATAATCAATTCATCATTAGCTCATTCAAGATACGCGAACTACGCTACCTGCGTAAATACGATGCACACATCCACCTTGCGCTGCTGCACAATCGCAACCCGTTTTCTTTTATTGCCTATTACCGGCAGTTGCAACTCAGCGCCCTAGGATTTAACCGGCTCTATATTCACCCACTGGCATTATCGCTTGCAAAAAAGTTAGGGCTGTTTAGCTATGTGTATACCGTTAACCACAGAGCTAGCGCCCGTCGCATGCAACACGCCGGTATCGACGGTATCGTCACCAACTACCCAGAAAAATTTACCATGGAGCCATACCGCAACGATGACGAATGGCAATCACCGTAGCCGTGCTACATAAAAAATAACCTATACACCGATAGGTTATTTTTTATTTATATACTTAGCAATCACGCGATTACTGCTGCAGTTGTTCACGCGCTGAAATTGCAACCCGTGCACCATCACCAACCGCGGCCGCAATCTGTAAAACGCCATTAGAGCGAACATCACCACTGGCAAATACGCCAGGTACGTTAGTCGCTAAATGCTCATCCACAGCCACAAAGCCATAATCATCAAGCTTCACCGGAGAGTTCTGCAAAAATGCCGTATTTGGCAAAAGTCCGATGAACACAAAGACGCCGTCAGATTCAATAATACGCTCCTGCTCAGACTGCTGCACGCGCATACCAGCAACGTGGCCATCCTGCACATGTATTTGCTGCGGCGTAGCGCCAAGGTGCACAGTTATCTTACCAGCCTCTACGAGTTTTTGGAGTTCTTTTTGTAATATTTCAGAGGCTTTGATTTCACTGCGCACAAGCATATCTATATGGCTTGCAAATTTTGTGAGGAAAATCGCTTCTTGCACAGCTGAATTTCCACCACCTACAACAATTAATCGTTTATCGCGATAAAACGCACCATCACAAGTTGCACAATAATGCACGCCGCGCCCCATATATTCAGCTTCACCAGGAATACCCAGCTGCCGATACGAACTACCGGTCGCGATAATCACCTGCCGAGCCAAAACTGAGCGCCCATCGACCAGTAGCTCAATGCTGCCGTCATCACGCACCTGCAAATCACTCACTTCACCGTAATCAAGTACTGCACCAAAACGCTTAGCTTGCTGCTGCATTAATTTCGTAAGTTCTATACCAGAAATTCCGTCTGGAAATCCAGGGTAGTTATCTACCCAGTCTGTCGTCGCAGCTAACCCTCCAAAGCCGGCTTTCTCGTATATCGTTACCGAGATATCTTCGCGTGCTGCATATATCGCTGCAGTCAACGCACTCGGACCGCTGCCAATGATAACTAGCGGCTTTACTGCTGTATCACTCATACTATGTTACCCTTCTTACATTACTACTGCTGGCCAGCTGCCTGCTGCAACTGCTTAAGTGCAGCTGGAACTGGCACTTCTTGTTCAGTTGGTTCACTAATAGCTACGACGATGAACTTCAGTGGAGAGTTAGCTGGAATACCCTTTTGCTCCTTATCGCCATATGCCTTAGCTGCTGGAATAGTGATCTCACGAGCACCGCCCTGCTTCATACCCTTCAAGCCTTCGGTCATGCCTTCAATGACGCTGCCCTTTTGCGCAACAAGTGGCTGCAATGGGTTCTTCAAATTACCTGTCTGGTCAAGCGAGCCATCGAACACATTACCGTCAGCGGTCCAGCCTAGGTAATACAGCGCTACGCCCTGCTGCGGATTGACCTCTTCACCATTACCTTCTACCAAGTCGCGTGTTGTTACCTCTGTTACTTCTTCTGCGTCAAATGGCTTTACTTCCTTCTGCTTGTAGTCAGCAAGTTGCTTGCTATACTTCTCGCTCAAGAATTTTTTAACTGCCTCTTGGTAACTTTTCTGCGCTTCGTTAATTCGCGCGGTCTGGTCTTGTTGGTTTTGTGGCTGCAGAATCATTGCACCAAAGCCCACAATAGTACCGAGCGATAGCAGTACGATAATAATCCAAATTCCGATTCGTTGTTTTTTAGTGGTTGTACTTGCCATATATTTCTCCCTTTTCTTACCTCATTACCGCCTATTATACCACAGCAGCCTCGCATCGCGCCTAGACTGCGATATCATATTTCTTTAATTTCTTCTGATTGGCCGACGAACCGCCCATTTGGAGATCGAGCAGCTGGTTATAAATACCACCACTTTTTGCAAGTTCAGCCGGCGTACCAATTTCATCCACCTTACCACGTTTGAGTGTAATAATCTTGTCTACCTCTGCAATTGTGCTCAATCGGTGGGCAATAATAAGCACTGTCCTGCCCTGCATAAGCCGATCAAGCGCCTCCTGCACCGCTCGTTCACTGCGAGTGTCTAGCGCGCTCGTGGCTTCATCAAGAATCAAAATTGGTGCATCCTTTAAAATAGCCCTCGCAATGGCAATTCGCTGTTTCTGGCCACCCGATAGTTTCGTGCCCCGCTCACCGACTTTTGTATCAAACCCTTTTGGTAACTCCATAATAAACTCGTAGGCGTTTGCCTGTTTTGCGGCCGACTGCACTTGCTCGTCGGTTGCCCAAGGCATACCATAAGCAATATTTTCGCGAATCGTGCCGCTAAATAGCGCTGCCTCTTGGAAAACTGTCGCAATCTGGTTGCGCAGCCGTGCAAGCGGCATATCACTAATGGCGACGCCACCGATGACGATAGCACCACTTTGGGGTTCATAGAGCCGCATCAAAAGATTAGCCAGCGTACTTTTACCGCCACCACTAGCACCAACCAGTGCCACTCGGCTACCCGCAGGTATTGTGAATGAGACAGCCTGCAGTACGCGCTTGTCTTTAGCCCCATAGGCAAAGCTTACCTTATCGTACACGATATCCTTACCTGCGACATCCACGTCTTTGCTGCCAGTATCCACATCTGGCTTCGTGCGCATAACCTCTTCGTAATCTTGGCTATTTGTGACCGCCTTTTGATACATATCGATGTAAAAATTAATAAATTGCAGCGGCATACGTGTTTGCTGCACCAGGGTAAGCAGTAGTACCATATCCCCAATCGACATAGCGCGCTGCGCCGTAGCGATAAACAGTATGGCGTATACAGCGGTATACACCACCGCCTGACAAGCAGTCCGCAGCGTGCTGTAAAAGTACCAGTGCCGCGACTGCTTATAGGTGATGCCGACCATCTTACCAAACCTGCGCTGAAATGACGCATACTCACGTTGCTGTGAGTTAAAGCTCTTCACAACCTTCATCTGGCCAATAACCTCAGCAAAGCGGCTACTTGCCTTGTCGTACAGTGTATTATGCTGCTTTTGGAACTTCGTCCACTTTTTGCTTGATTGCGCCCCGAGGAAAATGTACACCGGAATTTGTGCGCCAATAATAACCGCCACCCACGGGCTGTACCACCACATGATAGCAATCGATACACCAACCGTAATCAGCATTTGCAAAAAATTATTTGCCAGCTGATTAATAAACTGTGAGATGTCACTAATCGCACGTGATAGCCGATTGATAATTTTACCAGTTTCAGTCTCATCATAGTATGACTGTGGCAACGCCAGTAGGTGCTGATAATACCGCTCTGACAATTGCTGACGCAGCCGTGCAGCGAGAATATCCCCCAGATAGCCATTGATGCTATTAAGCACCACGACAAGTAAACTCGAGCCGCCGATAATAGCTAGCAGTGGCCACAGTTGCGCTAAGCTGCCGCCCTGGCCGCTCGCAATCGCTACAATGACATCTGTTGCATATTTGATGACAAACGGCGTGACTAACAGCGATGCCGATACAACGAGCGACAATATCGCAATGCTAACAATAAACTTATTTAATCCGGTCGCATACCGAAAAATTCGCGCTATCTCTTTCATTACTCCTCTTTCTGAATACTCTTCTTGTGTTACACCTGACCGACTCTACCGGTTCACAAAGGCTCATATCGTTGCGTTATAGTATACCACTTAACCGCAGGCTACGGCAATGCAACCTGCGGTTTCTTTGTCTCGTGGGAGTTGTTTTAGTCTCTATTCTATACTTGCGCCAAACTGCTTAGAAACTGCGTCCGAAACCTGCTCAAGCAAAGCTTCAATATCTTTCTTGACTGGTGTTTTATCGTGGTGCGTCAGTGTAATGCGAAATGTCGTCGTTACATCAGCCGCATCATGGCTCGCCTGGTAAATCGAAAGTGGCTCTATGGTCACATGGTAGCCCATTGTGTTTTGCAAAGCCTGCATTGCCGCACTATATAGCTTACTGTATGGCACATCTGCAGCAGCTTTAATTGAGATATCGCGCTGCGCCCACTGGTACTTACTGAGCGGGGTGTATCCCTGGGTGTTTTCGTGCCAAACGCTCATAAGAGCCGAGATATCAATGGTTAGCGCTGCCACTGGAGACTGAATCCTAAAATTATCACGAGCTGCTGCAGTTAGCTCGCCAATAATACCGATCTCGGTGCCCTTTACTCGCACAACTGCGCTGCGATCAGGAGCAAATACACCCTGCTGTTGCACTAACGCTTTGTCGGCCTCACTACTCACCGCTTCATAAGTTTGATTTTCAATACCAATCACTGCGAGCAGCTCATCCATTTGTTGACGTGCATAATAAAACATTGCACCATCTGGTTTTTTCTGCGTCATTACCGCGCTGGCTAATTCACGCGGAGCCGGCACGCCCTTTTCGCCACGAGGGTACTGCTGGTTGTACACCCGGCCAAACTCAAACAGTGTAAAGTCGTGGTAGCCTTCTTTACTATTTGGTCGAACTTTCTCTAGCAAATTAGGCAGCAGTGTTTGACGATAATACTGCAAATCTGGGCTCAACGCATTACTAATCGTAAAGCTGTGCGCTGGATCTTGCCCAGCACGCTCTAGTGTGTTTTGATGCACGAAACTATATGTGACGAGCTCATTTGCACCACTGCGCACAAAGCCTTGACGCAACAATTGCTGCAACTGACGCAACCGATTAACTGGCGGTGGCGAGATGCGGCGTTGCGGTAGCTGACGAGGCAGCAAGTTGAATCCATATAGGCGTCCAACCTCTTCAACGATATCTTCTGGTATCGCTAGGTCGGTGCGCCAAAACGGAACGTGCACTACCATACGCTCATCGCTACCAGCAACCGTCACTTCAACATTACCTAAAATTTGCTTTATGGCACTTCGCGATAGCTCTAGCCCAAGCCGACTATTAATAATATCACCGCCAACAATCACTTGACGCGGCCGCTTGCCAACGCGTGCGTCCGCTACATCACTCGTCATCGCGTCATACACCGGGCTAGCAATCACCGCACCAGCATCGGCAGCTAGTTGTAAGAAGTACTGCAAAACATGTTCATTTTGCAGCGGCGATTGGCCTTTGTTATACCTTGTTAGTGCATCGGTAAATACGCCGTGTCGCATCGCGCTCTTACGCAGCGCAAACATATCAAAGGTAGCCACCTCAATCACAACCCGTGTTGTGTCATCGGTAACCGCCGTGTCTTTGCCACCCATAATGCCAGCAAGACCTACTGGTTTTTCAGTGTCAGCCATAACGATATCATCAGCCGTCAATACAATGTCTTTACCGTCTAGCAGCGTGAGTGATTCACCTTCTTGCGCCTGGCGAGCCACCAGCGTATGCCCTGCTAGCTTGTCGTAATCATACGCATGCAGTGGCTGCGCGGTCATGAGCATCACGTAGTTGGTTAAGTCTACAATGTTGTTGATTGGCTTGCCACCGAGCGCAACAATCTGGCACTGCAGCCACAATGGGCTTGGCTCAACAGTCACCTTCTCTAGTGCCACTGCCATAACTCGAGAAGCGCCATCGGTGTTACGAGCCAAGGTGAGCGGCAGGCTATGCGCTAAATCACACTGCAGAGCACTGCTATACCACTCTGGACTCACAAAAGAACGGTTAAAAATACCAGCAATTTCACGGGCCACTCCAACCTGCCCAAACAGATCTGGACGGTGGGTAAACATCTTATTCTCAATATCAATAATGGTCGTATTCAGCCCAAACACTTCTGCAAACGATGCGCCAGGCACGAGCGCCGCACCCTCTGGCAGATCATCTTCGGTAATCTCCACGATGCCACCGTGATCACTACCAAGTGCTAATTCGTCTGCCGCAGCCATCATGCCCTGGCTTAATACACCACGCAACTTGCGAGCACCAAGCACAAACGGATCGCCCTCGACGATACTAGCCGGCACTGTTGATCCTGGCGGCAACCAAATAGCCCACATGCCAGCATGTACATTTGGCGCGCCACACACGACCTGCACGAGGCCATTTTCATCACGAGGCACATCAAGAGCTGACCTACCATCATCAATCTTCGTAATATGCAACCGATCTGCATCTGGGTGCTTCTCGCACTCGACGACTTTCACAATAGTCGCACCACGGTACCGGTCTGCTAAATTAATCACTTCTTCGACCCCGCCTAGTTGACTATTAATCTTCGTCACTAAGCTGTCGATATTCGTAAGCGGGAACCCCACCAGCCGCTCTATTACTGCTACATTTACTTTCATTACTATCTACCTATAGTTAATTGTTCTTTTTTATTATGCCCTACATACTGCTACGAAATTGGCGCAAGAATTGCAGCTTACCACTGTGGAAATTACGCACATCTTCGATGCCATACTTCATCATCACAAGTCGGTCAATGCCGCAACCAAAAGCAAAGCCCGTGTACTTATGCGGATTAATGCCAGCCTTGCGCAAAACATTAGGATGAATCATGCCGCAGCCAAGAAGCTCAATCCAGCCTTCACCCGAACAAACCTTACACGAAGAGTCACGCCCATCGCAGAACGGACAGCTGAGCGCAAACTCAAAGCTTGGCTCGGTAAATGGAAAGTAAAATGGATTAATACGCACGCGCAGCTCTTTATGGTAGTACTCTTGCAAAAATTCTTGCAATGTCGCAATCAAGTTGCCAACGGTAATGCCACGCCCTACATACACACCTTCTATCTGATAAAAGGTGTGCTCGTGCCGAGCATCAACATCTTCGTTGCGGAATACCCTGTCTGGCACCACAACAGCAATCGGCTCATCTTTAGGCAAATTTTCTTGATACTTCGTTAGCACCCGGTACTGCATCGTACTCGTGTGTGCAGGAGCCACAAGCCGTTCGCCATCATCACTCGTTTCCTTTAATAGAAAGGTGTCATACTCATCGCGCGCAGGGTGACCTTTCGGGAAGTTCAAGCTCTCAAACATATGGAACTGATCATCAATCTCAACTGAGTCCTCCACCGCAAAGCCCATTCGCTCAAAAATCGCGCTAATTGTCGCAATCTCATGACGTAGTGGATGCACGGTTCCCTGCCTGGTATCTAATAAACTTGGCACCGCACTATTACGGTCCATCGGAGCAGTTACATCAATTGGCGGCAGTGCTGCTTCCGTACGCTGAGCCTCTGCCTCGGCAATTACTTCCTGAAGTTGCTGCTTTAGCTGGTTAAGCTGCTTGCCAAACGCTGCTTTTTTCTCATTTGGCAACTCTGCCAATGTTTTATACAGTCCCTTAAGTAGCGGCGAACGCAGTAGCCTAGCCGGCTGCTCACTACTTCTAGCTTCTGCAAGCAATTGCTCTTTAACAGCAGCAATATCTGTGCCCTGCTGCTTCGCAGGCTTTTTTGTCTGATCAACCTGCTTAGAAACGCCCTGTTTAGGCATTTGCTTAGCTTGTTTATTGCGCTGCGCTTTATGCTTAGCCGCGTGCTTTTTATGATGTTTTTTTGACATACACTGCTCCCGTCCCCACTCTCTTCTATCTAATTAGTCTTTAGACTTTATTGTATACCTATTGCCCGAATACTACCACCTTGCGACTACTGCTGTGCAATTCGTAGTAGGGTAAAGATAATACCGCCGATAAACAGCAGTAGCACGATCCCCCAGGCCCATGCTAACGTGGTGGTGCGCTTTGTTCCTTCAATGTAGGCGCTATCTTCCACGCCATCTACAGGATTCGCACCGCCACTTAAATCTTGCTGCTTCTGCTTTTCGCGTAGTTCTGCGGTGATACGCTCTTGCAGGTCGCTGCGTTCATCAGTCTTTGAAATATATAATGCCATACCACATAGTATAACAAAGGTATGGTATAATTTCACTATTACTAGACTTTAAGTAAATCATGAAAGGGAGTTCGAGTAATGGCAACGAAGAAATCATCTGCCAAAGCGAAAAAAGACACCACCAAGGTGCACACGATTACCGCTAAAACCGAAAAAAAGCTAGCGAAAGAATCAGCAGAAGTTAAGGCAGAAGCTAAAAAGATTAAAGCAGAAGCTAAACAGGCTGTAAAAAACAGCGTCGCAAAGCCTGCACGCAAAGCAAATTCAGTAGATGAGGCGTTCTCAAAGAAAGCCGGCTATGTTATCTTGGCCGAATTAATTGGTACCTTTATTCTTACGGCAGTCGCTGTATATGGTACATCAGCAACTATTCTTGCTCCACTGTATATCGGCATTACCCTACTTGTACTATTTATCGCCCTAAACCGTATTTCAGGTGCACACGTTAACCCAGCGGTCACCTTTGGTTTGTGGGTTGCTCGCAAAGTAAGTGGCAAACTAGTACCGTTCTACTTTGTCGGCCAAATTCTTGGTGTTATGCTTGCGGTGCTTGTATACAATACCATCAGCGGCGGCAGCTATACCCTCGCGTTTAATCACATCGGTTCGTTCGACGCTTCAGTCTTTATTGCTGAGCTCATTGCTGCCGCAGTCCTCCTATTTGGTATTACCGCTGTGGCCAGCCAGAAAAAACTTGGTAAAGCCGCAAGCGGTCTCGGTATTGGTCTATCGCTATTCCTAGCTGTATTTGTCGGTAGCACGTTGCTCACGGCAGCCAAACAGTCTGTTGATCAGCAAAGCATTACCTCTGTTGACCAGGTGCCTCGCATTATGCGCATCAACGGCGTGACTGCAAACCCTGCTATTGCCCTGGCTGCAACAGAATCTACTAATGCCGACCTGCAAAGCCAAGGTGGCAATGCATCACACAAGGGCAGCGAAAAACCAGAAAGCCGACTCGGCGTTGAAGTTATCGTTGCTACTCTGGCCGGTGGTGCCCTCGGCGCTGGCCTCTTCCAGCTAATTAAGCGCGGCAGCGACGAAAAAAACGCCTAAGAGCACGCGGATAACATTAGCCTACTAAAAAGCACCCTTAACTGGGTGCTTTTACATTTTACCTTTGCTGGCGGCAAACTCGAGCAAAGAAAAACCCCACTACGTATTAGTAGTGGGGTTACGGCTGCATATGGTTACGAATATACCTCATCTTCTACGGTCTCATCTACCTCCTCAAGTTCAGACTCACAGTCCGGATCAAGTGGAAGCGAAGAAGAATGATTAGCAGCCTCTTTTGGTTGACTAGGCGGACCCAAGAAAGAAGAACGATCAACAGTCCCTCCTGGTTGACTAGGTGGCATTAGATACGCAAGAAGAGCGCCACAAATGACCGCAAAGACAACAATATCCATCATTAGGATCACATCCTTTCGGTAAGCATCTACAGCCGGGTGCTATAGATGATGAATCAACTAATGATCTAACATTAGTTATACCACTAAACTACGTAAAAGAAAAGTAGCGCACACATGTAACAATGTGTGCGCAATTGTAGTTTCCACCTCTTTTCTTTCAAGTAAACCCTTGGAGGTGACTTCAGCGGCGAGGCTTCGTAAAAAGCGGTGGAGCATCTTTCTACTCTCTATGCAGAGCGTCTTCGCGCACGGATGACAAGCAGGGCTATTGCGGCGGCCACACTCATCAAGCCGCCTCCAGCGAAGAGATATGCATCATCTCCTGTAGCCGCTAGGTCCCGGTTGTCGTCATCTTCCCATTTCTTCTCACCTTGGATGGTCAGTTTCTCTGGTGTATGGCGGTTGGTAATGGTGGTACCCTGGATGTCTGCCTGGTAGCCAGGGACTGGGTCTTCTTCGACGCGGTAGTCAATGTCGCGGCCGTGGTCTTTTTTAGGGAGGTCAGCGAAGCTGTACTTCCATTTGGCTGGGCCGTCGGTGTCTACCTGGCGGATACGAGTGCCATTGGCCAGTAAGTGGACGGTGACTTTGGCTGGACGGAGGCCGTCGCGGTTGTCGTCATCTTCCCATTTCTTCTCACCTTGGATGGTCAGTTTCTCTGGTG
>CAUVUB010000002.1:0-314631 GCA_963555045.1 uncultured Candidatus Saccharibacteria bacterium
TTGCTCATGGCGAGCGTATTGCTGGCTTTTCGTGGCAGGATCACCAGGCTTGGCAAGCAGGAGATCTCACCGAAGGGGCTTAATAAATTAATGAATAATGCCTTCTTATAATTTAAACGCAAAGGAAACCACCCCACACTATGAATAAAAAACCTACCGATATTAACCGTTACCGCCTGCTTGGCGGTAAGTACGAGCCTATTACGTACACGCTTTGCTTTTTCCGGGGAGACTATAACTACGTTGCGGAATGCTTCAAAAAATGGGTCGATGACTTAGGACCTAATAGCTGGATCTTAAGAGGTGTAGACACTAAACACCTAACTACCAATGAGATATCTAAACGACCTTTTATGCATGGAGCAAACCCTACCAGCCTAAAAGAATATGCTTTTAGGAGTGTTCTTCCTCTACAGCTATCTGAGCCAAGGTTAACCTTTGTACAGTGCCGCAATAACTGGACTGCCCTAATTACTAACTCCCCTAAGCTATTTGTAGATTACACTGGCTACACTTGGAATATGCAGCGCCTATTTTCACTGGATAGCGTTATTTTGCGATATGTTCCCAATATCTACCCACCCAAAAACTATAAAGAGCTCGAGACCTACCATCAGTCTTACGGGAGTCTTAAGTTGAACTATACAAACCCATCTGGCACGCTCGTACACGGAAACAGTACGGGCCGCTGGATATCGGTTGGCCGACAGAGTCTACGAAAATGGGACTTCTACAACAAAGGTGAACCATTTGATTTTGAAGATACTAGCGTCTACGAAAAACGACGGATAACTGACCGTTTTACTCCGGAACTGATGCTACAATATGCCCAAAAACTGGGTATCGACCCATATAACATAGATTTTTATGATGGGCCAGCTATATTGTATGAAAATCATGCAGAATGGTGTATCAATAATGAGAACCCAGAAATAATAAAACCATTCACTCCTGCTGAAGCGCGTAAAGAGTTAAAACTAGACTTTCTATACAGTGACTATGGCGCCCCACTTGATACTATCGATAATGAGCACACTCTCTATAACGATGACCACACAGAACCCGACGCCCCGAATGAGACTATTCCTGAAAAATCTGATGAATTCGAGCCTTTAGATGAATATCAGGCTGATTCTCTACGTCTGAGTGAGCTACAGGCATTGTTGCCATTACCGGTTGAACAAGTTAGCGTAGGAGATTTGAATTTCTCTTTCACGGGTAATAAAGATAATTCTTCCTTTAAGCTCTATGTGGATTGTGACTGGCGTATCGCTCCAGCACTAGAGAAAAATCACTTAGAGGAGTTTCCGAAGAATCAGCAAGAGCCTATTAAAGCTCTCCAAGGCGGCATGATAATTGCCGTTGAAGCGGATACACCAGATGCCTATGATCCGTTTATTACCGTTCGCGATATTCATGGTGAGGACTGGGTAATTCACATCCTGAGCGAAGATGAAAATGCTCCGTGGGGTGTCATACAAAATCGGGAACAGATTATCGAAGGCCCCAGTTGGCAGACTCACGAAGTGTGGAAAGAAGCACACGAGTAAGAGCTAACAAAATATATCAAAAAGTGCTTTGGGTACTGTCTGGATGATTCGTAATAAACCAACCATTGTAAAGATTTTGTATTATTAAGGAGGAGTTAGCGTGGAAAAAGTTGATGAGGTCTGGGGATTTATTCCAGTTATATATATTAAAGAATCCCATATTTTGCGGGAGCGTGTTAGCTCTCTTGTGAAAGTAGGCTGGCAAATCGTAAATTTTATAAGTTCCAATATCTCTGACTCGGCTAGTCTAGAGGCGGAAGTTATTCGTGCCATCGATTGTCCTTGGCCTTTGCCAGACGAAGGTGCGTGGTGGACACTTGATTTTGTTGAAGAAATTGATCAATGGAAGGACCTGTCGCAAGGGCTTTTTGTTTATGTTTCTGACTTTGATGGTTTAATCCGCAGTAGCCCGGCAGAAGCGGATACCTTATACCAGCATATTGCACGTATGCAGGATCGTTATCGCTGGTATCGCTGGGAGCGCTGGGAGCGTCTTAGTGATGGAGACGAAGATCTTAAGTTTATTTATGGTTTTGAATGTTCTGAGAAGAATCTTTCGCTGGTGCGGGAGTTTTTCCGGGGGCATGTGGTGATTGTGGATAGGTTTGATCCTGAGCATCCTGAGCTTGAGAGTGTAGAGGCGCTGGGGCGTTTCGCAGATGAGTATCCGCACTTGCCAACGGAAAAATAGGCTAATGCTTAATTAGCCCTTTCATGCTATATATGTTATAATAAGCAACATGATACTGACAAAATACCAGCACGCATGTACCGTATTAACCGTAAATGACCAGAGCATCGTGATCGACCCAGGCGTGTGGACTGATGATTTTGTACTACCAAAAGATGTTGTTGCAATCGTCATCACCCATAGCCACCCAGATCATAACAGCCCCGAGCTGCTGCAGCAGTTGCAACAAGCTTTTCCAGAAGCAGCGCTCTACGGCCCAAGTGACGTGGTAAATGATGCACTCATTCCTGTTGCCGCAGGCGACACTGCACAGGTCGGCCCATTTACGCTAGAGTTCTTTGGCGGAGAGCACGCGCACATCGATAAAAGCATGCCCGTACCACAAAACCTAGGCGTACTTGTAAATAAGTACTTCTACCACCCAGGAGATTCTTTCGCCGTGCCGAGCAAGCCAGTCGCAGCTCTGGCGCTGCCTGTTACCGCTCCGTGGATGAAAGTTGCCGAATCATTAGACTTTTTGCGCGCCGTGAAGCCAAAGTTAGCCTTTCCAATTCACGATGCCATTGCAAACAAAACCGGACAAGATGTCGCAGATATGCTGCACGGAGCTGTTGCACAAGAAGTAGGCTGCACCTATCAGCGCTTCGATGCATCTCAGCCAATTACACTGTCTTAACCCTACTGACAATAAACTACCCCAAAGAATATTCCTTTGGGGTAGTATTATTTCTACGTTTAGTTACACCGTTTTGCTCTGCAGCTGCCACCACTTGTAAGCAACAAGTAGCGTACGGACAGCAATACTCATAAAAGCCATACTCAGCAGCGCAGCAGACCACATCGATACATCGATATTCCAGCTGTGTGACACTGCCTCAATAGTTGGTTCACCACCATATTCAGTGGCTAGCCCAAATAGCAGTCGTCCGCTAATACCTGCGATCCAGAAACCAGCTGACACCCATGTAGCCGTGGCAACTACATCTTTACCTTTCCGAGCAACCTCTGTTGTTGCACCACTGGCAGCCCCTAATCCTGTCCCGATCAGAATACACACTGCCATTAATACAGTGCCAGACACAGTCATTGTTGACTGCGTAATATACTGAGTTATCCCCATACTAATTAATACAAGAAAAACAATCACCGGTAGTAGCAACCGCTGCCATGAAATTACCCGGCCTCTGAGCTGACGAACAACGATAAGGATAAGGATAGCGATAATAAAAGCATCTGTCTGAATGTTATGTTCCATCTGTATCTCCTTCTGTAATTATATCTGTACAGATGTATCTTATCAGATATATTGTGATTGCACAACTAATTATTTATACTTATACACATATGGACTTCTCTGATTTACATTATTTATCACGCTTTTTACGAGACCTTACTATTCAGTCTGGTATGAAAATAGGCAAACAGATAGCCCCAACAGAACGGATGATACTGAACGATATCATTCACCACAAAGGGACGACGGTCCGAGATATTGTTAAGCGCACCGGTGTTGCTCAAAGCCGAGTGTCCACTATTGTTCGGGAGATGCAGCTGCATGATGCAATCATTATCACGCCGAACCCTCACGATAAGCGCCAGAAGAACATACAGGCAAACCCTAGTATGCTGGGCCTCGTCGCCACGCATAAGCTCGACGCCGCCATTATTAATGCCCTGTCGGAACAGGCGCCGCACCTCTCTGGCCAGCAAAAAAAAGAAGTATTAGAACACATCACCGCACTACACTCCTTGCTAAACCGGACTGGCAAAGACTAAAAAATAGCCCCAGAAAGGGGCTATTTTTGTAATTACTTTTATGGCCATCGGCCTATTCAGTTTGGTTAGCTTCTGGCGAGGTAAGCTTCTTCAACATCGGCAGCACGGCACATACACCAATGACTGCGGCAATAAGCCCACCAGAGACAACTGCAATATAGGTGCCCGTAACAATTGGGTGAAGCGAACTACTAAGCAGTGATATAAACACTGATCCAGACCAAACACCCATGCAGCAAGCAATAATTGAAACAACAAACAGTGGCACAAGAGACTCAATCAGCACCAAACGTTGCAAACTTCCAATAGACATACCGCTTAATCGCAGCGTGAATAGTGATCGACGTCGCTCGAGCAGTCCACCGATTGTCGACACGATTAGGCTAGCAACCGCAACAAACAGCGTTACTGCCATGCCAACGTAGGCTAACTGTGCGAAATTGGTAATGACTGGATTAATGTGCGGCGTCTTCGTGTACTGGCCACTCACTACCCAAAACGGTCGAATGACACCCACATACTTGAAGACTAAGCTACGCAACTTGTCAATATCCTCGGTCTTTTGCAACGTTAGGATATAATCTTTTGTTGCATTAGCTGGGATATCCGACTGCTTAATGAGCTTTATTGGTTCATTTATCGATTTATCAAAATTAACGACAGCTAATTGTTGGTCGGTAGAACCATCTGGACAACGACGCTCAGTAAATTCGGCCAGCTGCTGACAAGTCATGGCGTGGCCACCCTCAGGTAGTGCCGTAACTGCGGCGCTATGTTTCACATATGGCTGCTCTGTGATAGCCTTGCCCATCTCTGCTGGAAATCCGTATTTACCACCGACAACCATAGCCGAACTAGCATTTAGTTTTGCGTAACCATTATCCTGTGCGGCCTGATTCGTGAGCGCCTCAATACCACTCACCGATGATAGATAGAAACTTCCTGCAAACAATGCTAGCACCACACCGCCGACGCTGCGAAATACCGCTCGAGAATGCATTGATACTCGTTTACCAGCAATTAGGGTTGCTGGGCGGCGTGCCCGTGATGCAGCTAGACGGGCTATTTTATTTGTCAGCCATCCACCAGCCAGCATGAGGCCAAACATAATAGCGAGAATAGCGGCCACTAAGCCCAATGATGCAATCATCTGCTGATCGGCAGAGTGAGACTTAAAGAGTTCTTTTCCTGCAGGCAAAGCCATCCATTCTACAACACCCATGCCGGCTAGCAATGGCAGCAACCGCCATGCACGGAGTGGCTTTGCTTTCGCCTGAGTATTGGCTACCCCTAACGGCGAGACTTGAGCTCGACGCATGCGGCGCCAGCTTACCCACGAGATAAGACCCAGTGTAAGCACTACGATAAGTGCATACTGCAACCAAGATAGTGCAAAGTCGGTTGGCCAAAAATGCAAATCAGCAAATGTAAACTCAGCTAGCGGGAATTGCACAAGGTTGAAGATAACAACTCCTATCACAATACCAATGCTGGCTGCCAACAAAGACTCTAGTAATAGTATTCTATTAACCTGTGCCTTGGTGGCACCGATAAGTCGAAGTGCTGCATAACGCTTTTCGCGCTGCACACTACCAAGCTGTGATGCAACTGCTACAAAATTAACAATTGGTACCAATAGTGTTGTTGATCCAGCTACTGCAAGAAATGTCGTTATTGGATCAACATGAACAGAATTCTTCGTCTCACTATCTGTTTTATATACGGGCACAAACGCTTCCCCTGGCTTGGTCGCAATTTGTTGCGCCTGCTCTACTTCCTGGTTGCTTGCACCACGCACCACCATCAAAGAATCTGGCGAACTTGTATATTCGTCTGGCAACTCACCAAGATACTTCGTACCATAACGTTGACCAATTTGCTCTTCTGGATGCTGTCGGTTAATATCGGCTAGCTTCTTAGAAAGATAGTATTCACCAGGTTTCGGTGTTGCCATCTTTTTAAACTGTGGCGAATTCGGCTCGGCATACATTGAAAAGGCAGTAATTGTTTCTTCGCGATATCGGTTTGGGTTGTCTTTGCCCACAGTAATCAATAATGGTGTTACCCCTTCAGGTGGACGCTTGCCCTGCATAAGATCAAACGAGGCTTCATACCCAGCATTGTTAATAACTGCCCTGCTGCGACGCGCCTCTAGCCCATTCATAATAGCCATAAAGTAGCAGATGAGAAGTACGCCAAGTGCCACCGCTCCGATAATGAGGCCTAAGCGCGCAAATGACTCACGCCCCGATTTTCTTAAAAGTAAAAAGCTGACACCCATCGTTATACTCCCCTTGGAGACTGCTGTGATGCACTTGCTACCACACCATCACGCACAATTACTTCTCTATCTGCGTAGGCAGCGATTGATGGTTCATGCGTTACCATAATAACGGTAGTCCCATGCTCTTTTGCCATGGCAATAAATAGCTCCATTACCTTCTGTGAATTTAACGTATCAAGCGAACCAGTTGGCTCATCGGCAAAAAGAATCTTAGGCTGAATCACCATAGCACGAGCAATTGCAATACGCTGCATCTGACCACCAGAAAGCTCGCCAACTACATCATCAGCTTTGTCTCCTAATTCCACCTTATCAATCCACCGCTTAGCTTGTTCATACGCTGTAGACCGTTTTTCACCGTTCAATAGCAGAGGCAAAGCGATATTATCAAGTACCGTTAACTCCGGCACGAGCTGCCCAAACTGAAACACGAAGCCAAAATGTGTGCGGCGCAGCTTGCTTCGTGCATCATCATTCAGGGTGTCGATTCGCTTACCAGACAATGTAATTTCACCACTATCAATACCAATAATGGCAGCAAGGCTATGCAGCAGCGTAGATTTACCCGAACCACTAGGCCCCATAATCGCCACTATCTCGCCAGGGGCAATGTCCAGCGATGCCCCTCGAAGGGCCCTAGTCTGCCCAAAATGTTTTACAACATTTCTCGCGCTAATAATTGGACTACTCATGTGATAACTCCTCTTTTAGTTTTGTTAGCCGGGAAATAGTCAACTCAATCCACCGTAAATCAGCTTCCAGGTGGAATAATGCATGATCTATCAGTAGCATGTCAGATAAATTACTGTCTCGTCGCTGCTTCGTCAGCGCACGCATCCGATCGATATGCGCTACCCGCTGATTATCTAAATACGGCGCAGCGTCTCCTTGTTCCAACAATGCTAATACTGTTTTGACATACATCGTTGCCTGTAATTGCGGCGACGGTGGTTCGGGTGACTCAAGCCACTCTTGCAACTCCTGGCGGCCGGCTTCAGTAATCTCATACCTCGTACGTTGTGGGCCACCAGAGCCCTCAGACTGTTCTACCTCTGCAACTTTGTTGTCTCGCTTAAGTCGAGCGAGGGTTGCATACACCTGTCCAGGCAAGATTGCCTTATCTTTCCCAAAATAACTGTCGTATTTTTTCTTGAGTTCATAGCCATAATCTGAATGCTGAGCTAAAAACCCAAGTAATATATATTGTGCATTCATATACTTAACTATACACTCGGTGATTAGTTTATTCAATACTCTATTCACTGAATGTATAGTTATACAAACTGGCTTACTTAGTTGCAAAAATAAAAAGCCTGGCATTACTCTGCCAGGCCTCACCCCCTAATACTCTTTACATCTTTAACTGCACTGGATTGTGCAGCACTGCATACGCAGCAAAGACGCTAATTGTCAAAATGACACACAGCACAAGTGTCATCATACATGCCGCTGCGATATACTGTCTCTGTTTACCCATTCTAGAATCCCCCTTCTTCATGAGCTTACGTAATCTGTAAAGTAGCTAGATATTCTACTCGCCTATATAGTACCACATTAACAGGCTAGGCCACTAGAGTAATCCCTACCAGGCTGGCCCGCCTATCTCATGCTATACTAAGAAAATATGTCCAACTACCAATCGCTACCAAAAATTCACCAGCATCATCCGCTTATCCGCTTTGCTGCTGCGCTAACAAACAGCCCCATCTGCTACGTACTACGTATTGTAGCTCCTATTGTGTGGCGTAACCCTCAGCCTCGTAGTCGCGTCCTTATCCTTTGTAACGATCATGTTCTACTTGTCCGCAACCTTGGCAGCACTGGTAAATGGACGCTGCCCGGAGGGGGCGCAAAGGCGCATGAATCATTTGCGCAAGCTGCGCTGCGCGAAGTGAAGGAAGAGCTATCTATACATATTCCGCCCAAAGAGCTTGTCTTCTTAAAGCAATACGCAGGGCCGCTTGTGCATACTAGATTCGACAAGGTTTGCTTTACCTTTACATTTTTGCGCACCGATAACCCTGTGATGCTTAGTTACGAAATCATAGAAGCCGCATGGCATCCGATTGACGACTTACCAAGTGACACCTCGTCGGTAGTCCGCCGTGCAATACGTGACTACGCTGCATTGCATGCGGCAACGTACCTAGAAAATACTAGTACGTCGTCTAAAGCACAACGCACCACTATTTGATGTATCTGTAAAATATATGCTACTATAAAGCAACTGATAAATGAGATTTCTAGCGTTACCGCGTCATTATATTATCGCGCGTTGGTTTTCTCTTGCTTATATATTTTAAAACTCACAGGAGATATTGTCATGGGTACTACCCGTCAAACTCTACGCCTCTATTGGGCAGTTGTTTCAAAACATAAACCTTCTTTCTTTGTGGCCTTTACAGCCATTCCTCTCGGCATTATGGTGACCGACACCTTCTTGCCCTACACCCTGTCGCAGGCTATTGCCCGCCTCACACACAGCGACCTTGCAGGACTACACCAAATGCTTTGGATTTCAGCAGGTGTTGGGCTACTTGGTAGTTTACTAAACTTTATTGGTTACCGCACTATTGTGTGGCATGAAGCGTGCGTTCGACCAAAACTCTTCCAAACAACATTCGAAAAACTAATTGCCAAGGACCACAGCTTTTTTGCTAACCGAAAAATTGGCACCATCACAAGCCGATACGCTGACTTCATACGAAGTGAAGCCACCCTGCAGAGCCTTTTAGTAAGTCGAACGCTAGGCAATCTCTTAAGCGTCTTAAGTGGCGTAACGGTTCTGTTATTTTATTCACCTTGGGTTGCGCTACTCGTGGCGGTTTACATTACTGCTATGTTCTTCCAGGTGCGCTGGCGTGTACGCTACACCAATAACCTCAAACAGGAACGCAATCGTGTCACTAGTGCCATTTATGGCCGCGTCACCGATGCAATGACAAACAATCTCGTTGTTCGTACATTCACCGGAGAGAAATATGAGTCTCAACAACTACAAAAACTAACGAACCGATTTGGTAAGATCTGGAACCACGAAACAGGCATCAGCGTTATCGAGGCAAATATACGCATGGGAGCAATGGCACTTGTGCAAATCATTGCTATCGCTATCATTGGCGGTATTACTGTTAGCGGAGGGTTGTCGGTTGCAGGTGCAATCTTCGTATTAGCCTACTTGCAGCGTATTTCGTCACATCTCTATATGATTAGTGAAATTGTCAAAGGCTACGAGCAGTCGTTCCTCGATGCCCAACCGATGACCGAAATGCTTATGTCTTCAAATGATGTGACCGATAAGCCAAGTGCTAAGCAACTTACAGTTACAGACGGCGCAATCCAGTTTAACGACGTCGCCTATCGCTACCAAGATAGCGCTAGCGATGTGTTAACAGACATTACCTTTACCGTGCAGCCAGGGCAAAAAGTCGGACTGGTCGGTTACAGTGGTAGTGGCAAAACTACCATCACTCAGCTATTACTTCGCTTCTATGATGTATCACGCGGTGCTATTGCTATAGACGGACAAAATATTCAAGAGGTTAGCCAAACTAGCTTGCGCTCACAAATATCATACGTGCCACAAGAGCCGCTGCTCTTCCACCGCAGCGTCCGTGATAATATCGCCTATGCCAACCCAGAGGCCACCACAGAAGAAATCATTGACGCAACCAAAAAAGCTAACGCCTGGGACTTTATTCAGGAATTACCCGAGGGCTTAGATACAGTTGTCGGTGAACGCGGAGTTAAGTTAAGTGGTGGGCAACGACAGCGAATCGCCATTGCGCGTGCAATTCTGAAAAACGCACCAATTCTGGTACTAGATGAGGCGACGAGTGCGCTAGACTCAAAATCAGAGGCGCTCATTCAACAATCGCTCGACGATCTTATGCAGCACAGAACCTCTATTGTTGTGGCACACCGCTTGAGTACCATCGCTGGGCTAGACCGCATTATTGTGCTGGATCACGGTAAAATTGTAGAAGATGGCACCCATCAAGAACTGCTCGACAAAAATGGACGCTATGCAGCACTTTGGCGACGACAAGCTGGTCAAAAGCAACAGCGTAAAGATAAATGACTAGCAGTAGCCTCGCTGCGCTTGCCTAGGCGAGGCTAGACTCATCCCAGTCTGAAAAGATAGTAACCTTACCGGCCTGCTTGATGGCTTGTACCGGCTGCTCTGTCACAGGAATATCCTCTCGCAGTAGCCGGGCAAGTTGTGGGTGTTTCTCGCTGCCACAAGCATATAGCACAATTTCATCCAGCTTACCAATCGTCTGTGGTGTGATTGTGACCCGCATATATTCGTTGGCCTGATAAAAGTCGACTGGCTTATCGCTACTCGCTGCAGGAGAACCCGGCAGTACACCAGCGGTATGCCCATCGGCACCCATACCAAATAAACCAATCGCATAATCACATTCTTGCAGCCACTGGGTAATCTGCGTGGCATACGCTGCCGCCGTTGCTGCAGTGTCTTCTCCCCTAATCACGCGGTATTGCTGCACCGATTGTGGCAACACAAAACCCTGCTGCTGAAGCTGCTGCCAATTCTCATCAGGATGACCTGGCTCCCCATAGCGCTCATCAGTTAAGGTAACATATAGCCGCTTGAGGTCTACCCCAGCCGCCTTTATCTGATCAAGCGCAGCAGCCGCCACCTTCATAGCTGAGCCACCCGGCACCAACCACAGTACTCGCTCTCCTTTTGACAAATGCTGCACAATTGTAGCTGCTATTTGGTCTACAGCGCCACTTGCGCCATGTGTACTAATCTTGTTCATATTTACTGCCTCCTTTATCTTTAGTGTATCACGAATAATTATCCAAATACCTATAGCGTACCACGCCAGAATTTGCTATAATTGCAATAGCTCCTTGTGGTGATGGCAGCAGCTGTATAGCCTCAAGACCGGTCGAGGTGATATTGCCTCAGATTGTATGCCTGGTTAGCTATAATCTGGTAGCCACTTGGAGTAACCATGCAGTGTTATAGTGCAGCATATTGGCCACTGCACCACGCGCTATACTATAACGTTCTCATTATGCATCCAGCTTTTGCGTAGCTTTGCACGAGTTTACACACTAGCAATATGTAGCATAATGAGCCTGATATATTACTCGGGTTACACTCGTGTCATATAAGCACAGTGGAATATTTGGCTACTTTATGCCAAGCCGAGTAATAACACAATTAGCCCTCGGTACTGTTTGTAGAGTGCACCCTCAGATATCCGTATGGATAACCGAGGGCTTTTTATTACCCCAAAAAAACGAGCCACCCGGATATGGGTAGCTCGTTTTACTACTATCTTTTCTGCGGTTACTCCTCTTCGCCTTCAATTGAGACACGTGGCAACAGCTTATCAAGCCACTTTGGTAGCCACCAGGCACTCTTGCCAAGGACCGCCATAATTGCAGGCACTAATGTCATGCGCACAACAAAGGCGTCCACTAAAATACCCACGGCAAGGCCAAAGCCAATTGCCTGAATAGTAGTATTATGGTTAGTAACAAATCCTGCGAACACCGCCACCATAATCACCGCTGCTGCCGTCACTACCTTAGCTCCAGCAACAAATCCATGGCGAACTGCCTCTTTAGGGTTTGGTTTTTTACTATGCGTATACGCTTCGTGCATATTCGAAACGAGGAAAAATTCATAATCCATCGCCAAGCCAAATAGTATACCAATGCCGATGATAGGGATAAAGCTCACAATTGGCGCTGGAGCGTCGGTAATACCAAACCATCCCCATTGGAAAGCCATGACGATAGCTCCAAACATAGCACCAACAGACAATAGGAAACCAAGTGTTGCCTTTAGTGGCACCAGAATCGAGCGGAACGCAACCATGAGAATAACAAGTGACAATCCCACAACTACCACTAAATACACCGGCAAAGCTTCTGCTAGTTTTTGGTTAATATCTGCCTCCATTGCCGTCGAGCCCGTTACAGCCAGGCTAATGCCGTCTTGCTTTGCAGCAGCAGTAGCATCACTACTACGCAGCCAATGGATGAGGTCTTTAGTCTCCTGGCTAGTTGGTGATGAATTCGGGATCACCTGTAACACACCAGCTGTAGCATCATCATTAACGACAGCAGGCACTACTTTTGCGATAGAACCATGTTGCTGCTGTAAGCGTTCACCAATTTGGTTAAGGCGGTATAGTTTAGCGTATCGCTCTACTGCTTGATTGAACTGAGCCTCAGCCTCGGCAAGTTGCTTTGGAGCCTGCCCTTGTGCTTGCTGTATTTGCTGCTGCAAGGCCGCCATCTCTTCTGGCGTCGAAGCTGCTGCTGCTTTTTCTGCAAACGTCTTCTCTGCTGCCTGCTGCTCAGCCCTTACTCGTGCATCAAATTGTGGCCGCAGCTGTTGACGCACTTCCTGCTTTGTTTCGTCATTTACCTTTGGCAGGTGTTCCACTACCACAGCAAGTGGTGCGTTATATCCTTCACCAAACCCACGACTAATCGCATCGTACGCTTTGCGCTCGCTTGAAGTTGGTGCGGCATACTGATCTGTTGGAATACCAAGTTTAATCTGTGCCGCTGGCCAGGCAATTGCCGCTACGATAGCAACGCTACCAACAATCGTCAACCATGGATGCGCCACAACGAAATTTACCCAGTGCTCACCAAATTTACGGCGGGTCTTCACAGGTTTAGCATTAGCAGCTGAACGTTTCGTAGCACGCGCACTAGCAGATTCGGCTGCCACTATGTTGCGGCGTGCCTTCTTGCCAAACACCTTGTCTCCAACGATGCCAAGCAGTGCAGGCAATAGTGTAATTGCGACAATTGCCGCAACCGCCACTGTGCCAGCGCCCGCTAGTCCCATAATTGTCATGAATGGAATACCCACAACGCTGAGTGCAGATAATGCAATCACCACCGTTGTAGCTGCGAACACGACTGCATTACCAGCCGTACCGTTAGCGCGGCCAATCGCTTCTCGCGCGGGCACGCCGCTTATTCGCAAGCTACGATATTTACTCACAATAAAGAGCGAATAATCGATACCCACAGCCAAGCCGAGCATCACTGCCATCACTGGTGATGTCGAGCTAATCTCTAGCCAGTGACCAACTGCCAGCAGTGCGCCCATACTCGCAGCTACTGCTATCAGCGCCACTACAATTGGCAAACCAGCTGCCACCAAAGAGCCAAAGGTAATAATCAACACCATAAGCGCAATCAGTACACCAACAGCCTCGCCCACACCAAGGATTTCACCCGGTGTATTATTAATAAGGTCACCAGCCATGTGCGCGCTTAGCCCATCTTTTTGAGATGATTCCACAGCATGGGTAATATCTTCAAGTGTCTTCTTATCAATTTGCCCCGCCTGCTGCTTAAGCTGCACCTGGGCATAGGCGATCGTACCATCTTTCGCGATAGCATCTTGATATTCAAATGGGCTCACTACTTGCGATACGCCATCTACCTTTTTTATGGTATCGAGTGCGGCAGTAATCGCAGCTTTATGCTTCTCGACCGAAGTGCCATCACTAGTCTCGAATACAACCCGGCCGGTGCCCGCACCAGCATTTGGAAACAGCTCCTTAAGGCGGTCAAGTGCCACCTGCCCTTGCGTGCCAGGAATGGTAATTGACTCGCTCATCGGGCGGCCTATATTCATACCCACGCCAACGCTTACGCCGACAATTGCCAGCCAAAGCAGCACGAATCGCCATGGATGGACAAAAATATACGATCCTATTCGATGCAATCCTTTACCCATCTTGCTCTCCTTCTAGATACGACTGGCCCTCTTCTATCACTTTTGTGAGGTGTTGCAGCGCCTGCATCGCAGCAGATAGCTTTGGCTTATAGATGCGCCTGGTGCCTTCTTTCTTATACGATACCAGCTCTGCTTGTAATAAAATCTTTAAGTGATGTGATATTGCCGGTGGCGAAAGCTCAGACTCATCCACTAACTGGCCGACTGACATGCTACCATGCTTAATAAGTTTCACAAGTATCTTTACTCGTTGCTCATCTTTAAGCGTCTCAAAGATCGGCATGCACGCTTTCAGCACATCCAGGCTGTATTGCTCTGGATCAACGCCACCAGTAAACTCCCGAAAGCATTTAGCCTGGTCTGGAGTCGTTCCCATATAAACCTCCTATATTCTATACTTTTGTATTCTTAAAAGTATAATACTATACTACAACATAAAAAACAAGACCAGCCATTTGGCTGATCTCATATGGTTTAGTTTACTGCAAATTACTGATTATCTTCTGCTTTGCCTTGCAATGACTGCAATACCCTAGTGCGATACACCTTAGCCCTATGGATGCCAAACCACGCGATAAGCACTAATAGTAGTCCTACACCAATTAGCGATAGGCTCGCCACAAGATCAACTGGCTTTGCAAACAAAAGTAGCACACCACCAAATAGCGTAAATGCGGCGAGTGGCAACATGCCTATATTAATAATAAGCAGCAAACGACCATATGAATTATACGGTCCCCGCAGCTTTCCCTTCTTGTCTCTCCAATTATTTTTTACCAGCTGCTCATTACGCCGCGCATCCCGCTCAATAAAATATTCTCCAATGCCTATTGCAATGCCAGTGAAAATTTCATCCATGTATTATTTCTCCTCATGGTCGTCTTTATTATCTGTATACTTCTCGTGCAGCTGGTGGCGATACTGGCGCATGGCACTTATCGCCCGCTTCCAGTCGCCTTGAACAAGTGAGCTAATACTTTCGTGGTGCTCAAACACGCCAAGTAGGGCTGATTTAATCGCAACCATGCCCAGCCGCTTTCGTGCACGATCTAATTTGCTTTGGTGCTCAGCAAACGACTCCACCACAGCCTGATATGAATCTGGGACTGCACCTTTTTGCTCCTCCTTCTTAAGCAAACTATGCAGCTGCGCATACTGCACCGCATCACGCGACCGCACACCAGACACAAACCGGTGTTGTAGCAATGATAGCTGCGAAGGCAAGTTCAGTACTTTTCCTAAAATGGCGCCTCTGCTATCTTGCACCTGCCACGAGTGCAAACTCTCTTCCGGCATCGGCGTCTTGATCATACCTGTTCTATACTGCACGCCACCTTTGCCATCTTGGTAATAGCCCCCCGTAAGTCCAAGTAAATCATGCCACGTTTGTGCATGGCGGTACAAGCCAACTACCGACACAGATACGTCATCACCCAGTAGCTCCTTGGCGGTTTCTTTGTACTCGGCTAATGTAGCAGCATCTGGCGATGTAGCCATAATATCCATTTGCCAAGGCTCACCTTCGTGACTCACCGTAGGCTCATGCTCATGTGCAAGCGTAACCTGCCCCTGCTGCCAATCTATGTCGACCGCATGGTTTAGCATATCAACGCCGACATCACCAATAATCATACTGTCTGTCTCAGGATTTACATCGTGCAGTTTCTGATGAAAGTCAGTTTCGGCTAATTTTTGGTATATACTCGGGCTATGCTCCTGCATAAATACTATTATGCCATATATCAGCACATAACGCTATATGAGCCGCTCTATCTAATACTACAGGGCTCCCTCTAACCGCAATAATGCCTCCTTCGCGGCGGTGCCATAGAGATAATTACCGGTGCCGCCCGTGGCTGGCACCACCCGGTGGCAAGGTATTAGTAGTGGCAGCGTATTCTTTTTACAAGCCGTACCGACGGCGCGAGCGGCGCCTGGATAGCCTGCTGCGGAGGCAAGGTCTTTATAACTGCAAGTACTACCAACCGGTATACTGCTCATTGCCCGGTACACTGCAGCCTGAAATTCACTACCTCTCCCTTGCTGATAAGGAATTACCGCCAAAACCGCACTATTGCCCGAAACCAGATATTCACGTACCGCCCGCACATACTCGTGCTGTTGATCAGTTATACACAAAGTGGCCGCTTTTGGCTGGCCATGCCGTACAAGCTCTGCCAAGTAAACAACGCCTCGCTCGTCGCAGTGCATCACAAAGGCATCATAAGCCAAATAAGAAATATCCCGCACATCTACCACTACTAGCGTTCTGGTCATATGCTCCATACCTATGTGATGCTAGCCTGCACCCTGCGGCGTAGCTCCGGCACAACCTCTGCTTCAAACCATGGGTTACGCGCCCGCCAGCGAGCAGTCAGTGGCGAGGGGTGCACCAGTGGAAAATACTCTGGCAAATACTGCGCAAAATGCGCTACCGTTTCCGTTAAATTTTTCTCTGCCCGGCGGACAAGGTAATATTTCTGTGCATAAGCACCGACCAAAATCGTCAAACGCACTTCCGGCATGCAAGCCAGCAGCTTTGGATGCCATTTTTCAGCAAACTCCTTGCGTGGCGGCAAATCGCCATGTGCGCCCTTGCCAGGGTAGTAAAAATCCATTGGAATAAGCGCAAAGAGATCGGGATTATAAAACTGCTCATCGCTCACGCCAAGCCACTGCCGCAAGAGGCGGCCGCTGGCATCATTCCACGGCACCCCCGTCTCCTGAGCAATACGACCGGGTGCCTGGCCAACAATCACGATGCGGGAGCTTACCGAGGCACTATACACCGGCTGCCAACCCTGCGCCGCAAAATCAGCATTCATTGGATCGGCACAAATGTGCTCGTAGAGGAGTGGTTGTGATTGCTTGTTTGTCATATCTTTAGTATAGCGAAGTTATGCAGCCGGCTCAATTATGATGCATATAATTTATTGCACAAGACAAGATCTGTATGCTAGTTATTTATTATTTTTAGTAAGTATATACAACCACGGCCGCAATGGCGGTGGTAAACGATGGTAATAATAGCCACCGTTAACTAACCCGGTGACCTGGATATGTCATAAAACTATCCATTCTCTTTGCTATACTACTATTTAGAACTTATGCAGCACATTCTTCTTTGTAAAAACACCCCTTCTCCCCTTGTGGCTCACCTTTATGAACATATAGTGATGAACCAGCTCAAAAGACAAGCCTGTCAGGCCAATTTGCTGCGGCAGATAGATTATTTTGCTCTTGGCACACACTATTCAGGTGCAGGATTCATCACGATCGACCTAGACCTCTATACCACAGAGGCTATATCATTAATAAGTACATTAGGGTGGCTTCATGTGCAGATCTCTGACGCTGCGCTGCAGTTAGCTATGCAACAGATTGCCGCAGAGACCGGGCAAGTTATTTCGTGCAATAACCCAGCCCAACTTAAGAAAGATATAACCATTGCAGACAGCACCACATGGCAACAAATTGAAAAAATTAGCCAACCGATCACTATTGCCCACCCTGCCGAACGCAGCTACCTGTGCGAGGTAGCCCGCTCTGATCTATCAATTAGTCAGGTTTCTTACACGCTTAAAAAGCCACTGCCAAATAATCCAGCCCTGCTCCCACTATTTCATTATCTCGCTTCCGCAGTGCATAGCACGGTAGCCGATCTTGCTAGCTATCAGCTTGGCTACTACCACTTGGGCGACCGATTCACAAAGACTCACTCTCACCTGTTATCAACCACCACATTTGCAGTGCTTAACCACCGCGTCAATGACGCTGCCATGCGACAAACATACCATGACACTCTAGTATCTATATTAGAGGAGCCGACCCTCTCGCGCATTATCCGGCGGCTTACGTCTTTTTCGTACAGTAACGGCTGCATGGATACACCTAATGTTGATGCTCACATTTTAGAACTTGGTACCATAATCGGCGAGTCTACCTGGCGGCAACTTGCGACCAAAGAGACAATCTGCAGCCTGTTTGATGATGTCACAGTTAGCATTACATAGTCCCGCAGTAGCACAAGTCGCTACTGGCGCCCTCAGAGCCTTACGTCATCTTATACATTCCCTGCTATACTTATTCTTATATGAATAGCTACCCTCTCGCTCTGCTGCCAAATACAGTTACCGAAGCATTTCCAATTCTCAATAGCGCATCTTATATTCGCCAGTTTGCAGCGCTCACTCCACTTTACCCCGACACAATATTTTACCTATTCGCAGGCAAAGACGGAGGATTTTTCGCGTTAGTAATGACCGACTACCCCGACCCTCTCGATCAGAGCGAAGAACTAAAGCAAATCTCTAGCAGCTATGCGTTTACATTCACTCACTTAATTACGCCGCACACTAATAACCAACGCCTCAGTGTTCGCAGTGGCAGCGACATGAACACTGATTTTTCTGTACCCGATCCAGAAAGCTACTACCAATTTTACCTTGTGGCCGTACACTGCACCGATGCCACATCCCGGCCGTAAAGCACCCATTGCCATGGTATAATATAACTATGACTTTTGTAACATTACCCAGCAATGACAAACTCTGGTATTCCATAAAAAATGTACCCTCTTCCAAAGCTCCGCTAGTACTTATCCAAGGAAGAGGGCTAGACCACCATGGATGGGATGCCGTCCTCAATGAATTTACCGATCGAACCATCGTGCTCATCGACCACAGAGGCACCGGCCAGACCACAGCACCACTAAGCTCTGAATGGTCAACGCGGGATTTTGCAAACGATATAATAACTATTCTTGATCACGCAGGTATCGAAAAAGTGCACGTTTACGGACACTCGATGGGAGGAAGAATTGCTCAGTGGCTCGCAGCGGAGCACACAGACCGCGTTATTGCACTCGCGATTGGAGGCGCCAGTGTTGGTGATGGAACTGGCCTACCCCGTCCCGCCGCTGGAGTAGCAGCGCTCGCATCTGGGGACCCGAGCACACTAGCTTCACTCTTCTATCCAGATGATTGGATCGCAGCAAACCCGCAACAAGCTGCCAGTGTCTTTCCTTCGCCTCATTCACCAGAAGTAATGAGTATCCACGGCAAAGCCTCAGATCGCCCCGACGGACCAATTCCAGAAAATATTACAGTCCCCACTTTGATCCTCCACGGCACGGATGACCCTATCTCCGATCCTGGCAATGCAGCAATTCTCGGAAATCGAATCCCACGTGCAGAAGTATGTATGATTCCAGGTGCCAGGCACGCCTACTGGGCCGGAAACCCAGAGGTTCATGCCTCGGTTGCAAAATTTCTCTCGTTACATGACCCTAAATAATATTCTTACAGCCCCCATACGCAACAAGCCTGAGCTACGTCTATAAACTAACTCA
Organism: uncultured Candidatus Saccharibacteria bacterium; assembly: GCA_963555045.1. Lineage (GTDB taxonomy): Bacteria > Patescibacteriota > Saccharimonadia > Saccharimonadales > Saccharimonadaceae > VGLK01. The sequence goes on from CAUVUB010000002.1 coordinate 19,402, forward strand.
CTTCCTTGTTACAATTCCTGTTATGAATCATTTTTCGCTCGTCAAATATCACCCCTGCGTGCAGCTGGCTCACCTGTACGAGCATTTATTTGTAAATACAGTTACCGAATATCTTTATCATCATAGTCAATATAAGCTACTGGACTACGCACTCAACGGTGAAACGCATACATCTGGCGTATTATTGATCCAAGGAGAGTGCTATAACACCAAATTTAGTACTTTACTAGAAAACATAGCAACCATGCCAGCTGATCTTAATGGTGGTAGCCCCGGTAATTTACCAGTGGCAAAAGCTATGTCACAGCTACTTGCTGAATCAGCAAATGACCTCTACATTGGCGATCCAGATGAAATTATTTCAGAATTAGCCTTACTTAATAGCATGCCTTGGAAACCCCTAGATACTATAGACTTGCTGCCCAAGCCTGCGGCTACAGTGAACAATTCTACCGACTTAATCTACGAAACTAATCAGTCCACCAAAAAAGCACCAAACATAGAACTCAGCCTTAGTATCACTGAGCAGCCGATAGAATTGCGTATGCTGTGGCGTGAATTTGCCAAATACCTCAGTTTATCGATTGGACAGGCTATTTGCCAACGTTTTGGAGCTTATTTTTTGCAAGAGTCCGCCAAAAATACCTTAAACGCTACAGTGGCCACAAGTATCTTTCTTACAAGTTCATACCTTCAGCCAAAAATTAGACTGGAAGATATCGTTACTACAGTTAAACACACCTTTACTACAATCACACAGCCAAAGGTTCTTCACCGATTTTCGCAGTACCTATCCTCGCTATCTTACGCAAATAACCCACTTGCAGCGCCAGACAGCTCCCGTATAGCTCAAGAATTTGGTATAATCGTCGGAGCTCGAGGCTGGAGAAGGCTAGCGACATTAGAAAATCTGTCGCAGATCCTGAAGGCGACCCGCATTACTATAGCTTATGAAGACATCGCGATGACCATCACTTAGTTTCCCTGCTATACTAACCACATGACCCACGACCTACACTCTGCCTACAATTTACCAGCCGACCACGATGTCTGCCATCTGTTTGAGCATTTGATTATTCGGCGCTTTTTGCAGTCGCTAAAGAAATCTGGTAGTGAACGCGCCTTCGTCGGCAGTTTGGATGGTACAACAGCCGGATCGAGTGTGTTTTTTGCTTCAGCCTTCTTTGATCACAAATATGCCAGCTTGTTTGCAAAAACCATCGCTAACCTAGCGCCGTTTGACAGGGCTATGATTTACGAATCAATCGCCCATATTGAAGCTGAGATGAAATCCAGCATTACTATTTGGGATGAACCGGAGCTGCACAAACAGCTAGCAGCCTGCCAAAAAGCGTTTGCTAACCACCGCTCCACCAAGCTCAAAAGAAATACCGAGCTAATCAAAAACCAACCACTCGAAATTGACTACCAACCAGAAGATTTTATAGACATAGTACTCACCATTGAAGTGCCAGATGCGAGCGACCAAACTACCGCCGCCTTCTTCTGCATGTACCCCTTACTGCTCGATCTCGTGCGCAGCGCCTATTTCGACCAAGCGCCAGTTTACCCCTCTAGCCGCGGTGAATTCACCACTTATCAGGATGGCAATGCCACAAGCCAAACCTACACCATCAAGAAATCTTTTAACTGGAAAGCTATAGACAAAGCAGCCCAAAACTACTTACGCTCATTCGATGCTGCACCACACGCCAGTAGCCTAGCCCATCTGGCCGAAGCCTTTATATCTGACCCGCACTATACTGCCGCACCAGTCTACTTTTACCAGAAGACTATGACGCCATACACAAAAGACGACCTAGCTAATGCAATAACTACCGCCAATTTACAAGCAATACTAAACCAGGCAGAAGTCACTATTACTGCGGCGTAAATAGTATACCTCTGCCTGTCTATAAATATAGTAAATTTATAAATAATTTAGCGGTAAGACGTCAACATCAGCTTGCCATTTATATATTCACCCAAGAATACATCCCCATAGCCACGCAAGCCCTGTTTTTTAATTTCTTCCAGCAGCCACTTCTCGTTCTTTCCAATGACTTCTAGGATGCTATCCTGCACTTGACCGTCGGTTATCACTGGAAATTTTGGATTCTCCTCACCCTGGCGCGAAATAATCAGTCCACCATCTTGCTCCACCACAGCCCGCTTCACTTCTTCAGTTGAATAAATATTGTGCATGCGTAGCTTAAATGACACATCGTGTGCGCTCAGACCGGCCCGCTTGCAGTTCTCAATATTAATCTTTCCGTTATCAATAATAATCAACGCCCGACCATCTATGAGCTGTTTTGCCTTCACGTTATGATTTTTTATCCATTTCAGCGTCAGCACGAGGGCGCACCAAATACCCAAGATGCTAACATAGTCAATTATCTGAATGCTGCTATTGTAAATAACGCCGCCAATAATACCACCAAGTACGTAGTTCTGCACCTGGTCACTTGCCGACGATGGTGCCAAGTTCCCCTTTCCTGAAATATTTATAATCAATATTAACGCAAAAAAGCCAATCAGCAATTTTATTGCCACTAAAATGAATTCGTTCATGATTTCCTCATTACCAGTATTGCTATTAACCAGTAACGATTATACCACTGTTTATCCGTTATTAAGCTTCACCCACAACAAAGCAACAAAGCCCAGAGGTGTCAACTCTCTGAGCTTTATGCATGATATCTTGCTTGCCAACCACTATGTGCGGCTGCCATTACGCTGCGCTACCCGCCTTCACGCGGCAATCATCACTACAATAGCGGCGCTCTGGGTCCTCTGCGCAAGTCTGGCACAGAACAACCAGCTTATTACAGCTTAGCTCGGCGCAGTTTTCAAAGTTACTAGTTGGCTCCTCGCAGTGGTGGCAATGAGCCAATGTTTTGGCCTTATCGCTAAAGGTCATGGTTTTGCGGCCATCAAATACACGCAGGGCGCCTTCCCATAAGCCATCGTCGCCATACTTTTCGCCGTATTTAACGATACCGCCATCAATCTGGTACACATCCTTAAAGCCGCGCTTTTTCATCATAGCGCTAATGACTTCGCAGCGAATGCCACCGGTGCAGTAGCTAATGACCTTCTTGTCTTTAATGTCATCGTACTTATCGCTTTCTAGTTCGGCAATGAAATCACGGCTGGTGCGTGTATTGGGCACCACGGCATTTTTAAATTTACCAAGCTCGGCTTCGTGGGCATTACGGCCATCAAAAAAGACAACATCATCGCCGTATTGTTCAATCAGTTTATGAACTTCCTCTGGCTTTAGGTGCGTGCCACCATCAATCACACCGTGTTCGTCCACATCAAATTCATCATCACTGTTCTTAAAGCCCACCAACTCGCGGCGGTGCTTGACGCTCATGCGTGGGAAATCATCACGGCTGCCATCGCTCCATTTCCATACAATATCTTTAAAGCCAGCAAACTTTTTGGTCTCTTTAATATATTTCTTCAGCGCTTCGATATCACCACCAACGGTACCATTCAGCCCGTGCCTGCTCACCAGAATGCGGCCGCGCAGCCCGAGGCTGTCGCATAGCACCTTCTGCCATAGCTTAATGGCTTCTGGGTCTTTGATCGGTGTAAATTTGTAATATAATAGGATCTTTTGCATACCTCTATTATACGACACTTACATATCAGACCAAAATTAACTAGGTTTTTGCAAATACTACTGTTATAATGGGTCCATATGGAAGCCCTTACTCATATTATTACTAGCGTCGGGTTTATTGCGGTGCTTGCGGTTATCTATGCCGAATCAGGCCTCCTGATCGGTTTCTTACTGCCAGGTGACAGTCTCCTTTTTACGGCTGGCTACCTTGTATTACTTGGCAACGGCGCGTTCTCGATTAATATCCACTTATTCATTCTCTTACTCTGGATTGCTGCCGTACTCGGAGACAATACCGGCTATCTATTCGGGAAACGCGTTGGCCGCAAGCTGTTCCAGCGCAAGAATTCTCGCTTTTTTAAGCAAGAATACCTCGTTCGCGCTGAAACATTCTTTAAAAAGCACGGCCCAATCGCCATCGTCCTAGCACGATTCGTACCAGTCGTGCGTACCTTTACCCCAATTGTTGCAGGTAGCGGCAAGATGCATTATCGCACCTTCTTTACCTATAACCTCATTGGTGGATTTCTATGGGTCGCGCTGTTCACCTACGCTGGCTATTTGATTGGTGAAAAATTACAAAGCATGGGTATCAATATTGAACTTGTTGCGCTTGGTGTTATCGCACTGTCTTTGGCGCCAGTTGCACTACACTTCTTACTTAGCAAACATAAGCGTAAGGCTCTACTACGTCCTATCAAGCAAAAGATTTTGGCTATCACACAGCCGAGCGATCACGAACCAAAAACCCACAAATAAAGCCCATGCCACAACCACACAATACACCCTAGTCAACGCTAGGGCGTATTTTTCATAGGAGTCTGCCACCATCGCTATGACAACATCTTGCGCAAGTATGCTCCGGTGTGTGACTCTTTACATCGAGCGACTTGCTCTGGTGTACCCTGCGCCACAACAGTACCACCGCCATAGCCACCTTCTGGCCCCATATCAATAATATAATCGGCGGTTTTAATGACATCTAAATTATGCTCAATGATAACCATGCTGTTGCCACCATCAACTAGCTTCTGCAAAATCATTAGTAGCCGCTTAACATCGGCGCTATGTAGCCCTGTGGTTGGCTCATCCAAAATATACATCGTCTTACCGGTCGAACGACGACTGAGCTCTGTCGCAAGTTTCACTCGTTGCGCCTCGCCACCACTGAACGTCGTAGCTGGCTGCCCCAGTTTGATATACCCAAGCCCCACTTCCATTAGTGTATTCATTTTGCGAGCAATAGCCGGAACATTAGCAAAGAATTCCGCTGCCTGCTCGATGGTCATTTCCAGAACGTCACTAATAGTTTTATCTTTATAAGTTATCTCTAGCGCCTCGCGGTTGTAGCGCTTTCCCTGACACTCTTCGCACACCACATAAACATCTGGCAAGAAGTGCATCTCAATCTTAATAACGCCATCACCCTGGCAATTCTCACAGCGTCCACCTTTTACATTAAAGCTGAACCGGCCAGGAGTGTAACCCCGAATATTAGCCTCTGGTGTACTTGCAAACAGCTCACGAATTGCCGTGAATACTCCGGTATAGGTAGCTGGATTACTGCGCGGCGTCCGGCCAATCGGAGACTGGTCGATGACAATCGCTTTGTCCAGTGCAGAAACGCCAGCAATTTCATCGTGCAGCCCCGGCACCGTCTGGGCTCGCTGCAATCGCGAAGACAGTTCTTTTGCTAAAATATCATTTACTAGCGTCGACTTACCTGACCCGCTCACACCGCTTACTACCGTCATCAGGCCAAGCGGAAAGGCCACAGTAATGTTTTTTAAATTATTCTCACGGGCGCCCTTTACCACTAGCTCGTGACCTTTTTTGTAGCTGCGACGCTGTTTTGGCACGCTGATGGTCTCTTGCCCAGACAGAAATTTACCTGTAATACTCTTTTTGCTTCTTGCCACTTGCGCCGGTGTCCCCGCCGCAACAACTTGCCCACCATGCACACCAGCACCTGGCCCAATATCGACCAAATAATCGCTAGCTCGAATAGTGTCTTCATCGTGCTCAACCACAAGCACGCTATTGCCTAAATCGCGCAAATGTTGCAACGTACCAATAAGCCGATCATTATCGCGCTGATGCAAACCAATTGAAGGTTCATCTAACACATAAAGCACGCCCTGCAAGCCAGAGCCGATCTGTGTGGCCAGGCGAATACGCTGCGCCTCACCGCCACTTAGTGTGTTTGCAGCCCGGCCAAGCTCCAGATACGTTAGCCCTACGTCGCTCATAAAACCAAGGCGCGCTGTAATTTCTTTTACGATCGGGCCACCAATTTTCTGTTCAGACTCGCTAAGCGCTAGCTCATTTCGAAAGAGCTCTAACGCGTCATTAACGCTCAAACTGCAAATGTCCATAATATTAAGTCCGTGCACGCTCACACCTAGCACGACTGGCTTTAGTCGCGCTCCATTACAAGCGTGGCATTTGCGCTCCCGCATAAAACGCTCAATATCGCGGCGCATGAACTCACTCTCCGTCTCCCGGTGGCGCCGCTCTAGGTTCGGAATAACGCCTTCATACGTCACATCGTAATGGCGGCCACTGCCGAGCGTCACTCGGTACTTTTGCGCACCCGTACCATACAGCACCTTTTGGCGCGCCTCTTTGCTCAGCTCGCGCACCGGAACACGCACACTAAACCCATGCTCTTGCGCCATAGCTGTCACTTTCTTCATGTAGAAATTATCGACATTCACGCGATTATACGGGCGAATTGCCCCCTCGGAAATAGTCAGACTATCATTAAATACTAGGTCTGGGTCGATCTCCATACGTGTGCCGAGCCCTGTACACACTGGACATGCGCCCTGCGGTGAGTTAAAGCTAAATAGCCGTGGCTCAAGCTCTGGTATCTCCTCGCGTGGGTGGTCTACACACGCATATCGTTGCGACAGCGTAAGCATGCTATCGTCGTCAGCATTAAGTAGTTGCACCACGCCTTTGCTAATTGTCAATGCTTGCTCGACACTCTGAGCAATACGCCCCTGCAAATCAGGCGCCATCACTACACGATCAACAACCAGTTCAATGGTGTGCTTGCTGCTTTTTTGTAACTCAGGAAACTCATCAAGTGCGTATACCACACCATCTACCCGCACACGCGCAAACCCCTGACGCATATACTGCTCAGGAATGTGCATAAATTCACCTTTTTTATCTTTTACCAGCGGCGCTAAAATCATCACCCGCTGCCCAGCTGGCAACTGCATAATTTCATCGATAATAGCCTGTGGTGAGCGGCGCGCAACTGGCTTGCCGCAAACAGGACAGTGCGGAACACCCAAGCGAGCAAACAAAAGACGCAGGTAATCGTACACTTCCGTCACGGTAGCGACGGTCGAGCGAGGGTTGCGACTGGTCGACTTCTGGTCGATTGAGATAGCCGGCGAAAGTCCTTCAATCGAATCCACGTCAGGTTTGTCCATTGTGCCCAAAAATTGCCGCGCATAACTACTTAAACTCTCCACGTAGCGGCGTTGCCCTTCAGCGTAAATTGTGTCAAAAGCTAGGCTAGACTTGCCACTTCCACTCAAGCCAGTAATAATCACTAGCTTATTGCGCGGAATATCAATTGAAATATCTTTGAGGTTGTGTTCACGAGCACCTCGCACCCTAATAAACTCTGGCATACTTACATCATTATACCAGTTCATACTAAAAATGTCGCCCCTTGGCGGCCTGTGAATGCTTTGGCTATTCATATTTCACAAAATATTATGCTTATTCTTGCAATACTAGCTACCCCTTTGCTACAATGTACAAGAACATATTAAAAATAATTACGCAAGCATAGCAAATTAGTAAAAATTGGAGCCACCTTATGAAATTAAAATTGACTATCTATGGTGTTGTTGCGGTAGTACTAGCGCTCCTAATTTGGTGGGCGCTTGAAAACGACCTTCTTGTTATTTTCCTCTTCACCGGTATTGTGCCGTTTACTAATATCATATTCTCCGGCCCTGCTATGCTGATGCTTTGGGCAGGGTTGCCGCTACTATTCCTGATCATTAGGGCTAGCTGGCGCGACTTTGGTTCAGACATGTTTAACGAAGGACTTGAAGCGCTCGATGCGTTTATGGTTCAACGTGAGCAAGATCGCCAAGAGGCCCACGACGAGCTGCTAGCCTTTCTCTGCTTAGTGATCGCCAAATGGCAAGACAATAATGCCTCATCACAGCAACAAGCTACAAGCACAATTGTGACGACTTTTTCCCCCTCGAGCCGGCGCCTCTCGTTTACGAGCTGGTTTCTCTAAACTATATGCATCTATTGCCCATGTAATACGTCGCATCTATGGGTTCATTGTTCGTATATTGCAAATTATATTTTGGAAATTACCGCGCGCTATTGTGCGACAAACCTATCGCGATGGCAAAAAATTATACCGAATAATATCAGCTGGTATCGTCTATATCATAAAAGGTATATGGACTGCCTTGCGCGCCATCACCCTGCTCATAGCACGCTTTGCTAAGGCTGCATCTCGTTGGATGCGGCGCATGACGCCAGTGTATATTACTGCGCTGCGCTACCGCACCACGAAGCTGCGAGCTCGATTTGATAGTTTTTGCCAGCAGGCCGCTCACGTCACAATCACCAAGGTATGGCCAGCACTACGGCGTGGTTTTTGGCTGACTCTGCTCTTTCTGATAGACTGCACGTTGTTTATCGCTCGGTGCGCAAGAAAGACGTATCTCGGCACGAAAAACCACCTTATGATGCACATTGCTGCTCACAAACACGCTAAACAAGAACACCGCAAACAAGCAGCGCAACTACTTATTGTGGCAGCTCACTGCACGACGCGGGCCCGTTTTTAGCTAACGTACGCACAACGACGCCCCTGTTTGTTATCGCCTTTACCGATAGCAGAGTAAACAACAGCCCTATGAGCTCACACATACTAAATAGCCCCACGTTGCTGCGGGGCTATTTACTTTACGGCGATCTCTTACGCCACTACTTGGTAGTTGCGCGGTACAAGTCTGCTGCTTGCATTACGACCAAGCCACTAACAGCTGGACGAATGTTCATGTAAATACGCCATGGGTTCTCACTTGAGGTAGCGTTTGCGCGTGGCAGCATGAGCGGTTGCACACCGTAGTCGCCACGAAGTGCGGCTAATGCTGCTATTCGTATTCATAATCACCTCCTATATCAAACACTTTGTACTTCGACGTTGCCCCACGCAACAATTGAACCTGGCTTTTGCTCACACCAAAATGCTTAGCCAGCAGCTTAATAGCCGCCGCATTCGCCCGACCCTCAATCGCTGGCGCCTTGATGTAGATAATATACGTGCCGTCACTACCCACCACGACTTCTTCACGGTGGCGGGAGTTGGGTTTGAGGAGGGCGGAGATTTTCATGTTAGTGGTCCACCTTTTTACTAGACTTATGCACCACTTGTTTATGGCTCCACTCATTGCCGTAGCGCTTAGCCTGCTCCAATACCATATCGGTTGCTAGTGCCTGCTGATCCGGTGGATAACCATATTTTGCCAAAGTCTTTTTAACATTGACTCTTAACTTTGCTTGCACGTTCCTACGCTCTGCCCAGTCAATCGTTGCATCACGGCGCACTTGCTCTAATAAAACCTTTGCGATATCACGCAGCTGCGCATCGCCCAACACTTCACGGGCGCTGCCATTCTCAACCAGTGCATCATAAAAGATAATCTCATCATTACTTAGCCCGCTAGCTGCACCATCCTCCATGGTTTGACGCACTTCTTGGCCAATAGCAATCAGCTCCTCTATCACTTGTGCTGCTTCAATTGTCCCATTTCTGTACCGCATTAAAGCCTGGTGTAATAAGTCAGAAAACTTTGTATCTTTAGCATAATTACGCGAAAATCGCAATTTAATTTCATCAACCAATAACTTCTGCAAGGCTTCTACCGCCAGGTTCTTGCGCTCCATATGGCGAATTTCTGCCAAAAACTCATCACTTAAAATCGATAGCTCTGGCTTCTCTAGCCCTGCCGCTTCAAATACATCAACCATACCAACTGGTGCAATAGCCTTATCAACAATTTGCTTCAGCGCACTACGATACTCAGCGTCAGTCACCACTGTCGAGCTCGTTATTTTCTCTAGCCGAGCTTTCACCGCCTGAAACAGAGCCACCTCTTCACGAATCTTCAATGCCTCAGGGCTTGGCATGGCTAGCGCAAAAGCTTTACTCAACTCCAAAACATGTTGCTTCAACCGCTTCTCGCCATCCTCTAATCCCAAAATATATTCCTCTGCATCCAAAATAATGTGCAATTGCTCACCAGTTGATGCAGTAAAATACCTCTGATAATCAAAGTTGCCGAACAAATCACGCACCACTTCGTAGCGCATCTGCATCTGTGCCACAGCCTCACCAATATCGAGCTGTGGCGTGCCCTGCCCGCCGCTTCGTGTATAAGTAGAAATAGCATCACGTAATGCTCCTGCCACGCCTAAATAATCAACCACTAGTCCACCAGTTTTACCAGGTGACACTCGGTTCACCCTGGCAATTGCCTGCATCAAGTTATGACCTTTTAGCGGCTTGTCCAGATACATGGTGTGCATATTCGGCACATCAAATCCTGTCAGCCACATATCGCACACAATCACGAGCTCAAGTGGATCATCTGGATCCTTGATACGCTTTTCTATCACCCGTACCCGCTGTTTATTACGGATGTGTGGCTGCAAGCGCTCAGAATCGCTAGCACTGCCAGTAATAACTACTTTTATCGTGCCATGTGCATCATCATTGCTATGCCAATCTGGCCGATGGGCCACGATTTTTTCATACAAATCGGCTGCAATGCCACGGCTCATCGTTACAATCATGCCCTTGCCGCTCAATACAGCTTGCCGAGCTTCAAAATGCTGAATAATATCTAGAGCGACAGCCTCCAACCGCTCACTATTACCAACAATGGCTTCTTTCTGTGCATATTCAGCTTTTAATGCATCTTGGCGAGTCAACTCCTCTCCCTCTAGTAGCTCATCAACTTCCTTATCGAGCCACCGCCGCGTTGCTTCATCCATATTTAAATCGACCATACGGCTCTCGTAATATATTGGTACCGTTGCACCATCCTTCACCGCCTGCTCGATATCATAAATATCAATATAATCACCGAATACCGCTGGCGTTGATTTATCGTCAGTTTCAATCGGTGTACCTGTAAATCCAATGTAGCTCGCCCCAGGCAAGGCATCGCGCATGTATTTAGCGTACCCATATACTAGCTGAGCATCCCCGACCCGAACGTGCGCCTTCAGGCCATATTGGCTACGGTGCGCCTCATCCGCCATCACAATAACATTACTTCGGTCGGTCAAAACTGGTAAGCTATCTTCATCGCTCTCTGGTGAAAATTTCTGGATTGTCGTAAAAATAATCCCGCCTGCCTCACGCTGTAACAAGCTTCTCAGTTCGCCACGTGAATCGGCCCGCCTTGGATCTTCCCCCAGCAGCTCACGACATGCACTAAACGTGCTAAACAACTGACCGTCAAGATCATTGCGATCCGTCACCACCACAATGGTCGGGTTGTGCAAATCGCGCGACTTCATCAGCTTGCCAGTATAAAACACCATGCTCAAGCTCTTGCCCGACCCTTGCGTATGCCAGACTACGCCAGCCCGCTGGTCGCCGCGTTCACTACTGGCTGCCAGCGTCCGATCCAGTGCCTTATTCACCACCCAATATTGATGGTAAGCAGCAACTTTTTTGATCAATTTGTCACCATCACTACGCTCAAATACGATAAAATTCTGCACCATATCCAGCAAGCGCTCAGGCGTGCACGCACCGCGCAGCAGCACTTCCAGCATCGGCACATTACCAACCTCCTTCTCACCATCAATCGTCTTCCATGGCATCATCCGCTCCAGCGGACTGGTGATCGTACCCATCTCCGCCTCTAGTCCATCGCTTGTCACACATAATTCATTAAAGCGGAACAGATCACTAACCTCTCGCTTATACGTCTGGATTTGCTGATACGCCGCCGTCAAATCCGCCTTCGTGTCGGCTGCATTTTTTAGTTCAATCACCACCAGCGGCAAGCCATTCACAAATAGTACAATGTCCGGCCGGCGATTATAGTCACCCTGCAGAACCGTCAGCTGATTCACCGCCGCAAAATCATTGTTTTTTGGTGAGGTAAAATCAACCACCCGCGCAATATCGTGTTTCACTTCGCCACTTGATGTGCGATATTGCACCGGCACGCCCGCCACCAGCAATTGATGAAAATCGTGGTTATTCTCGATTACGCTCGGTTTACTAATCTGTGTCAAACGCCGCATCGCTTCATTCAAGGCTGGTTCTGGAATATGCGGATTGAGCCGTGCCAGGGAACCATACAGCCGCCCCAGCAGCACTACCTGTCGAGGCTCACGCTCGCCCGTACCGTCTGGGCCAATATCTGGCCCATGTAAAACCTGCCAACCAAGATTAGCTAAAATATCTAGCGCGTATTGTTCAATTTGAGATTCGGTCATGATAGCTTTTTATTTCCTACTAAGCAATGTATATTGTGTTTCGGTTTATTTGTCATTTTTACATCATTATAACATCTATACCTATTTTCCAGAATTCCGTGATATCAACGCTAGGACACTATCTGTATCAGTAGATTCACTAGTTTTAACAAGCCCAGGGTCGACTCTAGAGAATAACGAGTTTATAATGACTAGTTTTTCATTATCATTCACTTCAAGGCCGTCATGAGTTAGCGCCTGATAAAACCTTGCAAACGCTGCCTTTTGTTCGTACTCCATAGCAATATGATGGTTAGACATAACAATCTTTACTATGGTACGTACAATATAGATAAAGAAAGATATAACACCAACAAAAAGCACTTGCTGCGATAAAAATGGTATGTGATTGGAGATCCCTTTTGGAAATTCGTGTAGCGAATGTACAAATAGTGCAAAACTAGCTAATAAGATGACTACTACACCAGTTAGCCACCAAGTCCAAAAGCTGGCTCTTTTTTTATACTTTTCGGACCGCTCATTCCAAAGCTTTTCTGGTGCTTCAAGTTTTAGCTTGTTTTTGTACGTCTCTTCTAGTCCATTTAGCGCTTCTTGTTTTTCAGCCTGCCAGGCATCTACTTTAGACCTGTAGTTATCCATATCGGTAACATTTTTATCTAGCTTTGTCTGGACTTCCCTGTGCTTCTCCTCCATAAAATGGGTTATTTCTTGTTGGCTCTCGTCTGCTTTTTGCAGCAACTGCCCTAGCTTATCTTACACTGGCCGTAGCGTCTTTTGTTCAAAGTTCTTAATACTTATATTTTTAGGTGATAATTCATTTTTTAGTATAAATAACGCAGGGTAATATGAATAATTTAAACTTTGATATAGGCTATTTCCTACCTGAATTGGATTTTTGCATAATTCTACGTACCCTCGTATTGCATCTGGCAGTTCTCTACCATCATCTACACGATCAAGATAGAAGTCTATGAATCTGTCTATGGATTGCCAACTTGCATCAAACATGATTGGACTGCTCACCAAAACATTATACGTGTATACTCCACTATCATGAGTTACATCAGAAGACAAATAGTTACGTAAGTAGTGTAGTACGTTATTGTCTAATTCAGAGTTATCGTCAACAGTCTCTAAATATTTTTTGATGCCATTAATTTTAGTCTTGAGGTTTTGCCACTCCGTATGAAAACTTTGGCCTCCCTTTTTATCGTGCCAGTATTTAAGATTTTCATCAACAGCTCTCACAAAAGATGAAAACTTAAGAGACTCAGGGGCGTAGTCGATAGTATAGTTATCGCCTACCGATAACGTGAATCTCGCTATACCATCTAGTAGATTGTTTATTTGTGCTTTTGTACGTTTCATACTTCAACCTCTCCAGAGATTAGTTTTGGTAAAAGTGAGTCACGAAGACTGGTGAGGGTTTGAATTTGTTCATTATTTGACACAATCATATTCAGTAGATCTATAGCGATTTCTTCAAATTGACTCATTATATTAGTGGGTGGTATTTTTATCTTCAGTTTACCAGTTTCAATTGGGCTTAGGTTCTTCTGGGCTGTACCTTTCGATATACCAACCATTCGACCTTTCATTATTTTTGACCGAAACAAGAAGTACGTGTAAGCTTGGCTCTCATCACCGACAAGTTTTGCCACGCGCTGGTTTAATAAGTAATCACAACCCACCACAATACACACCCTACCAACATTTCCAGTCAAAGAAAGAATAATATCTCCGCTTTTCAAATGAACATACCCTGGTGTTTTATCAGGCAGTGGCTCGCTTAAGTGGTCAGTACAATCTTTAATAAAACTACCATCCTGTACATTCTTGATAGTCACTAGTCCATATTTACCGTTAATGTCAAAGTCTTTACTCTTGAATGCAAACCCAGAATAAATACGCACTACATCAGACACCTTACCACTTTCCCAACTCTTCGCCTCAGGATTATCAACAAAATAATGACGAAAGAGGGCTTGACCGAGTTGCTCGAGGGTTTCGTTCATACGGCGATTGAACTCGATCTTCTCGTCAAGACTACCGAGAATATCAGCAATTTTCTTTTGATCTAGAGTTGAATGTAATGGTACTTGTTTGGCATATGCAATACTACGATTCAGACCAGGAATAGCACTATGCGAATTAAGCTTATCTAGTCCCAACGTTTTTAGCGCATAGTACCAATACCTCAAATCATCATTAGGATTCTTTAGCCTAATATAATACGTCGTATCAATAGGCCAAAAATCTTGCTTTGACCAAATTACCTCGCCAACCGACCCCTTACGCCCAACTATTACACCTGGGCCGTTCACCAAAGATTGATTATGTGTATCAACCTGGCCGTTTGATCCAAAAACAGGAAAACGCCCAGGAATACGAGACCTCTGAGGCAAGCCCTTACCATAAGCAAGCTCAATAACATCACCAAGCAATACTGTTTGTATCATTTATTACTATCTCCCTGCTTTAACACTTGTAGCAACATCTAACTAGAAATTTTTGCAGATACAACTTTCTCGATCTATGGGTGTATTCTTCATTTTCTGACTCCACCTTCTCGTAATTTAGTATCCAAAGCATGCTCAACAATAAACCGTGGATGGCTGTCAAAAATCGTTGCATCTGGTCCTATTTCAGATACATTCCAAGTGCGCAACATTTTATAGCTACCAAAATATGCTAGCATTGTTTCAGCACTCCAGCAAACCTGCGCAAAAAAACGTTTTGCTTCATCAGGATTTTCATAGCACTTAGCTCCATCTCGATAGTCACCTGAGTGCTCCGCAACATTCCTGCTCAATGCAAATTCAGTCTGCCAACCATCTCTCTGCTTTTTCGCGTAATGAACTATGGATTTATGCTCAGGATTTTCTTGAATAAATCTATTGGATTGCTTTTTAAAATCATGTTCTTTGCAAAAAAAGAACCCTATACTCCAGCCCATCTTATTTAAGTAATTCTGGACTCTACCCTTATAAAAACTCCAAAGATTAGCATAAAGACCTTCATATATAGTTCTTTTTTGACTAATATTGCGGTCTTCAAACCCGTCTGCCGCTATAAGCTGATAGTACATAAGTGCCGATTCAATTTTATCCAGCAGCCTATCTGCAAAAAAATCTACTTCATCTTTCGTAGCGTTATCAGTATCTAGACGTCTTGCTATTTCCTTCGCAAGCTGGTAAGGCTTAATTATATAGGGGTCACCCGGGCCCCATCGTGACGCCTCTTTTAGTACAGGTATAAATATCTTGCTCATTTTCTCCCCCCTTCGTTCTCTATATAACCTTTAATTAATCTACAACCCAGCTTGGACCTATAACATCCCTCTGTTACTAATATACACTATTGGCACACTACTAGAGCTGCCGCTACTCGTTATTTAATCTCTTTCTCTATTTTGGCAAGATTCTCTTTTATCTTTGCCTCCAGCTCTCGGCTCTTCGCAAACTGCCCCTCAAGCTCAGCCGTCAGCCTAGCAAATTTCTCGGCGAACGGCTCATCATCCTCTTCTGTTTCTTCGACGCCCACGTAGCGGCCAGGCGTCAGCACATAATCATGCTGCTTGATTTCTTCTAGATCAGCGACTTTGCAGAAGCCCGGCTGGTCAGCGTAATTCGCGCTGGCGGTTTTGTAGTCATGATATGTTTTTGCTATCCTGGCAATGTCTTCTTCGGTCAGTTCACGGTTGCGGCGGGTTACCATTTTACCCAAATTACGCCCATCGATGAACAGCACTTTGCCGTGACGATTGGCACGATCACGCGACACAAACCACAGGCAACACGGTATGGCGACGTTGAAAAACAGCTGACTCGGCAATGTGACGATAGCGTCAACCATATCATTGAGCACTAACTGCTTGCGGATATCACCTTCGCCGCCAGTTTGACTGCTCATGCTCCCATTTGCCAACACAAAGCCTGCCGTACCGCGCGGGCTCAAATGGTGAATCATATGTTGAATCCAGGCAAAGTTAGCGTTACCTTTTGGTGGCAGGCCATATTTCCAGCGCGGGTCGGCCTGCAAGTGTTCTTGGCCCCAGTCGCTAATGTTAAACGGCGGATTTGCCAAGATATAATCAGCTTTTAGATCTGGGAGCTGGTCATCCATCAAGGTGTCACCGCGTTTGATATTTGCATCTATTCCGCGAATTGCCATGTTCATTTTAGCGAGTCGCCAAGTGGTTTCGTTAAGCTCCTGACCGTACACCGCAATGTCGCTAACACGACCCGCATGCTCCTCAACAAACTTTTCACTCCACACAAACATACCGCCGCTGCCGCAACATGGATCGTACACGCGCCCACTGTACGGCTCAAGCATTTCCACCAGTAGTCTCACGATAGAACGCGGCGTGTAGAATTCACCGCCGTGTTTACCCTCACTGTCGGCAAACATACCCATAAAGTATTCATATACTTGGCCAAGCAAATCTTTAGAGTTATCAGTATCAAAATTAATGTTTGTAAATAAATCAATGAGCTCACCCAGGCGACGCTTATCTAAGGCTTCGCGGGCATAGTTCTTTGGCAGCACACCTTTCAGACTTGGATTGTCACGCTCGATTGCTTCCATTGCACAATCGACCACTATGCCAATTTCTGGCTGTTTCGCGCTCGCCACAAGGTATTGCCAGCGAGCTTCTTTGGGGATCCAGAAAACATTTTCTGCCAAATACCAATCACGATCTTCAGGATCATAATTATCGTCGACAGCCGCCTGATATTGCACCAAAAATGCGTCTGAAACATATTTAAGAAAAATCAGCCCCAGCACCACATATTTATAATCTGATGAACTAATATTACCCCGTAGTTTATCTGCTGCAGCCCATAGCTGCTTCTCAAGATCTCTCGTATTCATAAGTGAATTATAGCAGATTTACAACTATAATCAGGCCGATATACTGCGCACTTAACAATAACGCACCCTTCATTGACTAACCTACAATATATACTATAATAATACTGATCACTACTTAACATTATAAGGATATACATATGGCAAATCGTGCATACCTTTACTCAGCCGATCAAAAACCAGCCGGTGCAACTGCAGGAGAAATCGACACCGTTGGCTTGTCTGAGTTTGAATGGGATATCCCCGTAGTATATAAAATCCTGCTAAGCGCCGGAACAGAAGCCGTCGATTCAACAATCTTTCCAAATCCAGAGAAGGAAGATGAGCCCCTGCCCGTAGCCCTTGCTGCAGATTATCAGCGTGGTCTTAACCGTCTTGCTTTATTTTTCGATAACCTCAAAGAGCACATCGACCCTGAAGTGGCCGCAAAAACCCTTGCTTTCTTGCGTGACCCAAAAAACGCCCGAAAGTATTTTCTGCTCGAGGCTGCAGAGGTTTATGCACTGCAGGCAGACAGCGAAGAAGATTTAATCGCCGAAAATAACACAATGCGCTTAATACTAAGTAATCCTGGGATAATGAACCCTGACGATGATGCAGAGATTGCAAAATACTATAGCGATGAAGTACTTGAAGAAATTGAGGTATACGACACAGACACAATTGATGAAATCACCGATATGGAGTGGTCAAACCACCTATACTATTCATAAAAAATAACTATAAAAACCAAGAGGGGTAGATGTATTTCTACCCCTCATTCATTACGTTCTCAAACCACAGCTGTAGCTCGGTGAGTAAATAGTCATCCACTCCCTGTTTAGCCAACTTCTGGAGCTGCTGCACAAAATCAGTGCTCTGCCGCTGCAGCCGATCAGCCCGCCACTGCTGCCAAGCTTGTTTTTCCTCGCTAGATAAACTAAATGGGAAATTGCGCGCCTTGTAGTGTACAATCAGCTGCTTCAAGCGTGGATCTTCAAACTGCTGCTCGCCAATATGCTTCAGCTGCTGCCCATCCGCTTGGCGAACCGCTTGCATAGTGGTTATATCTTTGCGGCTGGTAATAAACCCATCATATAGCTGCGCTTCGGGGTCTTTTGCAGTAGGTAGTGGTGGTCGCCGAGAAAAAGCCTCTATAATTCGGCTGGCAAACTCTGGATGCTGGCGAAGCACATTAATGCGCTGCTGCACAAGCTCTAGCGATAAGTCTAAATGCTGCCAATTGTCTGGCCCCAACACTCCGATCGGTGCAACAGCCGGACACTTATTCACTGGTAGCGGCTTCACTGGAACTGCAACAAAATCTTCGGCTTGGCGCTCCTGATAGCTAGCAAATAACCGTGCTTGCAGCTCATCCACGCTGTAGGCTAGCAGCAGTTCAGGGTCGTGGCGCAAATCATACACCAGCACATTACCATGCGGCACTTCAGCTAACGGCCAAACTACAGTAGTTTTATCGTATGCTGCGTCGTAGCGGCCACTGCTGTATACCACTGGCTTTGGATTACGCACATCAACCAGCTTGGCTACTGCGCTCTTGTGTCGCATGTTCAATAAATACTCAAACAATTTCGGCTGTTTGTCTCGAATCAGACGTGCCACGTCAATCGTCGCTCGTACGTCAGACAATGCATCGTGTGCAGCATCATGTGAAATACCATTTTGTTGCGTAATGAGCTCGAGCTTATTCACCGCTCGCCCAGACTCATCGACCGGCCACACAATCCCTTCTGGGCGCAGCGCCCTAGTCATGCGCACGACATCCAGAAGATCCCAGCGGCTATTACCATGTTTATAGCTCCACTCATAAGGATCATAAAAATTGCGCCACAACAAGTGTCGAATAAATTCATCATCAAACCGAATTGTGTTATAACCCACAATAATCGTGCCCGGCGTAAAGAACTCCTCCACTACCAGACGCGCAAAATCAGCTTCACTATATCCTTCTTCTTGCGTTCGTTGCGGCGTAATTCCGGTAACGGCAACCGCTCCAGGGCTCGGCAGCGTATCGTCATTAAGCGCCACTAGTACGTTAACTGGCTCACCGATAGGGTTAAACTGTGCATCAGTGCGCTGACCGGCAAACTGCATGATGCGATCATTTGCGCGGTCTAGCCCACTTGTCTCTAAATCGTAAAAGAAAAACTCCTGGTCCATCACTTCCAGTATATCACGCCTGCGCCCCTTCATGGAGCCCCGGCGTTACACTTACTGCTCTAGTAGCGTAAACCGCGCTTCACCAATTTGGATCATACTTTCGCCACTCGCCCCTTGGCGTAGCAGCTCGTGCGTGATACCCATCTTCTTCATAATATCGCGCAGCCGGTTAACGTTCTCATGGCCTTCAAAATTCGTACGGCGCGCAAACTTCTCAATTTTCTCACCAGAGACAATAAATACGTCTGACTCCTCTGGGTCTTTTGTCACATCCCAGTGATCAGCCTGCTTAGAATCGCTCAGCGTGATAACTGTAGCTGTATCATCCGCTGCCTCATCTTCCTCAGACTCAGCCTGACGCTGCCGATACGCCGTAACTTCCGCCGCAAGCCGGCGCAGTACATCGTCTATGCCCCGTCGTGACTGCGACGAAATCGCAAATATTGGCACCTCGGCCGGCACCACCTCACGCAGCGACTCTTTTTGCATGGCAAGCAGCTCATCATCAAACCCTTCAGTCTTTGTTAGTGCAACTACTTCCGGACGGGCTGCTAGTTCACTGCTGTATTGCGCAAGCTCCTTGCGGATTGTCTGGTATCTTTCTGCTACGTCATCGGCATACGCATCGATAAGGTGCAACAGCACACCAGTTCGCTCAACGTGGCGCAAAAAAGCATCACCAAGCCCCTTACCTTCACTTGCCCCTTCAATTAACCCAGGGATATCTGCTATCAGCAAGCTGGTGTTATCAATATCTGCAACGCCAAGATTCGGCGTAAGCGTCGTAAAGGCATAGTTCGCTACCTCCGGGCGAGCATTACTGACCACCGATAGAAAGGTTGATTTACCAGCATTCGGAAAGCCAACAAGACCTACGTCGGCCAATAGCTTGAGCTCTAGTTCGGCCTCAAACGTTTCGCCAGCCTCACCAAGCTCTGCAATACGTGGCGTTTGCCGCACTGACGATTTAAAGTGAGCATTACCAAACCCGCCATCGCCACCTCGTGCAATCACCTGCTCTTCACCGTTAGCAGTAATGTCAGCGATTACCGTGCCGTTGCGGCGTACAACAGTACCCACTGGTACAAAAACTTTTAGTGGTTCGCCCGAACGCCCGCGGCGCTTAGCCTTGGCACCATTAGCTCCATTTTCAGCCTTTAGCTCGGTCTTGTAACGAAAATGTAGCAGCGTATTTAGTCGCTCATCACCAACAAGCACAACATCACCGCCACGACCGCCATCACCACCGTCGGGGCCACCTTTATCAACATATATCTCGTGGCGAAAACTCACAACGCCATCGCCACCCTTACCTGCTTGGACTATCACTTTTGCTGTATCTACAAACATATACTACCAGTATAGCAAATACGCCGGGTACTCGTAAGCACCTGGCGCATCTTTTATGTAATTATTCTAGTGAATGAAGTGGAATGAACCAACTGATGAAGCCGGAATGTGACGAGTTGACACCACATTGTAGCCTTTGTAGTTCATCTCACTAATGTCGACTGAACCATCGGCGTTCACTCCGGTAACATAGGCCACGTGGCCGTATCCACCACCGCCAGCATCAGTCTGCAAGATTGAGCCAACCTCTGGATTGTGATCTACGCGGATACCCGCCGCGCGTGCTGAGTCATCCCATGAGTAAGCATTACCCCAGAAACTACCAATTGGTTTACCTGCTGCAAGTCGTTTTTCATATACCCACCACGTACAGTTGCCGGCTGCATATTTGTTACCAGCTGAGGCAGTAGCCTTGTTGTAGCTGCTATCTGCACCTACAGTTCCAGCAGTCGTACTGCCACCCGCAGCGCTACCTTGGCTACGGCCACCTCGAGTATTACTTGGTGGCGCAACATAGCCTGGGCGCTCTTCCTCTGGTAGAACTCCACCAGGAAGCACGAGCTGCATACCCTTGCTAATCTGCTTGGTTTCAAGATCGTTAAACAGCACTACACGTTCTTTGTCGGCCTTATATTTATTAATGAGGTCATCGATTTTATCACCATCCTTCACCTCATATAGCACACCATCTACTGGCAAGATAGTTAGCTTCTTGCCCTTCTCGACCGTATCTGTCGTCAGCTTATTAGCCCACTTCACTGTTTCAGGAGTAATTTTATGTTGAGCTGCAACCGAAGCAACGTTGTCACCCTCTTTCGTGGTGTACGTAGTAATACTTCGCTTATCGCTCTTAGCCTGAATAGTTTTTGGCTTCGTGATAACATTTGATTTTTCATTCTGAGCTAGCTCATTCTTGATACGAATTGAGCTTGATTCTTCACGCAAATCACCAACAATCGGCAATTGAACTGATTCAGCAATGTTTGTTGCTGATGTTACCGAGGCTAGTGAATCAACTGCTGTCACCTGATCCTGCTTAACCGCCTGGTCGTGGATAGCTTGCGCATTAGCCTCAATCACCTGCGATGATGATGTCTGACCAATAATACCGCTGTAGTTTGCTGATACAAGACCAACAATCACTAAACTAACTAGCCCATATAGAGCAATCGACTTTTTCGTCTTAGACAGAGAACCCGCTTTCGCTAGTTTCGTCTGTCGTGAAGCTCCTTGTTTCATAGTACGAATTATCATTCTCCCGTCTCCCTATTACAGAGACCATACCGCCGCTATCTTTCTTCTTTTACAAGAACGGGATGTACTCGACCAAAATTATTAGTAATATTGAAAGAATGAAAGCAAGGCACGCAGCCTTTGCTAATGTTACATCCGTACGATAGACAGTGGTACGCCTATGAGCTGAGATGAAAGAAAAGATACTACAAAATCACCTCAAAAGCTCATCTGCTGTTATTTATTGTACGAGAACGCGCCGCAAAAGTCAATCAAGTTTGCGGGCACACTACTCCCATTTCACTACCCCAGACTACAGCCACGAGCACTTTGTGGCACACTTTTCTTTCACAAGCTTCTCATGCTCCTCATTGGTTTTTGAGAAGTAATTTTTATCATCATCACCATTAATAAAATACAGGTAATCCGTTGGGGCTGGGTTTGCCACCGCCTTGAGCGCGTCTAGAGATGGAGCAGAGATCGGCCCTGGCGGCAAGCCCTTCACCTTACGGGTGTTGTACGGCGAGTCGAGATTATAATCACGAGCAATGCCTTTCTTATCAGCAATATACTGGTACGTTGAATCAGCCCCTAGCGGTATACCTCGCTGCAAGCGTGTGTAGAACACCTGGGCAACCTTGCGCATATCTTCATAGCCTGTCACTTCCTTTTGCACGATTGAAGCCATCGTAATTCCCTGGTATAACGTCATGCCACGAGCCTTCAGTTTTGCTTCAATGTCATTTTTCTTCACCTTGTCTTGCAGCTCATCAAGCGCTAGTGTAATAGTATCTTTTGCGCTAGCGCTAGAACTGTGCTGATAGGTATCGCCAAATACATACCCCTCCAAATCGGCACCAACAGGACGACCAGCAAGCACTGGGTGATTATATTCTGCCGTAAATGCATGTTCAATCTGTTCATCACTGTAGCCAGCCTTCTGCAAGCTACGCTGCACGTCCAGACGGCTTTCTGGCTTCTCTTTCGTTTTATGAGTTGGCCTCAACGTTGCACCCGGGAAGAATGTCACTGTCTTTGGCGCCGGCTGTTTTTGCAAGGTTTTCAAAATTTCCTCGGCCCCCATAGAAGCCTTTAGTTCGTGCTGACCCGCCTTAAGATGATCTTGTGCACCTGTAAATTTAGCATACAATAGGAACACTTGGCGCTGCTTTATCAGTCCTTCTTTTTCTAACTGACCAGCAATAAACCGCGGTGAACTCCCCGGCTCAATAACAAGCTGCTTAACGGCAGTAGACTTACTATCTACCGGCCCTAATGCCCAGTACACCCACACACCAGCGCCTATAGCAGCAACGACAAGAATCCCAAGAATTGGTAGTAAAATCCGTAGCCACAAGCGACGCTTACGCGGCTTATGCGAGCGCACTTTGGGCGGTTTATGCCCCGGTTTAAACTTCCTGCTCTTGCTGCCATGCGGTTGATGCCGGTAATGCGCCTCGGTAGCCGGTTCGTCACCAGCTTCGCCAAGTTCTTGCTGCAATCGATCACTCAAACTTGGCCCGACTTCGTCTACCGCAGCAGCCTCCTGCGCCGCCATTTCCCTCGGCTTTCCAGAAAGAGGAGCCGTGCGCGTAGCAGCGTGCTTACTAGCAGGTGGTGATTTACGAGTTTTCCTAATGTCCATATGTTTGCTCCAAATAGTCTTCTAAAATGATAACAGCCGCCTCGGCATCGACAACGCCCTTTTCTCGTTGCCGGCGAGAAATCGAGCCTCCAAGCCGCTCTTTGGCGAGTACGCTCGTCAGCGACTCATCTTGGTAGTGTACTGGCACATCTGGGTTAAGCCGTGCAACAAACTGCTCAACAAACGCCGTCTGCTTAGTTGGCTCTCCACTTTGGTTGCGCGGATAGCCCACGATTAACCGGTCTGCACGAGTATCTTTGATGTATTGGTGCAGTGCAGTCAGCTCTTGCCCATCGACAAGCACTGCCCCTAGTGGCACTGCAATACGCACTTGGCTATCGGCCTGTGCAACACCAATTCGTTTTTCACCAACATCAAGTGCCAGCAAATACTCCGTTTTTCCCATACCTCTTATTATTTTACTTATCTATCTTGAAATCAACCGTTACCTTTTTGTCATCCCCTGGTACCGTGCTAACCCAAAATGGTGAGTATTTTACACTAACATCCTTCACGCCATCAATTTTTTCGAGCGCAATCTGAATATCACCTTGTTTTTTGCCCTTTGCCTGGCGCTTTATTTCACCTTCATCGATATATGGGCCAATCTTGCCATCAGCACGAACGCGCACGGTCGGACGACGGCCGCCACTATACTCCGAAAAGGCCACCTGATCGATACCGCTACTGTAAACTTTTTGTTCGTCTTTGTTTGCTACCTGTTTTTGCAGCTGCTGCTTGAGGAAATTGTCAACATCAGTGCGGGCTGCGCCGTACATACTGGCGGTATATGTTGTGCGGAGCAGCACGCGGTCACTAGCTTCGCTGTCCTGAGCGACGCTTGGCGTGAATGAAGAGTATTGCTCGGTGAATGTGGTTTCCATTGGCAACGTTTGACTATCGAACTGTGATTTAAGCCGTTCTTTGGCACCACTCTCTTTTTTGTTCTTGAGCAAATCACCCGCTCGCGCAAGGTCGTCGCGTGACACAACTGTTACTTCGCGGCTTGAACCACCACTTGGCTCAGTCGCAATATCTGCGTATACACCTGAGTCGATATCTTTAGGAGTCATCGAGCCGTGAGCGCCGTCATACTCCGAACCGACCTCTTTAGCAATAATACCCACTTCAACGCGGCGACGATTATCGCGGGTAAATTTCACTTGCTCCGTTGTGGTGTACACCTTGCCATCCTGGGAAGTCAGCTGCGTGCCAGAAGGGATAGTATACTCCGCATCGACGAGATCTGCCGAATTGGTGCCAAAAGCAACACTTCCCTTCGAGCGCTCACCAACTTTTTTCTTGCCTGTTGGGGTAAATTCCACCGATAGCTCTTTCTTTTCTTCTTTTTTCGTGGTCTTCAGTGTGGTTTCGTTAGTAGCCTCTCCAAGCGAAGCCACAGCATTTGCTGTCACACTGGTCGTTTGCGCCGTAATCGCAATTGTAGCGTGCGGTGCGAACCAAATAGCCCACACGAAAAATACAATAATAAGAACCAGGCCACCACCAATCAAAAATAGTTTTTTCCTAAAACTGTTAAAGTTTGGGATTTTGGGCTTTTTCTTAGCACCACTAGCACGCGGTACGACTGTCGAAACTGGCTTACGCGCCTTGTCTTCTCGTTCAACAGCATCCACTGCTGCGCTATCCTCATTAGCGGGCCCAGTATGTGTGGGTGCTGCATCAGCTTGTGCTAGCTCAGGCAGCAAGGCTGCACCATCAATCACCTCCTGATCAGCGTCGTCTGACTCCGCAGCAGGCACAATGTGTAGCTCTGGCTTTGATTGCAATGTTTTCGCTACTGGTATTTTTGCAGCGGCAGCCAGACCGGCTAGTGGCCCGTCGCCAGAAATAAGCACGATTTGCTTATCATGTTTCTGAGCGGCACGAGCAAGCAAGCGCATATTAACTGCGCTGTGTAATACCCCTGTGCGCTTTGGTGGTACAATGGCTACAATCGATTCTTTTGATCCGGTGACCTTACCAATTACTGCTGTGATATCATCTTCTGTGTCTATGTATAGTACGTCTTTGGCCATAATTATCGTATTTCTGTGTTAAATTTTTAGCATCCGATTAATTCTATCTTTCATTGAACCCCCTTCACCTAATGTTGCAACCGTATCATAACCAACCCGCAGCAAACCCATCGCCGTGATAAACGTATGGTCGTCGGCCGAGCCAGTTGTATCACGAATGCCCAGCACGTCCTTGGCAGCAATATGCTGCACCGATGGTTTTTTAGTGAATGGTAGGTCTCGTCGCCAGCTACTGGTTTCAAGTGCACGTACTACCTGTGGCAGACTTGCACCGCCACCACATAGCAAAATACGACCTGGCAGGTGGTCAACTGAGTCGAACTCTGCCAATGCCAGCTCAACTCCTGATAGCCAAACGTCGATAGTATTTGCAATAGCTTTTTGCGCGCCCCGCTTATAATCTTGACGGATCGGGCGATCTTCCAAATTAACCTTAATTTTTTCAGCATCTTCATACGATAAGTCTAGCTGCGCTGCAATAGTGCGCGTGAAACTACGGCCACCAATGCCAAACATGCGCGTGCCTTCAACGCCGCCATCATTAACCACAGCAATATCGGTCGTACCACCGCCAACATCCACCAAGATAGCGGTAAACGAGCTACCAGCATCAGCCCCAAGTACACTTCGGCTCACTGCAAATGGCTCTGCTGCAACCGCCACTAGTTCAAGTGCCAATTCATCTGCCACTCGCTCTAGGGCACCGATATGAACCATTGGTGCAAAGGCAGTGTAAATCTGCACCACCACTTCTTTACCCTGAAAGCTCATTGGATTGCTTACCTTGTAGCCATCGATATGGATACTCACCAGGGCTGAGTTAACCAACTTAACTTCCACTTCATCATTGCCAGTTTCCACGGCTATTTGCTGCTGCGCCTTACGCTGTGCGCGCTCTTGCACTTTCTCGATAATAAATTCCATCTCGGCAGCATCTAGTGGCCGCTCTGGCTGTGGGCGACGATATTTAATCGTGTGGGTAATTCCCTTTACCAGCTCACCAGCAATACCGATCACGGCGCGGCGAGCCTGCAATCCAGCCTGGTCTTCAGCCTGTGATAGTGCCGCTTCACAGTTCTGCACAACAGCTGCAATATCAGCAATCGCACCAGAGTGCATATCAGATAGCCGCTGTCGCTTACGCCCAACGCCAACAACAGAGATCTCTTCCCCCTCCATTTTGGCGATCAATGCCTTCACAAATTCAGTTCCAATATCAAGTGCAACGATGTAGTCATCCTGCTGCGTCTGACGTTGCCTGAACTGCCGTAATCTTTCTAAAACCATAAGTACCTCTAGTATAGCGCATCACTGTCAAAAATACCAAAACATGCCGCACGACTGCGTAGTTGTACGGCATGTTTCTGGTTTTAACGGACCCGGGAGTCTATTTATCCGTCAACACCGCCTTCACGCGGCGGATGCCTGCCGAACTTGATTCTTCTTTAACAATCTTAAATCGCTTGCCACCTTCTGCAAGTTGACCAGTGTTATCTGCGTGTGGGCCACCACAAATCTCAAAGCTGACTCGCTTGTCGCCCTCACCCATTTGGTACACTTTGACTGTGTCGCCGTATCGATCACCAAATGCACCAATAGCGCCCATTTCAAAAGCCTGCTTGGTTGGATATTCTTTGTATGAAACTGGCAACTTCCACGAAACCCAAGTGTTCACCAGGCGCTCTACTTCATCGAGCTGCTCACGAGACACTTTGCCATCATTATTAAAGTCAAATCGTAATCGTTCAGTAGTGATATTACTGCCGTGCTGCGTTACGTGCTCACCAACGACCTGCTTCAAAGCGGCATACATTAAATGGTTCGCAGTATGTAACTTGCGATGTTCCATCGTGCTGCCTTCAAGACCACCCTTAAATGTACCCTTAGCTGCAGTTTGGCTACGGCGGCGCTGCTCAGCCATTTGCTCATCAAACTCTGCCTGCCAGTTTTCAGAAAGTGGCAACTGCTGGTGCTTCACTTCTTCTACTGAAAGCTCTAGCGGGAATCCATAGGTGTCATACAAGGTAAATAGTTCCTTACCAGTTAGCAGGCCATCCTCGGCAAACCTATCAAGCTGACGCAGACCTTTCTTCAACGTCTGGCGGAAAACTTTCTCTTCCTTCACGAGCGTTGCAATAATCGCCTCTTTTTGCTCGTGCATCGCTGGATATCCATCAGCATACAGCTCAATAATTGTTGGCACTACTGCTTCAAAGAAATGCTGCTCAATACCAAGGTCAAAGGCATAACGAATTGCACGACGCAATAGTCGGCGCATAACATATCCCTGCTCTTTGTTTGCTGGCTTCACGCCATCAAAAGCTAGGAATGTTGCCGCACGCATGTGGTCTGCAATCACGCGCATGCTCTCGGTGTGCGCTTCATACGTTTTGCCGCTCACGCGCTGCAACTGCTCAATAATCGGCCACAGCAAGCTAATCCTAAACACGTCTGGGCTGTCTAGTTGGGCAGCA
This sequence comes from uncultured Candidatus Saccharibacteria bacterium, assembly GCA_963555045.1. GTDB lineage: Bacteria > Patescibacteriota > Saccharimonadia > Saccharimonadales > Saccharimonadaceae > VGLK01. The sequence goes on from CAUVUB010000002.1 coordinate 47,329, forward strand.
GCAATGCGCTCCAGGCCGCCACCAAAGTCCACATTTTTGTTTTCCAGTGGGCTGAAGCTACCATCCTCTTCTCGGCGGTACTGCATAAACACCTGGTTACCAATTTCCATAAAACGGCCGCTATCGCTTGCCGGGTGAGCTTTACCAAAACTTGGGTCGTGGTGCTGCTCACCAAAATCATAAAATACCTCACTGTCTGGGCCACATGGGTCACCAATTGGCGTCTTACTCAGGCCGCCGCCACGGCTCCACCAGTTCTCTCCGTCGTCGTAGAAGAAGATGCGTTCCCCTGGACGAATACCACGAGCATCACCATCTTCTTGTGAGCCAATTTCAGCTATTTCTGCTGTAATGCCCCGCTCTGCAAATACGCTTTGCCAAATTCGAGCTGCGTCATCATCACGTGGGATACCATTGGCTTCATCACCAATAAAGGCAGTAACATAAATTTTTTCTGGGTCTAGGCCAACTTCATCAACCAAAAACTCAAAAAACCATCGAATCTGTTGCTCTTTGAAATAGTCACCCAAGCTCCAGTTACCAAGCATTTCAAAGAATGTTGTATGGCGGTTATCTCCCACATCTTCGATATCCTGTGCTCGCAAACACGTCTGACTATCGGTCAAACGATTGCCATCTGGGTGTGGCTGCCCAAGCAAAAACGGCAGTAGCGGCTGCATACCACTGCCGGTGAATAACGTTGTTGGGTCGTTCATTAATACTAGCGGTGCGCGTTCAATAACAGTGTGACCACGCTGACTAAAAAAGTCGAGGTATTTTTTTCGGATATCTTGTGCGTTCATGGCGGTTATTATACCATGCTCCCTGTAAAAACGCACGGGTCGCTGCTCTCTAATACCCGGCTAAGCAATCACAATGCCGCCACCAATGCATTCTTGCCCATCGTACATCACAATAGACTGCCCTGGCGTTACAGCGCGCTGAGGCTCAGTAAGTTGCAATGTGGCTTCACCCCCATCGTTCGCAATCACCGTTGCCGGAACAATTGCCGCCCGATGACGCACGCGTACGCCAAGTTGCTCACCTTGCTGTAGCGTACGGTCCGGATTAATCATATGGAGCGCCCCAAGGTGAACCCGCTCCATCCATAGCGCACTATCATTTAGGTTCGTTGAAACGTAGACTTCGTTACGCTGCATGTCTTTACCGACGACATAATACGGCAACCCACCACCAAGCTTCAAGCCGTGTCGCTGCCCCAATGTGTAAAACAGTGCACCATCATGACGCCCGATAGCCTGCCCAGTCGCCCGATCAATAATATCACCTGGCTCGGTGTGACTAAATTCTTGCAAAAACTCGCGAATGCCCACTTGACCAACAAAGCAAATCCCCTGAGAATCCTTCTTGCGAGCTGTGTATAACCCACGAGCAGCAGCCATCTCTCGTACCTGCGGCTTAGTATATACTCCCAGTGGCAGAAGCGACTGCTCCAGCGCCTGTTTGGTGACACGATATAGGAAATAGGTTTGGTCTTTGTTGTCATCCACCGCCCGCAATAGCGCACCATCACGTGTAGCCGCATAGTGGCCAGTGGCTATTTTGTCAGCACCCCGCTCACGCGCAGCCTCCAAGAAAAGCTTAAATTTCACCTCTTGGTTACACATAATATCTGGGTTTGGCGTCAAGCCCTGCTCATACGCATCGATCATATACTGCACAACTTTTTGGCGATATTGCTCTTCAAAGTCATACACCTCTAAATCAATCCCCAATTGCACCGCGACCCGTTTCGCATCTGCTAAATCTTCTGCCCACGGACACTTCATGCCAGGCAAATCCTGGCTCCAGTTCTTCATGTATACGCCGATTACATCATGCCCCTGCTCTTGCAGTAGCGCCGCAGTCACACTACTATCGACGCCGCCACTCATACCAACCACTACACGCATCTATTCACCTCTTGTATAAAACTTAATAATTCCCACCAGCTCTGTAATTGCCAATTGCCAACCACTTGGAGTAGTCCACCACAGCCCATTCCACTGCTTATCTTGCGCTACTGGGTGATTACGCACGAAAACAGTGCCCGCCAAAGGACGACTAAGCTCTAAGCCAACTCGCCGCTGGTGATAACCACTCGTTACTGCAATTATCGACGAAAATTTATGTGCCTTGATAATTTGGGCTACCTCATGTGCGTTTTCTTCAGTATTATTGCTCTTGATATCAAGCAAAATATGTGACCGTGGCACACCCTCATGTTCAGCCTGGTCGCGCATAACGGCAGCATTGCTTGGGCCAGTTTTATCAGCCGCTGCGCCCGACATAATCAAGACCTTAGCCCAGCCTGCCTTATATAGCCGCACTGCTTCACTGGTGCGTGCAGCCGTGTCACCACCGCTCACGACAACAATAGCATCTGCCTTCTCACAGCCACTGCCACCCGGACCCTCATCAATGCGGCACCCTGCCAAATTATCTGGAGCAAGAAATACGCCAATGCCCATCGTAGCCAGTACCGCCAGGATTAGTAATATAATAAGTATCTTTTTTATCATCGTGCACCCCACTTGCGCGACTTTTGGCGCTGTTGCTCATGCCGAACAACCTCAGCCAGCAGCTGTGCACCTCGTTTTGCAGTTTCTTCAGTAGAGTAGCGACCAAATGTAATACGCAGACTACCAGCAATAGCTGTATCGTCCAGCCCTATACCAGCCAGTACATGCGAGCGCGTTCCCTTGTTTGCCGCACAAGCGCTACCTGTCGAAACATACATCTGCTTCATCTCTAGCAAAAATAGTACTCGTTCAGCATCAATACCAGGAATCGACAATGACACATGCGACGGCAAGCACCCCTTACGCGGCGATAGTATCATCACTTCATCTGCCAGCAGCTCTGTAATGGTACTTAGGAATGCCTGCTTTACTCGGCTTAACCTCGCAGACTCGCCCCTTTGATGCGCAACAGCCAGCTGCAATGCTTTTGCAAACCCAACTGCTCCTGCCACATTTTCAGTGCCACTACGCAGTCCTCGCTCCTGGCCTCCACCAGCAATAAGTGGCTGCAACGCCACCAAAGAAGCAGCCCACAATAGGCCAACCTGCTTTGGCCCATACACCTTGCCAGCATTTAAGGTCATCATATCAACGCCAAGTCGCTGTGGATGAATATCGATTTGTCCAGCACCCTGCGATGCATCGGTGTGGAAATAAAGTGGCCGACGCTCACCATACTCGCGGCGACGAACCCGCTCTGCATCAATAATCTCTGCTATTTCCTTAAGTGGCTGCACCGTGCCAAGCTCACTATTAGCAAGCCCCACCGAAACAAGCTCTGTCTCAGGCCGTATAGCAGCTGCTACTGCTTGTGGACTAATCCGCCCCTGCGGATCAGCAGCAATAAAACTAGCGCTAGCACACCGCTGCGCAGCTGCAAGAACAGCGTGATGCTCAGTTTCTGGCACCACTACGTGTCCACCACTCTGCTGCACGCCAGCAAAAGCCAACGCCACCGACTCAGTTGCACCAGCAGTCATAATAATATCTCCGGCTCGAGCGCCAAATGCGCGCGCCAAATCAGCTTTCGCCTCCTCGTAAGCTGATCGTACTTGCACTGCTGGGCGATACGGGCTCGATGGATTAAAAAACAATTCCTGAAAATACGGCTGCATAGCCGCTAACACGCGCTCATCTAGCGGCGTAGCTGCCGCATAATCAAAATATAAGTCTATCTCTTGCACTCTTGTTATTATAGCAAACTAGACTAGCTTGCGGTACTCTCTTCGTCTTCTTCTCCAGAGTGATATAGGTCATGAGCCACTTTCTCATAATAGGTCTGTGCCGCAATCACAAAATTGTCTAGCTCTTGGCCTTCAAGGTATGCATAATGCGCACCATCAAAGACTTTTAGCACGCCGCGTGGCTGAATTTCATAGCGAATCGTCGAGCTCGTACCATCTTTCAGTTCTTCATGCCAAATCCACGTTGATGGATCCAGGTTGAAGAACTCACGTCGCACAACCCCTTCTGGCAAAGGCCCAAAAATAGTAGCCCCAATTTCACTCTCTAGCTGAATAAGCTCACGTTCGCTCTTACCCCGCAGTGGCCGACCAGCACTCGCACCAAACAAGGCACTAAGCCCTTGCATCTTATGGCTTTTTGCATGACCTTTTTTCTTGGCCGTTCCCTTCTTATGGCTAGCCGACTTATCCGGCGCAGCTGCCTGATCCTCATTCTTACTCTGTGCGGTCTTCGCTTTTTCCACAGGCTTTGAGCTCTGTTGATCACCGCCTAGTTCGGCAGCCGCATCAGCGGCGTGAGCTGTTTCATGCAATTTCGCCTGCAAATCAGAGACCTGCTGACGCTCAGCATCAGAGACTACTGGCTGCGCAGCCCCCGCTTGCACGTGCGGCACACTAGAAGCAGCATGCTGGCTTTGATCTGCAGCCTTACTATTTGCCACGGGGTCAGGATCTTGCGATATTGGCGTTGTTGGTGGAACAACTGGTGATGCAAATAACCCCCTATCAAACCCTGGTGCTGGCGCACCACCCGGTTGCGTCATGGATGCATTAAGCGGCTGGCCCGCGAGCCCACCTACCGGGCTCGATGGTGTAATACGACGCGAAACCGCTCGGCGTTGCCCCGGCGCTACATAGTCTTGTGTTTTAGTAAATTCTGGCCTCGATGGCTCCTGCGGAATTGTCTGCGTTACTGCAGGCGGAACGGCAGCAAGCGACACCGGAGCATCCAAGTGTCGCACTACTTTACCATCTTCAATCTCCGGACCAACGAGAAGCTCTAATGTTTTCTTAACAAATTTTGCCATAGCCACCTCTTTCTCTGTCCATTGTAACTATCGCTTACGATTCTGTTCGACGACTCCGTTGCGGAGCTTATCAATACCTTCCCCGTATGCCCCGATTTGTGCTATCAATGAGTTCGTCGCCACTTCAGCTGTTGAGATTGGACGATTTTCAATAGATACTTCATGATTTACAGCCTGCTCGTGCACCGACTCTGCTGCAAGCGAATCAACATATTCACTATTTGCTTGCCCATCTTCAGAAAATTCAGCACTAGCAACTGGATGTTTACTTTGTTCGACAGCTAGATTTTTACCATGGAATTTATTGTAACTATCTTCAGTCTGTTCTGGACTAGGCACATTGTTAGTTAGATTTTCAAAATTATTACCCAAAAACTGAGCTAGCTCTCGCAGATCATCTACCTCTAGGTTATACCTAGCCTCTGGATCCAGTGAGCTCCACTCCTGGCTATTATACGCAAACTGATTTGGTTGTTGTTCAACAAATGGCATAAAAGCCCCCCTATTCTGGCTGACTAATTATAATATCTTTATACTATACGTTGTTTTTGTACTATTACTTGTTCTATTAAAACGGATATACCACCCGACAGGGCCGGGGGTCTCGCATATACCACGTTTCATACAAATACTTATCAAGGTTAGCATAGTTTAGCAGTGGAAGTCGACTACATAGCGCAATTATTGCATAATTACAGCGGTAAATTCGTTATGAAAGAAACAACGATCGTGCGTTACTAGTTGTTGTATCAGCAATTTTTTGTACATCACAAGCACGTCGCACGGCATGGTATGCAGCCACGTCCTTAACCCACGCTGGCTGGTTTTGCTTACCGCGGTGCCCCACTGGCGCCAAAAACGGTGCATCCGTCTCTAGCACTATCCTATCGAGTGGCAATGCATCAAACATTGCCTGCTGCTGGGCGTCTTTTGTAAATGTACTGATGCCGTTCACTCCGATGTATAGCCCACGCGAAAGCCCCGCCTCTGCCTGCTGCATAGTATCGGTAAAGCTATGCAAAACGCCGCGCACCGGACTAACATTATGAGCCTTATCAAAAATTGGCCAAAAATCACTAAACGCTTCACGCACATGAAAACTCACCGGCAGCTGATAATCCTGCGCTAACTGCAATTGCTGGGCAAGCGCCTTTTGCTGATCTGCCGGCTGTGCATGCTGATAAAAATAATCTAGCCCAATCTCACCAATACCAATAATAAGCAGCGCAGTGCGAGGGTCATCGAGCTGCTGGCGAGCCCACAATAAAAACTCATCGATACCACCACTTGTTTCATGTGGATGCACACCAATGATAGCGTAAGCGCCCTCATGCCCACGTGCAAACTCTATCGCCTGCTGGCTGCTTTTTTGATCAGTGCCAACCAAGAACAGTGCTTCTACGCCAGCCTGCCGAGCCGCGCGATAGGCGTCCTCAGCAGCCTGAGGCGAAAAAAATTCTCGGTCATGTATGTGACAATGGGTATCGATAAGCATAGGGCGCCTCCTGTTATTTCTGCGTTTTAACTCGTGGATCTGGCGTGTGGATGTAACGCTTTGGAAATAGCGGCTGAGCTGGCTGCACAACACCGCTACCAAAGAGCGTATGGATAGCTTCACTCGTACTTGGCATGACCGGTGCTAGCAAATCTGCAATCTGCAAAAGCATGCCTGCGCTATACGCAAGCACTTCAGACAAATGAGCGCTGGCGTCAGGATTGGTATCGCGATCACGTGCAATTTCCCATGGCTTAACGTTCTCGAGGTATTTATTCAATGATCGAATCATTACCCAAACCTCATCAAGCGCTCGGTCAAAGCTTAACTCTGCCATTGCCTGACGATACGGCTGCATATCATGCTCACCTCGATGTGTAATGTCACCAATCACACCCGCCTGATAGCGCGTTATCATGCTGGCAACACGCTGCACGAGGTTACCAAAGTCATTACCTAGCTCGCCATTATAAGCCTGTTCAAACTTCTCCCAGGTGAAATCACCGTCATCTTGTGTCGGGATGTGCCGCGCAAAGTAGTAGCGGAATGCATCAACGCCGTATTCATTAATCACCTGGTTCGGATCAACGACATTGCCTAAAGATTTGCTCATCTTTGTGCCGCCAACATTAACGTGTCCGTGCACAAGCAAGACGCGTGGTAAATCAAGGCCAAGGCCAAGCAGCATTGCTGGCCAAATACCTGCGTGGAACCGCAGAATGTCTTTACCAATCACCTGCACATCAGCTGGCCATACCTCACGCCACTGAGGGTTCGTCGGATAGCCAATAACAGTAATGTAGTTCGAGAGCGCATCAAGCCATACATACATCACCTGGTCTGGATCGCCCGGCACAGGCACGCCCCAACTTAGATTACGCTTTGGTCGTGAAATAGATACGTCTGGGATGCCATCTTTCAGCATCTCTAGGAATTCACGCTTACGAAATTCTGGCACAATCTTCATCTTGCCAGTTTCAATTGCTTGCCGAATACGACCCGTAAATTCACTGGTGCGTAAATAATAATTTTCTTCACTCAATCGCTGATACGGCGTGTTATGATCTGGGCAAACACCGTTATTAGCGGTAGCTTCCTTGTCTGTAACAAATGACTCACAACCCTGGCAGTACCACCCCTCATACGTACCCTTATAAATATACGGCTGCAACTGCTGCCAAATATATTGCACTGCAGCAACATGATACTCATCTGTGGTGCGCACAAAATGGCTATATGTTGCACCAACTTTCTTCATCAGCTCTTCAAAATTGCCGTACATACTGTCGGTATAGTCTTGTGGGTGCAAGCCTAGCTCTCTTGCCTTGGCCGCAATCTTATTACCATGCTCGTCTGTACCCACTTGAAAGACCACTTCATGGCCATTCATGCGCTGATATCGTGCCCAGATATCAGCCAATAAATAATCGAGCGCATTACCAATATGCGGTTTGCCGTTCACATATGGAATTGCAGTTGTAACGTATAAAATCTTTCCCATAGTGCCCTTATTGTATCAAACTAATAGCGCAATATACAGTGTAGCAGCCTAATAGCCCCCAGAATCATAAGATGGGGCACGGTATTTACAAATAGTGACATTAGAATCTATATGAGCCCGCGGTGACGTACGCTGCGTAAAAGTCGCAGCCAATCATCAATAGAGCAATCTTCTGCTCGCCAGCTGCTCTCTATGCCCGCTTGCTGGCACAGCTCATCTATCGTAAGCTTATCGGTTCGCAATCCTGCACTCAGACTAGACCGCAACTTTTTACGCTTACCGGCAAACCCTAGCCGCACAAGACGGAAAAAATCAGCCTGATCTGCCGCCGATACCAGTGGCGACCGCCTCAGGTGAAGTGTTACCACTTGCGAATCAACCTTTGGTGGTGGCGTAAATAAATCTCGCGGCACCATAAGGCCTATGCTAGCTTCAGCGTATACCTGCGTAGCCACTGCAAGCATACTCATATCTCCCGGATTCGCTGCAATACGCTGGGCAACCTCTTTTTGCACCAAAATAGACATCAGTTGTGGCGGGTGATCACTCGTTAAAAATTTCTGTACGATCTTGCTGGTAATGTAGTATGGCACATTTGCTACTACCTTATAGCCACGTGGTAACTGGTGCTCGTCAAAATGTAGAATATCAGCATGAACAACCTGCAAATTCTTACCAGGAAACTGACCTGGCAACTTTCGAGCTAATTCGGGATCGAATTCAACTGCCACTACTCTACCTGCATTCCGCAATAAATGGCTAGTTAATGTCCCTAGGCCTGGACCAATCTCCAGCACAGTGTCTTGCGGCGTAAGCTCCGCCGACTCCGCGATAGCAGCTAGAGCAGCCCGGTCTTTCAACCAATGCTGCCCTAGTTTTGTATTATTTTGCAAGGCCATAGCTGTAGGCTAGTACCAGCCCTTCGACTTACTGTGCTCTACTGCGCCAGCCCAGCCGCCATAACGCCCCTTCACATAGCTGTCCATCCACTTCAGTGATGACACTGGGTCGTGACCACCGCCGCCAGGAACCTTACTACATGGCAGTGCCTGGGCTAGTCCACACGCACCAGATGACTTATTGACTGCGTTTGGATTCCAACCACTTTCCTTTTGCACGAGCCAATCGGCATAGCCCCAGTCAGACTGTGCGATACCACTAGCAGCCAGCCATTCCGATTTGCTCCCGCCACCACTGTAGCTTGGGCTAGCCTTCTTAGTGCCAATAATCTCGATCTGCTTCTTTGGCTCCTTGGTCACAACAGACTGGATCTCTTTGCGTGACACTTCTTTACCATTGCGCATCTCTACTTCGTACGTTACTGTTTTCTTACCCTTTTCGCCAGGAGTCTTTACTTCCTTAAAGCTTGTTTCCTTGTTTGGATCTTTTTCCTGCTCTGTCGTAAAGTCAACCTCTTTTTCTTCTGAAATGGTCTGCTTGCCATTACGCCAAATTTCAAACTTCATCTGCGCAGTGATTGGTGTTTTCTCATCAACAGACAAGGTGTCATCCTTACCAAGATGAATTTGCTTTTCCTTAAGGAACTCACCCACTGTTTTTGCACGGGTGTACATAGTCTTTGGCTTGCCGTATAGGGTCACCTCCACCTGAGTAGCGCGGTTAATCTTTAGTACGGCTGCTGCTCCATTTTCTAGCACCGAGTTTATGTCGGAACTTGTGCTCACCGTGGCCTCATCCTCATCGTGAAGTTCAACCTTCGCATCCTTCGCGATCTCCTTCGCGTTTTGCTGCGTGGTTAATACCTGACGACGCACGCCGCCATCTTCAATAACAACCGGATGTGAACGACGCACATCAATGGTAAAATGTGAGCTTGAAATTGCCTCTTGGCGAGCCGGCTCAACTTCATCACTCGACGCAATGTCTATACGAGCCGCCTTCAAAGCTTCTTCTACAGTATTTGCTTTTGTAGTTATGGTGCGTTCTCGACCTTCGTCGTAAATGGTTACCATCTTCTGACGATCGGTCATCTCTAATGCCCCACGGCTATCGCCGCTTTCAGCAGAGGCAAACGCACTGTTGATCAGGATAATCGCTATCACCGCAAGACTGATAGCGGTTAGCGCAGCTATAGCGCAAGGAAGGAGGCCTTGGCGCTTAGCCGCTGACAGGTATACTCTCATACTCATAGTTGATGCTTTTAGTATACCAAAGTTGCCCTCACCTGTCTAGCTAGTCGAGCTTCTCCAGGCGTGCGTATTCAACGTTTAATTTCTTCTCCTGACCACTGTCAAATGCAACAGTAACTGCCATACCATCAACGTCCTGCACTGTGCCGGTGCCGAAAGCTGGTGTCTTCACGCGATCACCCGTTTGCAAGAACGCTGATGCATCATCCATGAACAATTCTTCATCAGGCAAATACACTTCATCGGCCATGTCTTCCGTGACTGACGTTAGCTTCATATCATCGATAAATCGTGATGGCATATTATACGACCGCTGCCCAAATTGAAGCCGCGTATGTGCGTAGCTAATCCGTAGCTCCTCACGAGCGCGCGTCATACCCACGTAGCATAGCCGACGCTCCTCTTCGATATCTTCCTGCTTGCCACTTTCGTGCACTCGTGCGTGCGGCAAAATACCCTCTTCAAGTCCAACCATATGCACCACAGGAAACTCGAGGCCCTTTGCGGCGTGCAAGGTCATTAGCGTAACACTACGCCCGTCTGCGCTGCTATCATTACTCGACATAAGCGCCATCTCCTCAAGGAACGTTGTGGTATCAGCGTATAATTTTGCCTCACCCAGCAGCGCCGAATAATGCTCTAGATTATCATCAGCCTGCGCAGCATCACTACTTAGTAGCTCGTAGTACCCTGTCCGTTTCACAACTGTTTCAATGAAGTGGCTTGGTGCTGGATTAGATGCTAGCAGCGCCTGCAGCTCACGTAGCACGGTGCCCAAGTCGTGCAAACTACGTCGCGCCCGAGAAGTAATCGTCGTAATCTCGGGGGCAAGCAGCAGTCCACTAATTAGGTCTTGGCCACTCGCGGCGTGCCACGACAAAAAATGCTCCAAACTTTTAGCACCAATACCACGAGCCGGCACATTTACAATGCGCGTAAAGCTCACCACATCGCTCGGCTGGTATATTAGGCGCACATAGGCCATAATATCTTTAATAACAGCTCGGTCAAGAAACCGAATACTGCCAAAAATTTGATACGGAATAAACCGCTGACGAAGCGACCGCTCTATTTGATAACTTTGAGCATTAGTGCGGTAAAGCACCGCAAAGTCCTGATACTCACGCGTACCCTTCTCTACCTGCGCACGAATATACTCGGCAGTAGCGTTCGCCTCTTCGGTTTCATCATATACCTGGTGAAGTACCACTGGAGTGCCTTCGCCCAAGTCGGTCCAAAGCACCTTTTCGCTGCGCTGAGTGTTTTGCTCGATAACCGATTGGGCAGCCCGCAAAATAGCGCCTGTGCTGCGGTAATTCTGCTCTAGTTTTATTACCGTAGCACCCGGAAAATCCTGCTCAAATCGTAAAATATTTGTAAAATCAGCGCCACGCCACGAATAAATGCTCTGCCAGTCATCACCCACCACACAAATATTACGCTGAGCGCCAGCCAATAATTTCACTATCTCGTACTGTGCAGCGTTAGTGTCTTGATACTCATCGACCAAAATATGTGCAAAGTGCTGCTGCCACTGCTTTCGCACCGACGGATGCTCGCGCAGCAGCTGCACAACTTCTAGTAATAAATCATCAAAATCCAGTCCACCGGCTTGCCTACGTAGCCGCTCATATTCATGATAAAGTTGCGCAATTTTCTCTTGCTGCGGGCCATACGCACTCGCCGCAAAATCGTCAGCCGAAGTCATGGCATTTTTAGCTGCTGAAATAGCAGCACTTACTCGCCGTGCTTTGATGTCTTTGTCTGTCATACCATGCGTCTTCATGGCTTGCTTCACCAGCCGCTGCCGATCATCTTCATCGTAAATAATAAAGTTACGCGGCACACCAATATGGGGCCCTTCTTGCCGCAATAGTCGCACACAAATGCTATGAAATGTCCCCATCCACGGCATAAACTCGCGGCTCTGTTCTTGCCCAAGAAGCGCCGCCAACCGCTCACGCATTTCGCGAGCTGCTTTATTGGTAAACGTAACTGCTAATATCCTGCTCGGCCATATATCGTGATTACGAATCAACCAAGCAATGCGGTGCGTCAACGTCTTCGTCTTGCCACTTCCTGCTCCCGCTAGTATTAATAGCGGCCCGCTCTGATGCTCTACCGCCTGCCGCTGCATGTCGTTGAGGCCGCCGAGTAATAATTCCTCCGTCTGTGTCATGTCTTTCTTAGTATATCGCATTTAACATAATCAATAAAACTATGCCACGACTGCAGCATAGTTTTACCTAGAATATCTTTTTAGCGCTATACCTTACCGATCATCTGCACAATAATAATGCCGCCGATAATAGCGATAATGACGAGCGCAATAATAGTCACTGGCACTACTGGGTTGAATCGACGTGGCTTAGCCGGAGCGCTCGAACCCGCCGACTGGTTGTAAAGTGGTGCTCCGTACGCATCGCCACCAGCTGCCGCTATTTCATTGCTGAGCTGTTCGGCCAGCTTGCCATCATCGTGCGGCCTCTCAAGAGGCATAATGACTCGCTCTTTATGGCGCCTGCCCCGCTGGTAGCTGCTGCTAGCAGGCAGTGCAACTGGTTGCATGCCACTATTTCGGGAGCCAAGCGGCCGCTTCTCTACTTTGTCTTTTGCGTCTGGCAAAAATGGTGAACCATTGTCACTCGTAAGTTGCTTCATAGCCCGCTCGAGTATAGCTTCACCCTTGTCTTCCGGTGCGGCGGGGGCAGTCTGAGCTGCGATGGCCTCTTTACGAGCCTGCTTTGCTGCTGAAGCTACTGCTGCAGCTTTTTGCTGCACTGCCTCAGTTGCCTTTTTTACTGGAGCCGGCACAAGCGCGCTAGCCTTAGCAGTTGGCTGCACCGCTTCCTGATTACCATCCGTACCCTTCGCAGGATGTATTCGGTCTGTGCCGTGCAGTGGCGTGCCACTAAACGCAGCCGTAGCAGCAGCCATAATATCCTGTTCGTTACTGACTGAGCCATGGTTTTTCTTTTGCTTTGGACGACGAATATCTTGCACTACTCCAGAAGTATGCTGATTTGCCTGCAAGGCCTTCGCTTCAGGGCTAATTTGCTGCAACACCGGTTCGTCAGCAGGAGCAGTACCAGACACAATATCCATATGACGACCCTGGCTTGGCCGCTTGACCGCTTTCATACTTTTAGCACGGGCTGCTTTCAATGACTGCACTGCCGCCGGAGCAGCTGCCTTGACCGAGCGCTTCAGCGCTGAAGACATCCGACCCGTCGCCTGCTTAGCCGCGCTCATGGCTGGCTTAGTCGGTTCAGGAGTAGGCTCTAGCTGCGGGTTAGTCTGCATTTCTGCAGGGTCTAGCTCTTTATTAGTCCAATCCGACTGGGCCGGTTCACTCCATGACGGTTGTGCTTCCTGAGGAGGGTTTACCACTGCAGTTTTTGCTTGCAAACCTGCAGAAGCGGCAGGTTCACCATTAGGGGCCTCCACACTTGCCGGCTGCACACTAGCTTCTGCAAGCTCACTCTGATGAGAAAGTCGTTCAGACTCAAGTACCGCTGGCGCAACAGTGGCGCTCGCCAGTGGCACTCGACGAGCTGACAGTGGCGTAACGGTAGTTGGCTTCGCAGGCTGGCTAATCGCTGCAGATGCAGGTTTGCGCTGCATTGTCTCTGGCACCGGAGCTGCAATACTTACTGGCTCTAGAGGTGTTAGCGCAGAAACACTTCCTACGCTAGACGTAGTACTAACCTTGTCATCACTTGTAGCTACTGGTTCTTGCGGTGGGGCTGACATAGGAGCTACCTCTTGTGAGACCTCGTGCTGTGCTCTAGTCGCCTCGCTCGTTGTCACCCTTTGAGTAGCGCCGTTAGGGGTGACTTCAGGGGTAGACTCTGCAGCTGCCGGAGGGTCAAAAGTGATAGCGCCCGACGCAGCCTCCGAGCTCTTTGCTGGCCAAGCAAAACTATCTGTAGTTGCATCTGCCTTGGCAGCATTCGATGGTGCTGCAGCTTGATTGCCTGCAGCAGTTACGGCTTTGGCAGTATCCGTATGCGACGTTTGTTCGCTGGAAACAGACACATCATGATCTGATGAACGGCCTTGAGCCTCAGGCTCTTCCGTTGGTGGCATAAAAACCACCGGAGCAGTCGGCGCAGCTGCCGTATCGTGTTGTTGCTGGGTAGGTTCTGTAGCCGCCGAAATAGGCGATGTACTCAAGCTATGAGTAGCAGCCCGCTCGACAGGTGAGGTAGGTGTCGTATCACGTCGAGCACCACGCGCCGGTGCAGGCGCCAGCGACCGTGCAGACGATTTAGGCCGCGCAGGGCTACGCTTTTTCGAGTTCATTAATGATTGAACAGCACGATCAAGCTCATCGAAATCAATATCAGTCATCTTTACCTCCTTCTTGGCTGGCTTCATTAGCCGTCTCCACAATCCGAATAAATTCTGCTGGCTTTCTGCTGGCCGCCCCTATTAAAAGCCCATCAACCCCCGGCACACTAAGCAGTGGCCGAACGACTTCAGCAGTAACGCTACCACCATACAGGACCCGTAATGCAGCTGCGGCCTGGCGCCCAAACAAATCAGCTACCTGGTCACGAATACCAGCAACAACCCGAGCAATATCGCTCGGCATCGCAACTCGCCCGCTGCCCACTGCCCAAATTGGCTCATACGCGATTATGACGCTGCTCGCCTCATCAGCCGTTATATGAGCAAGGCCAGCCTTTACCTGCTGCTGAATAATCTGCAATGCATCATCTCTATGGTGCTGCTCGGCAGTTTCACCAACGCACAAAATCGGTGTAATGCGATTTCGCAGCGCAGCCTGCACTTTAAGCGCCGAGGTGGTCATTGTTTCACCAAATTGAGCACGCTCCGAGTGACCAACAATACCATAGGCGGCAATGCCACGTAGCTGCCAAGCTGACACTTCCCCGGTGACCGACCCATGATCACGCCAATGAAAATTCTGAGCAGCTAACTTAATTTTGCTATGCTCAGCTTGCATATGTAATGATTGTAGCGCAATCATTGGAGGCGCCACCGCTACATCTACCTGCTCCATCTTCGAAGCCGGTAACGCGTGCATCAGCTGGTGCAGCAGAACACTAGCCTCATGTACCGTCAGGTTCATCTTCCAATTGCCAACAATAAGTTTTGATTGTGTCTTGTTTGTCTTCATAATGCTTTTGCTTTCAGTGTATCACACCCTACTGTGGTCGTCTAGCAATATCCGAATGCCCGGCAGCGACTCACCCGAGATAAACGCGAGGCTCGCACCACCCCCTGTTGAAACATGAGTAAAACTGTCCTCACCAAGCCCAATGTGGTGCACAAAATTCGCCGTATCCCCGCCGCCAATAATTGAGACAATACCCGGCGTATTCGCAATCGCCATCGCTACTCGCACCGACCCACGAGCGAAGGTTTCATTTTCAGCGTACCCCAAGGTGCCGTTCCATACCACAGTTTTTGCACTTGTAATATAGCCAGCAAACCGATTAGCGGACGCTGCTCCAATGTCTAAAATAATATCACTCGGCTGCACCTGATTAATATCAATATCATGTCGCTCATGGCTATCTTTACTACGCCCAACACCGACATCACGCGGCAATACCAAAAAATCATCAAGGCTACGGCCTAGTTGCCGGGCTCGTTGCTGAGCCTGAGCAATAATTGCATCCACCAGCCCCGCTGCTTGCGCATCAACCTGACTCTTTCCAACCTTCGCACCAAGCCGCTGCAATATGGCAGTCGCTATAACGCCACCAATCAACACATGATCAGCTTGCTGGATACTTCGCGCTAGCAATGGCATTTTATCTGCTGCTTTTGCACCTCCAAGCACTACAGTAAGTGGCCGCGCCGGGTGGTCAATGGCCGGCGCAAGAGCGGTGATTTCTTTTTCGACAAGTAGCCCCGCAACAGCTGGGATAACATGGCCTAGTGCTTCAGTACTAGCCTGAGCGCGGTGGACAATACCAAACCCATCCTGCACTAAATACTCAGCCCCGGTAGACTGCTGCAGTGCCCGCGCAAAAGCCATGTCGTTTGTTTCTTCGCCGGGGTAAAATCGTAGATTCTCTAATAATATCAGGCTCGTCGGTGCTGATTTTTGAATTGTATCACGCACCTGCGAACCAATTGCCTCTGGCAAAAAAGTGATGCGCTGGCCCATAAGCCGAGCGAGCCGGTTAGCGACCGGAGCTAAACTAAGCGCCGGAACCCGCTTACCGCCGGGCCGGCCCAAATGGCTCACAATAACCACTCGGCAACCCCGATCTAATAGCGCACGCAGCGTTGGCAGACTCGCACGGATTCTTGTATCGTCACGAATACTACCGTCACTTGCGAGCGGTACATTGTAGTCGGCGCGCACTATAACGGTTCGTCCGTCAAGCGGCGCGCCAATAATCGTCTGCTTTTTTGCCTGCATAATTCCCACCCCATGCATTAGTTATATTTACTACTCGTAGCGTCGAATGCGTATTGTGTCGCTACCACCACTGACGCCTGGCTCATCACCACTAACCACAGCAACGCGCACGGCATCACTGGTGTTAAAGTAGCCATTGTCTCGCAATTCTTGTGCAACCTTCTCACCTGCACCTTCACCATCAGGGCGAATATAGGTTCTTGTTGCGTAGCTTAGTGCCAGCTGCTGCGCCGAGCGCGCCTCGCTGGTTACCGCCACGATTGGCAGATGCGGACGCATACCGGCCACCGCTGCAGCCATAGCACCAGACTTTGTTTCTGCCACAATAGCGTCAACCTTCAATTCCTCTGCTAGTGACGTTACCGCATTTGCAAGTGCACCACGCTGTCGGTCGCTAGTGCGCACCACATCATCAAGTGGATCAACTGGGACATGCTCCTGCGTGTACAAAATAACTTTCTTCATAGCACGCACTGCATCAAGTGGATACTTACCGTTAGCTGTCTCGTCTGAAAGCATTACCGTGTCTGCACCCATAATAACAGCACTCGCTACGTCGCTCACCTCAGCACGAGTTGGCTCTGGGTTGTCCACCATGCTAGCCATCATCTGCGTTGCCACAATCGAAAGCTTATTGTAGCGGCGACACAGCGCAATCGTTCGGCGCTGCACATATGGCACCACTTCAGGACCAGCTTCAACCGCCAAATCACCACGGGCTACCATCACACCATCACTGGCGAGTACGATTTCTTCCAGGTTCTTCTCTTCAATTGCTGATTTTGTCTCAATTTTTGCAATAATTTGAGCATTTGACCCTTGCGACAGTAGCAGCTGACGCAAATTATTAATATCATCAGCAGTCTGCACAAACGATAGCGCCACAAAATCGATGTCTTGCGTTGCGCCATACTCAAGGTCTGCCAGATCTTTACTGGTAAGAATATCACCACCAAAATCAGTATCTGGCAAGTTAATGCCCTTTTTGCTCATCAAAAAGCCATCATTCTTTACTGCCAGCTTAATAGCAGTGCTCGATACCTTCTCCACCATCTCTGTGCGAATCTTACCGTCAAAAATATACACCGGCTCACCCACGCGCACCTTCTCTGCCAAATTATACTGCACCGGAATTGTCGTCAGACTACCGTCATGCTCAGCAGCGTAGTCTAGAATAATTTCATCACCAGCGCTCACATTGAGCACCATATCATCTTTTAGCTTGCCAAGACGGATCTTTGGCCCTTGCAAATCCTGCAAAATAGCCACCGGTTTGCCTGTTTCGTTAGCCGTAGCATCACGAATCCAGCGAATTTGTTCTGCTCGCTCAGCATAATCACCATGGCTAAAGTTTAAGCGAAACCCATTCACCCCGGCCATACTCATCTCTCGCAGCTTCTCATAGCTATTCACTGCTGGCCCAACAGTGGCTAAGATCTTCGTTCGTTTAAAAAATACACTCATGCTATTAGTGTAGCATTTTTTATATCACTTGTCAGGGTATCTATGTACCCGTACGTGGCATACAATCACGAGGTTTTTATAAAAAATAAGGCGGAGCATCGCAGCAATATACTTGCCGCGAGCTCACGCCTTGACACCTGATGTAATCTAGCTATAAATCCATATCAGGCCACCAGTGACACCGAGTCCTCGCCTAACAAGAAGATGCGCTCCAAAGGTTTGGCAAGTTGGAGGTCATCCTGAGCTTGCTCGAATGCCACCTGATACAGATCCGCGTCAGGCTTAGTCTTCCAAACCGTGTCACTATTAGACTGCAGCCAGGCTTCACGGCCCTTAAGCCAATTGATCCACTTGCAAAGCTTCTCATAGCCAGGGTCGTACTCACTCAACCCAACCTTAAGACGTTCTGACACCCCACAACAGCGCAGCGGGCCACCGCTGTACCCATATCCTGTATAATACAGCCTTGCAGCCAGTGCGGCGTTCTGAGTAAACACCGTGTACCACTTGCGGATATCATCAATCTCCTTCGGACACCCTTCATGCATCGCAAACGCATCGAGGCCATTGATAGACGGCTTTTGCTGCTGAAGGCACACTTCCTCAGCACTCTCTACCACCGGTACCTGCGTCTCTGCGAGACTCATACTAAATCACTTCCTATCATGGTTGTAAATGTTCTTGCTGCAACCGAAAGACAGTCACAGCGCTGGACGGCTGTATAGCCATCAACAGGTACCGGTAAGTCTAACCTATTTATTAACAGTAGTCAAGTCAGCGGTCGGAGCAGCCCCCGCAATACAAAAAACCTATGTATCAGCCTCCCCCTTCCTGGCAGCCCTTCACTCCTCCGTCTTACTTGGCTTCTCGAGTGGCTTATCTTTGTTAGCTTTTTCTTTCGCAACTTGCTTGCGCGTCCACCATATCAATCCAAAAATTATCACGACCGATACAACACTAAAAATGATACCGAAACGACCACTCTCCTCCTGCTTGTCCGCGGAACGGCTATGCTGCGCTTGTGTCTCTGGCACAGAAATACCAAGCCACACAAATTCCTGCTTCAAATTGGCTTGCTCTATATGGATACTTTTACCATCACCACGTATGTCAGCAACGTCACATGGCCCGAGCTTTTTCTCACCTTTGCCGGTAAATCGATTGCAGGTTAACCTATCTGGCTGTAGCTTAGCTCTTTGAAGCGCAGAGCCTCTATCAAACTGCGCATCAGGAAATATAATATCAGCAGTCAACTGATGCGTCTCCACCTCTGGCTTCGGTAGTGGCAGCGTATAGTCAAAATTGCCAAAATTGCCCAGCAAGTTGTCGCTGACATCGTAGCTAATATGGTATGTCTTCTTGCCTTGCAGTGGGGCTTTATTCTTCTGATCACCGATATACAGCTCGCTACGCAGCTCGCTCTTGCCTCCGCCTCGCGTCCTGCTTGTCTTAACCTCGTGTACTCGCGCCGGTACAGTATTGCCCTGCTCGTCACGCACCGTAGCGCTAGTTTTCGCTGGAAGCGGTGGTCGATACTCACGATAATCACGCTCAATAACATTACCCTTATTATCCGGGGCAAATTCTACTTCTAACGTTTCTTCTACGCGGGCTTTCATTTTGAGCCCATCATCAGAGAACGCTAATCGCACGGTAATAGCATCGCGCACTGCAGTATAGTTAGCCCGCGTAAACCCATTTGCTTGGTTGAGCATTATAATTCCCCACACTACAGCAGCGATGAGAACGACGACACCGCCAAGAATGCACCAGCCTTTTACAGAGAGTTGTTTGCCACGTTTAGCCCGCCGGTTTCGTGAGGCGCTAGGTTTACCAGCCACCACCGCCGCCTCCGCCGGCACCGCCGCCAGAGAAGCCACCGCCAGAACTACCACCCGAGCTAGATGACGAATAAGTCGATACGCTACCGCTAATACCACTCGCCATATCGGTAGTCATGAACTGGTTCATACTACTAATAAATGCCGCATTGTACACAATACCGCTTGACCATACGGGCGACTCGCCAGTTGTCTCGTACCACTTGGCCAGCTGCTGCATCCAGCCCTTCTCCATGCCAAACAACGCAGCATATGGCAGTAATCGTTCATATAGTTTCACAATTGTAGCTGGGTCATCCGTATCAATGTTACCAACTCGCTCCGCCTGCTCTGGCGACTGTAAGAACCGAATTCGCTCCGCCTCGGCAAGCTGCATGTAACTACGAAGACCGTATAGATACCTTGTAAGCGCCACACCTTCGTCGGTTAGCCGGCTGCGTGATACAGCACTGTAAAAGACGATAGACATAGTGATAGTCACGACAAGCGCAATAATCGCGACAGCAAAGAATATATTAGATACTGTATCGGTAAATTCTGCAGATCCAGAAATTATGAATGCAAGGACCATAGAGCCAATCGATAGAACCCACATTGCTAGTATGAGCACAATTGCCCAGTTATGTAGCCACGCCATTAGTGCATCTGGCGCAAAGTAGCCATGTTTCGTTGCCACCGGTTCAATATCTTGCTGGTTTAACTTCGCAATACGGCTTCCAAGATTAATGTCTTTCTTAGCTTTGCTTGGCACATATTGTGCACCAGGGCTCGTGCTGTTAAACACTGCCTTTACTACTGCAAGCTCTTCTGCTGTTAGCCCGCTCAAATCTCGAACAATCTCCACAGCATACACAGGATCTGTTTTACGTGTTACGCCCAGCACCTTATGCTCACCAGCTGGAGTCGCCTCTTTCACCGCCAGATAGCCTCGCACGGTAAGGTCTAGAATTTGTGCAGTAATCACCTTATTCTTCTGCCCGTTCAGCCGAGCGACATACGCGCCAAGCCAAACACTTTCCTTTGGCGGGATAAATTCTCGTACGACTTGTCGCGTCTCATCGCTGCGCCAGCGCCGCTTCTTCAGTACAATCAACGCATACGTTAATGGCAATGCCAATAAAATTGCCAAAATACCCACTGCCATCTGTATATATAACCCTACTGCATCTTTTATCGGCAGCTGTGCTGGGCCAACAGTACCCTTGGTAAACGCTGCTGCTACAGTGATACCCTGGAATGGCCGCAAACCTTGCTGAGCGACACCAAATGTTTGCTCATTAAGCCAACCAGCTTGCTTGCACCGATCTGTCTGCCTCTGAGCCCCTGTATAACAAGCAAATCGATCACGATTAACTGAGCCGGCCAACTCCTTGTCTATCGTTACTTCACCATAAAATCGCTGAATAGGTACCGCCCAATTAGGCCCCAGCAGATTCCAGTAAAATTCATCTACATCATCGAAAGATTGTGCAGCCCTACCGACAGTATAGTGAAATACATATGTCTTCTTACCGTGAACGTACGTGTTTTTATCACCTGCACGAATACGAATAACATCCGACCCTTGGCCGCTAACCTCAGTAGTAATCTCCCTACCATATGTATCCGTTACCTTAATATCACTTACCTGCAAAGACTGGTTGTCATACCGGGCTGGCAGATATCGCTCAAGACCATGGTTCTGATCGGTAGTAGGAAATTCAGCAGTAATTGTCTCTGTAAACTGGCCCTTTACCTGGTTCTGCTCACCACGCTCTAGGTGTGCACGTACATCAAAATCCGTGATCGTAAACCAGTTTTTAGAACTACTGGTCGCCTTTGCTTCGACAGTCCGTCGAGACTGAGCATCCTGAACCTGCTGCCGTGAAGGCCGTCGGTTAATCTGGTCTTGCACGTGAGTTACCATCAGCATCGGCACAATAGCTGCTGCAGCCAAGGCCAGCAGGATGCCGCCCCATAATACCAGTCGTTGCGTTGTTTTCATCGGCTCTTCCTTTCCTTGTTTTCTAGCTACTCAGCCAATTGTATGATCATGCGTTATTTATCTACTATACCACTTTTTCCACCTTAGCGCTAATCAGCCATTTTACCGTTGACAGTTTATGTGCCGCTTGGTATTATGTAGCCTAGTTTATGGCCTCATCGTCTAATGGTTAGGACACCAGGTTTTCATCCTGGCAATCCGGGTTCGATTCCCGGTGAGGTCACCATTTAGAAAAGTTTAAGCGTCACTCCCCTGAGGGTGACGTTTTTAATTATTACTATTACCCAGCCATCGCTTATTTACCAGTAAAAACTACCGCAAAATTTGTTGACTTTTCTGCAAATATATGCTAAATATAAAGGTAGTTCCCGCCGCCGTTATTACTCGGCGGTGAAACTCGTTCATTAACAAGACAGATTGATTAGAATATCATCTTCTGTGATATAAGTGGCTATCTGTTTGTTATTCCTGTAAGCTAGCATTGAGCGTAGAACATCTCCCTGTACTTCCCCCTTGTTGTTATTTTATATATGCTATTCGGTGCGCATCCCCCTTTCTTTATTCCTCATCCCCCTGCGGAATAAACTGCAACCGATTATCTTTCGCATTCCCCCTGCACTTACCCTCCTGCGTTCTGCGCTTTATGCTGGCTTGCTTCTAAAGTTTAGACTTTGGTCGAGCAGCTAGCCCAGCGTCCACTTGTCTGATGACAATGTATACGCTTGTACTATATCTTCAAGATGTATTTTCCAATTATTCCCATCATTTGTAGCCATTTGTATACGAGATTGAAAGGAGTGATGACACTACTATGTCATCGCATGAACATCGGCAAGCTAATGCCGATTATTCACATAAGGAGCCGCCACGGCAAAGTGACGCACCAGTGTCTACCGCTACACAAAATCGCCGGGGACACCTGGGGTATTTACTTACAGGTGCACTCGGAGTAGTAGCACTTTTTGTTCTTGGTGTGCTCTTCTTCCCGCTCAGCTCGCAGCAAACTGCGGAGTCGTATCCAGCGTCTCCCTCCAGTAACCCTGCGGTTACAGCTGCTCACCCTAAGCAAGCTACTCAGCCTTCTACTGCGCCGTCATCAACGGACAGCAAGACTGACGCTTTAAAGGAAGTTGAACGTCAGACGGGCCTTACTTGTCGCAATAGTTATACAGTAGAGCACCAGAGTAACCCTGGGTATGGCGCCTTTTCTGAAGCACAACCAAAAACTGCCGAAGAATTTGTTGCCACTGCAAATAGTATTCCTGGCTATCAGGAGCACTTGATGCAAACCAGTGGTGCTTCCCGTGAGGAGCTCTCTAATCCAGACAACTGGGTTACTTGCTATGCAGCCAAGGGCAACCAGGCTGTAGACATGAGCTATGTACAGAATGTTTCCGATATTCAAACTGCATCTTCTATTCAGCAAGCCACGGGCGTTGTTGTCCCGCAAGGCTCTGAATTTGCCGTGCACAAGAATACCGGTACCATTGTCCGTGCTGACTGCATGAACCCTGTTCAGCATATTGAACCTGAGCCGACTGAGCAACCTTCGGTTTTTGAGCCAGTAAAGCCTGCGCCCAAAGTCGAGCAGCCCAAGCAGCTTCAGGTTTGTGATAGTGAAACTGGTGCAGTTGTGACTATCGCCGAGCGCGACTACAATGCAAGTCATCATCGAGATGTTGAGGATAGCGCCTGCAAGCCGGTGCCGCCGAGCTCACCAAGCCCGACACCCACACCGAGCACTCCTCCGCAGCCGTCTACTCCACCAGCAACTCCTCCGACTAGCCCAAACCCAACTCCCTCGGTGACTCCGCCTCCGAGCGAAACACCGACGCCTTCTCCGACTCCGTCAACCTCTACCCCTCCTGCGCCAACACCCACCCCGAGTGAGTCATTAACGCCCAAGGATGGTAAGAACGACCGAATCCGCAACGAAGGCATCAATCCCGCACCGGCACCAGACCCTGCACAGGCTGAGACAACCCCTCCGGCTGAGCCGACCAACCCCGCAAAACCCGAAGTAACTCCGGGTAGCGCAATTACGGTTGATCCGGCAAAACCAAGTGAGCAAGTTGTTGCACCCGAGGCAACCCCGAATGCGCCAACACGCACCGAGGAAACCAAGCAGGCACAAGTGCCGACTGCTAAAGAACCGGTGAAGGATGACAACGGTAAGGTAATTATTGAGCAGAACCAACCTATCGTTGGTGATGATCAACACCCAACTGAAGGTATTATCGAGGATCCAACCCTCAATAACACACCTTCGGCTCCTTCCGTTCAGGTACCAAACGCACCGCAAGATACTCAGCCAGTTGACCTTAAGAAAACTGGTACCGAATATCGAGCCTGCAACTGTGCACCACCCGTGCCGATAGAAATACCTGCCCCTACGCAGACTAGTTCTATCCCATCGGTTCCTGTCACCCCAAACCCACATAAAGAAACGGTCACCACGCAGCCAGCCCCTGCTTCACCTCGTGAAGTGGAGGCTTCCGCTGCAGCAGTTAATACTGCAACCGTTTCGCCTGGCAATGCAGAGACTGCACCGCCAAATTCTGAATAGAGATTTTCTCGCGTCATCCAGGCGTGAGTCGTCTTACCTAAAGTGCTGCCACCCACCACAACCAGTGGTGTTGTCGCCGTACTTTTAGTGGTTTTACCACTATCTATTGCAGCTGCAAGTGAGTAGGAATTCTAGATACCCTACCGCGTTGGAATCCATAGCTATTGATAAGCCTGATATCACTTATCAGTACTATAGATTTCGGCTCTACACCTCTGGTCTCCACGTGTACGAAGCCCCGCTCCGGGTCATGACCGGAAAACACACTTGCAGATTCTGCAAGCTATATATCAGCTCTCTTGCGAGTGTTGATGCATCATTTTGAGTGTAGCGCTCTATACGCTACACTCACTTTCCTTGATAGTTATTGGTTATGTGATGATATGCTAATCAATCTGCCTTGTAGTGGACGTTATTGGTGGGCGAATAATTTTGTATATTTATGTGCAACTTTCCCTGCCAGCCGTCATGTGGTAGCACGCAGCGCATGCAGCAGATATATTGACGCTTACTTGCAATTTGTGCTATCTTTGACTAGTAATTAATACGTCGGGTTTAGCGCCCCCGCTAGGCCTTACAACAAGGGAGAAACACGTTAATGAAAAAGTTTTTTGATGTGATTCGTCGCTCACCAAAGCGTACCGCTGCAGTAGCAGTTGTCGCTGCGGCTGTAGCAGTACCAATTGCAGCAAATGCATGGGGACCATCGGACCGTCCGACATTCACGTACGATAAACCAGCGAGTTATGTAACATTTAACTCAATGACAAACACGCCAAACTACGGCGATGAGCGTAATTTCGTGCGCGTAAAAGAGAGCGGTGCGGCTAACAACACCTACACTGATAATTTTGATCTTGTCCCAGGCAAGAAGTACACCGTTATGATGTACTACCACAACAACGCAGCTAGCAACCTAAACGACGATGCGCACGGCCGCAAGGGTATTGCACAAAACGCAACAGCTCGTTTTGCAATGCCAGCAGCTGTAAAGAAGGGTGAATCAGCTCGCCTAAACGGCTTTATTAGTGCCAGCAACGCAAAACCACAAATGGTGTGGGATGAAGCATACGGTAAGGCTAGTCACGGAGACGTTGCACTACGTTACGTACCAGGAACTGCTAAAATCTTTAGCAATGGTGCGGTAAATGGACAGGCTCTTTCAGATAACCTGTTCAAAAATGGTACGCCGCTTGGCTACGATAAGCTCGATGGCAACCTGCCTGGCTGTAACCAATACGCCGGCTATATTACCTTTGAATTTACTGTAGATCAGCCAAACTTTAACATCAATAAGACTGTTTCAAAAGCAGGTGAGAATAAGTTTGCTGAAGATATTGCAGTAAATCCAAACGATGAAGTTGAATACAAGATTGAGTACCGAAACACCGGTACTGTACAGCAAAACAATGTTGTCCTAAGCGATCAGCTACCAAAGGGCGTACAGTACGTTGCAGGCAGCACTAAGCTTGCTTCATCAAAGACTGGCGGTAAGCTAACTGCCGTTAATGAAAATAGCCTGGTAAACGGTGGCCTTAACCTTGGCTCATTTGCACCAAACTCAAACGCATTTGTGACCTTCCGCGCTAAGGTTGTTGACAATAACGCACTAGACGCTTGTGGTGTAAACACCCTAACTAATATTGCGAAAGTTAGCACCGACAACGGCCAAAAACAAGACACTGCTGTAGTGACCGTAACTAAGAAGTGCGACCAACCAGCGCCAAAGAAGATTAAAGTTTGTGACTTAACCACAAAGAAGATCGTTGAGATCAACGAAAAAGACTTTGACAGCAAGAAACACTCAAAGAACGAAAAAGACTGTGCACAACAGCCTGCTAAAAAGCAAATTGAGGTATGTGATCTAACTACCAAGAAGGTTGTCACTATCGATGAGAGCGCATTTGATAGTAAAAAGCACTCAAAGAATCTTGCCGACTGCAAGACAAACCCTACTGTACCACCAACACCTCCAGTAACCCCTCCTACTCCAGGACAACCAACTGAGAAGAAAGTACAGGTATGTGATAAGACCACTGGTCAAATCGTATCACTCAACGAAAAAAATGTTGACAGCAGCAAACACACAACAGATACTGCTGCCTGCAACCCAACTCCAACTACCCCAGTAAACCCAGCACCACCAGCGCCAAAGAATCCTGACGCGCTACCACAAACAGGTGCAGTAGGCCTAGCTGGCGTTGGTATTGGCGCAAGTGCTCTTACCGCAGCAGCATTGTACGCTGTAACACGCAAGAAGAACTAGCACAGTAGCGCTAGCACATATAAAACTGCCCTCTTCACGAGGGTGGTTTTTATGTTTTGTGTAGGCTACCCTAACCTATACATACAAAAACCCGAACGCTATTTGTCGTTCGGGTTTGTTACGCACACCCATTATTACTGCGCTATATCATCCTTTTGTAATCTTGCTGCGTGCAATACATTCTCAAATAATGAGGCAACTGTAAGCGGCCCCACCCCGCCCTTCACCGGAGTAATTGTCACATCGTCACGCTGCCTTACGCTATCTGCCACATCGCCCACTATACGGCCGTCTTCAGTGGCTGTACCTGCATCAACAACGACCGCACGCTGTTTTACTAACTCATTCGTTATAAGTCCGGGTACGCCAGTAGCGGTAATAATAATATCATGCTCTACTATCGAACTCAGATCATCACCCTCTTCATAGGTCGTAATATCATAGCCATGACCTTTATATAGCGCAGCTAACGGAGCCCCCACCAATCGCCCCTGGCCAATAATAGCAATCTTTTTGCCTGTCAGCGTCACGTTGTATCCCGTTACTAGCCAGTCAATCGCCTGAGCCGTCGCTGCTATAAACACGCTATCTGCGCGCAGACCATCAACATCTTTTTCCGCGGGTATCGCCGCTACTAACTCATCAATATCTACAGACTCAAACGGCAACTGCACAATAATTCCATGTACCTTGCTGTCCTTAGCTAATTTCTGAAGCTCATCTATCACGGTGCCCTGCGTAGCAACAACTTCACGAACGTCCACCGCAATATCATCGCCATAGCGCTGCTTTACCCTTAGGTAGCTTGTATTTACCGGGGACTTGCCATCATGTACGATAGCAAGCGTCGGTATAATCATATATTGCTGCCGCAAGTTTCGTGCCTGACGCAGCTGACGAACTTTAATAAAATCTACTAATTCCTGTCCATTGAGTACTCTTGTCATATACTATATAAGTATAATATACTTCTTTCATAAAGTAACGAAAGGACTTTTACATGTATCATAGTTCGTATTCGACAGGAGCGGCTGAGGGCGCAGCTTTTGTTGCTATATTCTTATTCCTACTGGGATTAGTGGTCTTTGGGGCTATCGCTTCATATATCATTAACTCATTCCTATTATCACGTATTTTTAAGAAGGCTGGAGTAAAAAGCTGGAAAGCATGGATTCCTGTATATAATACCTGGCGACTGCTTGAACTTGGTGGCCAATACGGCTGGTGGGTGCTGCTGCCTCTAGTAGCTAGTACATTTGTCGGCATTATTACACTACCTTCATCTGGCTCATCACTCGACCCATCGCCAATTGAGATCTTTGGTAATATCATTCTTGCCGGCAGCTCGATTACCTACTATGTCTTCTGGGCGCTAGCTGCATACGCTATTGGCCGTAAGCTGCAAAAAGAAGGTGCCTTTGTGTTGTGGGCTATCTTCCTGCCGATTGTCTGGCTAATTTGGTTGGCATTCGACGGTAGCCGCTGGAATGAATCGGCCGGAGCTGCTCGACTCGATACGCCAGACTTCGACCCAGCTGAGGTTAGCGATGAAACCACTGTAGTTGAGGAGACTATCGAAACGATCATCGGTGATGAACCAGCAAAAGAGGCGAAGAAAGATAACAACTAGCCTTTAAGATATTTTGCAGCGAATACCCTTTACAAGCCGCTAGCTATTTGGTAGAATACAAAAAGTTAGCGGCGCAAGCTGCAGATGGGCCAGTAGCTCAGCTGGTTAGAGCACCTGCCTCTTAAGCAGGGTGTCGAGGGTTCGAGCCCCTCCTGGCCCTCCAGATAATAAATTTACACTAAACTACTCCTCATTTCACCAGAGGAGTTTTTTAGTGCCCGAAATATAACCAATGGCTTCTTTTTATAAACAACATAAAACCCCAAACGAGTTGCGTTTGAGGTTATGCATCCTATTCTTGGTACACCCGGTACGATTCGAACGTACGACACCTGGTTCCGAAGACCAGTGCTCTAATCCACTGAGCTACGGGTGCTCACATTCAGTATTGTACCACGCAGTGAATTACCCTGCAATACTCTACCGCGATAAATAAAACCGGTGCTATACTAATAGTATGAAGATTCAAGAAGCAGTTAGCCTACAAACACTTACTACTATGCGGCTTGGCGGAGCAGCCCACTTAACGGCTGATATTACCACCAAAGAAGACATTCCCCGTTTTTATGAATTTGCCAAGCAACATTCCTTGCCTACTTACATACTCGGTGGTGGCAGCAATGTACTCGCGCACGATGAAGGGTTTAATGGCATTGTTGGCAAAATGATGATCACCGGAGTAGAGCTGCTAGAAGAAACTGATTCATTTTTCAGCCTTAGGGTTGGCGGCGGCGAAGTGTGGGATGAACTCTGTGCATTTACAACCGCTAAAGGCAGCAGCTCGATTGCGGCAATGTCAGCTATCCCAGGAACCGTTGGTGCAGCACCAGTACAAAATATCGGTGCC
The DNA here is from genome assembly GCA_963555045.1 of uncultured Candidatus Saccharibacteria bacterium. GTDB lineage: Bacteria > Patescibacteriota > Saccharimonadia > Saccharimonadales > Saccharimonadaceae > VGLK01. The sequence continues at coordinate 76,270 of CAUVUB010000002.1, forward strand.
TACGGCCAAGAAGCAGCCGATATTATCACCAAAGTGCACGCCTACGATAGCCAACGCAGTGAATTCGTCACACTATCTGCTCAGCAATGCGGCTTTTCATATCGACACAGTATTTTTCGAGGTGAAGCAAGTGGCCGCTACTGCATTTATGCTGTCACCATGCAGTTCTCAAAACGACCGCCACAACCGCCCTACTACGCGGCACTTCAAACATACTTAGACGAGCACGCCATCGAGCAACCAACGCCACTGCAAATCCGCGAAGCCGTTACCGCTATTCGCGCCCAAAAGCTACCAGACCCAGCTCTGCAGCCCAATACTGGCTCATTTTTCAAAAATGCTATTGTTGATACAGAAACATTTACCCGCCTTCAGCAAGATTTCGAATCAGTACCACATTACCCTATGCCAGATGACCGTATAAAAGTCCCAACCGGGTGGTTGATCCAGCAAACTGGCCTGAAAGGTGAACTGCTGCACGGCATGCGCGTTAATCCAGCTAATGCCCTGGTGCTCATTAACGAATCAGCCAGCTCATATAGCGACCTAGCTGCGGCTCGTCAGCATATTATTGATGCAGTACGTGGGAAATTTGGTATCACAATCGAGCAAGAACCTCTAGAGATCGGTCCGACTGCTTAACTAACGAAGACGCTAATAAAAATACCACACTGCACATGCCAGCGTGGTATTTTTTAAGCTACAATTCCCGCTAGGCGATAGCCTTTAGTTGACGCGCAACTGCCTGCACCTCTTGTGCAAGCTGCCGCTGGGCTTCCACATCGTCGCGCGCGGTAATTGCCGTATCTATCCAACCAGCTACCATAGCCATGTCCTTTGGCTGCATTCCCCGCGTGGTAATCGCCGGTGTCCCCAGGCGAATGCCACTTGGCGCAAACTGCGGCCTTGGATCATCCGGCACGCTGTTGGCGTTCACCGTCAACCCTACAGCGTCTAGTGCTCGTTCTGCAGTTTTACCATCTACGCCCCGTGAGGCTATCATATCAATAAGTAGCAAATGATTGTCTGTACCGCCACCTATAAGAGTAAACCCTCGCCGCAACAGTTCCTGCGCAAGTGCCTGAGCATTAGCCACCACCGCTCGAGCATAGTCGGCAAACTCGGGCCGCAGCGCCTCACCAAAAGCCACTGCTTTTGCAGCAATAGTATGCATGTGTGGACCACCCTGCATACCAGGAAAAACAGCGCGATCGATTAACGTTGGAATATGTTCCAGCGCGACTGGAGGCTTCACCAAAGGATTACCGACAACCCCCTTGCTGAGAATGAGTCCTCCACGTGGCCCACGCAACGTCTTATGCGTAGTCGAAGTCATTACATGAAACCCATGCTTAAATGGATTATCAGCTACACCACCAGCGATTAGCCCCGCAATGTGCGCAACATCTGCCATCAGTAGTGCCCCAACTTCCCGACCAATTTCTGCAAACCGAGCATAGTCTAACTGGCGTGGGTACGCAGAAAAACCAGCTAAAATAATCTTTGGCTGCTCCGTGTGGGCAATACGTCGCAGCTCATCATAGTCAATCTCCCCAGTCGTTGGATCTTTCATTTTATACCGCACGAACCGGTACAGCTGCGCTGATCGCGTCACGGCTGCTCCATGGGTCAAATGACCGCCATGGCTTAAATCCATTGCGAGCACTGTGTCGCCCGGCTTCAGCCAAGCACTATACACCGCCTCATTAGCTGCCGCACCAGAGTGAGGTTGCACATTGGCATGGTCAGCCCCGAACAACTTCTTTGCACGCTCAATCGCCAAGCGTTCAATCGCATCAGTGTTCTCCTGTCCACCATAATACCGCCGGCCCGGATAGCCTTCAGCATATTTATTTGTGAGCACGCTCCCCAGCGCAGTCAGTACATCTTTACTCACATAATTCTCACTTGGAATTAGCTCTAACCCCTCTGTTTGCCGCAAAACTTCATTATTCAATATTTCTGCAACTTTTTCATCTTTCATACCTTTTAATGTAGCATTTTTTACCTTTTTTGCCCATACTACGCGTTGCTTATCTTGATTTTATATCATACATGATATATTATATCTGGTATGGATACGAATAATTATCTCCGCAAAATCGGTAAAACTATTCAAGATAACCGCCAGGCCAAAGGCCTGACACAAGCGCAACTTGCAGAAAAATTGTGCACGAGCCAAAGCGCAATCAACCGCATCGAGAACGGTGGCCAAAACCTGAGCATCGAAATGGTGGCACGTATTAGTGAAGTACTTTCTCGTGATATTGTGCGGCTGAATAAGTCTGGTAAGATTAACTTTAAAGTTGAAGGTGGCCACGAGCTATCTGGTGAGATTGAGGTTAAAACAAGTAAGAATGCTGCAGTGGGACTACTGTGTGCAGCGCTACTTAATAAAGGTCGCACCCTGCTCCGCCGCGTCGCTCGCATTGAAGAAGTAAATCGTATTATTGAAGTGCTTAATAGCATCGGTGTGCGCACTGTCTGGCACGAAGGTAACGACCTAGAAATCATTCCGCCAAAAACGCTAGCACTCGACAAGATGGACATTGCCGCCGCAAAGCGAACACGCACCGTTATCATGTTCCTTGGGCCACTACTACACCAGTACCCAGCTTTTACGCTACCTTTTGCTGGTGGCTGCAATCTTGGTAAGCGCACCGTTGAACCACACCTCACCGGGCTATCACCATTTGGTATGAAGGTAGAAGCTCTTAGTGATCATTACGATGTGAAAACCACACCTCAGCGTGTTGATCGAGCAATTCTGCTGACTGAGCGTGGAGACACCGTTACTGAAAATGTCATTATGGCAGCAGCTGGCTACGATGGCACTACCATCATCCGCAATGCCAGCCCGAACTACATGGTACAGGATGTTTGTTTCTTCCTGGAAAAACTGGGCGTTAAAATCGAAGGAATCGGCACCACAACACTAACTATTACTGGTAAACCGCATATCGACGTAGACGTTGAATACGCGCCAAGCGAAGACCCAATTGAAGCAATGAGCTTTATTGCTGCGGGAGTCGTGACTAATTCGGAAATTACCATCCACCGAGTGCCAATTGAGTTCACCGAAATTGAGCTATCTATTCTAGAAAATATGGGATTGCGCTACACACAAAGTCCTGAATATAAGGCTCGCAATGGACGAACTCGCCTGGTAGACATCACACTGCACAAGTCAAAGCTAGTAGCGCCAAAAGACAAGCTACACAGTATGCCATTCCCTGGCGTTAATATGGATAATCTTCCATTCCTTGGCTTAATTGCAACTGCGGCCGAAGGACGAACACTCTTGCACGACTGGAGTTACGAAAACCGTGCAATCTACTTCACCGAGCTTACTAAGCTAAATGCTAACATTGAGCTTGTTGACCCACACCGCGTGTACATCTCAGGTCCTACCAACTGGAAACCAGCAGACGTGGTTGCGCCTCCAGCGCTCCGCCCAAGTGTTGTCATCTTACTAGCTATGTTGGCAGCTCCTGGTGAGTCTATCTTGCGAGACGTCTACTCGATTAACCGTGGCTACGAAGAATTGGCCGCACGCCTTAATACAATTGGTGCACACATCACGACATTGGTTAACTAGAGCCAGGCAATAGTTACAAAAAATAACCCGGAAATTCCGGGTTATTTTTATGTTTGATTGTACTAGGCTGCATAGCCTAGATTATGCCAAGCATACAGAATTATCAACACCCCTTGCGCAAAAAGACAGTACATACTTGCAAGGGGTATCCACTTCAATTTGGGGCGAATAATGGGACTCGAACCCACGGCCTCCGGAGCCACAATCCAGCGCTCTAACCAACTGAGCTATATCCGCCACGTGATTGTAATTTTAGCATAAGAGTCACCAAAACACAAGAAGAAAAGCCACCACACTACTGCGTATTATTGCGCTGATTGCGCTGGGCCCTGTGAAGTAGCTGAGAGGCCGCGTCACAACCCTGAAGACGAGCATACGACGACGGAGGTAGAGGCATCCCCCCAGTATTCTTGCGGGCATTTAGCTGCGACTGATACCGGCCTACCCGTTTAACAGCCTTTCCTTGAACATGGGACGTCTGCTGGCCTGAAGAGCCACTAGGATACGCTAGCGAACAAGGCTGCCCACCAGCCAAAGGCTGATACCCATCAGAAGCAGCCTCCACAAGCTGAGCTTGCTGCTCTCGCTGAGCTCGAATAAGCCCCTCTCGGTTTGTCCGCGGCGTTGGTTCCGAAGTCTTTCGCGAACGCCGCTCGGGCATATAACCCTCTCTAAAGTCAGGCCTTATGCCTTTCATTACTGCTTCTCTGCGAGCGGCAGCACGCTGTGCTCCTCTATCCCCCGAAGGGGTCGGGTTAAACCCATTATCGAATTGTCGATACATAATGAAATTGCACGCGGGGCACTCTTGAAAACCTCGCCTCCCTTACTCGTCTCCCTGGCAGCCTTCTTTACTTACCGTGGTGCTCAGCTTCGTAGGCGTCCGCTTCAGCTTTTGTCTCGTGAACAACGCCATGTGGATGCTCTGCTGGTGCGTAAATAGAATACAGCTTCAGTGGCTCGCTACCAACATTAACCACGTTATGCCACGTACCAGCTGGCACTAAAATAGCAAAGTCGTCAGCTGCATCACGTATAAAATCAAGGTTATCCTCACTTGGGCCCATTTCTACCCTAGCCTGACCCTGCTCAATACGTAGGAACTGGTCGTGATCTTCATGTACCTCTAGACCAATATCGTCACCTGGCTGAATGGTCATTAGTGTCATTTGCATGTTCGCGCCAGTCCATGCCGCCTGCCTAAATGAATCGTTCTGCAGCGTTAGTTCCTCAATATCAACCACATATGGGTTGGGTCCGAAATCTTTCATGACTTCCTCCTTTAGCTATAAGATCATTACATCACTTTTATTATAGCACATTTACTAGGGTAAAAAACTACTTGCGCAGCAGCCAACCTCTGTGCTATAGTTCTAGTTAGTATTACGCGGGCGTCGTATAATGGCTTAATATACCTGCCTTCCAAGCAAGTGATGAGAGTTCGATTCTCTCCGCCCGCACCACAGAATGACTACGACAAAACCTCTTTATATAAAGAGGTTTTTCTTATGTACTGAACGCGTGGCGCACCTCTTCCGTGCTCTGTGGTGATTTGCTATACTACCATCAAGCCCCGGTAGCTCAGTGGATAGAGCAAGAGACTTCTAAGCTTTTGGCCGTAGGTTCGATCCCTACCCGGGGTACCAAACTAGAATAACTATTATTTTATATTGCTATGTCATTTTTTAATTCATCGTCACAAAACTCATCTCGCAGCGGACTACCTATTTGGATCGTGCTGCTGCTCGTCGCTATTGGTCTCCTTTTTATTGGTGGCCTGGTTGCACTTTTTTATGCCGCAGGACTTTTTGGTGATAATAAGTTTATGCCTGGGCAACAGCAAGAATCAGCCACCAAGCAGGAAGCTGTTGTGCAACGTGGTTCATTTACTTCTGAAAAATATAATTTTACCCTCAATATGCCAGGACAGCCATCTGAAAGTAATAGCCCGCGCATCCACCGGGATACAAAAAACAAGGGCGAGCTCGTGCCAGCCCATTACTATACTATTAGCCAACCGACGAGGTTTTATGAAATTAACGTCATTCCATTGCCGCCAGAAAATATTCGTACCGACCACCAAGAAAGCACCTACCTGCACGATGCTTCACTGCAAACTGCACAAGACCTTGACGCAGAGCTAATTGGTACAAGCCAGCTCGATACCTTCCATAATTCGCCAAGCGTGCGTGCAACTATCAACCGCTATAAGGCAGATTGCACTGAACAGCCAAAAAACAAATGCCCTGTTAGTATGTATTTCGTATCGCGTGCATTTATTAGCGATAACTCTATTTACCAAATCATCGCCGGAGCAGATGATAAAGCAACTGCTGAGAACAACCTAAAAGATATGGAACAAAGCTTCCGTTTCCTAAAGGATATCGTGCGCGAATCAAACTCAAATAAATCGAATAAAAAGTAGGCTTTGGCTATATACCTAGCTGGCTCGCGACATCGTCTTTTGTGATATGAAGCGTTTGCCCGGCTGTTAGCTCACCTGCAAGCATTTTACGTGCTACCAAATTCTCTACTGCACGCTGCACGATGCGGCGCATTGGACGAGCACCCAGCTGAGGGTCATACCCAGCATCTACCAGAATCTGCTTGGCAGCCTCCTCCACGTCAATCGCCACCTTTTGTGACGCCAGTGTGCGGTTCACCCCTGCAATAATCAAATCTATTATCTGCAGCAGATCATCCTTCTGGAGCGGCTCGAACAGCACAATTTCATCGAAACGGTTTAGGAATTCTGGCTTAAACTGGCCAGTTGTGATTAATTGATTTACCAGCTGCTCTTCAAACTGCGAGATATTGCCAGCTTGTGCGGCACGCTCACGGATATAGTCGGCGCCAGCATTTGATGTCGCAATAATAATCGCATCACGAAAACTCACCGCTGCATTGTTGATATCACGCAAAATACCTTCGTCAAGCACCTGAAGTAGCGTTGTTAGCACGAGCGGATGAGCTTTTTCAATTTCATCTAACAGCACAACGCTAAATGGTTGCTTGCTAATTTGTGCGGCTAGACTGCCCGGGTCATGAGCAGCATCAGCAATCAACCGGCTTACATCAGCTTCTTGAACATATTCGTTAAGGTCGATGCGCACCATGTGTTGTTCACCAGAGAAATATGTTTCAGCAAGCGCTTTACTCAGCTCTGTTTTACCCACACCAGTAGGACCCAAAAATAGGAAGGTGCCGATTGGGCGGTTTTCATTACGCACGCCAGCCTGTGCTCGCCGCAGTGCATCACTTACCACCGAAACCGCCCGATCTTGGCCGACCATTCGCTGATGAAGCAGCGACTCTAAGTCCAGCAGCTTTTGCCGCTCATTGGTGCGCTGCGCATCGCCGACCTTAACACCAAGCGTCTGCTCAATAGCCTGTTGCACCGACCCACGCGTCACGAGCCCTTGCTCTGGGAAACCGGCTGCCGACTCCAATAGTTGCAGCGCCTGGCCCGGCATACTGCTATTCTGTACGTAACGCTGGCTCAGTCGATAAACCTCCTGCAGCGCCTGATAGGTGTATCGCACACCCCGACGATATTCGTGCAGTAGCAATTGGTCTTCTAGGATACGCATCGTTTGGTGCTTGTCTGTTGCTGGCACCGTGATTCGGTTAAGCGCCGCAATAATTCCTGGTCGAGATTGAGCAATTTGCAGCAGCCGCTGCTCATCCATCGTCAAAATCATGCGCAATCGGCCAGCCTCCAAAATTGGTAGCAATATCGTTGCGATATCAACCGAGCCCGCTCCCTCTTCAAAGAATAGCTCTGCGTTCTCAAGTAAGACAATAATATTTTTAGCGCTATAGGCTTCAATAAGCACTTGGTTCACCAGTGCCTCGAGTTCACCACGATTCGGTGCAACCGAAATGATCGCTGCTGCATCTAGCGAAATTACCTGGTGATACTGCAAATGTGCAGGTAACCGGCTGCGTCCGTCCATCAACCGCTGTGCAAACATACGCACAATAGTAGACTTTCCGACACCCCTGCTGCCGACTAACGTCACGTTCTGACGACCACGAGCAGCAAAAACATCAATCATTCGCTCGACAATTTCCTGCTGAGCTGGCACCTCAACGCCAACCTGACCGCCACCAACTTGCTGACTAATATTGCTACTTAGCCGCTGCAGTAGTGGAGTAAACCCAAACGCTAAATCACGAGCGAGCCCACCATCACGGCGTGGCTGCTGCTGACGCCGCATACTTTCTTGGAACTCGTGATACCACCGCGCACCCTCTAGCACATCAGCTTCATCTAGATGTAGCTGCGCCAATATCTCTTCTTTATATGGAAACGCCGCGACAATACTTGCAATAAGTATGGCACTACTTACCTCGCGCTCTCCTAGACTCTGCTGCAAAGCTATGGCATAACTATACACAGCCTCGGCTGTAATCTGAGGGTTATTCGCCATACTAACAATGTTATTAGGAGAAAGACCAAGCCGCACCCCGATAAAACCTGCAGCCTTCGTTTGAGCAACTGCTGCAGCTAATGCGGGCACTGTCACTGGCTCGCCCGGCTTCAGCCTACCGAGTACTTCAGCCGCCAGCACCGCATCAACACTAGCCGCTCTATCAGGGTCATTTGGCGGAAGTGTAAGCAAATATTGCGAGCGCCACACGAGCACCATACAAGGAATACTTGCACTGCCTAAAAGCAGCCAACCAATAGACTGCCCTTCCAGTAGTAGCAATACACCAAGCGCCCCTAGTAATATCCCGACTAGCCAGCACATAGCTAGTCGCCAGCCACTCAAAGCCCTGCCAAGCCGAGCCAGTTTAGCTCGACGACTCGTAACATCAATCTCTAGCCGCATTACCATATACGTACCCCCTGCACCCAGGCAATTCCGCCAGCGACCGGCGCTAGTGGTAGCAGCAGCCAACCAACAAGCCAGGCTACGACAAATAGTACCATACCGGCCAAACACATCGTACCGACGATTAACAGTAGTAGTCGCACCACAAAACCAATGCCCCGCGAGAACAGCCGATCAGTGAATGCTTGCAGCTGCAGCGGCAAACTACCCTGCACTGAACCGGCTGAGATTTGTTTATATGGTGCAAATAAGGTTCGTAGTATCAGCGTAAATGAAAAGAAATCGATAACACCAGCTAGCCGCGACCCTTGTCGCCGCACCTGCTCCATAAGCCCCCTGGTATACCACCATGACAGAATAGCAACTATATACATAAGCACCATTTTACCACAGAAGCTACCGGCGGAGCCACGCTGTTTTATAATTTTACACCATTTTTTGCGGAACTTTGCTATACTATAAAAATGCAACACACTCTACCTATCTTGATCGGCAAACTAGTTAAACGTATCAGTGGCTGGCGCGGTGGAGGCTCAGCGCTGCCAGGGCTTGTTATTGAAAAACTTGACCGTCACCTATTACCAAAAGCCCTCGAGCAACTGCCACACGGCGTCGTCGTTATTTCTGGGACAAATGGCAAAACAACCACTACAAAAATGGTGGTCGAACTGCTTGAATCACAAGGACTGCGCGTGTTTACCAACCGCACGGGAAGTAACTTTGTGCGTGGTGTCATCGCGGCGCTCTTACCTGAATTGTCACTTACTGGCAAACTATCAGCTGATATTGCCGTGCTGGAGCTAGACGAAGCCCATGCGGTTCACTTTGTGCGACAAGTTCGCCCGGCGCATTCCCTGCTGCTCAACGTTATGCGCGACCAACTAGATCGCTTTGGTGAAATCGACTACACTGCATCACTTCTACAAAAAATTGCAAATGCTACCACAAAAACACTAACCGTCAACCGAGAAGATAGTCGCGTGCGGGCCATTGGTGAGCTAGCGCAAAGCGAACGAGCAGGACTAGCAACCGCCTTTTACGGCCTATCTGACGAAACTCGCGCTCTCTTCCCAGAAGATGATGCTATGACGCACGCAGCCGCGGTAGATAATAGTAGCAACCTACCTACAGCAATTGTCACGCTCGACTCGCTTGATAACACCACTCACACCGGTACTTTTTCAGTAGCCAGCCACACCGTCACTACGCCACTTGCCTTGCGTGGTATTTACAACACCTTCAACGCTGCTGCAGCGCTTGCACTAGTTGCGCAAATTTGTGGCGACCAGCTCAAAATGCAGCCACTAATCGATACACTAGCCCATATTCAACCTGCCTTTGGCCGGGGTGAGTCACTTACCGTAAACGGAGCCCCACTCGAGCTTGTGCTCGTAAAAAATCCAAGTGGGTTCCGCCTTGGACTCTCATCGTTTGATGCAGCCGGCACCAGTACCATGATCGCTATCAACGACAATTATGCCGATGGACGCGACATGAGCTGGCTGTGGGACGTGCCATTCGATAGCCTACGAGAAAATGGCGTAGCAATGGTAAGCGGCCGCCGAGCATACGATATGGCACTACGCCTCGACTACGACGAAGTGCCGTTCACCGCCGTTGAGCCAGATTTAGCCAAGGCACTACAAACATTCCTTGCAAGTTCGGTTGGGCCAAAGCGCATCTATTGCACCTATACTGCCATGCTTACCCTGCGCAAACAACTAGCCCAGATCACTAATGTGGAGACTATCTCATGACAAAATCACTCACTATTATGCAGCTATACCCCAAAGATATGAATATCTACGGCGACTGGGGTAATACACTAACCCTCAAGCGGCGTGCCGAACGATATGGATACGACGTAGAGGTTATCGACTACAACCCTGGTGACACACTGCCAAGTACTATTGATATTATTGTTGGTGGCGGTGGCCAAGATTCTGGGCAAAAACGAATTGAAAAAGACCTGCAAGCTATTGCGCCTCAATTGCACAGTCTCGCAGAAGACGGCGTTCCAATGCTAATGGTGTGTGGTCTGTATCAGCTATTCGGGCATGACTTCACGACAGCTACCGGCGAAACCATTCCTGGCATTGGCCTTATCGATGCGCACACTGTTGCCGGAGACCAACGTCTTGTGGGTAATATTGTGACTAAAAGTGACCAATTTGGCGAAATTATTGGCTATGAAAACCACAGCGGGCAAACAACCCTCGGGCCACAAGCAACGCCACTCGGTGCCGTTATTAAAGGATCAGGCAACAACACCGAAGATAACACTGAGGGTGCTATTACACATAATGTTATTGGCACTTATTTACACGGTTCACTGCTGCCTAAAAACCCAGCCATTGCCGACTTCTTAATTCAACAAGCAGCTCTTCATAAATATGGTGAATTCACTGGTGATCCACTCGACGACACATTAGCCGACAAAGCGAGAAGTATAGCGCGAGACTGCGAGGTATAATTTCATTATGCCTGCCACTTTTTCCTCCCTGTTAGAAGCCATGCGGCGCTGGCGACCTGTTGATGTTATCATCGCTAAAGCCAGTCATCGGCCTGATCGTATCATTGAATTTGACCTCTTGCGTGGCGCTTTTATGGTAATGATTATTATTGACCATCTGCAGTTTTGGCCCAATATCTTCCGTTATGCTACCGGCGAGGGCCGTCTATGGGTGACCGCAGCCGAGGGCTTTTTCATCATTTCTGGGCTGCTTATTGGCTATATCCGCGCCTACAAAGGGCAGAAATACTCTTTGAAACACCTCACTAAACTGCTGTTAAAACGCGCCGGTATGCTATACCTGTGGGGCATGATTGTCACCGTTATATTAACGGTGCCACTAGTACTCCTGCCACCGCATGATATTTTTCCACGCTTGCCAGCGCCAAGCCCGCTCATTAACCCACTGGCCTACATCTGGAATGTCCTAACTATGCAGGATTTTAACCCATGGATTTACTTCTTGCGCATGTACGCTATCATGCTCGTATTTTCTCCTGTCTTCCTGTGGTTGGTACGAAAAAAACAGTGGATTATCATCGCTACTGGTATCGCCGTTCTCTACCTGATCGGCTGGAAAATTAATGAACCTGCTTTTCTGTGGAGCCCACTATTCTTTGGGGCGGCAATAATTGGTTTCTTCCTGCGGCCAATCATCACTTTCTTGCAAAAGCATACCGTAGTGCGCCGCGTATCGGCTATTAGCATAATACTTATTACTGCGCTCAGTATGCTGCTCAGCTTCTTCTTCGTGCACGGCTGGGATAAGGTAGAAAATCCAGACTGGACGCTCATGGACCGCGATACCTATGTGGCAATCCGCACCCACATAGACCCTATCTTTACGAATGACCCGCTCACCATTCAAACAATCATTCTGGCCTTCATTTGGTTTGGTGGACTATTTACCGTATTCCATTATCTGCGCAAACCACTCGCCGCACTGCTGGGCTGGCTACTTCTCTCGTTTGGCCAGCGTTCGCTAACAGCTTACTGTATTCATGGCATTGTACTCATCTCTGTCGTAGCATTCATTCAGCCATCAACAAATATACTAATCAATAGTGCCATTGCTGCCGGCGTCGTACTTATCGTATGGGCACTAATCAATGTCCCATTGGTGCAAAAAATTCTACCACGCTAATACCCACTGAAAAAGTACAAAAAAGACTAGACTTTTTGCCCTACCCCTGATATCATAAGTGTATCCATCGGGGTGTGGCGCAGTTGGCTAGCGCGCGCGGTTTGGGACCGTGAGGTCGAAGGTTCGAGTCCTTTCACCCCGACCATTTGTATACAAATCCACCGTTCTTGCGGTGGTTTTATATTTTTACGTTTATATTTGCAGCTGCGCATTCCCCTCTAATACAATACCTCCCGCTACCATTGCGTAGTAGCGGGAGGTTATTATGTCACACTAATTAATTTTATTTTGCAAACTCAATGGCCCGTGTTTCACGGATAACATTCACCTTAATGGTGCCTGGGTACTGCATTGTACTCTCGATCTTTGTCGCAATATCTCGCGCAAGCTTAATCGATCCAAGATCATCAACCTTACCAGGACGCACCACGACGCGCACCTCACGACCAGCCGATATAGCATAGGCTTTATCAATACCATCAAAGCTCTTCGCAACATTCTCAAGATCACGCATACGCTCAGCAAAGTTCTCTGCTGAAATATTACGAGCTCCTGGCCGAGCAGCACTAACTGCGTCAACCACGCGCACCACCAGAGCCTCTGGCGTCGTTGCCTCAACGTCGTCGTGATGTGCTTCAATGGCATGCACAATAGCCTCACTCATGCCGTATTTACGTGCCAGTTCGGCCCCAATGTGGTGGTGTTTACCCTCAATTTTATGAGTAACCGCCTTACCGATGTCGTGCAGCAGCGCGGCAATTTTAGTCGTTCGCACATCTGCGCCAATCTCCTCAGCCACCATGGCTGCCATCTGCGCCATCTCGGTGCTATGTTTTAGTACGTTCTGGCCATAACTAGTACGGAATCGTAGCTCACCCAGTAGCCGCTGCATCTCTTTAGGGATACCAACGACACCAGTTTCACGCATTGCACTCTCTGCCGCATCACGAATCTCACGATCGATCTGTTTTTTAGCCTTGGCTACCACTTCTTCAATGCGGCCTGGATGGATACGGCCATCTTTCATCAGTGTCTCAAGCGCCAACCGCGCTACCTGGCGGCGGATTGGGTCAAAGCTACTCAGCACAATCATGCCTGGCGTATCGTCCACGAGCACATCAACGCCGGTTTCACGCTGCAGCGCCTGGATATTGCGGCCTTCTTTTCCAATAATACGGCCTTTCATATCATCATCAGTCAGCTTTACTGCGGTCACGGTACGCTCTGCCGTCACCTCACTGCTCATGCGCTCCATGGCAGTTAGCAGTATGGTCTGGGCACGTTCTTCAGCATCGTCAATAGCGTCTCGCTGCATTTTCCCAATCAGGTTGACTAGATCGCCCTTAATATCACGCTCGGTCATAGCAAACAGTTTATTTTTAGCCTCTTCTTTCGAAAGAGTAGCAATTTTTTCTAGCTTATCCTGCTGGCGAGCACGAATTGCCCGAATCTCTTGCTTTAAGTCTTCAACTTCCGCCTCACTGCGTCGCAACTGCTCAGCCCGCTGGTCAAGCCGGTCAATTTTCGCATCAAGTGCCTGCTCTCGGTCTATCAGCCGGTGGTCCATTTTCTTCCACTCGCGGCGGTGTTCATTTTCGAGCCGTACAGCCTCTTTTTTAGCTTCAGCTATCGTGTCTGCAGCCTCGTGTTTGGCGCCGGCAATAATATCAGCAATTGCGCCATGCACTCGCACGAATCGATAGTGCATCAGCAGCCCGGTCAATGCACCACCAAATACTAAGCCGACTACAGCACCTAGTAGTAATTCCATATGATTCCTTTCTTTTTTGTGTACTCACAAGATAGCCACTACGCAGCAGCAATACTTTTTTAGCAACCAATTTTGTGTATCTAACGTCCAATTCAATACGCGAAGGCAGCTCCCGTTGTATTATTTCAAACACTACGCGCTACTTACCTTTAATTATAGCGTGTATATCGTAAAAACACTAGCGCCTGGAATCAACTTTTCTGCGCTTTTGCTAGGGTCAGTTATTTCCGTGGAGCGGTAATATGCGCTTGAGCACCATACTGCGGCATCACAATCTCATCGTGCTCACCAGCCACCAAGCGCCCGAGGGCACGCTGCTTCCAGGTGTCTGTATCTCCCTGGACACCAACTATTGGAAGGCCCAGCTCGTGTGCATATGTATTGAACACCGTCAGCCCAATACGCAAGCTAGTAAAACTACCCGGGCCAGCATACACACCAATGCCTGCAATATCTTGCCAAGAGTGGTTTTCATCAAACATGGCAAGCTGCTCCAGCTCTTGGTGCAAATCGCGAGCCAAGCTTCGTCCAGCCTCCCAGTGGCGCATTGCAATCTCTTTGCCGCGGGCGTCTACAATGGCAAGCTCCGCCCAGGCGTCGCTCATCTTTGCTAATACATAATGTTTAGGTGCATCAGATAGCCCACGAATAACCCGATCAGACTGAGGCCCACTACTATGAAGCGAGATGTCACGCACCTGCTCATCACGTGGAACAATCTGCACCACTAGCCTGTCTTTTGGTAGTACTGCATCAATCGATGAAGCCCATTCTATCACTGTTATTGTGGCGTTGTCTGCGCTCGTTTCTGCCAGCTCATCAGCAATAATGCCAGCCTCGCCCAGCCGATAAAAATCATAATGCACTAGCCGACGACCATCAGCAACATCGTACACGCGGCTTAACGTAAACGTTGGGCTCTGCACAGGTTCAGTAACGCCAAGCGCCCGAGCAAGATGCCGCGTAAAAGTTGTCTTGCCAGCGCCCACATCACCGATTAGCTCTATAACAAGCGGAGCTGCTAATTGATGCGCAATTTGATCCGCAAGCTGACGTGTCATCTCTTCATTGTGAACCTGTGTCTCCCATTTCATAGCATTAGTATACCAAACGCTCCCCCGCCCGGCTACTTTTGGTGGCGAAAGCAGTAGTTTTTTAGTACAATAAAAGTGCATATTATGATATTTACACCAATCTCTGAGTTTATTAATACCCCTGTGCTCAGCCTGCAAACCGGCACCACACTTGCACATGTTGACGAGGCCATTGTGGACCCTCGCTCACTCTCGGTGATGGCGTTTTCTTTGCGTGGCAATCGTCTTTCACAAAAACACGGGGCTTATCTTCTCGTGCGTGATATCCGCGAAGTAAGCAGCATTGGTCTCATTATTGATTCAAATGACGAACTTGTGGAAGCCGAAGATATCATTGAACTACAAACTGTACTTAATTTTTCGTTTGAACTGCTTGGAATTAGCGTAAAAACAGAGTCTGACCAGCAGCTTGGCACCGTGACAAGCTATGCCGTAGACCCTAGCAGCCTACTTGTGCAGCAAATCTCCGTCGAGCCACCATTTTGGCAGCGCTTTACCGAAGCTCAAAAAATTATTCGCCGCTCACAAATTGCCGCTGTCACTAATGACGCTATCACTGTTCATGACGCCTACGCGCAATCACCACAGCACCGCGCTACTACTCGAATCATGCCGGTGCCAATAGTTAACAACCCCTTCAGGCAGCGCAATAATCAACCAAACTCAGACGCTTAGCCGCCCTGTATGTACAGTCCTTTACCTTCTTAGCTATCGTAGCGCTCTAGCCCAAGAATAATATCATCATAATAAAACCCTTGCCGCTGCAAATACATGATGAATTTTTGCCGGTCCCCTGCGTAACGTGCGGCTTTTTTAGCAATCACTTTATCTATCTCTTGCGTGTCGCTGCGTTCCGATTCGGCCAGTACCTGTCGAATAAGCGGCTCGGCAATACCCTTTGCTCGCAGCTCGAGTGCAAGCTTCCGCTGGCTAACACCCTTGCGCTGATGACGATACGCAGCCCAATGTCGCGCAAATGCTGCATCATCAATATAGCCTTTCTGTTCAAGCCGCTGATATACCCGATCAGCCAGCTCTTGTGGCACCCCTTGACGCACCACAACCTTGCCATCTCGTCGACGCACTGGCCTATCGTGCGTTTTCTTGCGCAGATACTCTTGCACCTCCTGGCTGCTATGCGGGCGTGACAGCAGCCAATCTAGTGTTTTAACATACAGCTTCCCGAATTGGCTCTCCTGTTCAAGTGCTGCAATATCTTCCTCGGTTAGCTCGTAGCCAACCTTCAGCCCCAGCTGCCCCACCTGAAACACATCCAGGCTGAACCGATACTGCCCATCAATCATAATATTAACGCGGCCTTTGTTCTGCACTTGCTGAGTAATCGCGGTCACCTTCATACTTCTAGTATACGCGATCAACCAGCTGTGCGCGAGCGACACGATCAGTGCCCATCAAGATAAAAGTAAAAGCACCCAGAGGATTTTCCTCCGGGTGCATACTATGAGCATCCGCAAAGTTAGGCCTCGGCCTCTTTCACGAGCTCACGCACTTTAGTATCGATCTCTTGCAATACCTCTGGGTTTTCGCGCAGGTAAGCCTTTGCCTTATCACGGCCTTGGCCAATCGTCTCATCATGATACTTAAAGAACGCACCAGCTTTGCCAACAACACCATGCTGCACAGCGAGGTCCAGAATGTCCCCTTCCTTACTAATGCCCTGGTTGTACATGATGTCAAATTCTGCCGTACGGAATGGCGGCGCGATCTTATTCTTCACCACCTTTACGCGGGTACGGTTTCCAACAATATCATCACCTACTTTAATTTGGCTAATGCGGCGGATATCAATACGCTGGCTTGCATAAAACTTCAGCGCATTACCACCGGTAGTTGTTTCTGGATTACCAAACATTACACCGATCTTCATACGAATCTGGTTAATGAAGATCACCGTAGCCTTGCTCTTGTTAATAATACCAGTTAGTTTGCGCAAAGCCTGGCTCATCAGGCGGGCCTGAAGGCCCATGTGTGAGTCGCCCATATCACCATCGATCTCAGCCTGAGGCGTCAATGCCGCCACACTGTCCACTACAATCAAATCAACTGCATTTGAACGCACCAGTGTTTCGGCAATCTCAAGCGCCTGCTCACCATTGTCTGGCTGTGAAACCAGCAGGTTTTCGGTGTCTACGCCAAGTTTTTTAGCATAACTTGGGTCCAGTGCGTGCTCAGCATCGATAAAAGCTGCCGTGCCGCCCTGCTTTTGAATCTCAGCAATAGCATGTAACGTGAGAGTGGTCTTACCGCTACTTTCTGGTCCATAAATTTCAATAATACGGCCCTTTGGATACCCACCACCAAGCGCCAAATCTAAACTCAAAGCTCCAGCTGGGATTACCTCAACATCCACCTTTTGAGCTTCACCAAGTTTCATGATTGAGCCATCGCCAAATTGCTTAGTAATCTGGTCCATCGCCAAGCTTAGCGCTTTTTGCTTACCAGTGTCTACAGTTGCAGCCATATCAGGTTCGGTCTTCTTTTTTTTGTCCACCATGTAAAATCCTCCAATTACACCTATGTTCTTCCCTCTAGTATACCACTCTGCCCTGGCAGCTCATAGCTTTGCGGAATAGTTCTTACCCCGGCAATTTGCAAAGCGTGCTACAATGAAGGGATGAAACACTTACTCCACTCGCACCATCCATTCCGTATTTTTTGGTTTTCAGCTCTGCTTACGCTGGGGCTTGGCGCATTTATCACAGCTCGCCTTGGTATTAGTGGCCTATGGCTATTTGCTATTTTAGTAGTGCTTGAAGTTACCTTTAGTTTTGACAACGCCATCATTAACAGCAAGGTGCTCTCGACCATGAGCCAAACCTGGCAGAAAGTCTTCCTGACGATTGGTATTTTTGTAGCGGTATTCATTGTCCGCTTCATACTGCCTATTCTGATTGTGATGATCGCCAGCGGCCACGACTTTATGAATGTCATCGACCTGGCGTTAAATAAACCATCAGAGTATGGCCACATCTTACACGAAGCCTCACCAATTATTGACGCTTTTGGTGGCGCCTTCTTGATTATGATCGGCCTCAGCTATTTCATAGATTACAATAAACGCGTCCACTGGATGCGACACATCGAACCCCTGCTCGCTAAAGCCGGCCGCTTTGAAAACTTCAAAGTCTGTATCATGCTTGCTGCCGCAGCACTACTGTATTTCACCGTTGAGCCACAACATCAGTCACTGGTACTTATTTCAGCTGTGCTAGGTATCTTGCTGCACATCGGCCTTGAGCTGTTTGGCTCTTTCTTTCATGATGACACCGCCAAGTCTATTAAAACTAAAACCGGCTGGGCAGCCTTTGCAAGCCTGCTCTACCTAGAAGTACTCGATGCGAGTTTTAGTTTCGACGGAGTCATTGGTGCCTTCGCTATCACCAGTAACGTGCTGCTCATCGTAGCCGGCCTTGGAGCAGGCGCCATCTGGGTGCGATCACTTACCGTTTACCTGCTCCGCACCGGTGTACTTGGCCGCTATAAATATCTTGAAAATGGTGCGCACTGGGCTATCTTGGCACTTGGTGTTCTTATGTTTATCAAACTCTTCCACATTGAGCTGCCAGAATGGGCAACCGGCGGGCTAGGACTACTGTTCATTAGTCTAGCTGTAGGAAGTAGTATATGGGAGGCCAAAAAACGCGAACAAGCTGCCCGTACTGAAACGGGTAGCCACTTACCCCCACAATAAAAGTTTGCTATAATAGAGCCAATGAAGACCTACACAACCCAACGTGGTTTTACTGTTATCGAGCTTCTTGTGGTCGTTGTACTATTTGCGGCTACTGGTACTATTTTTGCGTTCCAGTGGCAAGATCTACACGCTAATTTCCGCGATAATCAGCGCAAAACGGCCACCAATGCTATTCATTACAACCTCGAGAAAGTCTACCACCAAAAAAATGGCTACTATCCAGAGTTTATTAACGAAGATACCATGAACACTCTAGATAAAGGCCTACTAAAAGATCCCGAAGGCCGCAACATCGGCACCAAAGATTCGGATCTTCGCTACGAGCCCGTTGGCTGCGATGATGGCAAATGTTCTGGCTACGTGCTTCGCGCCAAGCTTGAAAAAGAAGCAGAATTCGTTAAGAAAAACGGCGACCAGTAATCGGTCGCCGTTCACTTTATATATACATAAGTCTTATCTACACCAGCTTCTAGTCAAAGTCGACTTGACGACGGCCTGGGGCTGCGGCTCCTGATTCATTAGTATGTAGGTGCATCTTGCGCTGTTCTTCTGTAGAAAGGACTTCACCATCCACCACTTCCTTCTTTGGAGGCTCTGGCTCTTCCATATAACCATCATGAATTTCGTGGGTACTGACCTCGTTGATCTCACTATTAGTCGGGAAAATATTATCATCCACTGGGCGGCCGTTCTTAAAGGCCTCAATTGCATTATTCATAATTGCAACCGTGCGCTTCGGATCAGCCACATAATAAAACCGATACGTAGTTTCATCACCCTCGGTACTCAGCCGAATCGAGCCATAATCAAAAATCATCTGCAATAGTCCACTGCGGATATAGCTGGCATCTTCAATGCTACCAAGGCTCACCGTCTGTTCACGGTGCGAGAAAAGACTATACTGAATTTCTTGAATCACACTTTCATTAGTCATAAAAAAGCGGTTTTGGAGATACACCCAAACCGCAACAAAACCACCAAGTACCGCGATAATAATTAGTAGAGCTAGTGGGAATAGCATACCCTCTATCGATGGTAGCTCAAACCCAGGAGTAAGCTGCGCCAGTGTATCGCCATTCATAACAAAGAACGTCGCAACTGCAACAATAAGACCCACAACACCGACCGTCATTAGAATCGGACGCAACAGTCCAATTGGGTGGCGACGAACATCTAGCATGACATACTCACCCTGGCTTAGGTTCAAAAATGGATATTGTTTACGTGAGTCTTCGTGGCGACGGCGTACTTCGTCGCTAATTGCAATTGGTGATGGCTCATACGGACGGCGAGCGTGAATGATATCTGGCTCATTAGCATATTGACGGCGCAAAGCAGGGTCAAAATTATGGCCATTTGCACTTGCTGGCGCCTCTGTTACTAGTGACTGAAGATCAGACTGCACTGACGATTCCGCCTGAGGCGGCTGCTCTGGTTGATAGTATAGCGGACGACCGTTGGCGTCGTAGGCATCCGGCTTGCGCGATGCCCGCGGCTCTTGTGGCGGTTGGTTCTCGTTGTTCATATTCCTATTATATCGCTATATTGCTGATTTTGCACGTTTGTTTTGTTTGATATGCGTAATAGCCTGCGGCGTTACTCGGCGGCCACGCGGGGTGCGCTCAATAAACCCAATCTGCAGTAAATATGGCTCGTAAAAATCCTCAATTGTGGTAGCCTCGTCACCGGTAAGTGCCGCAATAGTCGTTAAGCCCACTGGCCTGTCTCCGTACGTGTCATACATTTTCTCGAGCATTGCACGGTCGGCCGGGTCGAGCCCGTAGCGATCAACTTCAAGCATCGCAAGCGCAGCTGCTGCGACCTCTTTGGTAATTGCTCCATCGCCGTGCACCTCGGCATAATCACGAACCCGCTTCAGTAAGCGGTTTGCAATACGTGGCGTTAATCGAGCCCGCGATGCGAGCAACTCTGCCGCAACCTCATCAATACTATTCCCTAAAATCATTGCTGAGCGGCTAATAATTTGAGCAATTTCTGGCTCGGTGTAAAATTCCAGCCGATACATATGCCCAAACCGATCACGTAGTGGTGCAGCCAGGCTACCAGTGCGCGTGGTAGCTCCAATGATCGTAAATTTTGGCAGATCTAGCCGAACACTTCGCGCCGCCGGGCCCTTACCAATCACGATATCTATCTTAAAGTCTTCCATGGCAGAATATAGCACCTCTTCCACTGCGCGCCCAAGCCGGTGAATCTCATCGATAAATAGAATATCACCATCCTCTAGGTTAGTGAGGATACTAGCCAGGTCACCCGCCCGCTCGATTGCCGGGCCGGCACTCACACGCAAATTCACCCCCATCTGGTTTGCAATAACGCTGGCCATGGTTGTCTTACCAAGCCCCGGAGGGCCATATAGTAGCACGTGATCTACTGGCTCACCACGCTTCTTCGCTGCCGCAATTGCTAACCGCAAATTTTGCTTCAGCCGCTCCTGGCCAATATAATCATCAAACCGCTGCGGCCGGAGCGTCACCTCAATAGCCTGTTCATCGGGCTCATCTGCGTGCAACGATGTATCAACAATCCGTTCGATTGCCATGTCTTGCCTCTTGATTATGTGTCGTATGCATCACTACTAGTATAGCACGCTATCGATCACGCGCACGCAGAGCTTGAGTAACACGGTCTGATGTCGAGAGGGCTGTGTCAATACCACTAAGTGCTTTGGTTGCATCTGCTAGTGTATAACCCAGTGCCATCAGCGCTTCCAATGCCTCATCTTCAGCAGCAGCTACCACAGGTTCACTGTTATCAACCCGGCCATATGCGCTTGGAGCGCCGACTTTGTCACGCAGATCAACGACAACCCGCTCAGCCGTCTTTTTACCAACGCCGCTCGCCTGCTGCACATAAGCAATATCACTGGTGGCAATTGCATTACGAACCGCTTCAGCGCTGCCAAGGCTAAGCACCGCAAGTGCTGCTTTTGGCCCAACACTCTGCACAGAGATCAATAGCTCAAACAACTTCTTCGCCATCAAACTTGAAAAGCCAAACAGCTCTTCAGCCTGCTCACGCACATGATGGTAGGTGTATATTTTAGCTGTGTCATCAAGTTGCAATACATCAAAGTCGTGCGCAGCTACGGCAACCTCGTAGCCAACGCCGTGCACATCAATGATCACCGTGCCTTCAAACTTCTCTGAAACAGTGCCACGCAAATGTGCAATCATTTAGTGCGTTCCTATCGTATCTGTTTCACCAGGAGTAGGGTCAGGAATTGGTGTTATGCGTCCTGTATTATTGCCTCCGGTAGTATCACCCCCGGTGTCTCCGGTGTTACCAGTATCTCTTCTATTGTTACCCGTGTTGTTGCCACTGTTATTGCCGCCATTTTTCACCCGGTTTCGCAAGCTTCGTGCCGCATCGTCAATGCGCTCATTAAGGTTGCCACCTCGTTCGCGACGCTCTTTTTCCTCAGCCTCCTTTTTAGCCTTGTCTTCAGCCTCTTTCTTAGCATCCTCCTGCTTCTGCTTTTCTTCAGCAGCCTTGCGCTCTTGCTCTTCTTTTTCAGCCTGAGTGTTGCAGCGTTCTGTTGGTTTTGCACTACTGATAAACACTTCTGTGCGTGTGTTACTGCCAGGATTCTCTGCAAGTGCACCATTCTTACATACCAAAGCCTCTACAATACCATTTGGACGAGTAAACTCAGGGTTTGTATTGCCAACGTATGATGTCATGGCCTGCTTCCAAATTGGTGCCGCCATATCAGCACCACCGCTCACCATAACGCGGTTATCGTTGTTGCCAACCCATACGCCTACAGTAATGTCAGGAGTGTATCCGATCGTCCAGGCATCGCGGTTGTCATCGGTTGTTCCTGTTTTTACCGCAATCTTTTTATTACCAATAGCTAGGCTGCTGCCAAACATTCCCGAGCGTGCATTTTGGTCAGACAAAATGTTGCTAAGTAAGTATGCACCTTGACTTGTCAAAACTGGGGTACGCTTTGTAGTGTGCTGATAAATTTGCTTATGGAACTTATCATTGATTTCAGTTAGCGTAGTCGTCTCTTTATATTGCCCACTATCTGCATATACTGCATAGGCATTAGTCATTTCTAGCAAAGGTACTTCTGCCGAACCAATAGCTAGCGACAAACCATAGTGCGATGGTGCATCAAGCGTGCTAATGCCCTGCGACTGGGCCTGCTTTACCGCCGTGGTGATACCCACCTTCTGCAACACCTTTACCGCTGGGATATTTAGCGACCAGTCGAGTGCCTGGCGGACAGTCACATCGCCGTAGTAGCGACGCGTAGCATTCTTAGGTGAATATCCATTAACATTAATTTCCTCATCTTTCAGCACCGTAGCAGGAGTAATAGTGCCGTCTGCAAGACCTTTGCCGTAGTAAATAGCCTTAAATGTTGACCCAGGCTGGCGTTTAGTGGTCACCATATTAACCTTGCCCCAGTCTTCATTGCTCCAGTCGGAACTACCCACTAACGCACGAATTTGACCGGTCTTTGAATCAAGCGCAACAGCACTCGCGTTTGAGCCACCAAGTCGACGAATGTATGGCATTCGGTTAGCTACGGCTTGGTTAAGTACCTTTTGCTGCCCTAGATCAAGACTTGTCTTCACAGTGTAGCCTGAACGCTTCACATTTTCTTCACCAAACTTATTATATAGCTCGCGGATAACCATCTGGGTAAAGTGCGGAGCAATGTTATTAAGCTCGTCTTTCGCTTTATAGTAGGTGATTTTTGTCTGCATCGCCTCTGTCTTTTGCCGCTCGGTAATCATATTATTCTCTACCATGCGACGCAATACTGTCTGGCGCTGACGATCAGTTAACTTCTCATCTCCGGTAATTGGTGAGTATGCAGTTGGTGCAGGCAACATACCAACAAGTGCCGAGCTCTCGGCCAACGTTAGCTGAGCCGGCTCTTTGTGGTAATAGTTATGGCTAGCCTCGGCAATACCAAACGAGTTATTTCCGTAGTACACCGAGTTTAGGTACATCGTTAAGATCTCATCTTTACTGTATCGCTGCTCAATCGCGATCGAGATCACCATTTCTTTAAACTTACGCACAAAAGTACGATCGTTGGTTAGCAGCGTATTCTTTGCCAGCTGCTGGGTCAGGGTTGAACCACCATACGAGGTACCATCACGTGACAAAATATTACGCCCAAAGGCTAATATCACTGTCATCGGAGAAAATCCTCCGTGCTTGTAGAAATTCTTATCTTCACTGGCAATCAGGGCATTTTTCATTTCATTCGAAATCTTATCGAGAGGAACCATATCTTTCACGCTCTCTTTGCCCGTCTTATAGAAGGCTTCACCGTTTTTATCCTGCAGCACAACTCCGGTATTGTTACGGTTCATCAGCCGCTCAGGGTCTGAAATATCATTCATGTAGTAAATATAAATACCGATACAAATCGCTAACACTACTGCAAATGGCGAAAGAATAATAAGGGCTTTTTTCCACCAAGGAAGTAATTTAAACCATGTCCAGCGGCCATGGATAAAGCGCAAAAACCGGCGCCAGGGTGATAATTTCTGAGTATATATTCCGCGTCGCTTCATAAGCAGTATTATACCGTGAAAGCCTTCTTTTTACTAGCGAAGGGCGCGGGCGCCACTATGGTTACGAAATGGCTGCGCGGTGCATCATATGGTGCGTTAGTGCCGCCGCCAGTGCATCTGCACAATCGTCTGGCTTTGGCACTTCACGAAGCTTCAAATGAAGCCGCACCATCTCTTGAACCTGTTTTTTGTCCGCTTTACCGTATCCTGTTACTGTCTTTTTTATTTCATTTGGGCTATATTCGACAATCGGTAGGCCGCGCTTCCGGCCTGCAAGCATCGCCACGCCACGGGCTTGAGATACGCTCATTGCAGTAGTCACGTTCCGCGCAAAAAATAGTTTTTCTATCGCCATGATATCAGGTTCAGTCTCTGTCATAATTTCCGTCAAGCTATCAAATATATCTTCAAGGCGAATATCAATCGGTGTATGCGCTGGAGTGGTTACTACGCCAGCAGTCACAAGTCGTGGTGTTTGTTTAATGATGTCAATTACCCCAAATCCTAAAATTCCGGTTCCAGGATCGATGCCAACAATGCGCACAGGTTAATCCTTTTTGTTATTGAGCTTACGCTACTTTTTTGCCAAACCAGCCAAGCAAGACATCACGCCATTGCCAGGCAATCACTCCCAGTATAGCAACTCCGCCACCGCCAAGGAACCACCAAGACGAAATGGTTTCTGGTTTGGTCTCCGTTTGCTCCGCCTTACCCGTGCTAGCCGCCTTTGCTAGGTCGCCTACCTTTTTCTTGCAGCGCCCAGTTTCAGGGTTGCGTTCTTGGCCTTCTTTGCAAGGGGCTGGCTCTTTTTTAGTGGTAGCTGCTATCTTATTACAGCGATTTGTTTGCGGGTTACGCTGGTAGCCCTCCTTGCAAGGTGCAGTGGTCTTGTTGGCCGCTACTTTTTTACCAGCTGATGAAGTAGCTTTTGCAGCAGACCGCTTACCTACAGCTGCCTTTTGAACACCACCCTTGCCACCAGCAGCGGTTCTACGGTTTGTTGCCGTAAGATTAGGCAGCTTTGGTTGCTTTTGTGCAAACGGGTCATCCGCTTTTTTACAGCGACCGGTGTCAGGGTTGCGCTCATAGCCACTTTGGCATGGCAGCGCTAGTTTTTCTGGTTTCTCTGCCGCCACCTTCTTACAACGACCAGTCTGCGGATTGCGTTCTTGGCCTTCTTTGCAAGGGGCAGTAGTCTTAGTAGCGTGCTGCTTTTTCTCACCTGGTGCCGGTGCTACCTTGTTAGGTAGCACAGCGGCATCTGGTGTTTGTGTTTTAGTAGAATGCCCGTCCGAATTAGTTTTCTGATTCGGCTGGGCTGGTGCTTTTGGGCCTGTAGCCTCAGTTTGGCCGGCCTGTTGTTCGTCTTCACAGACTGGAAGGCTCGAGCCAACTTGAGATTCATCCCCGGCAGTGAATGCGCCACCACCTGGTACGAGATCCTTTACACCCTCTGACGCTCCGCAGCGAAGCCATGCAGCGCCCTTATCTCCTACTATTTCTGTCTCATCACTGTCTTTTACGCTCCAGCGCACAATATCGTGCCAGTTTGCCGCGATACTGCGAATTGTTGCACTACCAGTGGTTGGCATCTGATCGCCGGCGAGTGGCTGACCGTCTGCTCCGGTAAAGACATACGGTGAGTTAGCTACAAACTCGTTGTTGCCCTGGTAATCTTTATTTTTAATAGCCAAGAAACCATGGGCAGCTATTGTCTGACCACTAAAGGTGAATACTTCTTCTGCATTGTCACCTCCAACTGCAAGACGCCATGAATCGTCTAGTGTTACAGCCTGGTCTGATGGGTTGTGCAGTACAACATACTCATTAGCGCCGTTGCTATCTGTTTTCACTGCGCTAACGTAAACTTGCTTGGCTGCTGCTGTTTGGCTCTGCGCTTGAGGCGTCTCCGCCTGAGCTTGTGGCCACTGAACATCTGCAGCTGCCTTAGCCTCTTGCTGTTGCTTTGCTTTCTCGGCTGCGTCAATCTTATCTTCACTGTCTGTCGGTTGTCTTTGAGCATCTACGCGGTAGCCCTCATCAACTAAAAACGTGCGACTGTCGTGGGTCGCACGTTCAGAAGTGAGAGGCGAGGCCGACGCAACTGCGCTAGGAGCAACCGCCGGAATCAGTAGTAGCGCGGCACCCGCTGCCACTGCTGTAACGGCTCGGTATACATACTTCATAGTCAGTACTCCGTTTACTCGCTTAATATTACCCCACTATTTTACCAAGCACGCAATCATTCAGTAAACGAGCCAACTCGTCTTCCGGCAAGCCTCACCGGTAGTCAACTGCGTTGCCTTTTGCACAGCAAAAACATAATTACAACACATACTACAGCATACTATGTGGTATATAAAAAAGCCCTCTACTAGAGGGCTTTTGCCTTTACAATATCATTTCTTATGATAATGCAGCATTCGTGTGAACAGATGTTACGTCGGCCACGTCGTCAAGCACGTCAAGCAGCTTTAGTAGCTTCTCTTCCTTTTCAGCATCAAGTGCGACTTCGGTAGTGCCAATATACTGCAGCTCAGCATCTTTAATAGTAAATCCAGCATCGACCAGTGCCTGACGCACCTTAGCCAGCTCTTTTTGATCGGTGTATACAATCATCTCACCGTCTTCTTCTACTGCATCTTCAGCCCCAGCATCGAGCACTAACAATAGCGCATCCTCGCCGCTAGCGTCGATCGTAATTACACCCTTGCGGTTAAACTGAAATAGCACACTACCCGCATCAGCAATCGTGCCGCCGTTCTTAGCCAAGGCATTTTTAACTTCAGGGAACGTACGGTTGCGGTTATCAGTAGCGGTTTCGATAATAATGCCCACACCACCAGGGCCATATGCTTCATAGGTAATTTCTTCTAGCGCTGCTGCATTTTTATCATTCACTCGATCGATAGCGCGCTGAATATTAGCATTCGGCATATTAGCTGCTTTAGCCTTCTCGATTGCAAGTGCAAGTGCCGAGTTCATACTTGGATCAGTACCACTGCGTGCCGCAACCGCGATTTGATTACCAAGTCGCGTAAAAATTGCCCCACGCTTTGCGTCATTAACACCTTTGTCTCGCTTGATCTTTGCCCATTTACTGTGGCCTGCCATGCCTGCTGTTCTCCTTTAGTTTTATTATGTTGCCCGCCTCGCCGCGGCAATATTCTTACGTCTAGTATAGCAAACCCCCGCTAGACCACCAAGTTTGCATGCGTACCTGAAGTGCCTGCCATCCGTTGGCAGAGCAACAATACAGCAATAAGCCCGCTATAGAGCACACCCACAAACCACAGCGGCACCGCAGGTGTAGCAAGCTGTGCCTGCGGTAATTGGCTGAAAAAATGCGCCACGAGCAGCATGTGGTCGAGCAGTATTTGTGCAAACCGCCCCACTAACAGCGACAAGCCAGCCCATACATAACCAGCTAGCCCAGCAGTAAATACTAAAGCCATAGCCAGCGGCACTAGTGGCAACACCAATATATTCACCGGCAGCGCCACAAGGCTAACCGCGCCAAATATATACAAACTAATCGGCAACGTTAACAGCTGCACACTGCCCGTTTCGATGATAATTCTTAGTACCGCATTTGGCTCCTTACGTAGCCGCAACAGCCGCTGTATCACCGCCTGAAATGCCGGTGCCCACAACATCACCCCAGCAAACGCCGTCATGCTCAGTAGCCAACTCGCATCTCCCCAAAGGTATGCTGGGTTACATAGTATGGTTATTCCTGCCGTCACCACTAAAAGGACCACCGGATGGATCGACCGACCAATGTACCATAGCAGCAATGACAAGCCAGTCACCAACCCAGCCCGCAACATACTCGGACTTGCGCCTGCAAGCATAATAAACAGCATCATCAACATAAACCCAAACGCGGCACCCGCAAAGCGTGAATATCGCCCAGCTAGTGCCCGCATGAAACGCACTAAAATTGTTAGGTTATAGCCACTTGCCACGACAATATGCGTCAGCCCTACAATCTGCAGCGCCTGTGAAACATCCCTAGGCAACGCCTGTTTCATCCCTGTTAAAAACCCGAGACCCAGCGCCGCAGCAGGCTGCTCCACCACTCGGCCAAGTTTAGCCGCAAAATCATCTCGCAGCTCCGCCATAATATCACCATGCTGCTGGTGACTAATTGCGAGCACCTTTGGGCGACGCAGCGACGCTACCATCGTGCCAAATCCAGGATATGCCTTCCCTGCAAGCTCTATAGTATCTCCACGCTTTACCTCAGCTCCACCATCTATTTGCGCCCATATGTCGCCGCTCACCGGCCTTCCCTGACCACCGGCTCGCTGATTATCGAGCAGCTCTAGCTTGTGCACCGTGATAGTTTGGCTTGCCGCGTCTGGGCGCGATGGGTCTTCAATCACAACACCTCGCACGTGTAGCATATCACCCCGGTATGGCGTAATCCACTGCCGCTGCTGATATGCGAAGCTACCGTGACTTAAGCCGCACAGCAGCCCACATAATGCTATAGTCCACACCAGTTTCCATGATCGCAACGCCACGACGCTGCATACCGCTAGTAATCCCCACATTATAGCGCCCCACAAATAGCTGCCGCCGGGCATTAAAACTGGCTGCAGCAGGTACAATAGTTGAGATAGCTGATGAGCCCCAGCCAGCGCACCAACCCCAACCATATAGCCAATAAACGCCACGGTAACGCGCCATGAGCTATGAAGCGAGGTCGCTGCAGTATGTCGCTGCTGATGAGCCATCGTCATGCTATTAGTATATCAAACATACAAAAACCACCCTTCCGGGGAAGAGTGGTGCTGTTACATCGTGGAGGAACCACTGGGGCTTGAACCCAGGACACCCTGCTTAAAAGGCAGGTGCTCTAACCAGCTGAGCTATGGTTCCACAGTAGGTATGGCCTAATCGTATCACGCTGCATCTTAGCCTGTCAATACGCACTTTTGCACTGGCTTTATTGTAGTGGTGGCCGCTTAACCTACTTTTTGCCAGACTTTTTACCTTTATGCCCATGTGCGGCGGCTGCCCGACCGGCCTTCACATCCACCGCTCCGCACACTCCCACAACCAGCAGTGCCGCGCCGCTATACTCTCGCGCCGATGCTATAACTTGCGCAGCACTATCGGGTGCAATCCCATATGCATCACTAAACCACACAAATAACGCGAGCAAAGCGATAGCCACCACGGCGGCATGCACAAAACGCCCTCGTTTTGTATGCACACGTGGGCTGGCCAAGATTGTAACGGCAGCAATAACGCCAGTGCACACCACCGCCGTTAATCCTGCAGGCGGCAGACCCCACGTCTCGCCACCAGTAATTTTCTGCACCATACTTACCAGTTGTGGGCTAGCTTGCTGCCCTAAAAAACTACCAGCTAAAAGGCCCAGCACTACAGTTCCATAGCGCCGCCCCATTAGTAGTACCCCCGCGGCAAGCACCAAAAAGGCGCCGCCCACTACTAAAATCCCGTTCATAGCGCCATTGTATCACGGCCGGCCTGTTTTCACTAACCCTACCGGGGCTATGTTATAATAAACCATACCAATGAGCGACAATGCTGATACTATTCAGCCTAATGATTAGACAACCCACAGGAGATACACATGCCAAAACGCAAAAAACTACTACCAGCCAAAACCGAGCATCCAAGTGAGTGGTACACTACGGTCGTCAAACTAGCCGACCTGGCAGACTACGGCCCGGTGCGCGGCACAATGATCATCAAGCCATATGGGTACGCCCTCTGGGAACGAGTGCAAGCCGAGATGAACCCTCTTATGCAGGCCAAAGGTGTTCAAAACGCCTACTTCCCGGCCTTTATTCCCCACAGCTTTTTGCAAAAAGAAGCCAGTCACGTTGAGGGATTCTCACCAGAACTAGCAGTTGTCACCCACGCTGGAGATGAAGAACTCGAAGAGCCACTCGTCGTGCGACCAACCAGTGAAACCACCATCTACAATGCCTATGCAAACTGGGTACAATCGTGGCGTGACCTTCCTTTGATGATGAACCAGTGGTGTAATGTCGTCCGCTGGGAAAAGCGCACACAACCATTTTTGCGCACCAGTGAGTTTTTGTGGCAAGAAGGACACACTGCCCATGCATCGCACAGCGAAGCTAAAGCCATGCAGCAGTGGGGCATCGACTTATACGCCCACATTTACCGCAGTATTTTTGCTATTGACGGCTACGTTGGTGAAAAGTCAACCATGGAACGGTTTGCCGGCGCTAATAGCACCCTTACCTTTGAAGCCATGATGCCAAGTGGCAAAGCCTTGCAGGCGGGCACCTCGCATGATCTTGGACAAAATTTCTCAAAAGCCTTTGATATTTCTTTTAGCACTAAAGATGATAGCACCGACTACGCTTGGCAAACCAGCTGGGGCCTCTCGACTCGTTCACTAGGAGCCCTTATTCTCGCGCATGGCGACGACGACGGCCTCGTGCTACCACCACGCATAGCGCCAACTCAGGTAGCCATTATCACCACCGCGCCACAATCTGATGCTCAATCGGCCTTTGCACAACAATTGCTGGCGCAGCTAACTGCAGCTAATGTTCGCGTTATTTACGATGACCGCGACGATGAACGCTTCGGCTTTAAGCTAAATAAATGGGAGGTTAAGGGTGTGCCACTCACTATTCGGCTTGGCGACAAAGAAGTAGAAAGCAACCTGGCGACCATCAAGGCACGCTACGGTGGCGAGCAGCGTCAATTTGCAGTAGACGACCAATTCGCTATCGCAGTCACCACCTGGCTGGAAGAAATTCAAGCTGCCATGCTTGCCGGTAGTGTTGCAGCTAAAGAAGCTGCTACCCGGGAAGCCGCTTCATATGATGAGTTTACAAAGCTCGTGCAGCAACATGGTGGATTCATTAAAGTATTCTGGGAAGATAACCCAGCCACTGAAAAACAAGTCAAAGAAGCTACTCACGCCACTAGCCGCTGCCGCCTGCCAGACAGCAGCGAGCCAGGCGTAGACTTTGTGACCGGCAAGCCGACTAAGCAGCAGTGGCTATTCGCTAAAAGCTACTAGCTCTCACACATAAAATAATTACCTCACGCGCGCGCATCTACTGCTCCCGTGAGGTAATTGTTTTTTATAATAGCTTGCTTTACTTTATGCACCAATGCGATCACGGCGCGGACGACGACGAGCGTTGCGTTCCATATAGTCGATAATTTTACGAGCCACGTTGCGTCGCGTCACCTTCTCGATACCAAACCCGGGGCTAGCATTCACCTCCAGCACCAGTGGTCCGCGCGCTGAACGCATCAAGTCCACGCCAGCTACCACCAGCCCCATAGCCTTGGCTGCCTTAACGGCCATCTTCTTCTCGGCAGGCGTTAGTTTTATCGCCGCGCCCTCGCCACCCTTGTGCAAATTACTGCGGAAATCATCATCGAGACTTTTGCGCTGCATGCTTGCCACTACTTGCGACCCAACCACAAACACACGAATGTCAGTGCCAGCCGACTCTTTAATGAACTCTTGCAGCAGCACGTTGGTGCCGTCCGAATTGGTGAGGTAAAACGCCTGCAGCACCGATTTAGCCGCTTTCTTGGTCTCGGCCAGCACCACACCATTGCCATGTGTGCCGCGCGCCAATTTAATAATCGCCGGAGTACCGCCAATTTCATCCAGCAGTACATCAATATCTGTCGAGTTGCGGCTAAACACCGTCTTCGGAATAGACACCCCCGCTTTAGCTAGCAGCTGCGTGCTGCGAAGCTTATCTCGCGCCCGCATAATGGCAATTGAACGGTTCATGAAGTAGGCTCGTGGATGCGCCGTTTCAAGCTGCCGCACAACTGCAGTGCCGTATTTTGTCATATTGCTAGAAATACGCGGGATAATCACATCAAAATTGCCAAGCTCTTCCCCTTGATACATCACCTTGGGCTTCTTCTCGTCAATCGAGACATAACAATTCTTGTACTTAACTATTTTAACTCGGTGACCACGGCGCTCAGCCTCTTCCTTCAAGCGTAAGGTAGAGTAGTTGATATTACCGTTACTTAAAATTGCAATGTTCATCAATCTATCTCCTTACCATGATATTTCTTATAAAATGCGACTGGATCAGCCTGTAACTCAACATTTAGCTCGTTTGATCGCGGCGTAGCAGTAGACACATCAAGTAGCGACTCGTCTTTTTCGCGTACGTCGACCAAAAACTTATGTTTCAACGTGCGGCGCCCAATCAGAATTGGATAGGTGTGGCTAGATCTATCAGAAAGCCCAAACCGCACCCATACTCGCTTACCAAGCACCCTTACTAAAAGACGTACATAAAACTTTACCACTTGATGCCCCGATGCGCTCCTAACTGCAGCCACCGAGTAGTCGCTCGTGCGGATTACCTCACCAGTATAATGCGGCGAGCCCTCTCCAAACAATACAAATTGCAGCGAACCGTCCTCATTCATGTGGATATCGCTAGCCCATACCGCCGAGCTATCCGCGCCAGTGTCAATCTTGGCCGGCACCCCACGAACCGATGCACTAAAATCTATCATCGTATTATGACCAATAACCGGCAAATCATGCACTGCGTCCGTTTCAACTCGGTGCAGCAAAGCCTCGGCAAACTGGTCGGCTGGCGTTGGCGTTACGCCAAATACTTCATATTCATCCAGCGCTAGTCGGTCTGTTATCTCACATACCGCATATGCCGCAGCATCCTCCAGTGAATCAGTTACAAAAAATACCTGGCACGCAAAAAGCTCTAATTCTGATGTTAGTTTCTGCAACTGTTTACCCAGCTGCTTTGGCAGCGAAGTCTCCGTCCAGTCGGTATCTTCCTGCCGAGCCACCGCCACAATCACCTCGCCATCGATAACCAAACTGTGCACTCGCCACTGACTATCGCTACAACTCTCTGCTTGTGGCATATCCAGCTGCGCAAGCACCTGCGTTAGCGCACTCGAATTCCGCGTAATTGCCACCCCAGCCGAGCTTGAAAATTGGCTTGTTTCGTTTTGCATATACTGCCAGCCTTGGTATTCAAACGACCACAGCAGTGGCTTGGATTGCAAAATTTGTACCGGTATGTCACGCCGCTCTAGGGCCTGCATAAGTAGATGCGCAGAATCTGGCAGCTGCCGCATAGACAAAAGTCCTCCTCTGTGCCGCCAGAAAACTCTACCCTCACAGCGGCATTAGATTGCTATAGTATCTCACTTTATTATGTCATAGATACTATAAAATGCAATACTTTATGCTAATTTTGCTGCGTGTACAACCAACTACTATTTACTGTGTACTGCCTTTATGTAGGCAGTCTCACGCACCGCTGCCTCTGCAACTGCATCCGATATACGCTGGCGAGCCTTTTTCTGCTCCTCAATGCGCCGCACCAGGTCTGCCTGCTCTGGCACGGTTGGGTCAATCTTCGCCTTCAGCAGCCTATCGAGCCCTGCCGTATTATTCTGCTGATGCAGCTCTACCATATAATCCATAGCTTTCATACGCCCGGTAAAGTAGTTTAGGTCTTTATTGTAGGTTACCGGCACATTATCTATACCGTGCTCAGCTAAATCGAGCTGGTTACCACGAAAAATACGCAGCGCCTGACGATATGCAGTATTTTGAGACTTCTCAATCAGCTCGTCGCTAATCGTCGCTTGGTCTTCGCCCTTGGCTTTCTTGGCGTTCATAAGTGCTGCGTAACGCCATGTTAGTTCATACACGCTGCGGAAGTCATAGCCCTGTTCCGCCAGTGCAATACCCAGTGGCTTAGCCAAATTAACAACCGTCCAACCTGGCTTCTTGTCTGCCACCGAGGCTTCTACGAGCGTAGCAAAGCCTTCTTCAAATACGCCGTAGCTGCTCCACTTCCCTTCATTATCTTTGGTGTAAACACCCGTTCCCATAATTGGCAGTCCGGTTTCAAAACCATTCAAACTACGGCCGCCGTGTACGGCATATTCGTGTAGTACCTTCTGATACAGTGCTTCCGGCTTTTTAAACGGCGTTCGATTTTCACCGACACGCACAGCTCGCACATTAGAGTTCCACGAGAGTGCATTTGCACCCGGTTTTACCTCTACCTGAACGCCGTGTTCATGGTCTGGATCATCACGAGCAATAATATCTTCAAAAAACTCTACTATCTCAGCCGGGTCTGCGGTGTACTCTTCACCATGCACTTCTTGTTTGTCTTGCCACTTGGCTTCAATTGCTTGACGCATCCAGCCATAGCGCGCGTTAAAGTGCTTGCCTGCCCAGTCGAGCACCCTGCCGGGCTCTCCTTCGTTAAATTTTGGCAGCTCCTGCGGTGACACAGGCTCGCCCTCTACTTCAAACCCTTGTGGTAACCCAGCTACTTCATGACCGCCTGGCGCAGTAAATCCATAATTAAGCTCCGCATATAGTGTCTCAGCCTGTTCATCATGCTCCAGATCACCGCCCGGGGCCAGCCGACCATCAACTCGGTTCCAGATCGTCCGCAAAATTGCATTACCATCTTTCTCATCCAAGCGTCCGTACAGCTCTTGGTTCATCTGGCGTGCTAGCTCTAGTTTCTCCCGCAGTTCAGCCTCACCTTCTTCATCAAGTTCGTCAATACGCAATTTGCTCGATAGCTCATTAATCTCAGCAAGAACCAGCCCATATTCTAACGCTCGCTGTTGGTATCCAACAGTGCTCTCTACAGCTTCCCGGCGAGCTGGCTCAGCAAACACATCAGAGGCCTCCACTGCCTGATCCAATGCGCCACCTAGCTCATCATGCATGCGCTGCAGCTTCAAAGCTCCTTCACTGCTAAGCCCTGGGTATTCCAGCGCTGGATTGCGCACCTCACCATTCACGAAAGCGTTCTTTACGTCTTTATCAAGTGCGTTATTTTCAAACGATGTATATATACCATAGCCAAGGCCCTCTAGCTTGCTCGGCGTTAAAATCTCCGCCACACTAGGCCTCGCAGAAACTGGTTCACTCTTTTCGTATTGCCAATCATTTACCTCGGCAGCCTCCTGCCACTCAGACTGATACTCTTGCGGGGGACGCTGCCCGATATGTTCTTCTCGCCTCATAATTTACGCTTTCTTTTTTGCACTATTCTTATTTTTATAGTATACCATATAAAAAATAGCCCTCTCCAAAAAGAGGACTACTCTGCTTAACTGAACAAACCACCTTTAGCGTCTCTGAATTCCTCCAGTAGTTGCCGCTGCTTTTTATTCAATCGTTTCGGTATCTCTACCGTCAAACGTACCACATGTGCCCCACGTTTATCGCCACGTGGATGTTTCACGCCATAGTTCGCAAGCCGGAAATCGGTGCCACTCTGCGTACCAGCCGGTACACGCATAGTCACTTCTCCGTCAATCGTCAATACGTCGATCTCTGTTCCCAGCGCCGCATCTACCATAGAAATTTTTTGCTCACTAAAGATTGTGTCGCCATCGCGGGTAAAGCGTTTATCTGGCTGCACTCGTACGTGAATATACAAATCACCAGGCTCACCACCGGCCAAAGCCTCGCCACGCCCGCTCAATCGAATCACGGCGCCATCTTCGATACCAGCCGGAATTTTTACGGTCAAAGACTGTCGGCCTCGTTGCACACCCTTGCCGTGGCACACGTGACATTTCTCTTCTGGCACCTTACCGCGACCATCACAAGTTGGGCACATAATCTGCTGCTGCACTTGGCCAAAGAGTGAATTCATAACCCGCGTCTGCTTACCACTACCCTGACAGTCTGGGCAGGTATCTAGCTTGGTGCCTGGCTCTGCACCATCGCCGTGACAGTGCGAACATGTCTCGTCCACTGTGGCAGCTACTTCCTGCTCGGTACCAAATACCGACTCTTTAAAGGAAATCGTTGTCTCTACCTCTAGGTCCTGCCCACGAGTCTGGCGCCCAGCACCTCCAGCTGCACCACCAAAAAACTGCCCAAAAATATCACTAAAATCAAACCCAGCGCCAGCGCCGCCAGCAAAGCCGCCAAAGCCTTCGAACGGGTTGCCACCATAGCTCTGGCCACCGCCAGCCTGACTACCATCATATCCCGCATGTCCAAACTGGTCATATCGGGCTCGTTTCTGCTGGTCTTTCAGCACCTCATAGGCTTCATTAACTTCTTTAAATTTAGCCTCATCGCCATCACTTTTATCTGGATGGTATTGCACGGCCTTTTTGCGAAATGCCCGCTTTATCTCATCTGCGCTTGCCGTTTTCGGCACGCCTAACACTTCATAATAATCTCGTTTACTCATTAGCCACTATTATAGCAAAATTGGCACTCAATTAGCAAGAGTGCTAAAGCACATTTACTAAGGTTTATTGTAGCTATATTCCCCACCCAAACTAAAACCACAAATTAAAAGAGAGCACCTGGCTATCCAAGTGCTCTCCGTGTGCGCCATAGTATCTAGTATTTACAGCGTCTACTTTTTGTCTTTGTCAACGACTTCGCCTTCAACAGGGCCGTCTTCTTTTTTGTCGTCACCCGACTCGTCCTTTGCGGCTTCCTGGTATAGTTTGGCACCAATTGGCATGATCTTCGTCTGCAGTTCTTTAGCAGCTGCCTCAAGCTCTTCCTTAGTTGCCTCGGCGTTATCTTGCACCTTCTTTGCGTCTGCAGCAGCCTCTTCGATAGCCTTCTTGTCATCTTCAGAGATCTTGTCCTTAAACTCTTCTGGCATCTTTGCGGCTTGGTAGATGGCGTTCTCTAGCTCGTTGCGAGCATCGATAGCCTCACGCTTCTTCTTATCCTCATCAGCATGCATCTCGGCGTCCTTTTGAGCCTTTTCAATCTCTTCTTTGCTCATGTTGCCGCTTTCTTGAATGGTAATCGACTGCTCTTTACCAGTACCCTTATCTTTAGCGGTAACATTTAGTAGTCCGTTAGCGTCAAGGTTGAAGGTCACCTCAATCTGTGGCACACCACGTCGCGCTGGCGCAATACCATCAAGGATAAAGCGGCCAAGGCTCTTGTTGTCAGCAGCCATTTCGCGCTCACCTTGCAGCACGTGAATCTCTACCTGTGGCTGGTTGTCAGCTGCCGTAGAAAATATCTGGCTCTTGCTGGTTGGAATCGTGCTGTTGCGCTCGATTAGCTTTGTTGTTACGCCACCCATAGTTTCAATACCAAGGCTTAGTGGGGTCACGTCAAGCAGCAGCACATCTTTCACGTCACCAGTCAACACACCACCTTGGATTGCTGCACCGACTGAAACAACCTCATCCGGGTTTACACCCTTCATTGGATCCTTACCAAAGATCTGCTTTACTTTTTCTACAACTGCTGGCATGCGAGTCATACCACCAACAAGCACCACAGAGTTGATATCACTTGGCTTCAGCCCGGCATCCTTCAGTGCTTTTTCAACTGGCTCTGCTAGACGCTCTACCAAATCTTTCACAAGCTCTTCTAGCTTTGCACGTGTCAGCGTGTACTCAAAGTGCTTTGGACCATCGTCATCTGCAGTAATAAATGGTAGGTTTACCTCATACGAGCTAGTGCTTGAAAGTTCTTTCTTGGCCTTCTCTGCCTCATCCTTCAAACGCTGCATTGCTGCCTTATCGTTGCGCAGATCAATACCTTCTTCCTTCTTGAATACCTCTAGGAAGTGGTTCACGATGCGGTTGTCAAAGTCTTCA
The DNA here is from genome assembly GCA_963555045.1 of uncultured Candidatus Saccharibacteria bacterium. Classification (GTDB taxonomy): domain Bacteria; phylum Patescibacteriota; class Saccharimonadia; order Saccharimonadales; family Saccharimonadaceae; genus VGLK01. The sequence continues at coordinate 114,126 of CAUVUB010000002.1, forward strand.
CCACCAAGGTGTGTATCACCATTAGTTGATAGCACCTCAAACACACCATCACCAAGCTCTAGGATTGAGATGTCGAATGTACCACCACCAAGGTCGAATACAGCAATCTTTTCATCTTTACCGCCCTCGAGGCCATAAGCCAAAGCTGCAGCCGTTGGCTCATTAATAATACGCTTTACCTCAAGACCAGCGATCTTACCTGCGTCTTTGGTTGCCTGGCGCTGTGCATCGTCAAAGTATGCTGGTACGGTAATCACCGCTTCAGTCACTTTTTCACCCAAAAATGCCTCGGCATCAGCCTTGATCTTTGCCAAAATCATTGCTGAAATTTCTTCAGGAGTATAGCTCTTGTCGCCAAGTTTAACCTTTACGCCACTGCCAGCCTGCTCGATCACAAATGGCAAGATGTCAATGTCCTTCTGGACTTCCTTATCGCTAAACTTACGGCCAATCAGGCGCTTTACACCATAAATTGTGTTCTTAGGGTTGGTCACACGCTGGCGCTGAGCGACCTGCCCCACCAAGCGGTCTCCTTTTTTATTCACCGCCACAACACTTGGAGTGGTGCGGTTACCTTCTGCGTTTGCAATCACTTCTGGCTTACCAGCCACCATATGTGAAAACGCACTGTTGGTCGTACCTAGGTCAATTCCAATAATCTTTCCCATGTATCATTTCCTTTCATCATTATTACTCTAACTACTACGATCTTTAATGAGCTGTTTTTACTGCTGCTATGGTTTATAGCAGGTTTAGCCTACTTCTAAGTGTAACGTAATTGGCACTCTCATGTCAAGAGTGCCAATTAGTATTTATCTATCCAGTTATTGCGCCTATGCTATGCAGCAGGAGACTGCGGCGCTCCACTAGCAGGTGTGTTTGCCAGTGATCGCTTTAGTTTGTGGTACCCAATAAGCGCTCGCAAAAATACAATAACACCAAAGATCATTAGTCCGGTCATGATCGTAAAGGTGCCGCCATTCTGCTGCTGGCTAGCTATCAAAAACGTGACGTAAGTAATAACTGCTCCAGCTAATGGAACTAATGTAACGAGTGCTACAGTGCGACGAGCCTTGCGCAGTTCAGTCTGTGGAACTTTCTTTGCAAATGCCCAGATAAACGTCACGATAGACAATAATATCGCTGCAATTAGTATAATAAGGTACGGCAAACCTTCTTCAGCTGTCTTTTTCTTATTAGCCTCCTCTGTGGCCTTATCAAGATTTTGTACGGCAGCATTATATTCAGTCACAGCAGTATTAAATTGATTTGGGAACTCTGTACTAGCCTTTTCTCTTGCTGCTGCGTTCCCATTCTTTAATACGTTAATGCCGCCGTCAACGACCTCTCGGACGTTGCCAGCCTTAGCCTTAAGTTCATTACTAGCCTGCGTGTATCCACTACCAAGCTGCAACGAAAAGGTCTTTGCTTCAAGGCTCTTTAAGGCAGCCTGCAAATCGGTCAGTGCTTTAAGCAACTCATTTGGCTGTAGATCCTGCTTTGAGTACGTCTCGGTAAACGCATCGATCTTAGTCTTAACCTCACCCAATGTATCAACATCTGACTGGTTCACATAGTGTTGTTCATTATTATTGTTATGACTGCCGCTATGTACGTGTGGTATTCGAATCGCATGCGCTGGCAACGACACAGCCGCCGCAGCGATAATAGCAATACCTAGTGCTATAAAAAACTTCTTCATGCTAGCTATTATACCATATATTGTGCAGTAAGCGCACGCATATACTCACATATAGTTAATCGACGCCCTGGTGTGCAGGACGCCGATTAACTTATTGACTAACTTCTTCTTGTAGAAATTACGCTTTGTCGCTTATCACATCACGATCACGTGGGAATGAAGAGTATAGCAATTCATTAACCTCAACACGTGAGTGGCCGCGGCTTGCTAGTGACTTACTTGATAGAGATTTGTTGACAACAGCAACGCCGTCTGTCTTCTCCTGCTGAGTCAGCGCTACAACGCCGTAGTCAACGCGGGTATTTACGATGTATGGTGATACGTAGAAGCCAGTTTTAGCACCACGGTAGGTGTTATCTTTCCAGCGTGGGTTTTCTGCTCGGCAACCAACGAACTGGTTGTTTTCACCGCCCAGAATACAGAAGTTTGCAGCATGCTCTGGATTCTTTTCAGTAGATGAATCGTTACAGCCTGAAGTTTCACCAAGGCAGCTTACGAATTGGTTGCTACCATATTCAACGATAAACCCATGTCCACCATTTTCCTGAGCAGTACATTCGATGAACATATTTTTAGTTCCCTTAATGCGCCAACCAGCACCATCACCAATTGAACCACCATTCTTCGCTGGGTCGATAGCGCCTGAAGATTGCTGACGACGATTATACCAGCTAGTACACTGGTTAAATTTACACTGGCTAGTGTATACCTCAATACCAGCTGAACCATTACCGTTGCGGTTCGCACTCGAAACGTCCATACCCCAGAAACGGTTATCAGCTGCACCACCGCTACCTGGCTTACCAACCAAAAGACCTTGGTTGAGCGCGCGGCGAATACGAATGTTGTAGAACTGAATAGCCTGGTCGTCTTTACCAACAACAACAAGACCACGATCCATGTCCCAAATCTCAAGATTTCGCACGCTATGTACTGCGTCAGGGTCCTGGCTTTTAGCACCCTTCCAGTCGGTGTTTAGTAGCACACCACAAACACCAGGAATCGGGTTAGCCGCCGCAAAATCGCCATTGGCTGTCTTAATGAACATATCGCGCAATCCGGCACGAGTACAATTAGGGTCACTATTTGGTGTATTGTAGGTGCCAATGTGGAACACACCGGTTGGATCGTTTGCATTTCCACTACCAGTAGCAAAGACTACGGTCGAGTTACCGTGTCCATAACAGGTAACATGACCTTTTAGCTCGATAAATGGGCTACTAACTTTATATTTACCAGCTGGGAATTCAACTGCGCCACCGCCTCGTTCGTGTGCTGTGTTGATCGCTTTTTGGATTGCAGCAGTTGAGTCTTTTTGCCCCGTAGGGTCTGCACCAAATGAGGTAATATTAACGTTTGCATCACTGGTGCTACTCATTACCTCGGCTGTTTCGCCACTGCCGCTAATCTTTGCGCGCAATTCTGGGCTTAGTTTATTCTCAGAAATAGCATCATTTCGAATATTATTCGTGCCGACACTGTTCTGCTTTAAGAATCCATTTTCTTCGTGAGACTGGCGTAAGAAATCATTAAGAACGCGTCCCCATGTCTGGTTGTCACCATTTGGTACTGGTAATCGTGCCATTGCTGTAAGATATCCTTCCTTTATTTCTGTATGTATCAGGTTAGCAAATGATCAATAACTAATTAGCCGCCGTATGTGCCGCTGCCGTACGCACTTCCCGTAGGCTTGTCTAGCTCCTTAACTGGCTGCTTCTCGTTTGTTACAGGCTGAGCATGAGCTTCTGGCGCCCACAGCTGCTGTGCTGACTTCACGACAGCACCACCGCCCATGACAAGTAGTCCACCAACACCAACGTGCTTAAAGAATTCCTTCCTGTCCATGGGTCTGTCTAAAAACTGCTGTACATTCTGAGGTAGCTTCATATTACTCTCTTTCTGCATCATATAAATCTTGGTTTACCGCCCCTTATTATACCTTGACCCAACAAGGGCCCTCAAGGCTAGTCGCTAAAATCCATCTAGGCTACGACCACGTCGGCCAGGGGCCGGCTGCAAATCATGAACGCTGTTTAAGTTACTACGATTTGGCTGATATTTTGGTGTCACTACACCCGATATAACACCACTATGCCGCCTTTTCTGGCCCTCCTTAGCTGGGCTCTGTTTGGCTATTTTTTTACGATAATTCCGCATACCATCAACCGGCTGCCTTTGCGCAACCTGGGTCAACGCACGCGCCGGACTGGTAGATTTAATAGCCTTTTTGGCGCCCTCGAACGATCCCCCTATAGACCGCCTTTTGATCGACTGGCTAGCTAGCTTCTTTGCTCGCATAACACCACCCTGCCGAGGCCTAACCATAGCACCTCGGGCAGCAGTAGCTTTGCCTATCGATGGCATTGCTCCCATACGTGGCCGAGTCGCCACAGCGCGTGACTGTGCAATAGCGGTAATCTCGCTCATATCTTCATCTTCATCTCCAGTCTCACGCGCTTCCTGTCGAGCACCACGATACACCGGCTGAGCACGACCAGCAAGCCGCGCCCGACGGTTAACCCAATATACCCACACGACACCCACTTGATACATCAAAATCATTGGCAGTGCGAGCAGCACCTGGTTGGTTGGGTCTGCTGTTGGTGATACAACTGCAGCAATCACAAAAGCTCCCACCAGTACCACTTTTTGCCCCTTCATGAGCCCGCCAGGTGGAAATGGCCGCACAAAATTTATCATCAACATAAATAACGGCACCTGGAATAATAGTGCACCGATGAGCAAATAGGCCATCACGAAGCTAATATATGACTCCACTGTTAGCATCGGATTAATGTGGTCTAGGTTCATGCCCGTCAAAAATTGTAGCGCTGCTGGTAACGTGACGAAATAGCCAAACAGCACCCCGGCAATCGCTAATAGCACCGAGGCTGCAGTATAACCCACCACTCGCTTATAGGAAGCTTTGCCGACCGCCGGCTGAATAAAGCGGTACAAATGGTAAATAATAGCCGGAAACGCACCAATAAGCCCTACATATAAACAAGTTTGCACCACAAAGGCAAATGCCCCACCCGGCGTAAGATACACCAGCTCATGGGCTTTACCAAGTGGACGTAATAAAATACGAACAATATCGTTAAAAAATGGGTACGCAAGCGCGCCGGCAAGCAAAAAAAATCCCACCACGACCATTAAGCGCCACTGCAGTTCGCGGGCATGGTCTAAAAAGGTGGGTAGCTGATTACTTTGTGCTCTTCTTGGTTGAGTCATCCTCGTCTTCCCGGAAAGCAGTCTTCAGCTCTTTAGCTGACGAACCAATACTCCGAGCAAGCTCTGGCAGCTTCTTTGCGCCAAAGAGTACAAGCAAAATTACTAGAATTACGACAAGTTCAGGAACGCCGATTGATTGAAACATAGTTCTCCTTTGATCCCTTTATTTACAGGCTTCTTTTCGTATTATATAATTGCGGTAGTATTATTGCAACAACAGGAAGGAACTCTAATGACATCATCCCCCGACGTCATGCGAGCCTCATGTGTGCAGACAGGAGCAACTTCGTCGTGTGCCACTTCGTCCCCTAAAGAAGTGGCCCAGACTCAACAATCAGTTGCTACATCTGCACAAGAGCACTCACATGTTGCCCCACAGCAAGCTACGCGCACTACTGTAGAATCAACAGTAGCCGTCATCCCCAAGCGCCCCGACGCCATGGGTCGGCTAGCTAGCACTGGCCTGGCATTGCTACCCGGCTTGCTCATCGGTGCCGCGTTAGTTATTTCAGGATTATTTATTATCATCAAACGGCAACACGGTGCGACACTGGGGCGATAGCTAATAAAATAACCGATCTTACATATTACGTAGATCGGTTATTTTTACATTTATTTACGTGTCACCTTTACCATGGCGTCTCGGATTGGTAGCCCGTTAAGGCGATATCCTGTCTGCAGCTCGGCCGCAATCACCTCAGTGTCACCTTCTGCGTCTTCGTCCATCTGTACTGCTTGGTGCACCGAAGGGTCAAATGGTGTGCCTGCACTAGCAGCAATTTTTTCCAGCCCAAGCTCTTTGGTTATTTTATCGAGCTGCTTTGTTAACCCAGTGATGCCCTTTACCCATGTGTGCCCCGCAATGTCATCTGGCACATGCGTTATGGCGCGCTCAACAGTATCCAGCACCGGCAGTATCGCCTTGGTGGCCTTTTGCTCACCAGCCTGACGGGCAGCAGTCTTCTCTAGCTCCACACGTTTGCGATAGTTCTCAAAATCTGCCCGTGTACGCTGCAAATCAGCCGTTAGCTCCGCTACCTTGGCGTGAAGTGTATCAACTTCTACCGATGGTGACGCGCTGCCATCCGCTGGAGGGGTTACGGGGTTTTGTTTTTTACTCATGAACTATGCTCCTCTTTCAATACTTGTTCTAATAATTGGCCGGTGTGGTGCACTAGCCGCATAACCTTTGCATAACTTTGGCGAGTTGGCCCCAGCACACCAATGTAACTATGATTACTATACGGAGATCGGAACCGACTCACGATCAGGCTTGAACCACTCATGCTGCCAATCGGATTTTCCGATCCAATATAGACATTTAACGGCTCATTTAATGATGCTTCACGCAGCCAGGGTTCAATATTATCAAGCAGCCGCGCCACAGCTCGCACATGTTCTCCCTGGTCAAACTCAGGATGTGAAAACAAATTGCCAATACCGTTCATATATAATTCATCACCAATTGTCGCGAGGCCAAGATTTTGCGTAAGCTCTACCAAGCTATCCACTGCAGCCCGGATGATACGATCGGCACGATCACCGCGAGCGTGCACTCGTGCCTCAATAGCCCGCACGCTGCGCTCACTAATTCGCATCAAATCATGGTCTTTGCTCTGCGTAAGGTAATTAACGTACATGCGGTAACCCTGGTCTGTTGGGATACGGCCGGCGCTGGTGTGCGGCTGTGAAATAAGTCCTTCTTTCTCAAGCCAGGCCATTTCACTACGAATCGTAGCACTAGAAACACCAAACAGCTTCGCCAGTGTGACGCTTCCCACCGGAGAGGCTACTTCAGCATATTGCTCTATAATAGCAAACAAAATCGCTCGTCGTCGCTCTGTCATGGGGCAATTGTAGCATACTTTTAGCACTCATGCAATGTGAGTGCTAATGCCTATATTCCGCTAGCTCCCCTACCCTCGGTGGCGCTGAATCTCTACCAAAATATCACGTGCAGCTAGTCGCGCCTCGTCGTCTTTGCGGGTAAAGAGGTCTGGCTTTGTCGCAATTTTACCAACGACATGCGTGGCTAGCTCTAGGTCATCATTAACCACGAAGTGGTAATACGGCACCATGAGGGCGCGCTCCAGTTCGGTAATCGCGCTAGCCCGTCGCTTTGGCCATTCTGCCAAAAAATCTTCCTCGCTAGCGTATCGCTGCTTTAGCCGCTGCTGCCACGTCGCAAAGTCTGGCGGCAACAGAAAAATCGCAACGGTATGCGGAGCAATTTCCTTATACTCTGCTACTCCCTGCACATCAATATCCGTGATGGCCACTTTGCCCAGCTGCTGAGCCTTGGTCAGCTCCGCCACGCTGGTGCCATACACTGTGCCATGGACATACTTGGCCTCAATAAACGCCTGCTGGTGCAGCATGTCTGCCACCTGGCTATCGGTAACAAAATGATAATCCACCCCATCCACCTCTGGCTGACCATTATTCACCCGAGGTGCGCGAGTAGTGTGTGATACGATATCATAAAATCCACCCTGAGCAAGTAATCGTTTTTTAATAGTATCCTTGCCAGCACCAGAAATGCCCACTAGCAGCACAATCTGCGCCTCTTGCACTAATGTGGTAGTCGCTTGGCTTGGCGAATACGTGTCAATCAATGTTCGTAGCTGGTTCATCTGTCTCCTGTCTTAATCCCGTTTTAACATCACCGTAAACGCTTCACTCGGGATATCCACCTTACCAAAACGTTTCATGCGCTGCTTGCCTTTGGCTTGTTTGGCTAGTAACTTCTTGCGGCGCGATACATCGCCACCGTACAATTTGGCCGTTACATCTTTGCGGTAGGCACTAATATCCTCACGAGCAATAAACTTACCGCCGATTGCAGCTTGCAGGCTCACCTGGAAATTCTGGCGTGGCACCACTTCTTTCAGCTTCTTGACCACCTCGCGTCCCAAAGACTGCGCCTCGCTGCGGTGGCACATAATGCTCAGTGCATCAACCATTTCCCCAGCTACATAAAAATCTACCCGCACTAAATCTTCTGGCTGGTAGCCCTTTAGCTCATAATTAAACGAGCCGTAACCACTGGTAACGCTCTTTAGCTGGTCGTAAAAGTCAGTCAATAAATTGGCAAGCGGCGCCGTAAACGATATCAAAGCGCGCTCATCAATATAGCTAATGTTATTCTGTAGCCCACGCTTAGCAACAATCAACTGAATAACCGCTCCGATATATTCCTGCGGCACTACAATCTCACCGTTAATCCACGGCTCCCGAATTTGGGTAATTTTTGTAACAGGCGGCAAGTCCGCAGCAGATTTAATGTCCTGCTCGCTGCCATCTGTCATGGTTACTTTATAGTCGGTGCTCGGGTTCGTCACCACAAGATCAAGATTATACTCGCGCTCCAGCCGCTCTCGAATGATATCCATGTGCAGTAGGCCCAAAAAGCCAATTCGCACACCAAAACCAAGCACTGGTGAATTTTCTGGCTCAAACTGCAAAGCACTGTCGCTTAAACTAAGCTTTTCAATCGCGTCTTTCAGGTCTTGGTAGTCTTCGTTGCTGACCGGAAAAAACCCAGCGTATACAAATGGCTGAATCTCTTTATACCCTGGCAGCGGCTCGAGTGGTAATTGTGACATATAGCTATACTATAGCGTGTTTTTGCGGGGGTGTACAGGCCGTGGGGTGGCAATCATTTGCGTAGCACCCTATACTAACAAGTACGTGTTCAGGACTTCTGACATAACTCAACAACCTGGACATGCCTAACCTATCCGCTTACTAGTTTATTTATGTTTACGCAATGAAATCAGCTACACTAACACCACTACTCAATCAGCGTGACAAGCTTGTGCTGGCACGTGAGATTATTGATTTATACTACGATGATCGATCTAATGTGCGAACTGCGGAGTCACTCAGTCGCATCTGCTTTACCCTTGCTCGACTATTTGAAACTACAAATGACATACGCACCATATGGGATGACTTATTCGATTTTTTTGACGAAAAATATATGGTCCTTGCAAGCAGTCAGCAATGGGATGAGACGCGAGAAGCTCAAATCGATACGTTATTTGAACAATTGCAGCGTGATATATCACGTCAGCAACGCCGCATCTCTCAGTGCCGCGCCAATACCGCCACGCCCTAACTCTGGCCAGTAACCATGTATTTTATACATCAGACTTTTGTGGTTCTGGGTAGTTTCTTGTATAATTAGGCCATTAGCTCACAAAATGCGTGGCGCACAGTTTTTGTCGCAGGCCTGCATCCCGTGGGCTTGGCTGTGTGTACTTTAAGAATATGGTTTTTGGTTAGAGAGAAGCATATTTTTCCGTTTTTGTGACGAGAGAACAAAGAAAGGTTGTGAGTGATCACAATGGGTAAGAATGAAGTTACTAACTATGACGTGCTGCACAATATCAATACGCGCCATAATAACGGCATCCCCCTTCTGGTGACGACATTTCTTGACAATGAGACTCGCCTGGGAACCACCGTTAATACATCTGCACTTTCCGAAGAAGAGGAAAAGCTGCGGTTTGCGTCTAAACAGTTTGCTGCTTTGTACAACAAAAAGGTTAAAGAAGCATTCAGCGCTTATGCTGAGGCGATGGATTCCGATACAACAAACTCTGTCTTCAAAGAGCTACTATCAAAGCTTGTGAAGCTCGCCGAGGTAGAGCTTGACCAACGAATTCACCGACACACCACATTTGCCGTTATACACCAGAAGGTGCTATACCTTCTAAGCAGTATTATCGGCACTAGTGATAGTCGAGCGCTCAAGCCCGAAGAAACAGACAAGTATATTGCATCAGCAAAAGAAATTCTGGGCTTTGTTTCTGAAGCCTTTGCATTGCAAAGGATGACGGATATTCTAAATCCGATCGGTAAAGACAGCGAGGGCCACTACATCAACATCATTGATGTTCTCCATGAATGGGATGATTGCCGCCGCTTCATGCTAGACGATAATCCTCCAGCAGACTGGAAGGAGCAGTACGATGATAATAGCATCGTACGATTTATCGGTAAGGCTTATGAGCACGGTCGCCCCACCCAGGATTACATTAAATGTATGCAAGTAGTCGAAGAGCTTGTTTTGTGGGTACACGGCGATGGACGCAAGTATGTAGGCGGTTTTGTGCCTAAATCAGACTATGCAGATTTTAGCCCGAGCTCTCGTGATTACGGTGCCTATTGCCTGTGCTTCTCTACAGATGAGGTTGCTGAGCATGACATCTACTTTATATTTAACGATGTAGGATACCCGCGCAATAGTGAAGGTGAGTACGCTATCGCCGTAGCGGCGCTTAACGTTCTACTGACACTAGACGATGAGTTCCAATACAACGCAATCAATAAGGGTAAACTCCCTGGATGCGACCCTACTAAACTCTAACTACTGAGAAAGGATCACAGCCACCCCCCATTCACATTCATCTATATGTGGATGGGGGCTTTTTACTTTTGCTGGCTCACCAGCTAGTCGACTGGCTTGTAGGTGGCGTGAAAAATATCCCGTTTAATGGTCCATACTTCGTTGCTGTTACCAATAATCATATAGTCCCCTTCTTCGAATTCAAAGCGGCGGCCTTCCAGGGTGTCAATCGTCTTATTGTCAAAATCGAGACGCTCTTCATGCTCAAACAAATGCTTATTTTCTGGGATTAGCTCGATTGCATATGCCGGAATTGGCAACTTTACATACTGCGGAACACCAAGTTCTTTACAAATTTCTTTCGTGAGCTTCATGTGCTATCCTTTCTTTATATTCTCCGTTAACGTGACAGTATCACCCACGCGGGCATCGCGCGTCGTGCGGAGGTTGGTAACAATATAGCCAATTTCCCCAGTCTCTAGCGCAGGATCGGGCTGCATACCGGGGCTTAAGTGGCCCACCTCGAGCGCCAGGCCATGCGCCCCAGTAGCCATCATCGTAATATCAGCTCCTTTTGGAATACTGCCATCCACGACTCGCACATACAGGATGACGCCACGGTAATCATCATAATAACTATCGAAAATCAAAGCTCGCGTCGGAACTGTAGCGACTGTGCCATCTAGCTGAGCGGCCTGCTCTGCCAGTGGTGAAACTGGCGCCGGAATACGCTCTACAATAGCCTGAAGTACCTGCGGTACATTGTGGCCTGTTTTAGCTGAAATATGAATAATCTCATCTTCGCTGCACCCCAGCAGATTCATCACCTGCAAGCTAACGCGTGGTACATCTGCCGCCGGTAAATCCACCTTGTTAAGCACTGGAATAATTACTAAATCCTGCTCCATGGCAAGATATACATTAGCGAGCGTTTGTGCCTGGATGCCTTGGCTGGCGTCCACCACAAGCACCGCACCTTCACAAGCCTGCAGACTGCGCGACACTTCATAGCTAAAGTCCACGTGGCCTGGTGTATCAATGAGGTTAAGATCGTACACCCCCGCCTCGGCCGGGCTGGCAGCAGTAGGTTCAGGCACGTAATCATATTGCATCCGCACCGGCGCAAGCTTAATTGTAATACCCTTTTCGCGCTCCAGCTCCATGCTGTCTAGCAGCTGCTGCTTCATATCACGCGTGGTAACTGTTCCGGTTAGCTCCATCATGCGGTCGGCCAAGGTGCTTTTACCGTGGTCGATATGGGCAATAATACAGAAATTACGAATGTGGTTTTTCATCATTTATCGCTTATTATACCATGATTTAAACAGGATGCCGCGCACCTTATCGATCACTGGATCTGCCTCACTGAGGCGCAGCCACTTTGAAATACCAACATATGCCGCAAAACTACCAAGGCTAATCACCATGAACTTTGGCAGTGCCGCAAAGAAACTATTATCAGCGTTCTGTAGTGGCAACAGCAGCACTAATACATAGGCGACCACGCCCATAATGGCCGTCGCAAGCAACATGCGCAATGTGGCCCGAATGAACCGAAAATCAAATAGATTACCGATGCGCCGGTTGATCAGCACAAAGAGCAGTACCACTTCCACAGCGGCGACCGTGCTCTGAGCGACAGCTAGCCCGTAAGCCCCCATGCGCAGCCCCATGCCAAGCCAAATTGCCAAAATAACGTTCAGCGCAATAGCCACAATCGAGGTGTATAGCGGTGTTTTTGTATCCTGTTGTGCGTAAAAGGCACGTGAGGCAATGTGGTACACCGAGCGGAAAAAAACAGCGATAGCCAGCATGCCTAAAATACCCGCCATCAACGCATCACCACCGTTACGGATAAAGTGCACTAGGTACCCACGAGTGAAGAAAATCAGCATCGAAACCGGCAAAGCCAGCCAAATAATCACCCGAATCACACTAGCTAACTCTCGGCGAAAATCGTCAGTCTTCCCTTTGCCCAGCGACTCCGTCATGCTTGGAAAGGCCGCACTGGAAATCGCCACACCAATAAGGTTAATTGGGAATAAATGCAGCGTTAGCGCCTGCTGATAAGCTCGAATCGTACCATCGGCCATACGAGAAGCCAGGTTGATTTCTACCAAAGTCACCACGTAGTCCATGCCCTGGTCGATTGAGCGCGGTGGCAATAACTTCAGCACTTGCAAAAAGCCCTTGTTGCGCCAATAAATCTTAAAGTCGTAGTCCATGCCAAGGCCAATCAGGCCAGCCGAACTAACGAGCAGCTGCAGCACGGCACCGAGCACCACGCCAAGCGCCACGCCCATGATACCGCCGCCGAAGATCTCCCAGCCAAACAGATTGATACCATTTGTGAACCATAAAATACCGACAATAATACCCAAGTTGTATAAAATCGGCGCCAAAGCGTAGAACGTAAACCGCCCCACAGCCTGCTGAATGCTGGCAATCACTGTTGCAATCGCAAATAAAAATGGGTTCACCGCAATCACACGCATCATACTGATCGCCAGCCCAGTGCCCGATTCTCCTAGGCCAGGTGCGATGATATAACGAACAATTGGCTCAGCAAAAATGATAATCAGCACGCTAGCGATTAAGGTAATCAGCGCCATAAAATTAATCATGCTAGTAGAAATTTGCCAGGCAGATTTTTTATTACGGCGCGCTAGCCGTTCGTTAAACACAGGAATAAAAGTAACGCTTAAGGCACCAGACACCAGAATAAAGTACATGAAATCGGGCACCGTAAAGGCTGCGGTGTATGCATCCAGCCCAACTGGGTAGCCAGCTAGCCCCATGTCTTTATTTGGCATATACGCACTGTTTAGCAGGCGATCTCGGAAAAATCCCATTAGGCTAGAAATAATCGTCGAACTAGCCAGTAGAATAGCGGCTACTTTGATGCTGAGCCGCTTATTCGCAAAGGATACAACGCGTTTCATTCGATTCATGGCGAGGTTCCTCTAATTCACTTACTGGTGCAAGCGTGCTGTCTTTGGCAATGTTGCGCCATCCAACACTTCATTTACACGTGTCTCTTCAATGGTTTCTTCTTCAAGCAGTACCTTAGCCAAAGCATCAAGCTTGTCTCGGTTTGCCTGCAATACTTCTTCAGCGCGGCGAGCCGCTTCTTGAATCAGGCCCTTCACTTCTTGGTCGATCTGCTCAGCAGTAGCGTCACTGTATGGCCGCTCGTGGGTAATTTTATCGAACACCATACCGCCATTATCTTCATGGAAAACTTGATCACGCAGCTTACTGCCCATTCCCTGCTCAATTACCATATCGCGGGCAATTTCAGTTGCCTTGCGCAAGTCGCTACCTGCTCCGGTGGTAATGCCATCATCACCATAAATCAGCTTTTCTGCGATGCGGCCACCCATAGCTCGCGCCAAGATGTCTTTAAACTCATACACGCTGGTATAACTTTTATCTTCTGGTGGCAAGAACCAGGTTACACCACCAGTGCCACCACGCGGGATAATCGTCACCTTGTGTACTGGGTCAGAGTCTGGAAGCACGTGCCCAACAATGGCATGACCAGCTTCGTGGTAAGCAGTCAGTTGCTTCTCTTTTTCATTCATCACCTTCGACTTGCGCTCTGGGCCAATAGCAACCTTTTCAAACGCCTCGGTTAGATCGTTGTTGCTAATTTTCTTAGCGCTGCGGCGCGCTGCGATAATAGCTGCCTCATTGGCAATATTTGCTAGATCTGCTCCGCTACTACCAGCAGTTTTAGCAGCTAATTTATCAATATTTACATCATCTTCCACTGGCTTCTTCTTGAAGTGCAGCTTCAAAATCGCCTCGCGGTCCTTGCGTTCTGGCAACATAATATTTGTGCGGCGATCGAAGCGGCCAGGACGCAACAGTGCTGGGTCAAGCACATCGGCACGGTTAGTTGCAGCAAGCACAATCACGTTCGTACCAGTTTCAAAACCATCCATTTCTACCAAGATCTGGTTCAATGTTTGCTCACGCTCATCGTGGCCACCGCCCATACCGCTACCACGCTTACGGCCAACAGCATCGATTTCGTCAATAAAGATAATTGCAGGAGCATTTTTCTTGGCCTTAGCGAACAAGTCACGTACACGACTCGCACCAACACCGACAAACATCTCAACAAATTCAGAACCACTAATGCTAAAGAATGGCACACCGGCCTCACCAGCAACAGCGCGAGCCATCATTGTTTTACCAGTACCAGGACTACCGACAAGTAGCACACCTTTTGGAATCTTGGCACCAAGTGCCTCGTATTTCTTTGGGTGTTTTAGGAAATCTACCACCTCTTCAAGGTCTTGCTTGGCATTTTCATTACCAGCAATGTCACTAAATAAGACTTTTTTCTTATCGAGACCATAAAGCTTAGCCTTGCTCTTACCAAAGCCCATCGCCTGGTTGTTCTGCCCCTGCGCCTGACGCATCATAAACATAAAGAAGGCCACAATTAAGATAACAGGCACGATTACCATCGCCAGGTTCCAGATATTATCCCCTGTGTTACTTACCTGGTTAACGGTTACCTTGGTAGTGTTGTGGTTCAACCCCTGCTCAAAAATGCTACTACCCGGTTCTTTATATGAGCGCTCGGTTGGCTTTTGCTGATCTTTTTTAGTAATCAATAGCTCATTACCCTGAATGGTGATCTCCTGCACTTCGCCCTTGTTAGCCTGCGCAATGACATCAGAAAAACTAACTTGCTTTAAGCCACCCTGTTGGCGGGTAAGCGCAAAAATACCGATACCGAGCCCGATAATAATGACCCAAAAAATAATATTACGAACTAAGTTCCCTTTTTTCTGTGGTTGCGGTTTTCGTGCCTTTGCCATTCGGTCGTTATCCTCTTATATCTAACATATTAACTGTCTAATAAATACTCGTTCCTCTCATAATAGCACCTTTTGCCACTGTAGGGCTAGAGAAAGCTATTTGCCGGCCCTCGAGTCATCAGCCCGCTCAATACGCAGCCACTCTTTTCCCAGCACAATCTGGCACTGCGGCGACACAATGTACCGCTTGCCAGCCCCTAGCGTTTTTACTGCGATAAGCGCCCGCTGCGCCTGTGGAATCGTCACCCGTTCGCCCTGGCGCAAAAGAAGTTCTCGAAGCAGCTCTGATCCCACCTCTTCAGGGGCCAATAACAGTATATATCGGTCAATTTGCGGGCCAGCCAATTGCGGCAACCGTGATAGACGCGCTACCTCATCATCAAAAGCCCGCCGCAACTGACACTGGCGTTGCCATAGCTGCCATAGCTGCTGCGTGATGTTTTGGTGGTCTTTGGGCGGCATCACCGAAAGCGTGTGACGAATACGATTACGCAAATACTCATCACTGGCATTTGTTTCGTCTTCCCGGTACACCAGCTGGTGGCGCGCTGCGTGCCGGACAATCTCTCTGCGCGATACCTGTAGCAGCGGCCGCCACACCGCTGTTGATACCACCGGCCAGCCGCCCTCCGGCAAGCATAGTTCCCCATTGGCGTTCGCGTAGCTATGTGTATCTGCCACTTCTGGCAACATTGGTGCCAGTCCTCGCCAGCCAGTGCCGCGCCGCAGGTTAATCAGCATTGTTTCAATAACATCATCGCGGTGGTGGGCAGTCGCAATACGCCCATCATATTCAGCTGCAACTTGCCGCAAAAACCGATACCGCTCCTCACGCGCCTGAGCTTCGCTCGCCAGAGGACCCAGCTGCAACGTCGCCTCGCGATACGATAGCTCATACTGCCGGGCTAACCGGCGCACGAACAGCGCATCATGATGAGAGCCCAGGCGTATGCCATGATTTACATGCGCCACCACAAGATTTGGGGCAGCCTGCCCTGCACGCTGGCAATAGCGCCGCTGACGCACCGCTATATCAAGTAGTGCCACTGAATCGAGACCACCACTTACTGCCAAAACGACAGCAGTAGCCAGTTGAGATTGCATTATCATATCTCTACTGTAGCAGCCCACGCGACGCTCGCAAAAAACTATCATGGCCACTACCGCTATTACAAGGCATGTTGTGAGTATTACGTTGTATGGCCCATACCCACATGCTACAATGTAAGGTAACTTGCGCCCTTTACTGGTGCAGCGAGCCACGGTCGGATACCCCGGCTGGTACATTTACAACAAAGAGAGCTAACAATTTATGCATAACCTCTTTTTCGATACGAAGGAAGTGTCACTATGAGCACTAACATTTCCACTTGGATAGAAGGCATGACAGATGGGGAAAAAGCCAAGCTTGAAGCACTAATTACTAAGCTTGAGCGTTCTGGCCGAAACCTCAAGCCAACAGTCGTCTATCAACAAAAGCGCAATGACTCACGTACTGATCCGTATTTGGTAGAAGATCTAACTTCACGGCAATTTACGCATGCACAAGTCATGGAGATCGATCTTAGCGGCCCGCCTCCTGAATATAAGGTTGTGGCCACTGTGAATCTAGGCTTTGTCCTGACAGTAGAAGCTAACGAGCCTCCGGTTCTCTTGCTACTATCTAGCAGCCTTGTTGCTTTACAAGAGAACTTTGGTCTACCATTTGATCAGGTATACAAAGAAGCCGTTACCGCTTGGGCAAGAAGTGTCGCAGAAACACCAGGGCCAGAAGAGCGTTATCCTGCTGTTATCGTTGTGGTAGATTCTAACGAAGGCAGTGACAACATTGCGCAGCGTCTAGCCGCACTTGAAATAGCGTCAGCTGTTTCCCCGGGCAAAGATAGTATACTAGGAAATCAGTTTAGTATTTCTTATGGTCTTGACAACGATACTGGAGAGTTTTCCTTTAGGATACGGTGTATACATATTGCAACAGGGACTATCGATTTCTATGCCATAGGCCCCGAGGCTGAAGACCTGCTTCAGCGCATCGATGGACACCGCTCAATGTCTCTTGAAGAGGCTATGGAAATTGTTACTCAACCATGCCCCACCTCACGCAAGAAGACTGGCTTTTTCGGACGCCTGTCCGGCCTGTTCGGCCGGTAATTGTCACTGCATTAGGAGAGCCTGATGGCTTCATTTACTACACAGACACACCGAAAAAGACTCCTTGCAAGGCATGGGGTCTTTTTCTTTTTTGGCACTTTTCTTTGTGCGCCGTGCATGTTATACTAAAAACCACTTTGGCACTGTAGCTCAGTTGGTTAGAGCGTAGGACTCATAAGCCTAAGGTCACTGGTTCGATCCCAGTCAGTGCTACCAAGTTATGCATATTCCCCAGCAGTATTAGCTGGGGTTTTATTATGCACTATCACTTCTTGCAATAGCGAGCGCTTATTGCATTGCTATCTATGACTCGCTATACTGGTAGCATATTACTAAACAGGGGTACTAATTATGACAAAAACAGCGTCTACTAAGCATAAACCCGAACCAGTCGAAACTCCCAAAGAGACTGTGGTAAGTGAAACTGTTACCAAAAACGAAGCTGGCCAGAAAGTTATCCGACGCGTGGTACGACAAACACCACAAGGCAAGGAAATTAATGGTATGGCTATTGTTCTACAAATTTTATCGTATTTCGGCTGGGCGCTTGTCATCAGCGGCCTACCTTGGCTTTTCGATACAGTTGTGCGCTTCTTCGTATTTAGCTCAAGTGAATATGTATCGGTTATTCCACAGGTGGCAGCTACTGCCCTGGTACTTGTACCAGCAACCTTTTTGCTCGATATGTTTTATCGCAAACGTGAGCAGCTCCGTAAATCTGGTGCCGAACTTGTCTTATCGATTATTGCACTTGTCATCGCTGGACTAGCCGGCGCACCAAGTCTCATTTATGCCTTCACTCAGTTCTTTTACTTTGTGCTTGGCACTGGAGACCAGACGGGCACCGAATATCTTGTGCGCAGCAGTACCGGACTCTTTACCGCACTCATCCTTGCCGGCTTCTTCTTCCGCACCCTAAACTACAAAAAGACAGCTCTATTGCCAAAGCTATTTTCACTAAGTATGCTCATTATCTCAATTGCACTTGTGGTCACTGCAGTGGTCAGCCCAATCACCAACCGTCAGCAACGTATCGATGACCGCCTCATCGAAGTAGGCCACAAAGAGATTGTCCGCGCCATCAAAGAGCAAACCAAAGCTAACGAAAAGCTCCCTGCTTCCCTGCAAGACATCGCAAACCGTGATCAGTTAAGTCCTGAAGCACAGCAGCTGCTCGATAAGAACTTGCTTGAATACCAACCAGGACAAAATGACACCTCAAGCTCATCATCGTACTTACGCCTACCATTCACACTCTGTGCTACCTTTAAGACTAAAAATCAACCATACTTCACGCACGACAGTAACGACGATTTGAAGACTCACGGCGCAGGACGAACCTGCATGAAAGAAGATGTTTCGGTATATATAAAGCTGAAAAAACCATCAACTCTGCCACAGGACGACTAATACTACCATATATAATTACAACCCGTCGGTGAGGCACGTAAGTCTCACCGACTTCCATTTTGCGCTGAGTTTAGTACAATGGGGCGTATGAGGGGTGAACATACAAAATACGACAAGCTAATACAAACTGATCGCGAGGCCTTCCGCGCCGAAGCAATGGCTGCACTGCACGCCTTTGATATTGCCGACCGCACGATTGCTAGCAGCATGGAAACAGGCAATATAACAATGGTGGACCTACTGAAGGCTTGGTATGAGCAACTGCAGCCACTGCTCTCCGACCTAGAAAAAGAGCGCACCAGCCGCCGATTCCGTACCATGATTGGCCACCACCTGCAAGTGGATGAGCCGCGAGCACAAGAGGCGATCGACACCATGATACAAAATCGTAAATTTGAACTTGTCAGCGGCGTAATCGATCGGCTATATGACGGTGAGCCGCACAGCGAACAAGCCCGCCAGGCAGCTTGTACCTTTTTTGCGCAGCCAAGCGACTATATTAATACCTTTACTGAACGGTATGGTAAATTTGTTGAAATTATGGAAGCTGCTGAAGCTCATGACGTTACACTGCTCGACCCACATGGCAACTGGCTAGAGCGCGGCCGTGCGGCTATAGCGATTCACAATGAACGACAACACTTAATACAAGATGAAGACACAAGACTGGCGGATATTGACCAAGCGCTCAGGACGCTTCAAGAACGTAGTAACCACCTGGTGCAGCGAATCGCAGACCACAACTGGAGCTTTGCTGATGTACTTGCGCTGTATGAATCATATCAGCAGCAACTTGGCAGCCTTAAGCAAGTAACCGCCGTCTCCCCTACCGAGCAATTGGCCGTTTTTGAGCAAGTGGCTAAGTCATTTTTAGCTAAAGTCGCCCACAATGTTGGTTCACTGAACCAACACACGAATCTGAAAGCGGCCAAGCAAGCTCGCGATGAAGCAGCCAACTTACTACTTGAAGTGTTTGACCTTTCACCAAGTGAACGCCGCCAACTCTTTTTAGATATTCAGGACTACATGAAGCTCACTCGTGAGCGTGACCTCATCCTTGTTGTGCAGCGCAATCGCGAGCAATTTCTCGCCAAACAGCGTGATGAATAACTAGACCAGTTTTGCCCCAAAAAACCAGTCTGGTGCGCTACTTGTGACTATGCTATAATTAAACATAAGGATAATTTACACAGACAGATGAACCAAACCGACCTATTTTCCCTATTGATCATATTGGTAGCTGCGCTAACTCATGCTAGCTACCAACTGAGCGTTAGTGTCCTTACGCTCCTGTCTGGTCATGCCCTGAATCGCAAAGTAAGCCACCGCCGAGTTTGCGGCCTGGCTGGCAGTTACACACTGGGTGTGCTGCTCATGACACTACTACTTCTTTGTAGCCTGGTGTACACCGTAAGTTCATCACTTGGCAATACTATACCAACCGCCGCCTGGGCTGCAGCAAGCGGCATCGTTATCGGCCTTGGCCTCACCAGCTGGATTTTCTATTTTCGTAAAAAAGCTGGCGCCAGCCTGTGGCTACCACGAGCATTTGCCGACTATCTTGGCCGCCGCGCCAAACGAACCCGCTCACTAGCCGAGAGCTTTAGCCTAGGCCTCAGTACTGCTTTGGCTGCAATATTATTTATTATTGGGCCACTGCTCGTTGCAGCGCTTGTTATCGCAACCACCAAAAATAGCGTAATGTTACTTGCGCAACTTGCCGTGTATGTATTAATCACCGTAGCGCCGCTTGGGATTATTTGGCTGACACTTGCTCGCAATAGCTCACTAGCCACAGTGCAGCGCTGGCGCGAGAAACACAAATGGTTTTTGCAATTTATGGCCGGTACTGTACTAGTTGCGCTCGGCATTTATTTGTATGTTACTTATGTACTGAGCGTAGAAGCCGTAACTACCAAAGGGATCATCCATGTATAACGTAACCTACCTGGAGGCGCGTTGCTAATGGCTCGCTCTAATTTCGACTACGACATTATTGTTATCGGCAGTGGCGCAGGTGGTAGTATTGCCGCAACACTTGCAGCACGTGGCGACGACCAGCGAGTTGCTATTGTGGAAGCAGCTACCTTTGGTGGTGAGTCGCCAAACTGGGGCGATATCCCAACAAAAGCCCTGCTGCACGCAGCTCAGCTATACCGAGAAGCCAAAGCCGGTGCTAAATTCGGCATCCGCTCATCAATGCTAGGCTATAACTACCCGTCTCTCCTGGCCTGGAAAGATATTGCCGTACGGCGCACCGGAGCGGGCGGCAATAAAGCCTTTTACCAAAAACATGGTATTGACACCATCACTGGTGTAGCGCACTTTATCTCACCGCATGAGATTAGCGTTAATAAACGCACCTACTCTGCAGAAAAATTCCTGATTGCCACCGGATCGCACTGGGAACGACCGGCTATCGTTGGGCTTGATACGATTAAATTTTACACACCAAAAAGTATTTTTACGCTCACCCGCCCGCCAAAATCATTGCTTATTCTAGGAGACGACCCCTACGCTATAGAGCTTGCTCAACTGTTCTCTATTTTTGGTACCAAAGTGGTAATTGCCAGCACACACGAACGCATTCTGCCGCAAGAGGATGAAGAAACGAGCCTGCTGATGGCTTCACTGCTCGCTAAAGACGACACACTCAGTATTTTGACAGGCACCCGTATCCTATCAATCATTAAAGACGGGCCAATGAAACGCGCTACATTCCTGCGCGGTGGCAGTGAACAGATGATAAAAGTCGACGAAGTAATGATCGCTGGTGAGCGCGTGCCAACCACTGCTATCGGGCTAGAGCAAGCAGGTGTAGACTACACCGCTAAGGGTATTGAAACCTCAACCACACTGCAAACAACTCAGCGCCATATCTTCGCAGCCGGTGATGTACTTGGTGGCCACTCGTACACCCACTCAGCGATGCTAGAAAGTCGCATCGCAGCACACAACATACTCCATAAAACGCCACTTGAGCCAGACTATACCGCAACCCCACGGGTTATATTTACTTATCCAGAGGTGGCCAGTGTTGGGCTAACCGAGGAAGACTGCATCAAACGCGATCTGGCCATTAAAACTTCCCTGGTGCCACTTGGCGCCGTGGCCAAAGCAAATGTCAGTGATATGCACGATGGCTTTGTAAAGCTTATCGCCGACCGCAAGGGCATGCTGCTTGGCGCTACCGTCGTTGCGCCACACGCTAGCGATATCATCCATGAAATTGGGCTAGCCATTAAACACAATATTTCTGCTCATGAGCTAGCAGAACTGCCACATGCCTTCCTGTCGTGGGGTGAGGCTGTTCGCGTTGCAGCTGCTCGGCTGTAGCTACTTTCTGACAATTTCCCCGCATCACCACCGAGTGGTTCGTTTTATGGTATAATAAGAAAGATTGCTAACTAACCCGGACGGAGGACCCATGCTTGACTACATGACCGAAGGACCGCTATCGACCCTTGATTCGCTGCCCCCTGATACCTTTAATGCACTTGTTGCCCCTCTTTGGAACTTTCTGGCCCCTAGCCAGCAGCCTGGTGAACTAACCGCTGATATGCTATTTGTAATTGGCAACATAGACTTAGCCATCCCCCGGCATGCAGCCAAACTGTTCATGGAAGGATATGCCCCTGCTGTACTCATCTCAGGAGGCCAGTCACCACGCGATAATGACAGCACGCTGCAAAGCGAAGCCCATACCTTTGCCGATGTCATGATACACGCCGGTGTGCCAGAAGACGCCATTACACTGCAAGAAACCGGCACTAATCCAGAAGAAAAAATTACCCGAGGCATGACTATGCTACATGATCATGGTGCAGTTCCTCGTAGCCTTATTCTTGTGGCAAAATCATTTTTAATGCGGCGGGCGCTTACGATCTTTGCACAGCACTACCCAGACATCACTGTTATCCCTTCACCACCAGCTGGGCCGGCTAGCCAATACATCGATCGTCCTCGTCATGAATTCACGCAGCGACTCCTCGATGAGCTCGAACAACTTCGCCAAGCAACCGCCGGCAGCCAGCAACCACTCATTATCCCTGAAGATGTGCTAACTGCTGAACTAACGCTCAGTCAGTTTTTAGCAAAGCAGCCACTGTAAAACCTTTCTGGTGCAGATACTCGGCAAAAGCTTAGCGTGCCCATTTCACCAGATTTCTTATCCTAGTATCCCGTCATTCACACAAAAAGAAAAAATCGCTCAACTGAGCGATAACTTGGCAACATTTCAAAATGGTGGGGCTGGTAGGAATCGAACCTACTACCAAGTGGTTATGAGCCGCCTGCTCTAACCGATGAGCTACAGCCCCATGTGGCTATTATAGCGTATTCATCGCCTTTGTGCCATAATAGAATAAAGCTATGAACACAGACAAACTAAAACACATCCCCTGGAAACGCTGGTATTACCACCTTTACCGGCGCGTATTCACGCTCCGGTCACTCGTTGTTGGTGCAGCTGCCCTGCTCACTCTGTCGTGGATATGGGGTGCCATTCAAGTGATGCAGGTTAACTATCAGCAGCAGCAACGGCTAGCCGAGAATGAACGCCAGCTGCGACTAGCTCAAATCGAGGTTGAAACCGCCGAATACCTCGCTAACTACTACGCCAGCGATGAATATAAAGAGCTCGCCATCCGAAGTCGCCTCGGCTGGGGAAAACCTGGGGAAAAAGTGCTGATTGTCCCTCCAGCCACATCAGCTACGAAAGCACTAAACGATACCACTTCGCAGGCAAGCTCATCTCAGGTCAAACCATCCCCTACCCCAACCAATGCCGAACAGTGGTTTGAATTCCTGTTTGGAAAACGTAACGAAGACTTGCAAAAAAATAAATAGTACGCTATAGTTTAACTATAGTTGACGCGGGGTAGAGCAGCCCGGTAGCTCGTTTGGCTCATAACCAAAAGGTCGCAGGTTCAAATCCTGCCCCCGCAACCAAGAAAGGCGTTTCAGATTTTGGAAGGTCTTTTTTGGTTTTTAGGGTATTTAATTGCTATTCAGTAAGCAAAGTGGCAGATTGCTTCCACTCAATTAACACCACCAAGTTAGTAACAACTCGTATGCGTAAAATCCCCCGTTGTGCTACTTGTACAATTAATTAACCTAGGAGGGGCATACTGTGCACTTGGAGTAGGTTGCTTTAAAGATTCTAGCCATGCCTTGTATCTTGATTCTTCTTGACTACGCTTCTCTTTGTAATCTGCTATTATGCTCTGGCTATCTTCAGTTTTCAAAATACGATAGCAATCTATAGCTGTATTGTAGTAAGAAATTGTGATGTCGCTAGCCCCGTCTTTATATGAAACATCTCCATCATGGTCTTTGTCTGCTTGGTCCCATAACTTTTGATACGTATCACGCGCTCTATCCAGACACTGAGATTGACTCGCAGCTATTTCTTGGTTATATCGCTCTTTTGCTTGACTGCTAGTAATTGCCTGACTTATTACAGGAGTTGCTACTATGATCGCTATTATTATAAAAAGGGATACTAATGTAGCCTTCTTTTGGCGAGACTTTGTTTCGCTATGTTCTATATCGTAGAGTAGTCCTAGCTCATCTCTTGTAATATTGCTCCTACCCTCACTATGCCTATAGTAAGCAACTGCTTCCCGCTTAAGGCGTTCTATCTGCTTCTCTAACTTCATTTTTGCAGAATTACGTCGCACGGAAACAGTAATCAGCACAATAGTCATAATGAGAAACAGAAAAAGAAACACCAGCAACATTATATGTGGCGCAACCAACATGCCAACACCGCAGATCAGTGTGCCCAATATAGACACTACCGTAGGAGCCCCTAGTGTTAGCATCCGATGCCGATCAATAAACCTATCGTACTGTTCAAGCTGTTTTTTAGTATCTCGATACTCCTGCCGTATTTCTAGCAGGACACTGGTATTACTCTGTTCACCCACGACTAGCCACTCTCCCCCTTACTATGTGCCTGTGCTTCATAGATAATTTTGATTATGATCATAGCATATCACTTATGCCCCAGCAATACACCAGTATCACTACAGCAGAAAACCTCCCAGAACTACATCTGAGAGGTTTTCTAGCGCTACGCGCACTTCTTAAGCAAGATCTCTGCGATCTCTCCAGCTATCTTCAAACCGTGTAGGTGGGTGTGGCAACGTATGCTTGCGATGGTCGGCATCACGCTCAGCGATAGCCTGCTCCACTGCTGAGAGTTGAGGCTCATGCTCCACACGTGTGCGCTGCCCCTCCACAATATACTCCGGGTACTGCTCTGCTACTTGAGTCTCTATAAACTCCTGTACCTGTGCTGCTACAGACTGAGACTGCTCTGCACTGACGCCATATGAATTACCATTGCGCTCCTCGATATACGCCGCTAGTTGACGAGAACGACGTACAATATTACGATACTGTTTTTGCTGGTAATAGTCATTTTTCTTCGGCGTCGTATTCTTACTACCAAGCAATGGCAGATCCTCTGGCCGAGGAGCAATAACGCCACGACAGCCCATCTTTTTTTCCAACATATCACAGGCCAGCGCCGCCTGAATATGATACGTTACCTCATTCATACCAAGCATAATAATGTCATGGATCGCCTTGTCTGGCAGCTGCTGATCATAGAGTTCACCTACCTGCCCTCGACCCCAACTTTGCGCTCGACCAAGTAAACTATAGTGCTTCTCAAGCGCCTGCTCTGCCCACTGCAGATCTTTTTCTGCATAACCATCGCTAACGCCAGTTTTTCCATAAATTAATGCGTTATATTTCTCGGCGCGACCCACCAAGTTAGCTACCAGCTGAGCGCTGTAGCTGTTGCCACCGTGAATAAGCTGCTCGCTGTATCGCTGACGCTCAGTCATTTGCTCAACGTCAACTGGAAACTCACCAGTCTCAGAAAAAAGTGCCGGCTGTTCTACTTCCTGCTGTACACGACTCGCCACAACAACCTCGCTACTTAGCAAAGCTAACTGGCCCATATGCGCAGCAGCTTGCTCGTGCAGGCTGCGTCGCTCCATAATGTATACATCGCCTGAATTCTCAGGATCTATATACTCTTCACTGCCGCTCAACACCCCTTCTTCGGGGCGGTGCGCTGTGGGATAGGTTTCCATTGGTTGTCTACTCCTTATCATCTTCATGTCAAACAAAAAACCGCAACCTGACCTAAGTCGGATTTTACACCTCAGCGTATCCTCCCCTCCGCCTTAGGTACGGGTAGCGGCTATGTTTAGCACCTGTTTGTTTGAATAATATTATATCACCCCGCCCGATTGCCTGACAAGCTGGGATTTGTAGCCTTTATTACCTCAGATTACCCTTGCGCACAACCTTTAGCGCAGCAAGTAGTTCACCAACCTGATCATTTAACGCCTCTTTCTGCTCGAGTGGCAATACATAATCTCCGGTAATGAACGTTTCAGGCGGCAGAGAAAGCCCAACCGAAGGCACGATTTCTTTCAGCTTTAACACCTTCAGCAGCTGGCTTAACGCTTGGCGAGCATATTTTGTCGCGTTCCGCCCACCAACTCCAGACACCAGCACCGGCTTATGCGCCAAAAAAGCTGGCACACCCGACAAACCAGGCTCTACCGACCGGCTAAGCCAATCAAAGACATTCTTCAGTCCACCAGGCAGCGCATGATTATACTCTGGGGTCACCACCCACAGCGCATCCGCACGCTGCACTTGTTGGCGCACCGCAGTCACCGCAGCTGGCGCCGGAAACTCAAAATCTTGGTTAAATATGGGCACCTGCTTGTAGTCAAGCTCAAGCACCTCAACATGCGGCTCCAGCCGTTCAGTTAAATATGCCGCTATCTGACGGTTGAACGAGTTCGCCCGCAATGATCCAACAATCATCACTACAGTTTTCTTTTTTGCCATACACGTTTGCTCCTTTGTTGCTTGTCTTCCGTTTCAGTATAGCACTCCTGCACAATTTGCCTATAAATAACATATCACTAGCCGCTGCAGCTAGTGATACATTCATATGGTGCGCTATAAAGCACTAAGCTTTCTTCTTCAAGTATAGGAAACCATTTCGTGGATTTTCGCGTACTTCACGGTCGTCTGGTAGATCACATGGAGTACCCTTTGCGTTGTTTGCAGTCTTAGCAAAAAAATAGATGGTTCGAGGCGCTGAACCACGGAATGTTACTTCTGATTGGTGTAAATAGTAGGTAACCCCTTTTGAATTCGTTTGCTGGTAAGCCATTATGGTTATTTCCTCCGTTAAATGGTTTATAATTTCTAGCGTAACCCGCTTATCCCTGTAGTGTCAAGCAATTGGCCCTATTTTTACCCCAAATAGCGCCCTATACGCCGTGTACTATTGGCTCACGTAACGTCTTATTGTATCACCCGCTACCCCTGTTTATACCTGCGCTTTCTTATGACGACGACGTAGCATTAGTGACAAAATAAACAACATTATGCCACGTGCGACAATAATTGCTAATATTACGAGGCACACCAATAGTGAAAATCCAGCAAAATCTGGCGTCCATTTCGGTGACACATAGGTGTGTTCATAGAGGTGTAGATTCGGCGGTGTAATCTTATCTTGGAATTTCGCTTCAGGATATTTCGATAGTTCGGTGTCAACACACTGCGTATACCGCGGGTCTGGCCAGCGCCACCCATTACGCTTTGCGATCGGGTCACACACCCCAGCGGCTTTAGCATACACATTGCCGTTGCTATTAGCACTAGTGCTGGCTTCGGCCTCTTTTTTGACTTTCTCACTATCGCGGGCATATTGATGTTGCAATGCAATCTTACCCGGGTCAGCGTTCATGTGTGCCGATACAAAACGCTGCAAGTCATATAGCCGCTGCGTCAGCGCTTCTTGATCACCAGATTCATCGGCAGCAAGCACAGCCTGCCTTCGCTCTACCATACCGATGTTATTAAGTCGCGCAAAGGTAGCCGCCGCAAAACCAGTCACCAGCAGAATAAGTACCAGCTGCCATGTATGCACCCGTCGGATAAATCGTATATCTGCACGAATATCACCCTGTTTCACGTATTCCCACCTTTTGCTTATGTTTAGGTTTATTGTACCACACTCGCCGCCACGGACGCCATGTGTGCCGCGTGCAGCATCACAGGCGTATTCTTCCTTAGGCTACTACTGATGCACCCTATGCTCTACCGCATAATCATGGTATAATTACCGCTATGAATATTTATTTCTCAGGTATTGGCGGCGTTGGTATCGGGCCGCTGGCAGAAATTGCGCACGATGCCGGCCACCACGTAACCGGTTCTGATCAAACCGAAAGTCTCCAAACTGCTGAATTAGCGCGGCGCGGTATCTCAGTCGCCTTTTCGCAAGATGGTAAAGCCCTTGCCGAAGCGCACAAACAGCGCCCAATTGATGTACTCGTGCACACCGCTGCCCTTCCACACGACCATCCAGAGCTAGTTTTTGCACGCCAACACGGTATTCCAACTCAAAAACGAGATTGGCTACTCGCACAAATCATTACTCAGCACAAGCTTAAGCTTATCGCTATTGCCGGTACTCACGGCAAAACCTCTACTACTAGCATGATGATCTGGGCGCTACAACAACTAGGTATTGCTACTTCTTACTCTGTTGGTAGCCAAATTTCATTTGGTCCAAGTGGTTTTTTTGACCCACAGGCCACATACTTTGTCTATGAGTGCGATGAATTTGACCGCAACTTTCTCCATTTTCACCCGTATGCGAGCCTTATTACCACCATCGACTATGACCACCCAGACACTTATCCGCAGGAGGCAGATTATTTTGCAGCGTTTGCTCAATTCGTGCAGCAAACGACCCATAGCTACCTTTGGCAAGATGCCGCCAAGGCGCTTAGCAGTCATGTCGCGCACGTTCCGGAAACTATCACAGAAGTAGCTGAGCCGCTTGATGTGGCTATCCCTGGGCTACACAACCGTCAAAATGCAGCATTAGTGGCCGCCTTTTTACAGCAAGAGTTCCAGCTTCCACTGGCAGATATTACGGCAGCCATTGCTTCATTCCCTGGTGCTTTTCGTCGATTTGAGCAACTCGCGCCAGGCATTTACTCAGACTACGGCCATCATCCGGTAGAAATCGCCGCAACGTTGCAAATGGCCAAAGAGTTAAATACCGACATCACCCTTGTATATCAGCCGCACCAAAACGTACGCCAACATGAAATACGAGAAGCCTACACTGATGCTGTATTTGCTGATGCTCACGAACTCTACTGGCTACCAACCTATCTCTCACGCGAGAACCCACAGCAAGAGGTGCTGACGCCAGCTCAACTCACTGCCAAACTCACCCATCCACGTGTACACCTCGCAGAGATGAACGATGAGCTTTGGGATGCTATAGTAGCAGCACGCAAGCGAGGCTCATTAGTGCTCTGCATGGGAGCCGGCACTATAGATGGCTGGGCACGCGACCACGCCGCGACCTTGGAGTAGCACAGGTGGAGGTCCTGTTTTGCGATAGCGCAAAAGGTAGCGCCCCATACAACCAAGATATTTGCGGCAGCAGTGGCACCATATACTGGGTCATGGACGGCGCAACAGCCTTATATGGCAGCCGCTTTACAAATGACGACGTGCACTACGCAATGACCGCGCTTAA
Organism: uncultured Candidatus Saccharibacteria bacterium; assembly: GCA_963555045.1. Classification (GTDB taxonomy): domain Bacteria; phylum Patescibacteriota; class Saccharimonadia; order Saccharimonadales; family Saccharimonadaceae; genus VGLK01. The sequence continues at coordinate 143,420 of CAUVUB010000002.1, forward strand.
CCAGGCCCTACACGAGGTAGACACTACGCTACCTCTAAACACAATCTTGCAATCAGCCACCCAGTTGGCCAGCCAGCGCATCACTGCAGCATATCCAGACTTTTTTGCGGCCGACCCCTGGCGGCTACCTACATTTGCGCTGTGTCTTTGCAGCATTACTCCTGCTTCAACTAATCAATCTCTCCTGCGCTATGCCATCTTGGGCGACTGTTTTATCGATATATGCCCACCGGCTGGCACCTTGCAAACATATTCTGACGCACGATTTGCCCAAATCTCACAACAAAACAAAGAACGCATTGCGGCCTTAGATAAAAGTAGCCCGCATTACCAGTCTTCCGCATTGGCTATCTATCAAGATGCGCGTAAAACGCTTAATACTCCTGGTGGCTATTGGATCGGGTCTTTTGATGAGCGGGGTCTCAATTACATGATCACCGGAGAGGTGTCATTGCGGCCTGGTACACATATCGCCCTGTATTCAGATGGCGTCATGAAAGATATTACTGGCGACAGCCTGTTTGATTACTACGGGGGCCAAGTTGCGCCAGTGCTTGCCCATCTAACGGAGCGTATCACCCACGGTGGTGGTGGCGTTCAAGAAGTCCTTAAAAAACAAGATGACGCCAGCGCTATCGTCCTGCACGTGGAGCCCAGTAGCCATGGCTAGCTGCGATCCTTCGGTGTACGCTATATCACTGCAAGCCATTCACCGTGTACACATGCAAAAGCAGCCCTCAACCTTTGCGCCGCCCCTACCAAAAGCTGCTCGTGACCAGCTCATTACAACCTATGCGAAGTTGCATGGCCGGTCGGTACACAACGGTGCTACACTTAATCTCACTGATGTACAATTGCAATCTGGCACACTGTCGTTAACTGTATCAGCACTCGACTTCTTCGATTTTCTGATGTTTACTATATTTCGCGAGCCTCAGCAAGCTGTCGCCACGCAGCTTGTTCAGCACGGCTATTCAGATCTGGCCAAAACCTGCATGAGCCTACCCGCCCACTACCGCGCGCTAACCAGTCCTATAGCATCCCTGCCGCAACTTGTGCGTGCGCCCGAACTGCCAACGCCGCTTGCGGTGAGCGTTGTCGTGCACACCACCGATAACTTCTATTTACTTGTGCGCCGCCCTATGGCCACTGCTATTGGCGCAGGTTATATGAGCGTGTCTGCAACCGGAGGCCTAGAGCCAGAAGATTTGCGCAGTTCAAACCCTATCACTACCTGTGCCGCCCGTGAACTCCAGGAAGAACTGGGCATCACGGTGCTACCAGAGCAGATATCATTGCAATTTCTAGCAGCTGGAACAACAAAATTACAACCAGCCATCTTACTGCAAGCCGCTGTGCCGCATTCTGCGCAAGCTATTATACGCACGGCCCAGCGGGCTATCGACTATAACCACGAGGTAGCCGAAATCATTCCGGTGAATAAAAAATTGCTACAACCAATGCTGCAGCAATATACCTTTACCGAACTGGGCAAATTCCACCTGGAAAATCTGCGTTAGCTTATAGCAAACCTACCTATCATCACCACTGCCACTAATAGCCGACCGGTCTTTGCGGCTCAGCACCTTAGTAAGGTTTTGCTGGGCTACCTCTTCTAAACTTGAACCCATTAGTTGTGCAACTGAATTAATGTACCACAAAATATCGCCAAGCTCCTTGATGATGGCCGCCTTGTCTTCTTCAGACAGTTCACCTCGATTATCCCGAATACATTTTTTGAACTTCTCGGCCACCTCACCACTTTCACCGACTAAGCCAAATACCTGTGACAACAGCGTTGGCGTTAGCTCACTACCAAGGCCGTGATCACCAAGCAGCGTTGTAATTGCTTGCTTGCTATATGCATCTATCGTCAATTTACTCATTACACCTCCTGTGGCGGTAATGCCCGTACAAATTTTGTATGCAGCCCTTCGTGCAGCCAGCGCTGCTCATATGTTGTGAGTATTTTATACTCATCGGGTAGCTCGGAATCATGCAAATCAAAGCTTAGTTCTTGCAGGCGCCACTTCTGGGCAACTAGCTGCTCAAGGCTCCACGCAAAAAATGGTAGATTATCATGCTTAATTAGTAATCCATCACCAGTCCCAGCAAGTAATGCTGCATACTGCCGCAAAAAATATGGGTGCGTCATACGGCGGCCCGCACTGCGGCGCTTTGGAAACGGATCGGCAAACGTGAGCCACAGTTGCTGCAAGCTACCAGCTGCGAACAGCTCATGCAGCTGATCGGCTCGCGCCCGAATGAACACAATATTTGTTAACCCACGCGCCATTGCCTCGTAAGCCCCCGTTTGCAAGCGATCACCCTTTACATCAACCGCCGCAAACTGCACCTCAGGCCGCCGAGCTGCCATTTCCACTAAAAACAATGCCGTACCAGCGCCCAGTTCCACCACAGTCACTGGTGGTTTTTCAGCTAGCTGCTGCCATTCATCTTTTTCGTAGCAAAGTGGCGAATTATAAAACTTCGCAAACTTATATCGCTTGCGTTTACGCGTAATAATAAACTGATCGGGGTCCACGTTACCACTAGTCATTACATGCTATAATAGCAAAATGGCACAACAAATAAAAGATTTTACCGGCCCTCTACAGGGCTTCTTAGAGCGCTATCACCTGCAGCATATTTTTAACGACACCGTGCTTACTGTGCTAGGTATTAGCATTACCGCTGTTATTTTATATATACTCGGGCGCTGGCTATTGCGCCAGCTAGTAAACCACGCTATCTACAGCACCGCCAAATACCACGACTGGCGCAAATCCGACATTAAAAAGCGTGAAACAACGCTCAAGGCCTTATTTATGAATATTTGGCGCATTTGTGTGCTGGCATACTTTATTGGAGCCATGTTGTCGCAAGCATTTCATATCGACCTCGCACCACTGTTTGCAAGCGCTAGTGTACTTGGTGTGGCAATCGGGTTCGGTACCCAGTCGCTGATTAAAGATTTTCTCTCGGGCGTATTTATTGTGGCTGAAAATCAATACCGCGTTGGCGATATTATCGAGCTTAATAACGCTACTGGAACAGTAGAGCGCATCGGTATTCGATCAACAATTATCCGTGATAACACAGGTGCAGTGCACTACTTCCCCAACGGTACCGTCGCGCACGTGGTAAATAAAACTATGGGCTACGGTATGGCGCGTTTTAGCCTAAAACTAGCAGCAGAAAGTGATATGAATGCGGCAATTGCTATTATCAACCAGCTGGGTGAGGCCCTTGCTAAAGAGCCAGAGTGGCACAATAAAATCATCACGCCGCCAGCGTTTGCCTATATCGATAATATCGACAGTGATAGCGTTGAAATCGTTATTACTGGCAAAACCCAAGCTGCGGACCAGTGGGCGGTTGCAGCTGAAATGCGCCGCAGAATCCTCAAAGCTTTCCAAGAAGAAAAGATTACCCTAGCTTCATAAGTTCAGATTCGTCTAGGCTAAAGCCCAGCTAGCAACACACAAAACCCCGCATTATTGCTGCGGGGTTATTTCTAATTCACTATCTGCTAGTGGGTCACCGTTGAAGGCGTCGTATCCTTTTAGCTTATCGTTCTCTTTGTCGTATTTGCGCAAAAACTCTTCAACTGCCGGTTTGGTTAGTTTACCTTGCGAGGTAAATAGTTCACCCTTCCGATCACGCTCAATTGATGAACGTAACGAGCGATACTGCGGGTGACTTAAATCTAGCTGAGCGACGCCATTAACATAATACATGTGCATTGCCAGCGATACCAGTAGCGCCGCGATCAGTAGAACACCAACGATAAGTGCTGCATAACGGTGTCGCTGCATATAATGCTGGCTTTTGCTCGCCCACCTCATTACTGAGCCTCCTTTTTAGGAGCCGACTGCGCAGCATCATCGGCCGCTTGTAGTGGCTTCTCTAGCGTGGCAGCCGCTGCGTTGCGGTAGGTGATTGTCACGTCGTTTAGCATATGTGTTAGGTCTTGTACATCACGGCGCAGCTCGCGAACAACCGTTAATTTTTGATAAAACTGAGCCGGTTCAGCTTCACAGTCGATCCGCTGCAACTCTTTCATATTTTCTTCATAGCGGCGGAACGTATCGACAAACGCCCGACGAGCCCGCTCATATTTATTCATGCTTGTCGCAAGGTCCACCGTGTCAAGTTGCGTCAGCGTTGCGCGGCTAGTGAACGGCGTCATTAGCCGTGATGAAATTAAATCATACCCCTGGCCTACATTAACGCGCGTCACGGCATCGCTATTATGCAGCTGCGTTAGTCGAGCTTGAATACTCGTACAGCGTTGTCGCACAGCCTGCACTTTTTCTTCAGGAATATCGCTCACTTCAAGCCCGTGAACATGGGGGGAGAATACCAGCAGACTCGCGCCGCAAATAATTGCGCCACAACCCACCAGCAAAGATGCTACTGCTGTTTTTGTCATCTTTTTATTATGGCAGCCGGGGAGGCTTTACGCAAGTATCAGGCCACATAGAAAAACACCCGAGATTTCCTTCGGGTGTTTCATCGTATCATCGCTAGGGGGATCTACTTAATGCTACTCTTCAGCAAGGTGCTTCTTTGCAATGCTCTCAACTTCCTTAGCGGCTTTCTTGCTCTTCTTCACAGTGCGATCAGCCCGCTTTTTTGCGTCACCAGCCAATGCCTTAGCAGCTTTTCCTGCTTTTTCAGAAAATTCCTTTACTTCTTCGCCAGCATCACGAGCGCCATGCTTGATAACTTCAAAGCCTTCTTTTGCTGCAACGCCCACCTGATCTGCCTTTTTCTTGGTAGCGTTTTTAGCATCCTTTGCCTTGTTTGCAATATCTTGCCTAGTTTCTTTGCCACTCTTTGGAGCTAATAATACACCAGCTGTAAAACCTGCTGCTACTGCTGCTAATACACCAATTACTTTTTTCATCATAGTTCCCTTTCTTGTTTACCTATTTCCTGCTGCGCTTATCTTTATGGCGCCGAGCGCCGCTAAAGAGCTGCGTAATTTCTGTAAATAATTTTGCCGGAGCGAGCCAGGTTGTCGCCTGCGCAAGATTTGCAGCTACTAAGTTGATTGACGCCGCAATCGTGTATATTTTTTTCAGTACAATGATGAGCGCCGTAAGCAGTACAATAATGACTGCAGACAACAGACCAACGAGCACCGTCAGGACGACGAGAATTGGTTGTAGATCACCCATAATATATCCTTTACTTCTTATGTTGTTTATGTTCGTGTTGAACTATCTATAACTTTACCATAAGCTTGCTAAAACGTCAATATGTTTTATGATTAAATGTTGTGTTTACTGTAAAGATGAAGTTAAGCGTGCAATATTATCGAGTAGTTGCTTGCTTGGACGGCGGCGTAACCACTGGGGTAAAGCAAGTTGATTTGCCTCTGCAATATAGCGATCCGCAAGTGCCAATAGGCCGGCAGCTATCTGGGTATTATATGCCAGCACCGTTGTTTCATGGTTAAGCTGGAAAGAACGCATATCCATATTGCTTGAACCGATCATAGCCATATCGTCATCGATAACCATAGCCTTGGTATGCACTAGTACTGGAGCCTTGTGCAGGTAGATATCAACCCCTGCCCTCAATAGCTCTTCATAATACGACCGCTGCGCATGGGCAGCCATCCATTGATCCATCACTGCCGAGTTAATAATCCTAACCCGCACGCCACGGTTGCTGGCAGAAATAATAGCTTGCATGAGCGACTCATCAGGCACAAAATATGGGTTAATAATGGTCACCGACTGCGACGCTGCATATATAGCCGCACAAAATAATTTAATATTATTGTCGTACTCAAACTCTGGGCCACTCGGCAGCAGCTGCACCTTGGCGCCGCCAACGTCATCGTCTTCACTAGGGTGAGGATGGGCGGCATCACCCACCAACTGACGTGTCTCGGCGTACCAATCCTCTAGAAAAATAGCCTCAAACTGGCTCACAATAGAACCTGTCATTCGGATCATCAGCTCACTGTACACAATACTATCCCAGCGATGGTAATTGCGAGCAATAATATTTTGTGAGCCAGCGTATACTACTTCACCATCAATAACTACAAGTTTGCGGTGATTACGTAAATCAACCCGCGTGTAACCTCGGCCCGGCAGACGCAGTGGCAATGCGGCCTGCATATGCGCACCAGCCTGATGTAGCCGCTTGCGAGTGCGCAAAAATGCCCGGCCATAGCGGTAGCTACCAAATGCGTCATATAGCACCCGTACGGTCACCCCACGCCGAGCAGCCTGCTCTAGCGCCCTAATCAGCTCCTCTGTTTCCCCATCAGCTACAAAGGTGTAAAACTCCATGTGCACGTAGCAGTGCGCCTGAGCAACATCTGCTGCCATAGCCTGCAGGCTTTCGGTATAACACGTTAGCAATTGCCAATCTTCTGCAGTGCGTACACCCATGCCGGTCAATGCCTCGGTTAGCTTGGCTAGGTGACGATATTTTTCAGGAACAACTTCTGGGGCGGTATTATCGCGTTCAATATGACGTAGCAACAAGAGCAGCTGTGCCTTTGCCAAGCGGCGGCGGCGCGGCAACTTCGTGCTACCAATCAAAATATAGAGTGGCCACCCAAGCAGCGGCACCAGAAAAATCACCATAAGCCACGTTAAACTTGCCGTAGGGTGACGATTTCGTGGTACCACAAACAGCGCTAATAAGCGCAGCAGCCACTCAAATGCTAGCCACAATGTTGAAAACGACAGCAGCCAGCTTACATCCATCTACTCTTCCGTTGATGCGTTAATTGTAACACCAAGCTCTTTGAGCTGCTCTGGGTCAGGGTTCGCCGGTGAAGCCATCATAACATCGACACCTGAACCATTCTTTGGAAAGGCGACGACTTCACGAATATTATGCTCACCGGTAAGCACCATAAAAATACGATCCAAACCAAATGCACAACCCGCGTGTGGCGGTGCGCCATAGGTGAACGCTTGCAGCATCGCGCCAAATTTTTCAGCAACATAGGCGCTGTCATAGCCAAGCGCACCAAACGCCGCCTCCATCACTTCAGGGTTATGGTTGCGGACAGCTCCTGAACAAATCTCATAGCCATTCATCACCATATCGTATTGGTCGGCAACGATGGCTAGCTTGGCCTCATCGCTGGTGGCCTGAGTAATTGCCTCCACTCCGCCGCGCGGCATACTAAATGGATTATGGCCAAAATCAATTTTCTGCTGCGACTCATCCCATTCATAAAATGGAAAATCAACAATCCAGGCCAGCGCCACGACTGAATCATCAGCTAGCCCAAAATGCTGCGCAAAAGCAACGCGCAATGCACCAAGCACCGCGTTTGCCTTCTTGCGCGTATCAGCAGCAAAGAAAACACCGTCGCCAGGTTGCACCTGTAGCCGCTCGCGTAGCTGCGTCAGCTCTAGCTCACTCATAAACTTTGCGATTGGCGATTTAACGCCGCCCTCATCATCAAACAGAAGATATGCCAGCCCTGCTGCACCTTCTTTTTTGGCTAACTCAGTAAAGGTGTCGATTTGTTTACGCGTTAGTCCGTGTGCTCCCGCTACACGAATTGCCTTCACCACGCCACCTTGCTGCGCGCTCTTAGCAAACACACCAAAAGCTGAATCTGTAAACACATCAGTCACGTCAATCAGTCGCATATCGTAGCGTAAATCTGGCTTATCGGTACCATACGTATCCATCGCCTCCTGGTATGAAATACGGGGGATATCTTCAGTCATAAGCTGCTTGCCGTGGTCAGCCACCAGCTGCTTCATCAGGGGTTCCATTGTTTGGCGCACCTGCTCGCCGTCTTCCACAAAAGCCATTTCAACATCAAGCTGGTAGAAATCTCCGTACAGCCGATCGGCGCGTGGGTCCTCATCTCGGAAACAGGTCGCAATCTGATAATAGCGGTCCACGCCACCCACCATCAGAAGCTGCTTAAACTGCTGCGGCGCCTGCGGCAAGGCGTACACCGTGCCAGGATGCACCCGTGATGGAACCAAAAAATCACGCGCCCCTTCCGGGCTTGAGTTGGCCAAAATCGGTGTTGCTACCTCTGTAAACTGATGTGCTTCCATATAACTACGGATTGCTGCATAATACGCCGCACGTGCACGAAGCATTTGCTGCATCTTCGGGCGCCGCAAATCAAGATAGCGATATTTTAGGCGTAATTCTTCCCCAGCTTGGTTATCAGAAAATGGCTGAATCGGCAGGGCTGCGCTACGGTTCAAAATCCGAATCGTCTGCGCTACTAGTTCTATGCCGCCAGTCGGCAGTTTGTCGTTCACCAGTGCTGGGTCGCGCTGCGTAAGTTCACCCGTGATCTCAACCACAAATTCATCTCGCAGCTGCTCTGCAAGTACAAATGCCTCTGGCTGGTCAGGATGCACCACCACCTGCAGTAGCCCGCTGGCATCGCGGATGTCACAAAAAATAAGACCACCGTGGTCACGCCGTGCGTGTACCCAACCGGCTATCGTTACCGTCTGACCCACCATAGTCGGGGTCTGTTCATTATACGTTCGTTGCTTTGTCATATGCGCCTTATTATAGCATAGCTATACCAAGGGTACAGTAGCCTACCGGTTTGACCGAGCAATCATGTCACTCAGTAAAATAAACTGCAATTCACCACTTTCACCCGATTCCACCCGAAGAATAGTGCTGTCTGTCTTACTCATCTGCTGTAACGCCTCTAGTAAAGAGCTGTGTGGTGCAATCGTCGCAATGTCTTCATCCATCACCTGCTGCACTACCGGCGAGCGAGACTGCAATGCAACCCGGCGTGCCATGTGCAATGATAAAAATCCTACCAGAGTTTGTGCCTTATCGCCAGCTAGTACTGGAAAAATAACCTGTCCACTCTCGTGCAGAGCATCCACTAGCAGTGGTGAAAGCAGCTCTCCGGCTAGCACTGTTCGCAGTTCACTCGCCGAGCGGGCCCGCTGCCGAACAGTCGAGCGCGACAGCGATAGCCAGCGCCCCATGTCTGCTCGTTGCACATCGCTCATATCGGTGAGCGACGGGTGCCTGAGCAGCGTGTTCACCTCTTTGGCAGTTAACGGCCGCTTTGCTTGATATAGGTAATCAGCGGTGTAGAGCCGTTTCCACAGCGGCCTGAGCGGCGTGATAATTGCTGCTAATTTTGACTCATAGGCTAGCAAAAGTCGCTGTGCACACCGGTTGCTTACCTTCCACCGTGCAGCCATTGGCACTCCGATCAAAAGCACACCCAGGCTTAGCAGTTGCTGCCACCACAACAGCCCCATTGTGCCAATAAACCCATACGCCAGCACGAGCGCCCAGCTAAGCATGCGCCGCAACACCTGCAAATCCGCCCACAACCTACGTCGTTCAAGATCACGTGCCGCCTGTCGATCCCCCTGGCGAGCCGCTAGCTTTATGAGCAACTTAGGGCGCGACGATGGCGCCAACGAAGCCGCCTGAAGCAGCACCAAAAGAAGTATAATACTACCCTGCAATAATAATACGCCTAGCATATGCTTCTATTCTACGCTAACATCCGCTATAATACCAAGATAAGTATAGTCTATAAGGAGATGTGATAATGAACGCAAAAGGTTGGATTATTTTTTCCATCATTATCGTGGCGCTACTCGGTGGTTTGATCTGGCTGCAAAACAGTAAAAAAGAAGCTATCACGACAACCATCGGTGAGCACACAGCTGGCAACCAATCTGCCAAAGTAACGTTAGAAGAGTATGGTGACTACCAGTGTCCAGGCTGTGGTCAGGTTGAGCCAACAATTGCCAAGCTGCGCAAAGATTTTGGCGATAAGGTGCAATTTATTTTCCGCAACTTCCCACTTGCCAGCTACCACCCAAATGCACGTGCAGCGGCTGCAGCAGCTGAGGCAGCAGGATTGCAAGGTAAATTCTGGGAGATGCACGACGCACTCTATGGCAACCAAAGTGCCTGGCAAGATCTACGCGGCACAAAACGTGACAGCTACTTTGAAAACCAAGCACAAGCCCTCGGCCTCAATCTTGACCAGTTCAAGAGCGACATTAAAAGTGACAACGTGATTGGCAAGATTAACAGCGACGTAAAGAAAGGTAAGGACCAGGGCGTTGACGCAACACCAAACTTCTACCTAAACGGCCGTAAGCTCAGCAATGACGACTGGAACAATGAAGCTAATTTGCGCTCAGCCATTCAAAAAGCAGTAGACGAAGCTAGTAAATAGCCTTCTCACTAGCTATCCACGCATAACAAAAGACCCATCGCTTGATGGGTCTTTTTTGGAATGGTCCGGCAGGCTGCATACCTGGGACACTTCTTCATCTGCCCTAGGTATAAAAAAGCCACTCCATGGCACTGGTGTGGCTTTCTATTTGTACAATTCTCGTAGTCCCTAATGATTATGAACCTAGTCGGATGCAGAGGGATTCTAGTGCGTCAAGTAGGTTCGCCAATCGGCGGGTACCACGTCAACGGCAATCGCTTGAGGCCGAGCCGGCACCAAATTGATAGCTATTGGCATGTTAGATTGTACTCCCGTTTATATACAGCCTAAACGCTCGTACGACCTTTCACTGCCCTACTACATAGGGCCTGTCGTTCAGGCGCATCTTTCATAGTATCACGCTCATACTTATTTAGCAATTGCTTTTATGCTTTTTACTGCGCGGTTGCCATAGTCGCCAAGCGGCACGTGCATCAAACCAAGCAATCAACACCGCACTACCCCATGCAGCCGTAGTCAGCCAACCAGCAATAATATCGCTTGGGTAATGCACACCAAAGTACGGCCGTGAAACACCGACCAAGACCACTACACTAGCCGCCATGATTAGCATCGGCCAGCGAAGCTTTGTTTGCCAAAGTAGCACCACCAAGGCAAACAGTAGTGCCAGCGATGCCATGGCGTGGCCGCTGGGAAATGAGCTGCCCGTTTCAGTGATGAGCCACGGCGTGACATGTGGGCGCTGACGAGAAAATAACACCTTCATGCTAAGGTTCAGCACTCCCGAGCCACCAATTACCAACGCAACAAATAGTGCACTGCCATAGCGGCGCAGTGAAATCAGCACCGCAAGCACACCCACACCTATAGCCGCATAGGCTAGCGGATTAAACGCCGCCGAAAACCCTGCCAAAAAATACGAAAGCGAAACGTGGCGATGCTGGGCAAGCCATAGTAATACCGATTGGTCAAAAGCTGCAAATAGCTTGTAGTGAACCCCGAGTGCAACTCCGGCAAACAGCCACATAGCAGCCGCAAACCCACACAAAAGCGTGATAATGCGGCGCACACTCTGCGGCGGCAAAACAATACGGTGCAGCTTATGTGCTGCCGTATATACCTGACTATGTATGCGTTGTTTCGCGCTCATCATGCCATTATAAATATTTCATTTTATTTTCGCTAGTGCTCTGGTATAATCATCCTGTAAAAAATTATAGCTATGACAAAAAAACAGCGTTCTCCACAAAAAATTATTGACTGGCTCCCAAGAATTCGGCGCGTTATTGCGCAGCAGTCGCTAACGCACACCAAATTCGAGGAAACAACCCTAACGCCAAACCTGCGCGCGTTGCGGCTTTCTGCTGATGTCGCAGAAGTGCTACTTACCATGGGAGTTTCATCTAACTCAGTGGTCTCTACTACCTTACATATCACCGAAACCTACTGCTCACGGCCAGCCCATATTGATATTATCTCCAACCTCGTAATGATCTCGCAGTTACGCGGCGTTAATCACGAGCCGCTAACGCTCATCCGCACCGTTACACCTAAAGACAGCAACAATAACACCATTCAGGAGGTACAGCGCCTGGTGGTAGATATTCGCCAAAACGGCTTGCCTCTGCTTGATGCTGAAACTCGGTTTGCGGCCATCATGAAGCACCAAATCACCTACCCCTGGTGGCTCCGTATGATCGGCACTGGGCTCGTACCAGCAGGGTCGGCGCTCATGTTCACCAGCGACTGGCGCACTGTGCTACTCACCTTCATTATTAGCCTGGGGCTAGAGCGCCTACTACACGTGCTCTCAAAAAATGCAGTGCCAACGTTTTTTCAGCAAGCCATTGCAGCTAGCGTCGTGACCATCATCGCTGCCGGCATCGCTGTGTTGTCTGAACGAGGGGTCCCCGGCATGCAAGGACTCAGCCCAAGCTTGATTGTAGCCGGTAGTATCACCCTGCTGCTTGCCGGTATGGCAATTTTTAACGCCATCAAAAACGCAATCGATGAATATTACGTCACCGCACTCGCACATGTACTAAAAGTGTTTATGTTAACCAGCGGTATCGCTATCGGGGTGGTCATCAGTCTCTATGCTTCACGCAAACTTGGATACCAGGTGTCAGTATCCACACAGGGCATCACCTTTGGTGACCTTCATGCGCAAATCGTTGGCGGTATGGTACTATCTGCCGGGTACGCAATCACGACGCACACACCACTGCGGGCCATCATTGGCGCCTCGCTCATCAGCATGGGCGGCGTAACAATTTCCTTTATGCTACGCGCTAGCGACATGTCACCAATCGCGGCCAGTGGGGTTGCCGCTATCTTTATTGGCTACATGGCAGCGACTTTAGCACGAGCACTGCGCACGCCAAGTACCGGCATTGCAGCTATTGGCATTATCCCGCTGGTGCCCGGCTTCACGCTGTATAATGGACTTGTTGAACTCATGAATTACTCATCAACAAATGGCAATATCCTTAGCAGCGTTGGCACCTTATTTACCGCCCTGTCTATCGCCTTCACCCTGGCGGCGGGTGCTTCGTTTGGCTCAATGCTCGGGCAGCCGTTCAAGCACAAAATAACGCTGCAGCGCAACTCACGCCATCTGCCAGAAAACCAAACTAGCACCCCTATAGACCGCACCTATACCGAAGCGTAACTTACTTCTTATATTCTTGAGCCTTCTCTACCAGCTTATGCCCGCCACGCTCAAACCAACGCGAGAACGTCGGGCTGCTGCCATTGTCGCGCTCACGCCACAAATTCATTGCATCACGACTATAGCTGAGCGTCTCAATCGCCTCCAGCCCACGGCCATGATATAAATTCCCTGCTGCGCCAAGCCCACCGTTGTAGCCCGCAGCAATGAGCTCAACACATTCATTTTCAGACAAATTACCCAGGGGTACACATAGCTGGTCGCGCAAATGTGCCAAATACGCCGCCCCAAAAGCGATGCTCGTTTCAGGATCAAATAAATCATAGTTCGTGCGCGCTGGCTTCACAAATTTAGCGGCAATCTCCTTGCCTGTGCTATCCGTCACCTGCATCAAGCCACTCGCCACCCCGCTGTGTGCTTTGGGGTCGCCACCAGATTCCAGCGTCATGATAATCGCCACCAGCTGCGGCGAAATGTTATACTGCCGGGCCTGCTTGGTAATCTCGCCATGCCAGCGCTTCACCGTATCTGGCATCCAGGCTGGCAACTCACCATTCTGCCCTGCTAGCGGCGTCTCTGCAGGACCAATGCTACCCGGGTGCGTTTGCGGCAACCACTCACGATGATACAGCGCCACATACACACCCCCACCAATCACCGCTGCCGCCACACACAGCAGCAGCCACACACGATTCTTCTTCAGCCAACGCCGTAATTTTTTATGAGTTTTCCTGCGTTTCGTCATCTTCTTAGTGTAGCAGATGCTCGTTATCTGTTACTATACTTGATATACATGAATATGTCATTGTAACAGGTTACTATCTAAAGAAAGAGTTTTATATGGAAGCACTACTTGCCTTTATCGGTTTCGGGTTGTTTATTATTCATGAGCTAGAAGAGATTATTCGATTCGTCCCCTGGATAAATCATCACAAGCATGATAAAAAATTCGCAAACCAAATGCTCATATTGCAGCGTGCCATGTACCCATCGACTGAAACAGTAACTATTGTTATCCTTGAGGAATCTCTCATCGCACTGCTTCTTCTTGGGCTAGCAATCATACTTCACCTGCCCGCGCTATCTTGCGCAGTCATTCTTGCCAATATGCTGCACCTCGTACTGCACCTGGTTGACGCAGCGAAATACCGCACCTGGACGCCAGGCAGCATAACGGCGCTTATCACGCTCATCGGCAACGGCATCTGCATCGGCTATAGTTTTGCGGCCGCACCACACATCATAGTGCCTTCACTCACGCTCACCCCAGTTATCGGCATCATTATTATCATCAACCTGCGCGTTATGCTCAGCAGGTCGCAAGCCATCGAACAGTGGCGAACAAAACATATCTAGCGCCACCACCTGCCTTTACAAATCGTCCCCCCCCCTGGCATACTAAAGATAAGAACATCGAAGAAGCTCTTCTGTTCTGCTGCAAATACAGTGTTTGCAGCTCCGCTATAGACAGATCGTTTATAGTTTGTACCTTGAGAAGGGAAAGAAAAATGACACTCGCAGATAAGAAGGAACTTCTGATGAAAGCCGTTGAGTCAATATATGCTAAAGATAAGTATCCCGTGTTAAGTCCTTTAGTTTACGGTGAGGGTATCTCATTTACCGTAGATTTTAATGGATACACCGGGCTGCATTGTTGTATACATTTGCTTAGTCAAAAAGAGGTTAACTTTGAATGTGACTTTGCGTTTCATGTCAAGCATGGCTCAAGCACCAATGAAGAGCTTTGCGTCGCATTCCGAAAAATTCCAACATCCAAAGGTGGCACTGGCCACGAGTTCTACGTGTATACTGCTTGGGCTCCGGATGATGAGGAACGCTTCTTTACATATCAGTTCACCTGCAAGGCACCGATGGGCGACATCATCGACGATAAGTCAGCTTCGCTAACCGGTCTTGATCGAATTTTCGCCGGGGTTGCGGTATATTATACATTTATCGTTACAGATAACGATAGCCAGTTCCGTGTATTTCACAGGTGGCTAGAACAATGGTTAGAATGCTTCCGTGACCCCGAAAGAAGGAAGTATAATGGCATAGGCTGTAATTATGAAGATTACAGGTAGAGCTATTTCTTTTGAAGCTAATTAGGCTAGTTTTTCTTTCCCTCATAACCCCCGCCCAACGCGCGTGGCTTCCATGGAACAAAAAAACTACCCAAAAGCCCCCGTTATGGCGGGGGCTTTTTCTTTTGGTAAGACCTTGGGACTTGCAATATATATATATCGTAGAATAAAACTACCAAGAAAGGGACCTCCTTTCTGGCGTAACCACGTGCATACTGCACACGGTTACACGCACATTGAGAGATAGGAATACATGATGCGTAATCGTAGTTATGATTTACCGCACGACCCTTCACCAGATGAGTTTTATGGTAATGAGGAGGGTCACACCAAGCGCGATATACCAAAGGATAGCCACTGCGTCCTCTTTGACCCAAAAGCTCAGGGAAAGAAAGACTCAGGCACTGTTATCGATAAGATCGGTAAGTTTGGGTCTGGAGATATGGTAAACATTTTCTTAGGCAAGGCTTCTATTGGTAATATACGCAAAGGAGGCTCTGGTGATGTAATTAATATCATCCTGAGCGGCGAGCATACTATCAATAACATCTCCAAAAGTTACGGTAGTACTGGTACGATTGAGAACATCTCGATTGATACGGCTACCCCTGAGCAATTACGGGTAGTAGTCAAAGAGTTGAGCGGAGTACTCCAGGAACTGGCGGCAGGTGAAAGGGTTGAAATACCCACTATCTTATGGGAAGACAGTGGTGGACCCGATCCAGATGATTCTGGCGCTCGTAATGATTCAGCTGGAATCAGCCTGGATAAAGACGAGTTGTAGTACATCATGCATCCCTTTCACTAATGCAACGCCCCTTTTCTAAGTTGCCTCTCCAGATGTACTAGCATTCTGTCGAGAAAGGCCCCGTAAAAAGGGGCTTTTCTTTTACCGCCGCTCATGATGCCTCTATGATTTCCCTGTTCCCCACCAAGCCATCATCACCTGCAGCGGCCCCATGCCAAATGACAAGCAAAAACTCGCAATGCTATACCAAAAGTACTTTGGGTACTAGTGTGCAATGATACACAGCCGCTGCTGCCTATTTCCATTTATATATCGTAGGTTTTATTGTATAATTATATTTCAAGAGAAAGAAGAATGTATTTATGCCCTACATACAAGAACGATCTGTCGAAAAATTCATTGCCCCTTTGTTTATCCGTGAGGATGGATACTGGGAAAACCATATGCTGCCTTATCTAGCTGCAGAAGGTTGGTCCGTCATTATTATTGACTGCGCCGGTATCACCTCATGCATGGACTTCGCCAGGCGGCTAGTTACAACTATCGACCCCTACTATACCTTTCCTGATAACTTCAATCTGCGCTGGGCTTCCGAAGAATCATGTCTCATTAGAGACAGAGATATGCGCCAAGGGCTGTTTGTGTTATATAAAAACTTTGATGATTTCTTTGCGCTCAATGATGACGATATCACTGCGTGTGTAAACATACTTGAAGAGATGGACAGATACTACAGCATTCGACCAATTCACGGCAGCGGATTATACCAAGTCCTGTTTGGGTGGGGGTTTGAGTTCTCGCAAGAAAACTTGCCGCGCGTAAAAGAATTCTTTAAAGATCATGCACTAATTGCCGCCGATGGAGCAGACTATCCTTGGAGCATAATGGAGAGGTATAAAAAAATATTTTTTCCTCATGGCTTTCCGGATCCTCTTTACGAAGATGGCACTGATTGGAATGATGAGCCCGATGATTACCCGGAAAGTACTTCCTACGCTGGCACGCTATACCCTATCCACCGCACTAAAGTAAGCAGCCGCAGCAGCTCACCATCTACCACCAAAACCTCTTGACGCTACCAGCGGTAGCTACTAAAATTATCTACAGATAAAACGTCGCGATAGGTGCCAAAGCAGATCACCCGGTATGGATGTACGACTGGAGAAGCCGCTCGGGCGGGCCTCAGGACTAATGGCCATTGCCAGTTCTGAGGCATCTTTTTTATTTGCTTGATGGTATACTATCTTTAGTGCTCCGTTCATGTAGGCGTCGAGCGCTCGTGCGCAGCTAGATCCGATGCTGCACGCACGCACCACACCGTAGAGCACTGCTCTACCCGGCTCTTGAAAGAGTTGATAACATGGGCACAAACCCAAAAACCGACCCCAACTTTGGTAATGGCGAAGTTGGTGGCGACCGCACCTGGGGATCACCAATGCACGCAACGACCCCAGGAGGAAACAAAGTAACGGTTGCCTATGGCGAAGGTGGACATCCTGGTGAAGTCCTCGTGTGCAGCGGCCACGTTGATGGAAAAACTTTCTATGGCAAACAAGGCCACGACCACTACAGACCAGATGGACACGTCTTCGCCGACCGTGGTGCCTATGATGGCACAGAGCTACCCGAGATACTCGCGGGTAAAATCTCAAGATACCCAAGATAGCTAATGCCCCGTCCTGAGCAAGACATACTAAACTGCTCACTTTCCCGATTAACTATGACAACACACTATTCAATTGGACAATTTGCGCAAAAGTGTGGTCTCTCGGTGGATACGTTGCGGTACTATGAAAAAGAAGCTATCGTGCAAAGCCACAGAAAAGAGAATGGCCACAGATATTATACAGAGTCAGACCTTGAATGGGCCCAGTTTATTGTGCGCCTCAAACATACCGGTATGTCTATTAAACATATTGCCGAGTATGCCGAGCTGCGCCGCCAAGGGGATAGCACCATTCCAAAGCGACTGCAGCTATTATTTGCCCAGAAAGACGCATTACACGCCAAGCAGCAAGAGCTTGCCGACCACTTAGCATTCCTTGAGCAAAAAATTAGCTTATATCAAACCATGAGTCACACAAAATAATACCTCTTTACTTAGAGTGTACTCCAGGTTATATGCTAAACATTAGTATAACCACAAGGAGGACTATATGCTTACCACAAACACCTACACCTGTATTACTGGCGCAAGCTCGGGCATTGGGCGTGCGGCCGCTAAAAAATTTGCCGAGCAAGGCCATAACCTAATTATCATCGCCCGAAGAAAGCAGCTCCTAGAAGAGCTAGCGCACGAGTTAATACACCAGTTCCCTGCTGTAGACGTCGTCATAAAGACCACCGATCTTTCACTCCCCGAACATGCACTCGCGTTATATAACGAACTGCATGGCTACCACATCACAACGTGGATTAATAACGCAGGCTTTGGCAACTACGCTTCTGTGGCCGAGCAAGACCTAACAAAAATTTCTAAACTACTTCACCTTAATATTGAAACGCTCACCCTGCTATCTAGTTTATACGTAAAAGATTACCGCAATCAGGCGGGGGCTCAGCTCATCAATATCTCATCACGAGGCGGCTACACAATCGTCCCAAACGCCATCACCTACTGCGCAAGCAAGTTTTACGTTAGTGCCTTTACCGAGGGGCTTGCCCAAGAACTACGCAGCGGTGGATTTCCGTTGCAAGCAAAAGTATTAGCTCCTGCTGCCACCAAAACAGAATTTGGCAAACATGCAACCGACCAACAAACATACGACTACGACAGCCACTTTGCCGCCTACCACACCAGCGAAGAAATGGCCGACTTCCTTATGCAATTACACGCCAGTAGCTGCACCACCGGCCTTGTTAATACAGATGATTTTAGCTTTATCCTCAGCGGTCCATTGCTCCCAAGTGCCTTCTAATATTTTCTTATAAAAACTATTTGACTAAAATCCAAATTATTGCTACTATTAGTAATAGCTTCTGCGCAATCCCGCGCGGAACCCGAGTGGAAGGATGAATATCCGTGAATGTAGGTCCGGATAAGATTAATCCAAAATCAGGCGGCACGCTCGTACGCGAGACTTATGAAGAAGCTAATATTGCCGCAGGAGAATACTACGAAGAGTATGGTCTATCTGTAGTCAAGTTCGCTTATGTACCTTCTGGCAGCAAAGTGATTCCTGATAAATGGATTTTTCTAATGCGACAACTTCCGAATCCGTCGCAACTTGCTGGCTAACCCGCCCGCACAATCCTGACAATCACCACCGGAAACCCCCACAATAACGCCACATGCGGTTGTGGGGGTCTTTCTTTTGCCTGCTAATTTGTTTTTATTTTAGCGATATATTACGCAAGCTCGAATATGGCTGATTGCCCTGGCGCAACCGGTTCCCTACACGCACCAGCCCCATAATGGCAAACCGGCTCCATACGTCCGGGTACGCAACTTGCGGGCCCACCTGCAGCATATCGTGCAAAGCAGCCTTGCCAAGCCCCATCACCAGCTTAGCGCTAGGCTGAATTTGTATTTTTTCCTGCCGCACATCTTGGCGCATATCAAGCAGCGAATCCACCATATTTGCCGTTCGCCCCATACCGCGCATTAGCGGCATAAACTTCGTATAAAACCCTGGCTGAGTAGTGGTATCACCGCTGGCGCAATCTGCCAGTAGCTCGGCAGTGTGTTCCACCTCTTCTATCCGCAAGGCAATAAATTCTTCTGGGTCCTGCACCGTGCTGTATTCCCGGCCAATTCGCAAAATCTCCGCCACGCGCCGCACCATACGCTGGCAGGTCTCTTCACCAAGTAAATCTGGCGATACATGCGGGTAGCGACCAGTAAAATCATCAAAATTCGCTAATCGCTGCAGTGCCTCCTCGTGCGTTATATCGGTATCATCCACCAATGTGTCAAATTCGCGCAGCAGCCCCAGCAAATCACTCCAACGCTGGGCGGTGTCTTCGTCCACGTGCACCCCTTGGTGCTCTGCCAAATTTACCATCATCTGGCTAATATAGCGAAAACTTTCGCTGCGATCATCACGGGGGAGCTGCTCATACGTATGCATACACCTAGTGTACCATGTACCCCACCACGCCTGCACGGCCCCACATAAAGCAAAAACCCACACCTGGACAGTGGTGTCTTCGATGCAGCAAAGCTGCGCCAAAAACTACCACCATCAACAGATGTGGGCTATGCCCGTTTAACCAAGAGTAAACGAGAAGATGTGACTACGCTGCCGTAGCCGGCGGAATGGTTCCTCGGTGCGGCATATGCACACTTTTTGCAACATAGTTACCTTGTCCGACTTCACGAACAGATGCCATTGATGCATTCGTAGTAGACATATCATCACCGGAAATCCAACCATACTCCTTAAGGGACTTAATGTACGACTCCTTGCTCTTCTCACTAATAGGAGCACTCTCGATAATAAGCCTTGCAAACTGGCCACGATCATTTAACGGATACATTTTATCCTGAATCATGAGCAGTGGGGCAAGAGTATCTACCGTTGGCTCAGGGATATTATTACGAGTACGGTTTTCCTTGCTGCTATAGCAAGGATAAACCTGAATTAACTCCTTGCGGTATGCAATAGGGTTCTGAAGCATTTGAGATGCAATACCCGTGTAATAACCCTTTTTCCAGATAAACAACCACTTGGCCTCGTTAGTAATACGGTCAACTACCTCCTGAAAGACTTCAAGTTTTTCTAGGTTACGCAATTTAAGAACACATTGGACACCCGTATGACTCCTTGGAGGAATATTGTACGGAGCACGTTCAGCAGCAAATTCTGCTAAATCATACAAACCTTGACCGTAGTCTCCACGATTACAAATATTTTTTATGATTTTTATTAAATCACGCAAAACTTGCTTGAAATCTCCAAAGTTATGATTATTAGCTTGGCTCTTGCCCGATCCGACTTCTCGCCACAAGCGATCACGCACTTGATAGTGCACACCACTTGCCGTTGCTAAAATAGCAGACAATAGCGGGCTAGCAGGATCTGTAACCGTTCGTTCTTTGATATTGATGGTCATTATTACCATCACTTCCTTTCGTAGTTGGGTGGGGTGCTCTGCGACACAATTGCCACAGAGCACCCCGGGATATGGATTACGAGCTAAGTAGCTCTAGTTGGAAACAGGCTGTAAAGACACCAAATACTGGCCTTCAAACTTATCACGTAGTTGCTCTGATGCATCGTGTGCAATGTCCACCTGCAACCCACGCAGCGCCTTACTTACAAGGCCAGCGAGGTCAAGCGACCACGTTGCAAACATCCAAGAAACTGGCAGCAACTGAACAACGTACTGCTGAAGGTCCTTCGACACGCGGCCAAAGGCAGACTCCAGATTATGTTCAATCGTTTGGCGGACCTCCATAGAGTCACCATAACGATGACACTGCTGTGCAAAAAACAGCCACAACGCATACACCGATGGAACCATAGCTTCACTGATTGCAGCCGGATATTCTGCCAGTGGCAATGCACCACCAAGATATATCTGACTGTAGTTCTCGATGAGAGCTACTTGCGATGAAGAATACTTCAGCGCTTCAACCAGAAAAGATTGCACAGTTTCTTCAGACAAGTTGCCTGCAAATAAGCTACCGTCTGACGTTATATCTGGCATAGGAATGAGAGTATCAGGTAATTGGTCCTCTACAATCTGCCGGATACGCTGCAACTCCTCTGTTACAGGCTGCTCGTTTATGTTATTGCATGACATAAGCCGCGCTGCCAAACAAAGAAAACTCAGCCGCACCTGCATATTGCGCTGCAACAGCGCCCGAGACACAACTTTCTGGGTATCAACCTGAACGGTAGACATTACTTTCCTTCCTTTACAAATTGCTCTACAAGAGCGGGTTCGGTGGTAACAAAGAACTTAACAATTTCAACATTACCTAGCTGAAGCGTATCGTTCAAATCCTTTGTAAGCTTACAGCGAGCATCAAGCTGCTGTGACACAGTTTTAGTGTTAGGAGGTACTAACCAGCCAGAAGCCTCTTTTAGCCCTGGATACACCAGAGGCTTATCCTCTTCTGCGACAGTCTTATCCCGCATGTGTATTAGCTCGGCTAAGTCATCTGGTGTTAGATTTAACTGCCACCAAGCATACGCAAGCGGCTCAACTGTTAGATACAGCTGATCAAGCCATTCAGGAGTGACATCACTATCACTTTTATGACGCATAAGTAACTCCTTAACCGCCTGGTACGCTTGCGTAACAGACGCCACAGCAGAGTCCTTGCTGCCGACCTTCACGCCAAACGTCAGCGCCTCCGCACCCCACTGGTTCAGCTGAATCAGCTGATGCAGCGCGTACGCCTGCACGCGAAACTCGTTCAGTTGCTTGATGTTGACTTTTTTCCAGCGCTCCCGAAAACTTGAACGCTGCCTAGCCGCAACTGGCTCAAACTGATCGATCAACTTCTTCTGCAAAGGAGTTACTTCGGAATGCACACCCATCTTTTTCTCATTTCTCTCGATTGTCAAGGTGCGGGTTCGCACCATCTTACATGGGCATCCGCCAGGGTGGCGGTATGCCTGGTATTTTACCGTATTTATTGTGAAATGTCAATGTCTACTAGTGTTACTTTACAAGAAAAAGACCCACTTCTATACGAAGTGGGTCCCCCCTGATCATATATGCAGTTGTGCTATGCCTGCTCAGCGTACTGATCAAACAGCGTAGGCGCAGTATTATGCTGCTTTAGCTCCTGCTCCGCTTTAGGCTTAGCATTCTGCAGTAGTGTTTCTACTGCCTCTGCCTGCTGCATAGCAGATTGCTGAACCATAATTCGCCCTTCTTGCTCCTGATATAGTGAGCTTAGCGTGCGCTTATGGTCTTCCAGGAACTCAAGTACGCCCTGGTTACCGCTGACTCTGTATACCGCTTGCTCAACCTGGCACAGTGCCCGATCTAGCTTGTGCTCTGCAGCACGTAGCTTACGTGCATTACGCCAGCAGCGCATTCTGAACCAGAATCCATGAGCGGCTTGTGAGTCGTTGAGAAACAGGTTCTCGTGACCCTGCACTTCACATTGTTCGCGAATCACTCGCAAAGCTTCAATGCGTGAGTGATACCGTGGCATCGCTTTATCAAGCCGAGCCTGATCTTTACTGCATCGTTTGCTAACGCTCTGAATATGCTGATCGACTGCCGCACGTTCATGGCTCAACGTGTTAAGTCGAGCCTGCAGTCTGAGCTGTTCTGCACCGCGCCGAGCATGATTGCGTTTTGCTTCAAGCTCCCGCTGGTCTGCCTCGGCTTCTTGGTATCTTTCCTCGCCTTGATTCATAAATTCCTCTAGCTGCTCAACGCCGCCTTTGGATTCTGATGACGAATTACCTTCAGCAAGATCAGTAGACTCAGTAGCCTGTTCTTTCTGCATATTGTTAATGTTGGTAGTCATTTCTGACCAACCCCTTTCATACGATCGAGAGAGGAGGAAACCATAGCGCCCAACGGAGGGCGCATACTGCCTGGTGGCAGCGGCCTCATCCGGGAAACGGGAGGTTTCTTGCCGCCTATTTTAGCACGGTTGTTATATTTTATACAATAGAAATATACACTCTAGTGGCCATGTGACTCAGACGCAGCCATAATCTTATCTTCTTCCGGTTTCCGAATAAAGAACACCATACAAATAACCGCCGTAACCAACATGATACCAGCAGAAATGAGTGTGGCATTGCCAAAGCCATCCATCCAGGTATTTTTTGCCATCATCAGCAGCTGCTCGGC
This sequence comes from uncultured Candidatus Saccharibacteria bacterium, assembly GCA_963555045.1. Taxonomy (GTDB): domain Bacteria; phylum Patescibacteriota; class Saccharimonadia; order Saccharimonadales; family Saccharimonadaceae; genus VGLK01. The sequence continues at coordinate 166,888 of CAUVUB010000002.1, forward strand.
TGCAGGATGAGACAACGCACCAGTTTTTACTAGCTGATCTATTGCCTGTTGGGCGGCCGGCAATGATTTTTCAATCGCCTGACTAGCTTGCGCCAGTTGTGGCGGCAACTGGGCCGTAGCTGTATGGATATTAGCATTGTATACCGCATTAATTGATGAACCGATTAGCGCCACCCCAAGTGCAGCACCAAGTTCACGTGTCGTGTCTTCCATCGCCGAGCCCATACCAGAACGATTTTTAGGGACCACTAGCATCAATAGGTTGGTGCTTGGTGTCATTGCTAACGTAATGCCAATAACAACAATAACCATGTAGCCAAAAATATCCCAATAGGTCACGCTACCGTCCATACGACCCATGAGAAACAAACCGACTGCAGTAATTACTAACCCTACTGATATAACCCAGCGCGAACTAAACCGTGCCGCTAATTTTGGAACCAGTGGCGAAAGGATTAACATCGGAAGCAACACTGGAATCATATATAGTGCCGACTCAAACGGTGTAAAGCCAATGATTGACTGCTCTAAAATACTCATGCCATACATGATGCCCGATAGAGCCAAAAATGCCAGCACAAGAATGAGTGCAGAAATACTAAACCCACTTGAACGAAACAGCTTCATGTCTAACATCGGGTGTTTGCTGCGACGCTCCCACCATATAAATACCACCAGCGTTATAACAGCCACGGCTAAAACGCCCCACACAAACGCAGGGTTAGTAGCATTCTCTGCCCCACGCAAGCTATCTGGCAGCTCAGTAATACCATACACTAGGCCAAACACCCAGGTAAATGATAGCAGCCCGCCTAGCCAGTCAACCGGATTTTTATGTTCATCCACCGACTCTGGCACCAATATGTGGTTCGCGATAAGCGCTATGATGGTTAATATCGCCGAAGCAACAAAAATAGCATGCCAGTGAAAAAGATTAATTAACAAACCTGACACCACCGAACCAAGCATCATGCCGGCGCCAGCTACAGTTCCCCAGACAGCCATTGCCTGTGGGCGTTCTCGCTGCGGAAAAATATTATTCACAATCGACAGCGTGGCTGGCATGATCATTGCCCCACCGATGCCCATTAACGCGCGCATAATAATCAGCTCCAGCGCGCTACCCGCAAAAAATCCTGCATAAATCGAACTAGCGCTAAACAGTACCAGCCCTATCTGCATGATTCTCTTGCGGCCATATCGATCACCGACAGCACCGGCTACAAAGAGCAGGCTCGCAAATAGCAAGGTGTAGGTGTTCACAATCCAAGTTAAGTCTAGTTGTGAAAGGTTCATATCTCGTGCCATGTCTGGCAAAGCCATGTTCAGGCTCCCGTTGGCAATCGTCTCCACAAACAACGCCAAACAAAGTGAGCCTAAAATCCACCAGCGGCGTTTGTATATCCGTGGCTTGATACCCTCTTTGGCAAGCTCCGCCTCAGTCATGGATGGCTGAACAACTTTTTTACTCTTATGTTTACGTTTCATCTGTCTCCTTTAGCGCGGCAAATCGAGCCTGCATACCAGGGTTGCCGCGGGTTAATTTCTTTATTGATAGGTCTTGTAATTTATTATTTGCAAGCCGTAGATTATTATCACTGCTAAGCAGCGCTTTTTTGGTCTTCTCTAATTGCGCTATGGTCTTATCGATGCCCTTGATTGCTTCATCAAAGCGGCGCCCGGCCAGCTCGTAGTTGCGTGCAAACCCTTTTTGAGCTGCCGCCAAATTCTCTTCAAACTGGGTAATATCGCTGTGCTCTTCTCGAGCCATCGCAAGCTCCTTTTTAGCGGCCAATGCGTTCATGGCACTGCCACGCAAAATAGTAATCAGCGGAATAAAAAATTGTGGCCGCACGACATACATTTTCTCGTAGCGGTGTGATTTATCGACAATACCAGTGTTATATAGCTCACTGTCTGCCTCTAATAGCGACACCAGCACCGCATACTCACAGTTTTTCTCCCGCCGGTCTTTATCGAGCTCTTTCAAAAAATCTTCGTTGCGCTTTTTGGTGGCAGTCTGGTCTTGTTCATTCTTCATCTCGAACATAATTGACAAAATCTCAACACCAGATTCATCTACTTCACGATAAATATAATCACCCTTACTGCCGCTGCTAGCATCGTTATCTTTCTCGAAATAAACGCCACGAAATCCTGTCGCGCGTAGCTTATTGAACTCATTTTCACAGTGCTGCTCCAGGCTTTCACCCACCATCTTGGTTGATAATCGCGCTTTCATATCTTTGCGCAAAGCAATCTCTTCGTCCTTCATGGCAATTATCTGATCGCGGGTTTTTATTTCAGCGTCAAACTCGCGCTGCAGCGCCACTTTATCAAGCTCAGCCTGGGCTTGTTGCTGCGTTAACTGATTCTCTGCCGCCAGCAATTTTTGCTGCACCGCAGTAGTAGCTTCTGTCACACGTAATTCAGTCTGGCTCGCTGCCTGAGCGAGTTGTGCCGTCAGCTGTGCAATTTCCTGGTCTTTTTGCCGAGACAGGTCATGCAACGCCTGCTGGTTCTGCTGCTCTAGTTTAAGCGCTGCCTGCTTATTTTCGGCCGCCTGCTCAGCTAATCGCTGCTTGGCATGGTCGGCGTATCGCGTCAGCTCTGCTTGCTTGTCTTGTTCAAAATGAGCCTTGGCTTGCTGCAAATCTTTTGCGTAGCGCGCCTCCAGCCGAGCCGTCTCTTTTTCAAATTCCTGACTCCGAACCTGTTGAGCAATTGCTGCGTACCCAGCTTCATCCATTGGTATAACTGTGCCACAATGCGGACACCGAATTTCGTGTGTTTCTGACATCTGCTCCCTATTGGCTATTTAATCACTAGCTCTTTTTAGCATAGCACCCCTGAAGGCTCCGGTGCAATAAAACCACGTTTGAGCACAAATGTACACAGCTAGCTTAGCGGCGCCGCAAAAAGTAAAAACCAACCACCATGGCAATAATGACGCTACCAATGGTAATCTTCCAAAACATCATGCCATCTTCCGCACCCGGTACCGGCACATTCATGCCAAATAGCCCCGCTACCATCGTTGGCACCGTCAATGCAACGGTCATCACCGTCAGCAAGCGAATCGTTTCATTCAGCTTAGTGTCCATCACCGCCCGGTAGCTATCACGCACATTGGTAATCGTTCGCAGCAAACTTTTACAGCGTGAAATCACCTGCTCTAGGTCTATCGAAATATCTTCCACATCATCTTTATCATCTTCTTTCAGACGCAGGCTGCGGTTAGCAACCAGCTGTTCAATCGCCCAGTTCATTGGGATAAGAGCATCAAGGTAGTCATTTAACCTCCGCTCATACTCTGTTAGCACCACAATATCTCGCGCCCGCAAGGTATGGATATCATCAATTGCTGCTCGCATTTGGCGGTTAATAGTCGCCACCCGGCGCTGATATTGCATCGCCACAGCCTCTATCATCGCCACGATTAACGCCACACGGCGGCGCGTTGAAATCCGTGTTTTATCAATAAATGGCTGCCACAGCTGCGAAAGACTATCGCGCGAGAGCGTGACCACATAATCTTTATGCATACCAAACAACACTGGCGTCGTAAAATCGTTAAATGCGTCATCCGTGCTTGGAATACGCACAATCAGATAGGTCCAGTCATCCTCGAAATCAATACGTGGCACCTCATGTGGGTCGAGCGCATCACTCAGCGCGTCGCCGTCCATGCCAAGAGTCAGTAGCTCGGCGAGCTCCTGCTCGCTTGGCTGTTCACAGCGCAACCAAGCACCCGTTTGTAACGTTTTATGCGAACGAATAATCTGGTCTTGGTCCGACTGCAAGTATTGAATCATAAATATGATTATACCATACAAACTGCAAAAAGCAATAGAAACTTAGTGGTTACACTTGCCTAATCCATAAGCCATTATTTAAGCGTGCGGCGCAAAACACCAACCAGCACAAGGCAGAGGCCAATCACAACGATACCACCACCAACGAGATCTTGCACTGCTATGTGCGTATGCTCACTTAAAGTGCTGGCATAGTCGTTTAGTATTTGCTGCGCCTGCTGCGGATAGTATCGATACACCCAATGCAGCGTCAAACGTCCTACCAATATGTGCAGCCCGCCCACTATCATGAGCGAAACACCACTAAGCGTCCATAGCGACACACGACGACGCAGCCACACCAATAAAATCACCGCCGCTATAACAGTAAGCAGCAAAGGAATATACATCGACTGTACCCAGCCAAAGGTACCTGTTAGGCGTTGAATAAGAAATGTGTACGCTGTAGAAAGTACACTAAATGCAAAACCAGCCAACCACAGCTTCTTGCGAAGCTTTGGCAGCATCATCAGTGCATATGGTACCCACACTGTTCCTACACCACCGGCCACATATGGCCACCACACCTGCTGGTGTGCAGTTTTCTGTACGACAATTATGTTCACAATAAAGGTGGCTGCCACTGCCAAAACACCACCGACTGAACTAATAATAAATGCGGCTTTTTTGATCGCACCCACACCAAATTTACCTGCACCAACGACGCCGCTGGCTATACCGTGGCCAATAGCGGCAGGTTGAGGAGCAGCTGCCGATGCGGTCTCTTGGGTAGGCTGCGGAGACTGCCAGGCTGGTGCCGATGCGCCGCTTAGTAATTCATCTACACTAATACCCAGCTCCCTAGCTAGTTGTGGCAATAGTCCAGCATCAGGATACGAGAGATCTCGCTCCCATTTTGACACCGCCTTGTCACTTACTCCAAGCCGGTCCGCAAGTGCCTGCTGTGTCAATCCTTGTTCACGGCGATACCGAGCAATATGTCCACCAATTGCCTGTCTTGTCATCACGTATATCCTTTCTTCAATATGCTCTCACTATGTCACACTTCTATCCTTGCCGCAACATACCACTGGTTTACTCTGCAATGCCACTGTGTTCTCGACTAGCAGTTTAGAAAAATAGCCCTGGCTTCTGCGCCAAGGCTATATTCACTTACTAAACACCTCACTATGATGCCACAATGCGTGTGCCAGCTTGGCCGGCTAATGCCGCCTCAGCCTTATCAAGTGAAGTCACAATTGCCTGCTTGCCAGGGTTATGCCGAGCAAATGCGGCGGCTGCCTGCACTTTCGGTAGCATTGAGCCTGGTGCAAAATGTCCAGCGTCCGCATATCCCAGCAGTTCTTCTGGCGTCACCTGCGTGAGGCTTTTTGCTTGCGGCGTATTGTAGTTTATTTCAATACTGTCTACTGCTGTTAGAATTAGTAGTGTATCGGCATGCAGTACGCGCGCCAGCTCAGCCGCAGCAAAGTCTTTATCAATCACTGCTTCTACGCCAACAATAGTACCGTCCCGCTCAATCACAGGCACACCGCCGCCGCCAGTAGAAATAGTGACGACACCAGCATCTACCAGCCCCTTTATTACATCGGCTTCCAAGATACGCTGCGGCAGTGGCGATGGCACAACCCGCCGCCAGCCACGACCAGCATCTTCCTTCACCGTAAAGCCACGCTCGGCAGCCACCCGCTGAGCTTCATCGACGGTGTAAAATGGGCCAATTGGCTTTGTTGGGTTTGCAAAGGCTGCATCTGCCTCATCAACCAGTGTTCGCGTTACAATTGTCGCTGCCTGCTGCGCCATTCCCTGAGCAGAAAAGGCATTCATAAATGACTGCTGTAGCCAGAACCCAATCAGTCCTTGACTCATCGCCACACCATCGTCGAGTGGCAAACTCGGTACATCATCGGTATTAATCGCCTCTTCGTGCAGAATAATATTTCCGACTTGTGGACCATTACCATGCACAATAGCAAGCCGATGCCCTTCTTTTACTAGTGGCACAAGTTGCTTCACGGTGGCAGCTGCTACTCGCTGTTGCGCCTGAGAACTAGCTTCGCCCTGGCGCTGCAGCGCATTTCCACCCAGTGCTACTACAATCGTCGCCATTATCGTGCCCCCATAAGGCCAAAGATGGCAATAATAACAACGCTAATAACCGCAAACACAATCATAATTGGTAGCGTTCGCTTCAGGTAACGGCGATATGATACGCCAGCCAGCGCTAAACCACCCATCAGCGAGGCCACTGTTGGTGCCACCATGTTTAAGAGCCCTGATGATGTTGCGAACGCTGCAATAATCACCTCTTTACCAACACCAACCAAATCTGCAATCGGTGCCAAAATTGGCATTGTAGCGGTCGCCAAACCTGATGACGATGGAATGAGCACGCTCATTGGAATATAGAAGATATATGCGAGCACGCCAACCAAACCACCACTTACTGACTTCAGCAGCGCTTCACCACCATGGATTACTGTGTCCTGAATCGCCCCGTTATTCATGATAACAGCCACACCTGCAGCAACGGCAATCACCAGTGCTACCGACAGCATATCCTTAACACCGTTTACAAAGGTATCCATAACAGGAATTTCCTGACGACGGAATTCTCGGTAATAAATTGCGACAATCACTGCAGTCGAAATCAAGAACAGCGTTGAAATTTCATTGAAGTACCACTCGCCAAATGGCACAACATGGCTCAACCCAAAGAGCGCACCAATCACTGGCAAGTTGGCTAGCCAGTTGTGAAGATCTTCAAACGCCGTAATATTAAAGGTGCTGTCACTCCACGGAATAAGCGATAAAATAAGCAGCACAAAAGTCAGCCCAAATACCGCCATTACTGCCTTACGGCGACCGGTAAAGTCAAGCACGTTGCTCATATCAAGCGTAGTGGCTACCGTTGGCTTATCCCGGCTGTCCTCAGCATATTGGCCAGCCTTTACTTTTGCGGCATAGCGCATTGTAAATATAATGGCCGCAACTAAACTAACAATCAAGATGATCGCCTGCACGCCCATCACGCTCGATAGCGGTTGACCTGCAGCACTTGCGGCCACCCCGGTAGAAAATGGGTTAATTGTTGAACCCATCACACCGACACCGCCGCCCAAAACGATCACTAGCACCGCTGTCATAGCATTGTAGCCAGCTGCCATCATCACCGGAATGACCAGTGCATAAAAGGCCACCGCCTCTTCCTGCATGCCGTACGTGGTACCACCAATCGCAAAGAAAATCATAAGAATCGGAATTAGCCATTTTTCCTTGCCCTTCATTTTTTTCAAAATTGAGCCCAGCATAGCGTCAAGCGCACCGGTCTTCATCACGATACCCAGGAATCCACCAAGCACCATCACAAAGAAAATAACCGGCAACTTTTCGCTCATACCACTTACCGAGGCTACAAAAATATCCCAGGCACCTTGGCGTACATCAGTTTTCTTTTCTTTATCTGTTTTTTCGTCTTTTTCGGTTCGCACCTTATCAATGCGGTGATAGGTACCCGGCACACGCACTGTTTTTTCAGCATTATTTGGGTCGGGCTGAGTATTATACATACCCGATGGCACAATCCAGGTTAGAGCGGCCATCACGACCATCACCACAAACAGCCCGGTAAAGGCCGATGGTGAGCGAAAGACTTTTTTCTTTTTTGTCTCAGGTGCTGCTTTTGTCGCAGCACCTTGGTGAGCTGTAGCTTTTTTTGTAGCTACTGGCTCTTGTTTTCGTTTTATCATAGTTCTTCTCGTTAGGTTGCTTATAGTGTCAACGCAATCACTGCCTTAATGGTATGCATACGGTTTTCAGCCTGATCAAACACAATCGAAGCAGATGAACGGAACACTTCATCAGTTACTTCCATAGCGTCGAGGCCATACTCTTGTTGAATCTGCTTACCGGTGATTGTCAGTGCGTCATGGAAGGCTGGCAAACAGTGCATAAACTTCACTGCTGGATTGCCAGTGCGCTTCAAGAGTTCGGCATTTACCTGGTATGGCTTCAGTAGTGCAATACGCTCTGCGAACTTGTCTTCTTCGCCCATCGATACCCACACGTCAGTGTATACAATGTCGGCATCAGCTAGCGCTTCATCGAAATCGCTGGTAATTGTAATCTTTGCTCGGCTATCTGCTGCAAACGACTGTGCAAGTGCTACCAGCTTTGGATCTGGGTGCAACGATTCTGGTGCTAAAATGCGGAAATCAAGCCCCATTTTAGCAGCACCAATCATCAGACTATTTGCCATGTTATTGCGGCCATCACCCACAAACACAAACTTCTTACCACGTAGCGGACCAACGTGCTCTTCCACTGTGAGGAAGTCTGCCAAAATCTGTGTTGGGTGGAATGTATCAGTCAATCCATTCCACACTGGCACGCCAGCGTGTTGCGCTAGCTCTTGCACTGTTTGATGTGAAAAGCCACGAAACTCAATACCATCAAACATACGACCGAGTACCTTGGCAGTGTCTTCAACTGTTTCTTTCTTGCCTAGCTGAATATCATCCTTACCCAAATATTCAGGAGCAATACCTAGTTCATTAGCCGCCACAGTAAATGCACAGCGAGTGCGCGTACTGGTCTTTTCGAACAACAGCGCAATATTTTTTCCTTCATGAATACGGTGTGGAATACCAGCGTATTTAAGGCGTTTATATTCTCGTGCCGTATCAAGCAGCAGTCGAATTTCCTCTGGAGTGTAGTCCGCTAATGTTAGTAATGATCGGCCCTTTAGGCTTTGTGCCATAGTTAAATCTCCTCTCGTACCAGTGGCATGCTCATACATCGTGGACCGCCTCGTCCACGACCTAGTTCAGATCCTGATACTTCAATTACGGTAATACCTGCTTCACGCAGCTTCTGGTTGGTAACATAATTACGGTCGTAGGTGACAACGACACCTGGTGCGATAGCTAGCGTGTTGCTGCCATCATTCCACTGTTCACGAGCCGCGGCAATACTGTCACCGCCACCACACTCGATCAAGCGTACTGCTGGCAGCTCTAGCGCACCTGCCAACACTTGCTCTAAGTCGGTTTGCTTGGTGATTTGTGGGTACTTTTTACCCTCTACTTTATCGAGGATAAAGCAGTCGATCTTACCACCGTGGTCACGAATCTCTGGGTGGATCGTAAAGGTGTCATGGTCGATCATTGTAAAGACCGTGTCGAGGTGCATAAATGCGTGGCTCTTTGGAATCTGGATAGCGATCACCTTAGTAAAATCTGAACCAGCAAATAAATTAGTTGCCAGCGTTTCAATAGCTTCAGCGGTAGTACGCTCGCTAATACCAATCGCTAACGTGTGCTTATTCAGCACTAGCTCATCGCCGCCCTCCATTGAAAACTTGCGATCACGGTTGTACCACACTGGCACCTGTTTACCTGCAAAGCGTGGATGATGGTCAATAATATAGCGCATAAATAGCGATTCACGGCGACGTGCTGGCCAATGCATCTTATTAATAGTCAGCCCATTACCAATCGACGCTGCTGGATCGCGCGTAAAGTATAGGTTTGGCATTGGGCTTAAATAAAATGGATACTGATGCGAACGATCGCAAATCATATCATGCAGCTGGTCTTGATGCTCTGGCGGCAAAATAACCTCATCCTTACGCACACCAGCCATGATCTTGCGCACCATTTCTAGGTTTGGCATTGCTAGCAGATAGTGACGCAACGCTTCAAATGCACGGTGTGACCCCAGCTTTGAAGCTTTTAGCATATCATCAACAAACTGCTCGCGCAGCTCATCCGACCACAGTGACTCTGCAGCCAGCTGGTCAAGATATAGCACTTCGACGCCGTTGTCACGCAGCACTTGTGCAAACGCATCATGTTCAGCCTGCGCCTGCTCTAAATATGGAATATCGTCAAACAATAGATCCGTTAAATATTCAGGTGTTAGATTTTCGAGCTCCTCGCCTGGACGGTGCAATAACACCGTACGCAGCCGACCAATCTCAGAATTAACACGAATTGGTTGGTCCATCATTCCCCCTCATTTTGTTAATGCTATTTCACTTTGTAGTGTAGCATAAGCGTAACAAAAAGCAATCTGCCTAGTGTCGTATTCGTGCGGCACGCCACTATGGCCGTGCAGCTGAATTACCCCTGCTATGCCTCGGCTATTCTTACTGAGCCTTGCGGTAAACCTTGCCCGGTTCTCCCTGGCCTAGTAGTTGTTCAATTGTCACCATTGCAAACCCACGAGCTCGCAGCCCTTCCACAATACATGGTACGGCATTAACACTTGTAAGATGGATATCATGCAACAAAATAATTGACCCTGGCGTTGCGCCATTAACTGCCCGGTGACACACAAGATCGCTGTTATGATCCGCCCAGTCACGTGTATCAACATTCCACAGTACGGCGCTCATCTGGCGCGCAGCTAGTAGCTTCAGCACCCGGTCATCATAGTCGCCATAGGGTGGTCGCAAATATCGAGCTGGTCGGTTGATAGCCCGCCGCATAGCATCATTTGTACTATCAATTTGCTGCTGTATCTGGCTGTCAGCTAGCGTGCTTAATTGGGGATGATTCCAGGTGTGGCTTGCCACCGTATGACCAGCCTGTAGCTCACGCTGCACTAGCTGTGGATAGCGGTCAATCTGAGTACCCACTGCAAAAAAGGTAGCTCGCACCTGCAGCCGATCAAGCATATCCAACAGCCTGGCAGTATATTGCCCTGGGCCATCATCAAACGTAATCGCAACACAATTACCACACCCTTTTGCCACCGCCGAAGTAGCCGCTGGCTTTAGCTGAGCTGGCTCTGGTGGAGCTGGCCGAGGCACATCAAATAATAGCCGAGCGGTATCGTTTTGTAGCATATCCATAGCATCTGCAACAGCTACTTCTATAATTTGCGAGCGCTCTTCTTGCCACCCCAATGGTCGATAATTAACAATTACTCCAAATGAATGCGCCGACAACCGAACAATACCAATATTTTGATCGGCACCCAGTAATTGCCCTGATTGAGCTTCAAGTAGCGGAGCTTTTGCTTCAGTCGTTTGTTGTGCAGCTTTTTCGCGCACAATCGCACTGAGTTTTTCATACGCGCCTGCCTTGCCTGCCACTAAATCACGCAGTTCTATAACTCGGCCAGGCTGGCCATCTTTAGTGTCAGCTCCATTAAACGTCCACACAAACTGCCGCTGAGAGGTCACTTTGCCATCAATAATTCGCTCTATAGAAACCCGCAAAGAAATAATATCACCAGCCTGATGGTACACGGCAAAGGTGGCTCGCTGCTGCCCTGGCCGGCTACCACCTCCTTGCTCGGATACAAACTCGTGATACTCTGCCTCCAGCTTAGCTGCAACCATATTGTTGAGCCGCTCCCATTTCGTAACTGGGTAATCAAGTTGGGCCTGCGCCTCGTGATTACGCATATCAACATGCCGCACCCGTACCCCAGAATAGCCAGAATCACTTATCTGTTCTTGATATGAAGCGTCTGTTTTGGTAGCCACTGGCTGATTATCATAGGCATAGGTTTTTAGCATCATATACACGATGCCTCCAATAAGAAGCCCAATAGCACAAAATAGGGCAACTACTTCAAACCAGTACCAGCGGCTTCGGCTATGCAGCGCCGTAGTAGGCTGAGCTTTTTCAGTTCTCATGGGGCTAGTATAGCACAATTACTACAAAACCAGGCCTACCACGTGCTATGCACTATTCGGCTCGTTTTTCCTGGTGGCGCTTGAGCTCAAGCTCTCGAATGAATAACGTTAGCACAAATGCTGCTGCCAACATGCCTGCCGACACCAAGAATACTGTGTGCAACGATTGTGCAAATGCATTTACCACAGTGTCATGGAATTCACGCTGCTGGTCATCAAATTGTCGTAGCGCCTGCTCTTTCTTTTCAGTAGCAACAGCTTTTGGCACATTCGCCGGCACCGGCGCCTGCTGGATACCCTGGTGTGCCCGCTGAGCAATCACTTCCTGCATCTGATTTATATTTAATGCAGTATTAGCATCAAGCTGTTTATCGCCAAGAAGCTGCTGCGCCTCCGGGGAACGCTTAACAGCTTGCACGTAGGCGTGGTCGGCAAGCGGCGCTATTTGCGTCGTAATGCCCGCGGTTAGCAACCCACTCATCATCGCTACCCCGATAGTTGACCCCAGCCCTCGGAACAACTGCGTCGATGCAGTTACTGCACCAAGATCCTTTTGGCTAAACTCATTCTGTACGGCCAGTGAGGTAATTGGCATTACCACACCAAACCCAAGCCCAACAATAGCGATGCACAGCGCCTCTTGCCAATATGGCGAGCTAGCAGTTAATGACATCATAGCAAGCATGCCAAGTGAACTTACGACAATACCTGACCCCAATATCCACTTGTAGCGGCCCAATTTGCTAACTAGCCATCCACCGCCAATTGATGTTGTCGTAATACCAGCAATCATCGGCAGTAGCATCAATCCAGCCTGAGTAGCATCCGCTCCAAACACCTGCTGGTTAAACTGAATAATATACATAGCTGTGCCTAAAAACGCACCACCAAACAGGAGCAGAATCGTCATGATAACGACAAAATTACGGCTCTTAAAATACGCTAAAGACAATACTGGCTCTTTCGCCTTGCGCTCCACACAAATAAACATACCAATCATCACTGCTGCGATACCATACAGCGCACCCTGAATAACCGGCAAACTCCACCCCTGATCAATTAGCCCCTTAAACACAGTATCGGTGTTGTCCACTGCCAGCACCAACGCCGCCAGTGCTGTAGCTAGCGCTGTCGCTCCTGCGTAGTCAATACGTGGGCGATCTTCCCTGCGAATCGCTGGACAGCGTAGCGCGATAAGCAGCGCTGCAACGATACCAACCGGCACATTAATCCAGAATGTCCAGCGCCAATTCGTCTCCATACCAAAAATCATGTGGCTATCTGTTAAAAAGCCGCCTAAAATCGGCCCCACGGCAGAAGCAATCGCGAACACCGACCCAATAATACCCTGCCACCGACCACGATCTCGTGGCGCAAACAAGTCACCAACAATAGTAAAGGCATTAGCTGTAATAATACCGCCGCCCAGTCCTTGTACGGCGCGCCACAGCACAAGCATCTCAATACTCTGCGCACTACCACTCAGTAGCGACCCTAACGTAAAAATACTCACACCCGCTAATATAATTGGCCGACGACCAAACATATCCGATAGTTTACCGGCAATTGGCACAGTTACTGTTGAAAATAGTAAATACGATGTAACGATAAGACCGATACTACCGTAACTGTGAAATTCACCAACGATCGTCCCGAGCGCAGTCGAAACAATCATCTGATCAAGCGCCACCAAAAATAATGCCGCCATAACTGCAGCCATTACCACGGCCTTGCGCCGAAATGGAATATCATACAAATTCATATGCAGTTAATCTTCTCCAAACTTTTATGTCTATAATTTTAGAAATATCGTAAAAAGTATATGATATATCTGTTTTTTCTATTGTAACACCTATTGTTATATAATAACAATAAATTTATACCATAAATGATATATTTACTCTGTTATATGTATATAGTGGCCACGTTACTCTGGCTTGTGAAAGATTGCGAGGCTCTGCTCACTTCGCACCTGCAACACATACCGCTGTGCCCATTCATGCACTGCCTGGGCTGCGCCAGGTAACGCTTCATTTGTATAATCATCCACTACAATGCACGCACCTGGTTGCAATCTTGACCAAATTAGCTCAAGTGGGTCTAAAATAGACCGGTAGTAGTCGCCATCTAAAAAAGCAAAGGCAATCTGCTGTGGTAGCTTATGCGCTGGGATCTCATTAAACCAGCCTTTATGAATACGCAGCGGCACTTTTCCGCGCCAGGGCCGAATATTACGCTCCAATTCTTGACGCGATGCATGCAGCTCTCCAGCAACAAACTGCTCTCCTGCTGGACTAATATCTTCCCTGGTCTTCTCTGGCAAGCCAGAAAATGAATCGTATAAATATAATGTCCGTGCTGGCTGCTGGCCCGCTAATTCTTCAGCTAATATGACGCTCGTAGTCCCAACGTAGCAGCCAAATTCAGCAACATCACCCGTCACCCCACGCTGCAACGTAGCCCGCAGTTCGCGTTGAATAACCTTCAGTTCCCCTTCTGTCATTTGATCAGATAGTAATTTCATGCCACTACTATACCATTTTACCTGTGTTGTTGGCCTATAGAACGTTGTTTATTTTACTTATACTATTCTCTAGCCAGTTACTACTGTACCGATGTATTTACAACAATATTATTCCCTAGAAGCTACCCAGATATTTCTACCATATTGCTTGCGTTTTAGGGGCACTTATTTTACTATACCTGCAGACCACAATCATTCGATAGATTACTTAATGTTACAAATGACGGACGACGGGAGGATTCATGAAGAAAACGGTGGTTATCTCGGCGGCAGCAATTACGCTTAGCGCTGTGTCAATCCCATTACTGCAAAGCACTAAAGTTGCAGCGATGGCACAGACTCAACAAGTGATTTTGCCGGCATATAAATACCCTGAACAGCAAAATAACAGTAATGACCAGTACTGGAAGGCGGTAAGCGACAAAGCAAAACCGGAAGCCGGACAGTCAACCCCAATGGCCATTATGAACGTTAACAGCGGACCTGGTGAAAAGGTTGATCCAAACTACACCAAGCAGCTCGCCCAAAATGAACAGGACGGCATCAAGAACCTTGGTTACGTACGTACTGGTTACATGACTAAACCAATGGACCAGTGTAAACAAGAGGTAGAGAAATGGATTCAGCTGTATGGCGACAAAGTACGCGGTATCATGCTTGATGAAATTACTCATGACACACCACAGCAAAAGCAGTACCTTAAAGAGATTTACCAGTACATTAAGTCTCAACATCCAAACTTCCTAGTGATTGCTAACCCAGGTCGTCACATCCCAGACGATATTGCGGGTTACAGTGATATCTTTATTACTGCAGAAATGACTGCAGACAAGTATCTTGCAGCAGATTATCCACCAGCAACTTCAAAGTTTGAGACCGACGAGGCTAACGTAAAGCGTAACTACCACATCGTGTACAACGCTAAGACTTCAGATTACGAGAAGATTACGAAAGTCTCGAAAGAGCGTAACGCTGGTTATGTATTTATCACAAACGATGAATTCCCAGACCCATTTAATGCGCTCCCTGGTGACTACAACCGCATGGTAGATTTGGCTAACAATGGCGCTAACAAGAAGCAGGCGTCAGAGCCAAAGCCAGTTGCTCCAGAAAAGAAGCCAGCTGAAGACAAGAGTCCAGCAGCAGAACCAGCACCAGTTAAGAAGGATACTGAACAAAAAGATCAGTCTACTCCTTCAAGCACTCCTACAGAAGAGCCAAAGCCAGCTAAGCAAGATTCGCTTGCTGACACCGGTATTAACTCATTCTTGATTGCCGGAGGTGTAGTAGTACTACTTGGTCTTGGTACAGGCCTCATCATCTTTAACAAGAAGCGTATTGCTCATAAAAAATAGTAGACACGTGCCTCGGTAATCATTCCGAGGCACTATCTACCATAATTAGCACCTAAAACCTCCCCCTTTGCTTGGCGTTGACCCGGTGTATCTTATTGTAGTGCTATTACTTTTTGCCTTTCAGTTCCCCCCTGGAGGTAAAGCTCACGGGTAATAGCCAAAGATACCTGACCGATTTATTGTTTACTACTGAAATCCCCCTTTCGTACAAACACGGTCAACGCCAAGCATGAACTTATTTATCCATCACACAAACGATCCTCTTCGTGACTTGTATTATCGATAACTGATACGTATTATACGGTTATACGTTATTGCAAATAACACGAGGGGGATTTTTTATGAAAAAACGTGTATTTTTTGCTGCGGCGGTGGGCGCAGCTGTTATACTATCTTTATTGCAAACAAACTCGGTGGGGGCTATTGCACATTCTCAAAGAGTTATCGTGCCAGCCTACACTCACCCAAAGCCGGCTGGTGAGCCCGATCCATATTGGTCCAGACTAAACGTATTATTTAAAAAAGACCAAGGCAAAACCGTGCCAATGACAATCGTTAATGTCAATGATGGGCCCGGCGACAAAGCTGATCCAAACTACACCCGGCAGCTAATGGATAACACCAACAATGGCATTCGAAACATCGCCTATATTCGCACTGGTAACCACACAAAGCCACTCACTGAAGTAAAAGCCGAGATCGATCGCTGGCTAAACTTTTACCGTAATACCATCAGCGGCATCATGCTCGATGAGGTGGTGGCGACGCAGCCAGACCAAATTGCCTATCTAAAAGATATTCATGACTACATCCGCAAAACCTATCCATATTTTGCTATTATCGCCAACCCAGGTGGCCATATTTCAGATGCTGCAGCGCCGTATGCTGATATTTTCGTCACCAGCTCTACTAGTGCCGTTCGCTACCTAGGTGCTGACTATACACCAGCTACCTCAGCTTTTGAGACAAGTGACGAAACAATCGAACGCAATTTTCACATTATCTACGACGCAACACCATCGCAGTATCCAGCGATTATTAAAAAATCACGTGAACGTAACGCCGGCTACGTGTTTATCACCAATGCAGCTATGCCTGCCCCATTCACTACCATGCCAAAGGAGTTCGATCGCACTATCGCTCTCGCCACTGCTGGATCGCCAAACCCTAAAGCTTACGTTTTGCCAGGTTCACCAGAAACGAGCCCAAAACCAGCACCAGCAAAGCCGCAGCAAGACACTAAACCACAGCAGCACAATCCACAAGCTAGCCCGGTGCCACAAAACCAAACTGCAGCGGTAGCCTCAACGTCAAGCCAAATGCCACATACTCAGAAGCTACACAATGGCCAGCACAAACCAAATAGTGACCTAGCCGAAACCGGCAGCAATGCAATCATTTTAGCTGGCGCCATCATAACAATGATCGGAATTGGCCTACTGCTTACTGCTTGCAACGCGTATCGTCAGCGTAGCCGACGCTAGCTAAACCCACGCCGTGATTTTCCCTATTGTACTCCTGAACTATATGATGTATAGTTGCGGTATTCATTCATCTTACCAAAGTGGCGGCAACCGGCCCTGCTTGCGAGAGAAAGGATGATATGATGAACATTCTTGTAGTCATACCCCTGGTATGGATCTTCGCGGTACTATCCTGGTTTTCGGCAGTAGGACTTTTTATCGTAGCCTCCGAGTACGTGCGTACCGAGAGATTATCTGCTCGGTTTGATAAAGCTCATTATTGTCGAGAGTTCGGCCGTTTTGTACACATAGGGACTGTAGCGCTTTTCCTTCACATGCTCCTACTAGCGTGGGGGTTCGCGCTTATCGAGTACGATTTGACTGATTGGAGTCAATGGAGCTCTATCACTGCTATTGTACTCGTTCTTGAGCTGATTCCACTTTTCATAAGTGTATCACTGCTTAAAGAACATCGGTATCTTGTGAAAAATCTTCACGACCTACCTTCCTCTATGCAACACGAACACTAATGCTCACCACGAACAATTTGTTCATCGCCCCACCAACGTTACATTACTATGTAGCTTGGTGGGGCTTTTACCTGCATCTCTTGCGTCAATAGGCTGTATCATGTATAGTTGCAACTATTCATTCATCTTACGTACATAGTGGCAAATAGCCCTATCTATGAGAGAAAGGATGATATGATGAACATTGATTGGATTACGCCTACAGTACTGCCCATTACAATCCTACTTTGGTTTAGTGCTCTGGTACTTCTGATGATGGCTGCGGAAGACCGTAATCACACACCAGTGCTTACAAGTGAATTACAACACAGCAAGGAGGTGGGCCACTTTATTTATACTGGAGTTATTGCTTCTGGCCTGCATATTTTACTTACAGGATTTATTCTCAAACATATTGGATGGGGATACCTAAACTGGAACCAGTGGTTTTATGCCATTATTGTGGCAATGGTCATCGAGGCAATACCTTTGTATATTGGAGCATCCCTGCTAACCGACCATTGGCAGTGGCTAAAGGAAATACGGCTAGAAGCCTAACGTATTATCTGTTCATCACCCCACCATGCTTGCGATTATTACATACGCAGCTTGGTGGGGCTTTTCTTTATGGGCGCTACCTGTGTGGTATAATAGCAACATGAAAATGCTGATTACAGGTGGTGCGGGATTCATTGGGTCGAATTTCGTTCACTACACCGTTACACACAAGCCCACTTACGATATTACGGTAATCGACAAGCTCACCTACGCCGGTGACACTGCAAATCTGGCTGGTTTGCCAGAGGACAAGGTGCATTTTGTACACGGCGATATTTGTGATGCAGAATTGATGGATAAACTTATCGCTAATACTGATATCGTGGTTCATTTTGCAGCAGAAAGCCACAATGATAATTCCCTGCGTAACCCATGGCCATTTGTCGAAACAAACGTTATTGGCACCTACACCATCTTGGAGGCGGTACGTCGCCATGGTAAACGGCTACACCACATTTCAACCGACGAAGTCTTTGGCGACCTCGAGCTAGACGACCCAAACCGCTTCACCGAAACAACACCATACAACCCATCAAGCCCATACAGCTCTACCAAAGCCAGTAGCGATATGCTAGTGCGCGCCTGGATACGCAGCTTTGGCATTAAGGCTACTATTTCAAACTGTTCAAACAACTACGGCCCCCGCCAACATATTGAAAAGTTTATTCCTCGCCAAATTACTAACATCCTTAGCGACATCAAACCAAAACTATATGGCACTGGCGAGCAAGTTCGCGACTGGATTCATGTAGACGACCACAATGCTGCCGTGCACCTCATCATTGAAAAAGGTGCCCTGGGTGAAACCTACATTATTGGTGCTGACAATGACCATGTTAACAACAAGGCCGTGATTGAACTAATTTGTGAACTGATGGGCAAAGGCAAAGACTGGTACGACCACGTTAATGATCGTCCTGGCCACGACATGCGCTACGCAATGGACAGCAGCAAACTGCGCAATGAACTTGGCTGGCAGCCACAATACACCGACAACCAAACCGGTATGCGCGACGGCCTTTTGCAAACTATCGAGTGGTACAAGGCTAACACCGACTGGTGGAAAACTCAAAAAGAAGCAGTCGAAGCAGCCTACGCCAAACAAGGACAATAACTCAGCAAGCGAAAGGAGTCATTATGTTCGACCCAGCAAATTACAACGAACTTACCGTTACAGAATCGCCAATTCCTGGTCTGTTTGTCATTACCTTGCCCGTACACGGCGATAACCGTGGCTGGTTTAAAGAAAACTACCAGAAAGAAAAAATGGAAGCACTCGGTCTACCATCGTTTAACATTGTGCAAAATAACATTAGCTTTAACGACAAAGCTGGTGCAACCCGGGGCTTGCATGCCGAGCCATGGAATAAGTTTATTTCGACCGCTAATGGACGTGTCTTTGGTGCTTGGTGCGACCTACGTAAAGGCCCTACGTTTGGCCAAACGTTCACTCACGAAATCAACCCGGGCACTGCTATTTACGTACCAAAAGGTGTTGCAAATGGTTACCAAGCTCTCGATGACAACATCGCCTACACCTACCTTGTCGACGCCCACTGGTCGCCAGATGCGCAGTATACGTTTGTGAACCTTTTTGACCCTGAGCTTGCAATCGACTGGCCAATCACCAAAGAGCAGGCAATTCTCTCACAAAAGGATATCGAGCACCCACTGCTCGCTAATGTCACCCCAATGGAGGTATAGTAATGGACGATAGCACATTCTTTATTATTGGTGCCAACGGCCAATTAGGCACCGCACTGCGCCAGCAATACCCACGGGCACGTTTTGCTGACCGCATGGAACTTGATATTGCCGACCCAACTTCAGTGCAAAACTTCGACTGGTCTGGTATTACCACAATCTTAAATGCTGCTGCCTACACCAATGTAGACGGTGCTGAAACTGCAGAAGGGCGTGTTGCAAGCTGGCAAATTAATGCTGAGGCAGTCGCCAACCTAGCAGCTATCTGCCGCCAAAAAGACATAACACTAGTTCATATTTCGAGCGACTATGTGTTTGACGGTACGATCAAAGGCCCGCACACTGAAGACGAGCCATTTAGCCCACTAAGCGTTTATGGCCAAAGCAAGGCCGCCGGAGACCTGCTAGCAGCCACCGTGCCAAAACATTACATTTTGCGCGCTACCTGGGTTATTGGCGAAGGTAAAAACTTTGTTGGCATCATGCTTGGTTTGGCCGAAAAACACATCGAACCAACCGTTGTTGCCGACCAGATCGGCCGCCTTACCTTTACAGGCGAGCTAGTGCGTGCCATTGATCACCTGCTTCATAGCAACGCTGCCTACGGCACCTATAACGTCACCAACGACGGCCCACTGGTGAGCTGGGCTGACATTGCTCGACGCGTCTTCTCGGTAGCCGGTTACACAAATCTCACCGTTACCGACACCACAACAGCAGAATACTTTGCTGGCAAAGAAGGTATTGCACCACGCCCGCTAAACTCAAATATGAGCCTTGCTAAGCTGCACGCAACTGGCTTCCAAAGCCGAGATTGGCAGGATGATCTAGAGCGCTACATCGCGCGTTATACGGCTAATTAACTGCTTAAACCCAAAGCAAAACCCCACATATACTCTATGTGGGGTTTATTTTTTCTGCTTACTTACGCTTCTTCGCCGCTGGCTTGGTTAATACGAGTTGATGAGTCTGCCTTTTCGCTACCACCAACGCCATACCTCATGGTAATATTGTGCCGCTCACACACTTCACGCTCTGGCACGACTTCTGGTGCGCTACGGTCGCCACCGTTAGCAAAAATTAGCTCATCACCAGGGTACTGCCCTGCAATCATATCAAGCGTCTTAATAACGGTTGGGTCTTCGTCGATCGCCAATACCGTTTGGTCCACCTGCTTCAACGAGCGAAGTAGACGCAATCGGTTCGCCTCATCTAGGATAATTTTACCCTTCTTCAGCATTTGCTGCACATCGTTATTAACGATAACAATAACCTTATCGCCCAACTCTGCTGCTGCTTCAATCATATCTAAATGACCACCATGAAGCGGGTTAAAATAACCACTCACAATTACTATTTTCATATAAACCTCCTCGTTATTGGGATGTAATTAGCTCTAGTATACCACGAGTCACTGTAATGTAAGCCATCTTATAAAAAGCCCTGCATGCACGCTCGTTACGTGGAAAACCCCTTGTCACACACCGTGCAACAAGGGGGCTCCTCTCGGTTTATGCAGAAACGGTGGGAATACCCTGAGTCGGGTTCTTATCCACAGATTCAGACCAATCTCGCGTGCGCTCGACGGGTGGTTCGGACACGGTACAAGCATTCGACGAAGAATGCCCTCCTGTGGCAGTAGCTGCCACAGAATCAGAATCAACCGGAGCCGTCACATTGTCACACTGATCGATAACCGACGGTGATACAGCATGAGTGCTGTCACTAGTAACATTCCATTCAGACCATACAGCGTACAGCTCTTCAATCTCCTTAAGAAGATCCTGCCAGGCGTTACTAAGCGTTGAAAAGCGATCGATTTTCTCCTGATAGTCACGCCGCTTTTTTATGGCCTCATTATGCAGATTCTCTGCAAGTAATAGCCTTTTCGCTTTTTTATGAGCATTTTCAGCAGTACGACTTACTTTCTTGTTACTAACCTTTACCGTCCTAGACATCTGACGATAAAGCCTGCGCGGCGCCTTAAAGAATGCATATGCTACACGGCGACGCTGAACAACAACTATCCTATTTTGCTCGTGCTCTTCTGCCTCGACAGGATTTTTTTCAAGGTTATACAACCGATCATAGTAGTGTATCGCCTTCGTAAAGTCATCCTGTTGCTTATCGTATTTCTCAACGATTGGAGAAAAGTATTTTCGCTTCTTATCAAGCGCCTCCTTCTGGCTAAGATGCTGCTCATACGACTGCAAGGCAGTATTGTACTCATTAAAAGCCGAGTCACTCTGTTGCCGAGCACTGTTTAGCTGACGCTTAGCCTTTGAAACACGCTTACCGGCATCGTCAAGAAGCTTCTTTAGCTTTGATGACTCGTCATCTGCAACCTTACACAGTATGCTGAGCAAAAGCAATAACTCTTGCCACTTTTCCCCTGTTTTCGGGAAAACTGCGCTACGAGCTATATCGTAATCTGGTTGCTTACCGCGCAATTCACGTATAACGTCTAGCACATGGGCCGGACTACGTAAATTCAACATTACATCAGAATTACCTCCAGATGAACCATCAAGTGCACTGCGCACTTTTTCCAAAAAAAGAGACTCATGGTTCCCTGCTGGCACATTCATACCATCACCTATCTTTCATTTGTCAAAGGAGCTGCCACACGTGACTCGTGTAGCTATCTTTTATTATACCCCTTGCATAACCTATCAAACAATAAACCAGCCCATTTTGTGGCACCTCGTCAATCCTATGTATTGCATGATTCTCTGGGGTAATTGGGGTCTTACACGTACAATCAGTATTCATTATATTTTTTACATCAACCATAGGTTTAACAGCTTATTTTACCATCAATCACATATATATTTTATACAACATTACCTAAATGTTCCCTGCCATAGAAAGGCAAAAACCCTTACTGTACGCTACAGTAAGGGCCATTGCTCCGGAAGATACAGGTAAAGAGAGACTCGCGTATATGTCATGATTTACCATTCTCTAGTGTTAGGGCGTAGCTGTCTACGCCGCTGCCGCCATCAAGGATGGCTGTGGACAATAAGATACCGATTGAGGCCTGTTTGGCAGCAGAGGTAGCCTGCTCTTAACCAAACGTCGGCTTGTTTCGTCGGTAAAATTATGCGAACCGTGTGTGCCTCCAATAAGACGAACGTATAGTTGCTTGCCACTAGCTATATCTATAACATAGTGCGCATGCCCTTTCTTTGACCAATTTATATACTTGGTACGGCTGCTGTAGATATGAAGAAACCGATCGTTTATGCCGTAGTCTACTTCAACACCATAGTTATCTGGGATCCCAAGGGTACGCGCAATTGGCCTAAGCGCATCACTATACCGACTTAGCTTATCAACAATAGCCCGGCTGCAAAGATCAAATGCTTTTTGATCATTTTTCTTAGCCTGGGTAACAAACGAATCAATAGCTTTATATAGCCAAGACTTACAATCATAGTAAGACCAAGGCCGGCTATTTTTACGCTTGTTAGCTTTTTTTTGCCGCTTGCGAAGCTGATATTTTGAAAGGCGCGGAGGGCTTGAGCCCGGCGAACGTTTACTGTTACGATAATTAGCTCGGTTCACCTTGATAATGTCTCGCTCATCCTCGTCTAGCTCTTCATCAGGACTAGCACAATTCTCAACGAGACTAAGATATTTGTCAACAACCTCTGGAAGAGGCGCAGGAAATATCTCAGCAAACCCTTCCTCCATGCCATGATCAACAATCAGCTTATACAATAGATCGGTCATAGTAGGAAGAGCAGTCTTCTTAGTAGGAAGCTTCGGCGAAGCTTCCAAATCATGGCTTATCACTGCCATCATCTTCACCTAACTTTCTTTTCTCAAGGAACAATGTCATATACATGCGGCTGAACTGTATCGTTCGCCATGCAGTATATCTGCTACGAGTATATCACTACGGTGCACACTTATACAAAATGTATACCACATTGTTGATAAGTTAGCTAAAACGTTACCGGTAATAACCACTGATAATAGCGATCATAACTAGGCTAGTTACCATTGTGCTAATAACAATAAATGCCTTGACTTGGGTGTGTCGTGAAGATGATATACTTCGCACTAGCAGCAGCACACCCGCGGCCACATACAACAACACCGGGATAAAGTAACGCCCTTGCACGCCCTGAATGTTACCACTACCAATTGGGTTAAAGATAAGATACATCAGCACATAGGTGCCAGCGCACGTAGCAATCGCTAGACCCCACAAGAAAGCAGCGAGCACCTTGCGGCGGCGGCGAGATAGCGGCACGGCAGCGTCATCTGGCTGACGCACAAAGGCCGCCAGGGCCAGCGATACATAAGCAAGCGCGACTGCCCAGGTTGGGAACGTCACTTGCCAGTCGGTATAGCCTAATCGCCCAATCATACCACGCTGCACATCACGGTCGTTATATAGCAGCGTATTAGCCAAAAAATCACGCGTAAAGGCTGGTAAATGGCCAGCAATGTACTGCAGCTGCCCCTTTGATGAAATCGTCTTCTGCGTTGCTTCATCGAAAAACAGTGCCTGACTATGCTCAATGGCATCATGATTCACACGCGACCAAGCCATGTATGACCCACCTGCAACAAGTCCCGCAACTAAAATAGGAATCAGCGCTAAGGCAGTACGCCCCCGAATCCGGCGACTTTTAACGCTCTTTACAAACCATAGTGCACCAAAGGCTCCCAGAATAAGCGGCAAATACACAACCTTACCCAGTGCAATAACGGTGCTGGCTATAATGAGCAATGTAATCTCCCCTGCCGACCACTGCATGGTACGACGCACCAGTATATTCATAAACAACGTAAACGCCACGATGGTCGCTAGCAGCGTTGGTGTATCGGCAGATAGCGACATAGCCTGAAACAGAACCATCGGCAGCAGCAGCACAACAAAAACAATGTAAGCGCCCCGTTTAATAGTTTTCAGAGCCCAGTAACCCACAACAATAAACAGCAAATAGTTCATGATACGGCCGAGCAAAATGAGCCACACCATTGGCAGCTGCAGTAGCAGCGCCAGTTTTATACCCAAAGCCTGTGGCAAATACACAACAGGAGAATACACAGCGGCACCATTATATAACACCTGCACTTTCTGGCGTTCGTCTGGGCGCTGGCCTGCTAGTGGGCCACCAAATAGCTGGTATTCATTTCCCTGGCGCGCCGTCGGGTCTTGAAAGGCATTTTGCTTATTACCATACACATACTCCGCCAGGTTTTTAGGAATAATTGCACCATATTTTTTATCAGCCTGACGATCTGTCTTCCAGTTTCCCTGTGCAATTTCATACGCTCGGAAAAAATGGCTCTCTTCATCTACCACTGTCATTGGCGGGTTTAGCACCGCTAAAGCCACACCAACTACAAGTGCTATTACTATAAATAACCGTGAAAGCGGCACCTGCGTGAGCCGCTGCAAAACTCCCTTCATCATGTTTTTAGTATACACCTTCTGGGTGGGATTAGTAAGAAACAGAACCAGCTTCCTTCATCAGCTAAGCCTAGTTATGGTTTCTGTGTCGTTCCTTTGTAGTATCTCTATAGCCGCTATGATTCCCTGCCATAGTCGACTATCGTCGGGGGTCGCCTTCAGACGAGTGGCATATTGGTAGACGATATTGGCGATAGGAAGATATTCAGCCTCTAGGCTTGGATTGTAGCCATTAAATGGCGCTAGTAGCAAATCAGCCACAGCATTTGCAATTCGCGGGTGCGCCATGACCATCGTCAAGCCAAGCTCTTTGATTGTCTCTGCACAGTGACCAAGATACCGATTCAGCCACTCATCACTATCTTTTCCGTTCTCCTGGCTATACATTGCGCTCTCTTGTATAGTATGAGGAAGACCAAAGGCTTTCCTCTCCATTTCTATCTCCTCGTCATTGTCTAGTACATAGTACACCTCGTATTTGGCCTCATTTATCAGCTTGAGTATGACACACCACTCTGACCTGCTATCAGCATACCCTCGTATAATATTATCTAGGTGCTGCAGTATTGCATAGAGTAGAGGGTATTCATATGGCTGAAAAAAGACAAGATCTCTGTGTATATTCTCAAGAAGACGCGATGCAATCTTATCACTATACTTGTAATCTTCTATTAATGTATCAATATTAGGCCACACCTCATTAGCCCAACCGTCCAACTTCTTGATTAGATCATGTCTATAGTCTTTCCGTAAACTCTCATACTCGTTATAGTTGTACATACCCATCTCCTTATAATTTTTATCATATCCTATTACCTGTAAGCTTGGTGATTATACTAGAAAAATCCCCCAAATAAAAACAACCCCTCAAACGAGGGGCTACTTATACAAACGTGGCTCCCGCGACTGGGCTCGAACCAGTGACCTATTGGTTAACAGCCAACCGCTCTACCACTGAGCTACGCGGGAATACAGTGGTAGTATACTAGCTGGCCATACTGGCGTCAAGTAGTTTTTACTCCCCTACGGCTGCACGTGCTATACTAACAACACATGCTACCTGTAACGAAAGGATTATAATGCAGCAGCCAGAAATCTTACTCACCGGTGGTGCCGGATATATTGGATCACATATTGCCGTTGAGCTGTATCAACGCGGCTTCACACCAGTAATTGTTGATAATTTTAGTAATAGTTCCCCAGCAATGCTCGAGCGTATTGCGCAAATTACCGGGCACAAACCTCGCTGTTACACCGCTAATGTTCGCGACCAGAAGGCACTCGCAGCTATTTTTTCAGCGCATTCATTCCAGGCAGTTATTCACCTGGCTGGGCTCAAGGCTGTTGGTGAATCGGTAGAGCAGCCTCTGCATTATTACACAGAGAACCTTGAATCAACCTTGTCGCTTTTGCAAACCATGCAAGATTTTCAGGTGCCGCACATTATCTTCTCGAGCTCTGCCACTGTGTATGGCACACCAGAAGAGTTGCCACTTACCGAAAACTCACCAGTTGGCCGCACCCTCACTAACCCATACGGTCGCACCAAATACATGATCGAGGAGATATTGCGTGATGCTACTGTGGCCAACCCAGACTTACAGGTAACTATCTTGCGCTACGCAAACCCTGTCGGTGCGCATAAATCAGGCCTGATCGGTGAAAACCCACAAGGACGACCAAATAACCTACTGCCATTCGTCGCTAAAGTTGCGACTGGCTCACTACCAGAGCTCGGCGTCTTTGGTGATGACTACGATACGCCAGATGGCACCGGTGTTCGTGATTATATTCATGTAGTAGATTTGGCTACGGGTCATATTGCCGCACTCGAAGCAGCCGACTTCACCGGCCACCGCGTATATAACCTTGGGACTGGCAGCGGTTCTTCTGTGTTAGAGGTAGTCAAAGCCTTTGAGAAAGCTGCGGGCAAGCCAATCCCTTACGCTATCCACCCACGTCGCAGCGGTGATATTGCGAGCTGTTACCTTGACCCTGCCAAAGCAGCCCAGGAACTTGGCTGGAAAGCCAGTCTTACTATCGACGATGCGTGCCGCGACGCTTGGAATTGGCAGCGCCAGAATCCAAACGGTGTTCAATAGCCTGGCATTACCCATAATACATCTATTTACTTTTTATACTATTTATGGTAAAGTAGTCTCACATAGAGCTGCGTTGGCACACTAGTAATAACGCAGCTTCTAACGTTAGATAAATTGAAGGAGCCCTCTATGAAAGGTATTATCCTGGCAGGCGGTACCGGTAGCCGTCTCCACCCTATTACAAAAGGTATCAACAAGCAGCTATTGGCCGTTTACGACAAGCCAATGATCTACTACCCACTCTCAACGCTGATGCTCGCTGGTATTCGCGATATTATGATTATCACTACGCCAGCTGACCAGCAAAAATTTAAAGACGCACTGGGTGATGGTTCACAATTTGGTATTCAATTGTCATACGGCGTGCAACCAGAGCCACGCGGCCTAGCGGAAGCATTTGTGATTGGCAAAGACTTTATTGGTGATGATTCAGTAGCACTGATTCTTGGTGACAACCTCTTTTACGGCATCGGCATGGGCCAGCAACTGGCACGCTTTACACCAAAATCTGGTGCAACTGTCTTTGCTTACCGCGTCGATAACCCACAAGCGTTTGGTGTGGTAGAGTTCGATAAAGACGGCAAGGCTATCTCGGTTGAAGAAAAGCCAGCCAACCCAAAGAGCCACTACGCTATTCCAGGACTATACTTCTATGACAACAAGGTGGTTGAATACGCTGAGCAAGTGCAGCCATCTGACCGTGGTGAGCTTGAGATTACCAGCATCAACGATATGTACCTGCAGCACGGTGATCTTAACGTAGAAGTATTGCCACGTGGTACAGCTTGGCTTGACACCGGCACCTTTGATTCAATGGCAGATGCTAGCGAGTTTATCCGCATCATCCAAAAGGTACAAGGGCTCTCAATTGGTTGTCCAGAGGAAATTGCTTGGCGCAAGGGTTGGCTCAGCGACCAACAGCTAGAAGAACTAGCCACTCCACTGATTAAAAGTGGTTACGGACGCTACTTGCTTGACCTGCTGGCAGAAAAGCAGCACATGAGCCGCTAAGGCATCCTGCGACGAAAAAACACCACTGTGGATATCCATAGTGGTGTTTTTAATATTGTTTTTAAATGCATAACGGGCCGTGCAAAGTAGCCCACGCACGTAATAGTTTCTATTTTTTAGCCTGCTTTTTACGCTGCTTACTCGCAGGAGCGGTTTTCTGCTGCTGAGCCTGCTGCAGTTCATATTCAAGCAGAGCGACCTTACGCGCAAGCTTTACAAACCGGCGTTCATCGTGCTTTTCCTTTAGGTAGTTGTTCATTAGCATAAAAATGAAAGCCACCACAGTGCCATATAGCAATAAATCAGCGCCACGACCAATACCAATGCCATGCGCCAGCCAGTTTAGCATCTCCGGCACAAGTACCGAAAAGATAGCGACCACCGTAAACACCACCAGCCCAAGTTTTTTATAGGCTTTGGTTTTGCTGGTACCACGGTACATCAGCAAATACACCATTGCGGCGATTAAAATAAGAATAAGTAATATCTGTGCAATTATCATTTCTTTGTCATCCTATCTAGCGTCACATCAAACACAATATTAATCGCGTTAATCATCGCCTGGCCCTTACCACGTGAATAATCGGTGTACTCAATCACCACCGGCACTTCTTCCCAGTTCATATCTTCTTCAGCGATGCGATGAATAATCTCTGAGGCGTGTGAGAAGTCTGGCATTTCTAGTTTCATACGCTCAGCCGCTTCACGTGTCATGACGCGGAGACCATTGTGAGTATCCGTCAATGTTACACCGGTAGTTTTATTTGAAAAGGCAATCGCCGCCTTCAAAATGCGCTCTTTCGACTTTGGCATATTGATCGTCTTACCCAGGAACCGTGAGCCCAGCACGATATCAAGACGAGGATTTTTTTCCATATGCTCGAGCATGGTAATCACATCTTCAATGCGATGCTGACCATCGGCATCGAACGTCACAATATACTGCGTATGTGGATTCATTAGCGCTGCTTCAATACCTGTCTGCAATGAAGCCCCCTGCCCCAAGTTTACCGGGTGAGAAATAATAGTTGCACGTGACCCAGCTAGCACCTCAAGAGTGTTGTCCTTACTGCCGTCATTGACGACAATAATCTGCGAGAATTCTGCAGGAATACTATCAACCGTTGCCCGAATCACCGACCCTTCATTGTACGCCGGAATGACAAAGGCAACTTTATCATCATACTGTTTTGTCATGCCCCCATTATAGCATAGGGGCGGTAGCAGTAAAGTTTGCTCGCTTACTTCTTTTGGTCGGGAAAAATGAGCTTTTGCAATAATAAATAGTTCCACACGGCCACACTGCCCATCACCAAAAACTTAGCTACCAGTGGATGGAGGCCAAGCCATATCAGCCCCTGCAGCAGAAGTGTACTCAATAGCAAGTTTATTAAGGCGAGCGCAATATATTTAGCTAGCTGCGTGCTAGTTTTACCATCGTGCTGAAACACCCAAAATTTATTAGCAGTAAAGCTGATGATAAACCCAAGGGTAAAGCCAACAATGTGCGCCACAATTTCAGAAAAATCAGTTTTACCAAATAGGGTGATGCCAAGCAAAAATGTGCCATATTCAACAATGGCAGCCGTACCGCCGGCAACTAAAAATTTTAACACGCGTTGATGCGTACGAATGGTTGAACAAAAAAATTGTATCATGGTGTGTATAAATAATATCTCTGGAAAACGACAAACAGCACTACTGCAATTGCACACAGCAATGCCCCTATCAAAACCTGGTTACGTTTATGTTCTTGCTGCGGCGAGATGTGCAGCAGCGGACTCATATATAACGGCAAAACGATGAGCAGCGGCAAGAAATATCGCCCTTGTACGCCATAAAACGTAGAAAAACTTGTCGGTGTATATGTAAGATACATCGCGCCGTTCACCGCCATAAAGTAAGTGGCGCCAATTATCAGTAGACCAATCGTTTGCCACATACGTAGTGGTCGAGTTTTCTCGGCACCAGTACATATCAAAAGTCCTAATAGTAATAGTAGCACACCATAGAGCCACATTGGCAAGGTGGTATCGGCTGTACCAAAAACTCCCAGCACGCCTACTGTTTGACCATCACCAAATTGGTTCATGTACGTATTATGGGTAACGCGCAAAAACTCAAATGGATCGTGCACCAGTTTGTCTATTTGCACCTGCTGGTTGGCTTCAGACGGCCCATTCATCCGCACAGTTGGGTACAGCCGATTTAGCAGCACACACTGCCCAGCAAACACAGCCAGCGCCACGACCACTATACTAATCACCGGTAGTATCTGGCGACGGCCACGTATTAAGGTGAATGCTAGCGCAGCAGCCAGCACAAGCGGCAGCTTGACAATCGCCAGTGCTACCGCAGCCAAAGCTAGCAGCAACCACTGCCCCTTGTGCACAGTGCGCTGCTCGCGAAGCCGCACGACATAGCTCGCAAACAGCGCTGTTACCGCAAATGATAACCCATCAACAGAAACAACTGCATTTTGGAACAATAGCATAGGCACGAGCAGCACTGCAGCAAAGGCCCACTTTCGACGTGGCGCAAGCCGCACCGCCACAGCAAATAACATCACGATAGCCACCAGCGATACCACGCGGGCTGCATACAGTGCAACAAGCGGAGAACCACCCAGCCAGTGTACTACTGCAATAGCCGCTGCAGCCGGCAAATATAGCACAGGGTTATATACATACGTATTTGTGGTATCCACCCACACCGACTGGCGTTCCTGCGGTGTATCGATAGTATTTTTTAGTTCAGCCTTAGTGTGCCAGTGGTTGTATTTTTTACTTGGATAGCCCCGAATTGGGTTATCCTGCACCGTTTGCTCAACCATATCTGGTACTGCGCTTGGCAACTCTGCACCCAACCTTCCTGGTTTCTGCGCAGTAACAAGCTTCAGCTTTCCAGTGGCCAGCTGATATGCCCGCAAGAAGTGAGCATCCTCATCCGGGCCATGGAATGGTGGAGTGATAGCAATGAAGCTCATTCCCACAACCAGAGCAGCTACCGCATACACAACATGCGGCTGCGTTATCCAGCCAAGCAGGCGCCGTAGTAATGATGGCTTTGGTGTCGTAACTTCTTGCTTCATGTGTCTTTATTTTACTTGACTGCCCCACGTTCAAACAAATGCAGCAGCTGGTTACTATCAATTTGCAGCAGGTTATCCGCATTGCCACCAAGTGAGCGGAACGTTTGCATACTGCGAATCGGGTGCAATGTTGTGATATTTCGCTGATAAATCGTACCGTCACTGCCTCGCAAAAAGCCTGGTAATTCACCTGCCTTATGGTTAGCAAGCGCCTGCTGAGTACGCTCATCAAGCGGCAGTGGCTGCATTGACCCTCGCAGCTCCTGCGCATGGTATAGCTTTCCGCCCGCGGCGATATAGCGGCGCTGACCAAAGGCAATGTACGCTTGCAATCGCCCCGGAGCAACCGTATAGCCCCGCAATTGTTCCTTGGCAAATGAGCGAACCTCCAGAGATAATCCAAGCTCTTTTGCTGGAGCAAAGCTCGTTAGTGGAATTAGTCGCTCAAATCCATCTGCCATATACACCGTCGCATCCTGGTGAGATTTTATCAGCGCACCAGGCGCTACTAGCAAACTTGCTTCTGGCAGGCCATTTACCGTTACCTGATCGAGCGTCGCGATAACTGGCTGCTGCTGACCTGTAATACCAGCCAAATCTTGCATACCCGGCACCGGTCGGCGCTTACCGTGTACAAATGCATACACAGTCGCATCTTGAGGAGATTTAATGAGCAGCGGCCGAGATGCGGCAGGGCCTTTACGCAGTAGCTGTGCAGCAGCGGGAGTAATTTCACTCACGCTGCCCGGGAAGTCATCACCCGATGCCAGCGGCAGCAGCTGCCCATTTGCAAGCAAATAATGTTGCCCAGCCACAACCACCTTATCCCATATTCCCTGCGTACGTGGCGCTAGCAGCACGCTCTGGTGTGAAAATCGCTGCAGCGGGAACTTACCAGTAAACGCCAGCCGTGCATTCTGTGTAGCTAGCCTATTTAGTCGCAGTGTACCATCTACGTAATACTGCTCACCCGTTGCATTATCTTCAACAATAGTATCTGCCTTTAGCAGCGGTGGCGCTAATTGTAAATGCGCAATACCACTTGCATCAAGGCGGTTATACACCCCACTAAAGCCCTGCTGCGTAAGCGTTTGCTGGTCAAAGGCCTCATATTTTTTACCAGCACGAATACCATACAGCGAACCGCTCGTGGTCATGTAACTGTCTGTCATCATCGGGCCATCACTAAACCGTGCTAGCTGGTTATCGCTCAGCCGGATCGATTGCCCACACGTATAGCCATAGTCGGCAATTTGCTGGCAGCTACCAAATGGTAGCTTAATATTTGAATCATAAAAGTAAACTGTGCCATCTTTCGATCGAATCAATCGCGTCAGTGAGAACCCGGTTGTTTTACCATCAAGATACCCCTGGCTAACAAACTGTACCTGCCCTAGTCGTGATGCTGCCGACACAAAATGCATCGCACTAACGGGATATTTGGTGTCATCAGAAATAAGATACACTGTGCTGTCTCGCTCGCTGCGCACGAAACTAGATGTCACCCGTGGCGCACCAAACCATTCATGGAAAAAGAAGAAAAAGTTACGGTTTCCATAGGCCCCACAATGCGTCTCACCAGGGTATGCGTTCAACGCTGCATCGCTTGGTACATATGGCGTATAAATATACAAACTAGCCGTCGCTACATTCTCGATGTAGACATTCTTGCCGCCACACGCTGGGTTTGGATTATACTGAATGTAATTGGTGCGGCCTGGACGGTATTGGTATTCATGAATATGTTCTTTATAGCGCTTAAGCTGCCAGGCTGCCAGGTGAATTTGCTTATATAACCCACCCTTTGTACTGGCGCAGTTTGCCGAAAAGCCAGGCCCACTATCTGGGCAGGCATAACCCATAGCATATTTATACTGGCTTTTCAGTGGCCAATCGTCAGTAAAAAGCGACCCCTGCTCTTTTTTAAGCATCACCAGCAAAACTTGTGGATTAATACCGTTTTCTTGAGCTGCTTGCCAAATAATTTGCGCTGTCGACATACCGCCTGGAAATGCGCCACCACCCCGTTCAAACGAGGTTTCACCAGTCTGTGGATTTTCATGATATTGCTGCAAACACGGATACGGTGCTCCGTGCCAGCCACGGCTTCGGGCATACTGTTCGCGGGTACCATTACCATAGCGCTGCCGGCCCCAGGTGTCACAAGCTGGCACATGCTGGTCTAAAAAGGTCTGAATTTCCGCCACGCTCATGGCGTCTTTATTGTAAAATACCGCATCATCGATGATATTGCCTGGCCGAAAATCTCGTGCCATTGCCGCATGCGCTGGCACACTAAACAAAACACCACCAATAATGCTAGCGATAACCCCCAATATAATGCTGATTTGTGTGAGGCCGCCTCCCCCTTGGCGCCCCCACATTACAGTTGTATCTCCATCGTATTTAGGCTATTGCCCTGCACCCCAGGGGAGTCGTACTCAAGCGTTACTGCCCAGGTGCCGCTGCCTAGTTCACTTTTGGCAAAGCGTACAGTGCGGCAGGTTGTCGAGCTTGGGTTAGCAAGGCCGCTACTATTCTTTACTACTCTGCGGTCCTTTTGCGAAAAGACAAACTTACATTGGCCGCCTTCTTCAGCGATCGTAGAAATAAATCCGCTAGCCTCCACAGCATCGCCCTCTACGCCAACGTTTGTCACTGTGGCGTAAGCTTTGCGTTTACCATTTTCAGCGCTGGCTGTCGCCTCTGCAGGACGATCAGTTTGCGCTGGCGGCTGCTGCTTTTTATCTGGGTTATGAGCCAATTCCTTCGTCTGTCGCTGCTCGTCGGCATTGCGCTGCGTACTTCGCCCCTCTTCGTCACGCGGCGTCTCACTTGAGGTACCACGGTGCGGCTGGCTAGATTTTGGCGTAAATAGAAAAACACCCCCAACAATCGCCCCCGTAAGTACAATACCTGCGGCGATCACGGTGAGGATGCCCTTCCTTGATATAGTGCTTGTTGATTGTTTGTTCTTGTATTTCATGTTGGCTATATTGTAGCCGATTCAATCAACAAGAGCAATGCTACTTATGCTTGTTCTTAATAGCCTGGCGCCCTTCAAGCGACCGTGCTGCGTTAGCTGCATCATCATCAACGTCAGCAAGTGCCGCCGCTCGCACGCCGCGCCACTTCTCGATGTTGTAAAGCGGCGCAGTAACAACGCCCCAAATTTTACGCTTCCAGCCGTAGTGACCATCGCGCAATGTCCAGAAAATATCACGAATCACGCCACCAATAACTGCCCGAATAATAAACCGTTTACCCGGCACTGCCACCTTAATACCAACCTTGCGCAGCCCCATCGTTTCATCAAACATGCGGTGCTTATACTCAAACAAAGTAAAGTCATTTGAGTGCTGCACATTACCGCGTGAGGCGTAAGCTTTCATGTAGCCAGCGTTGATGATATCACGGCCAAACAGCTGATCTTCAGCGTACGGTACGTCTTTATATGGTAGCTCACCAGTTAGATAGTCACGTCGTGCCGCTGAGTTAGCATCTGAATAGAAGGCAATTTTATCGTAAATTTCCTGATTTTTTACAAAATCATCTGCATAGAACAACGTAGTTCCCTCATCTGGTCCAAACGAACGAAATACCGAAGTAATCTCACGCTTCAAAAGTGGAAATGTCTTTGGCCGTGGATCTTGCTTGCCTACCACACCAATAATTCGTGGCGACAGCTCAAATGGTTTCGTCATTTCATACAGCCAACGATTGTGCGCTGGTACCGCATCTTGCGAGAGATATACCACAATATCACCCTTCGCATCATGAGATGCAGCCGCACGAGTCTTGCCATGACCATACTCTTCCTTAGTAATAGTCTTCCAGCGCAAATTTGGATGCTGCTTGGCATATTTGGTAATAATTTGCGGCGTCTTATCTTTCGAGCTCGTGTCATAAACCAGCACTTCGACTGCTTTATCAATCTTCTGGCGGAACACCATTTTAAAGAGGTCATCTAGATACTTTTCACCAAAATAGGTTGGCACAAACACGGTAATATCATACGAATCTTGTGCGCGCTGCTTACCAACAGTTGGCGGCAATTCATCGTGCTTTTTGCTGGCTGGCTTGGTAGATTGAGCAGGTTTTTGTGCTGCAGCAGACTTTGCCGACTTCATATCTTTTGCTTTTGGCGCTGGCTTGCTCTGCTTTGACTGAGTAGCTTTTGGTTTAGATTGCTGCTTTGGCGCCTGCTTAGCCTGTTTCTTTTGCGTAGCTGCTTTGGTTGGTTTCGCTGATTTCTTTGCCATACTATTCTCCTTGTACCTCACGGCGCAAAATAGCCTCTACCTTCGCGTATGACGCATCCCATGATGCGTTAGCCACACTATCGCTAGCTGCCTGGGCATAGGCAGCCAAATCGTCTTTCTCAACGATCTTGCTGAGCTCTGCTGCCATTTGGATTGGCGACGCTGGTACATAGTGAATGTAGTCGTTCTCGCCAAGCACCAGGCTATTGTTTTCACCTTCATTCATGACAGGGATACAACCTGCCGCTAAAAGCTCCAGTGGAAGGAGTGATACATTTGTTAGTGATAATACCAAACAAGCCTCTGATTCATGGTACAGGCGCGCTACATCCTCGTGCGAGAGAATACCGCGGTTTTTATATGGGAATGGAATTTGGTAATTGCCAGTATCCCAACCAAAGAACTCAATCTCGTATTCTGGGTGTTTTTTATGGAAAATATCTAGTGCAATAACGCCTAGCTCAAACGCACGGCGCTCCGTTACCGGGCGAGCATAGAAACAAATCTTCTTCTGTTTTTTAACTTCTGGCTTATAGCGGTAAATATCCATGTCAGCACCAAAGTTAAAGTAATCCGCCGCCATACCGTATTCCGATACCTTTTTTGTTAGCCAGCGGCCAGCGGTAATGCCATAAAAGCCCATGCGGTAGGTATTCTCGGCCAGCACTGCCTTTGAACCAAGCCCATAAAAGAGTGTTTCAAAATCTTGCACAAAGTAAAACTTATGTGCCTTGGTATCAACGTTAAACACTGGGTATGCTGTCTCCCAGCCAGTTGCAATCAAAGCATCCGACTCTTCATAATCAGCAATTTTCTTCACCTTGACATCAAAGTGGAAACTACTGCGTAAAATGTCTACTGCCTGCGCAACACTTTGCGGATGAATTGCCTCGTAGAGGTAAAAGGTGACATCGTGCCCCTGCTGCTGCAAGTAGCGTGCAAAGCGACAAATTGTATTTTGGCCGCCACTTCCGGGGCTCAATGGGCTCAGTACCCAACCAATCTTCAGTTTCTCTTTTGATCCAATTTTTGGCGGGGCCGCGTATGGATGATCGATGTAATTAGCACGTTTAATATCTTCAACGGCAGCCATCACGTCAATTGGCTGTTGGAAAATTGGCTGTTGCTGCTTTGCCACGTAATCACGCGTCTTTTTTACTGCCTTACGAAGCCCCTCATTCTTTGCGTAGGTGTAGAATTTATACAATTTCTCTTGTTTGCTCATATCACTCCTTATTGTTATCACTCCTGTCGGCTGCCTTATTAAATACGCGCAGGGGTTTCGTCACCTTCCACGATAGTGACTCTTGCATTTGATTATAGCGCGTTTCAACATTTTTTAAATGCTCTACTGTTTCAGACAAGTGCTGCTGTGTTTCCTGCTGCTTGTCTTGCAGCGTATTATTGGCTTGTTTTGCTGCAGCTAGCTCTTGCTCGAGCGTGTCACGCGCGAGCAGAGTTGCATCTAATTTTTGCTGTGCAGCGTCACGCACATCCCCCACCTCAAACATGGTTTGCCCCAAATTTTTCACGACACGCTGCATAGCACTTGTATATTTCTTTATAAAAATACCTGGCAGCGGATGACCAGCAATCGCTAGCGCGTATTTGCGGCAACTTCGCCGCAGGTCGACCAAGGCAAAGTCCTCATGCGTGCGAATCTTTTGGTCTTTTGGCCACTGCCAATCTTTACTATAGGTGGTGTACTGCTGCTTAAGCTGCTTGTCGTATTCGCGCGGCACAGGAATAAGCGCGTCCTCAAAAGCCATCTCCTCGCTATCCCATTGCTCCTGCGTTAAAAAGCACTCCTTGTGTGGGTTTGCCACATTAGCCGACCATCCAGTAACCTCCGGATCATGCCGATTCATTAGCTCATAAAGCTGCTGCACGAGTTCACGCGTTGACTCTTCACCATCATCAAACAAACGCTTGCGATCAAGACGACCACGCAGCTCAAGTATTTCTTGCACAAATAATTCCCGCTCGGTAGCCTCTGCCGGCACACCAATGACCGGAAATACATCAACAAACACACCGGTAAAACTCTCTGGGAACGGCAGTAAATTATACGATGTGAACATAGTTCGTTCATCGTGAAATTTACCCACTAACTGATCTGAGTGACGCGCGCTCACCCCATCAAACCAGGCATGACCACGCGGTGAGCGTTTCATCATAAGCTCGCCCAGCCGCTGGTAATCACGCCACGGCATCACAATATCAATATCATCATCCCAGGGAATAAACCCCTGCCAGAGTACTGCACCAATTTTTGTACCGCCCGCTGCGGCAAAAGTCAGTCCGTGGCTGCGACAAAAATCGCTAAACACACGGTATGTCGCAAGAAGTCGCCTCTGGATCTCAGTTAGGTTGCCAGGTTCCTTTACGTGTAAGTAGTCCATTGTCACCTCGTTTCTGGTTACGAATTACAAAATGTAAAATTTGCTTCTCCCCCGTGAAGGCATATGGCACAAGCTCACCATTCTTTGTCTTGCGGAATAGTGCAGCTGTTACTTCAAAATTACGGTCGTTAAACCCTGTAAGTGGCAGCGTATAGGTGTAGCTATAGGTGCCCTTTTTGGTTGACGTAACTGCTGGCGCAAAGTCCTCATCGACATATCCATCGTCGATAACCGAACTAGCCCGGTTAGTCACCTCATCGATGACTGAAATCCCAAACCCAACCGGCACATCCTCGTGCACCGTATAAGTTAGCTTGATCTTTAGCTCATCTTCGTTTGATAGTACCGTCTTAGACAGAGCTTCCAGCGTAATCTCTGGTCGTGGCCGATCATCATCCTCTTTCTTTTGCTGCTTTGGCTTAACCTCAAGGTTGCTCAGCGTGTACCGGTTCGCCACTTCATCTGGCGTGCCATCTAGCACCAGCTTGCTCTTTTCAATTAAGATAGCGCGGTTGCAGAACTTCTTAACCGATGCCATATCGTGCGTCACCAGCACAACCGTTTTACCATTGCGCTTTAGTTCTTTAAAGTATTCGAAACATTTACGCTGGAAGGCTTCATCTCCCACTGCGAGCACCTCGTCGAGTACCAGAATGTCTGTGTCCGCCTGGATAGCGATTGAAAATGCCAAACGCACCTGCATACCACTCGAGTAGTTCTTTAGCTTTTGGTCCATAAAGCGCTCTAGCTCTGAAAAGGCCACAATGTCATCATAGCGCTCTTCAATTTCTGAACGGCTGAAACCGAGCAATGCCCCATTCAAAAAGACATTATCACGACCAGATAGCTCTGGGTTAAAGCCCACACCAAGCTCGATGAACGGTGTTAACTTACCATGCACGTCTACATGACCACCATTTGGTGTGTAGATTTCTGAGATAATCTTCAGCAGTGTACTCTTGCCACTACCGTTACGCCCAACGATACCAATAAAGTCACCCTTATATACAGTAAACGAAATATCATCAAGCACCCGCTGGATTTCGTAGCCACGCTTATTAAAATTAATTAAGCGCCCTTTTAATGAATTCTGCGACTCGTGCGGCAGCTTAAATTCTTTTGTTATGTGCTGCACATCAAGCGCGACACCTCGTGTCTTCCCTGTCATTTACAAATTCTCCGCGAAAAACTTTGATTCTTTTTGGAAATATAGCCAACCACCGACAAGCACCACAAGGGTAAAGCCGACTGGCACCACAATCGCAAGTGGGTTATGCCACAAGTCGAAAAAGCTGAGTGTCTTGTCACCAATGATCGCATCGCGCACTCCTTGAATAACCAACGCAACCGGGTTGAGCAGCAGTAGCTTCTCGAGCAGCTCATTTTTTACCATTTGCAGCGGGTAAATAATTGGCGTTGCGTAAAAACCACCCTGCAGAATAACTTCCCAAATGTATGATACATCACGGAACTTTACATACAGAGCTGAAAGCAGGAACGAAAAGCCGAGCGCCAGCAAATATAGCCCAATAACATACACTGGAAATAGCAGCACGCCAGCCAATGTGAGCGGCACTTGGTTAACGACCATAAAAATAGCCACAATCACCAAACTTAGCAATAGGTTGATAGTCGCTGAAATACTGGTTGAAATCACCACTGTCCAGCGCGGAATTTTAATCTTACGAATCAAATCACTGCGGCTAACGATCGCCCCAACGCTTTGCACCGTCATTTCAGTAAAGAAGTTCCACAGCACGATACCAATCAAGAGATAAACCGCGAAGTGTTGGATTTCATTACCAACGCGTAAAAAGTTAACAAATACAACATACAAGATGCCAAATAGCAGTAGCGGCTTCAGCAGCGACCAAACATATCCTAAAAGCGATCCCTGATAGCGTAGTTTAAAGTCGGTCCGAACTAATTCTGCCAGGAGTGCTTTATTTTCTTTTGTTAGAAAATTACTCATATGTCTGCTATTATAGTAGTAAACTATGGAAAAGTCCAATACTCCAAACACTGCTATTATTGTCTTAAACTGGAACAACGCCAGCGATACTATTCGCTCTGTTCATTCCCTGTTAGAGCAGACCGTGCTCCCTAAAATTGTGATTGTCGACAATGCATCGAGTGATGATTCATTGCAGCGAATTCATCAAGAATTCGATGACACCGACCACGTCCACATTATTGCAAATTCTGAAAATAGTGGTTTTGCTGGTGGCGTTAACCGTGGCTTCCACTGGGCATTGAAACACGACTACGCTTTTATTGGCACCTTGAACCCAGATGCCACTGCCAAAACAGACTGGCTCGAGCAGCTATTACGCGCGGCCGACCAGCAGCCAAAAGTTGGTATATTTACTGGGCTATTTCTAAATAAAGCTGGCGATACTATCGATTCTACCGGTGAACTAATGACTACCTGGGGTATTGCCGGGCCACGCGGCCGCGGTAAACCAGCTAGCGATGGAGCTGCTATGCCGACAAGTATTTTTGGGGCAAGTGGCGGCAATGTGCTATATAGGCGCGAATTATTACGCCGCGCTGGTTTGTTCGATGAGCGATTCTTTATGTATTTTGAAGATATCGACCTCAGTTACCGCGCACAGCTGCTCGGTAATCAAGCATACTACCAAGCTTCGGCCATCTCTTATCATGACACTGGCAGCAGTAGCCGTAAAATACCCGGCCTAACTACCCGCTATTTCTTCCGCAACACCCCTATGGTCTTTTATAAAAATACGCCGCTGCAGCTACTACCGCGCTTATTGCCACTGTTTTGGCTAAGCTACCTCTTATTACTTAGTAAAGCCATCGCCAGCGGACGAGGTGGACCAGCGCTCATCGGCGCCCTGCAAAGCCTCCTGCTATTGCCGCACACTATCCGTGCCCGTTGGCAAATTCAACAATGGCGGCAAATCGAAGCCGAAGAGCTCTACTCACGCCTTCACCCCGGACCACTCGACAGCCAAACTGGCCTGCACCGAGTGCACCGCTTGCTTACCACCTTCACCAAGAAATCATAGGAACTACCATGTATCACATCGCTATTGACGCTCGTATTATTAGCAGCTCTACGGGGCGCTACGTCGAGCGGCTACTGCACTACCTAGAACAACTTGATCGCACCAATCGCTACACTATTTTAGTGCGTGCCAAAGATAAGCAATTCTACCGGCCGACTAACCCTAATTTTCGTATTGTTATAGCCGATTACGCAGATTACTCTTTTGCCGAGCAGCTTGGATTTAAAAAGCAGCTCGATGAGCTCGGCGCGGATTTAGTGCACTTTTGTATGCCGCAACAGCCAATTTTATACCGCGGACTGCACGTTACCACTATTCACGACCTTACGCTGCTTAAAACCTACAATTCAGATAAAAACTGGCTGGCTTTTCACCTGAAGCAACTGGTGGGACGCGGCGTCTTTCGCTGGGTTAGCCATAGCAGCCAGGCCATCATCGTGCCAAGTAAATACACCGAGCAAGATTTATTATCGTTCACAAAAGCTGCACGAGGCAAAACTTACCTTACCTACGAAGCAGCCGATGCTCTTGCGCTCAATGAGCTAAAACCATATCCAGAGCCGCTTGGTGATTTTATTCTGTATGTCGGCCAGCAGAGCGACTATAAAAACATCCGCCGCCTTGGTGATGCTCATCAACAGCTACTCACCCATCGGCCAGAGCTGAAATTAGTCCTTGTTGGGCGCAAAAATGCCGCCGCCCAACGCAATGAAGCCTATTTTCAAAAACAGGGGTATCGTAACATTATTTTCACTGATTTTGTCGAAGATGCGGTACGTGATTGGCTGTATGCTAATTGCCGCGCCTATGTATTTCCATCGCTTATGGAGGGGTTCGGCCTCCCTGGCTTAGAGGCAATGCAATATGGCGCACCACTCGTTTCCAGCAACGCCACCTGCCTACCGGAAGTCTACAGTGACGCTGCCCACTATTTTGACCCATATGATACAAACGATATCGCCCGAGCCATTACTGATGTGCTCGATGATGATATGCTCTGCGATACCCTCGTGCAAAATAGCCAACGCGTCCTGGCCCGCTACTCATGGGAAAAAACCGCCCGTGAAACACTAGCTGTCTACCGGGCTGTTCTAAGAACAGCGAAATTGAAAGAGAAGAATACATGATACGTGGTTTACACTAGTTTATCGCTGCCCTTCATCTTTTTACCCTCTTGATAATAATACCTATAGTAACCAGTGCAGCAGTTACTAACACAATATACATCAACATAAAACCAACCGACAGTTGCTCCCCATTGGGGTTCACTAAAGTAACCCCATAAGACTCACGGTATTTATCAGCCATCGCTACTGGTACCTTATTAAAAACTTCTTCGATTGAAGATTTCATTAAAACTTGTTTAAGTAGTGCATTAATATGTGTAAGCGGAAACCAGGTCATCACCTGCCGCAACACATCTCCTACAGAACCAATGGAGATATACACTCCTGAAATAAACCCAATGAGTGTCCCGATAATCGTGCTCAATGCCGTAAAGGCTGAATTAGTACTAATAACAGCCAAAATAGGCATAACTATTGCTACAGATGCCGCTGCGCTTAATAAAATAATTCCAACTATTTTGAGAAAATCTATAGGTGCATACACAAGAAGTGAGTCAAATCCGTTAAACAGTATCATGGCAAAAATACAAGAAATTAGCGTCAGTATACTTCCGAATATGATAGCAAAAACAGCATATGACATTTCTAGTTTAAACTTTGATATAGGGCTTACCTTCAAGTCTTCAGCTATCTTCTTTTCCCTATCTGAAACCATCACCCCGAAGGTACCTAGCGTACTTGTCATAGAAATGATAGTCGTTAGCCCTGAAATTAGCCAAAGATTAACCATTTTGACAGTAGAGTCTGGAATCGTGTCGCTGCCAATGATCTGCTTAATAGCATCAAGCTGCAGCTGTCCTAGAAAAACCTGATAAATAATCACCAGGATAATAACTGATAAAAATGACATGAGCAGTGCCGTTTTATCACGAGTGTATACTTTATAATTTCTAAGGATTAGCTTAAGCATCTTTTAAAGCCCCTTTCTCCTTAAGTACACTCAGATATGCCGACTCTAGATTTGAGTGCTCTACATCAAAAGATTCGATAATGGATTCTTCTTGATTTTCAGAAATAACACGTATCATTTCGCTGACACTGACATCCTTAATGA
Source organism: uncultured Candidatus Saccharibacteria bacterium (assembly GCA_963555045.1). GTDB lineage: Bacteria > Patescibacteriota > Saccharimonadia > Saccharimonadales > Saccharimonadaceae > VGLK01. The sequence goes on from CAUVUB010000002.1 coordinate 209,976, forward strand.
TGACTTTTTTGTCAGTAAGCGAATGGCATTTACTAGCCAGGTCCAAACCCGCCGGCAATTGAAATAAATCTCTATTTTTAAGGGTGATGCTTAAATTGGTTGTAGAGTTTTGTTTAATAAACACAGAAACCGCGCCCGAATAATAGACCTCTCCAGAAATGATAACATCCAGAATATCGCAGCTGCTCATTTCCTCCAGATAGTGAGTGATTAGCACTACTGTCATCTTTGTTTTTTGATTTAACTGTTTTATTGCCACCCATAAATCACGTCTTGACTGCGGATCTAACCCTGTAGTTGGCTCATCTAATAGCAAAAGTGATGGCCGATGCAATAGCGCCCTAGCAATATCTACCTTACGTCTCTGGCCACCGGATAACCTGCCGTATCTTTGTCTTCTCATCTCAGACACATTGAGATACTCTTGTAATTCTTTTATGCGCTTACGTACCTCTTTTTTAGATAAGCCATACAAAGACCCTCTAGTAACTAGATTCTCTTCAACTGTCAGGGCTTCATCTAGGCGGCTACCTTGAAACACAACTCCAATATGATGATGAAAGTTTTTTGGCGATAACATCTCTCCATCTACCTCCCAAAAAATATCACCTGAACTTTGCTTTATATTTTTAATAAGAAGGTTGAGTAGCGTTGTTTTCCCTGCACCGTTAGGCCCCAGTAGACCATAAAACTTACCCGACTTAAATACTAGGTCAATCCCCTTCAGGGCTTCAAAATCACCATATTTTTTACCAATATTCTTTAGCCTAATCTCCATTTTCCGACACCAGCAGCCTTCCTGAAGCAACCTCTTTGCCACCTTCATTTTGTATCACAGCATAAATTTCTAAAAGTCGACCCAATTTTACATGAGATCTACACAAGGCGCATAACACCTCTTATTTTAGCAAATTTTACTAATTAGCGGCAGCAACCGCCCGTGAAACACTAGCTGTCTACCGGGCTGTTCTACGAACGGCAAAATTAAAAGAGAGGAATACATCACCGTAGCAGCACTAGCTAGCCAACAATAGAATTTTAACCTTGTACTATTGCTTGTTTGTTGATATATACTGTTATAACCCGTAAGAGCTAGTATCTCTAAGTTAATTTATATATGTTTATGAACACCCCGCCCCTTAACCTCCGTATTCAGCGCGATAGAGAGATCTTTTGGTCACATGCGCTAGCAAAAATAACCAATAAATCATCATTGCAACGTTTTGTCCGTAGTTACCTATTATTTCTCGGGCGTGAGTATGACACAGCTATCCTGCAAGCAATCGCTCAACTGCAGCATTTGCCACACAACAACCAACTGCCGCTTATGACCAATATTCTTTCTCTTACTGCGCAGCTGCAGCGTCAACCTACTACAGCTAGTCGGTTACCACTTTGGCGGCAACTAGCTGAGCTGGTTGACTATTCGACGCCCATCACTACCTTGGAAATCTCACTTCATACCAGAGCGGAGGTTGCAAGCTACTATAAAACACTACTATCGCGCGGCTACCGGGAGCTGTGGCCCGTGCACGACATCACCTATAGACTCGTTAATGTCATGGCGCACTATGATATCACCGAGCAAGATAAGCCACTCTATGAACTCTGGGACCTTGCCACAGAATTAGAAATTATGAGCATGGATGACATTCAAAAAACCGGCACCTGGGATAAGCTAATCCGTAGTGCCGACAAATTGTAACATACGCCCTACTCTTGTATTGTCAGTATTTCATCAAGCTCAACCCGCTTGCTGCGATGTGTATTAATAATGCTATCGCTACGGTATCCGAGTGCAATACCAATCAAAATACTCTCATGTTCCGGAATTGGCATATGTGCACGAATAATCTGAGCGTATTTGCTATTTTCGTAGGCAATCATACTGTCGACGCCGTATGCTGCCGCTGATATCATCAAAAGTTCGGTGAATAGCCCCGCATCAAATACCGAACGCACAGGCTGTACATCTGCAATAGTTATATACACCATCGCCGGAGCTTGCCATAGCTGTCGGCCAGCGGTTAGTAACATATCACGATACGAACTCTGCCGCGCATCGGCAATCCAGTTCATCATATTGTCATAAGCAAACCTTCCCCATACTTCGGCATCACGACTATGCACTGGCACATCTGGTTGAGCTGGCAATTGCTGTTCACTAGCAGCAGCATGATCACGACGGATCATCTCAAGCGTATTGCCTGTAGCAATATATACCTTCACCGGTTGTGAATTTGTCCATGAGGGAGCACCCTGCGCATCACGCACAATGTTCTGCAGCAGCTCTTTTTCTACTGGCTTATTGGTAAAATCACGTACTGACGTTCGACGCTGTAATATTTCTGTAATGGGAGATTTCTTCATATTGTCAGTATACTGTATTTGACAATTCAGTCACACTACTAGATAATTTATATCGTATTACTAAACATTTAAAAGTATCTTATTAATACTCCCCTGTCACTTAGTATAGGCAAGAAAGGAAATACGTATGGCTACTCTTATAACTGGTGCATCCTCAGGTATCGGCGAGGAATTCACTCGTCGTTATGCTGCTCAGAAGCATGATCTTGTTTTGGTGGCACGTAATAAAGAAAAGCTTAACGCTCTTGCTGATGAGATGCGTACCAAACACAAGATTGAGGTAACCGTCATTTCGCTTGATCTCTCCGAACCTGATGCGTCAGAACGCTTATGGAGCGAGACTACTAGGGCGGGCCTAGAAATTGATGTACTTGTGAATAATGCTGGATTTGGTACCGGTTATGACGTTGCGGATGATGATCCTGAACGTTTAGAACAGGAAGTACGTTTAAATTGCTTGACAGTTGTAGGGCTCACGGCGCGATATTTGCCGGCAATGCGGCAGCGGCGCCAGGGAACCATTATCAATATTTCTTCAGCTGCCGCTTTTCAGCCTATGCCACATATGGCAGTTTACGGTGCCACGAAATCTTTTGTGCTCTCTTTTACAGAGGCACTCTGGCGTGAAACAAAAAATGATGGTATCCGAGTACTTGCTGTGTGTCCTGGGTCCACAGACACTCCATTTTTTGAGAACTCAGATGAAGGTACTGTTGTAGGCAAATTGCGGTCAACGAGGCAGCTCCTTGATAACACGATGCGCGCTCTTAAGACTAGTAAGCCCAGTTTTGTGGATGGACTACAAAATGCTTTTACAGCGCGAGTTGTTATGCGACTACTGCCAACCCGCACAAAATTAGCAATTATCGACAGAGTATTTCGTAAATGACTACTTAACGGGGCCACGCGGCCCCGTTTTAAGAATGCGCCTATACAGCGGTAAACACCACCGTACTGGATACAAAACCACCCTAATGAATAACCCTCCTTAATCCTCCTTTGACCTATTGGCGTTACGTATAGTCTCGTGCGCTCGTGAGCTATCGGAGTTTTTATTGAAGAGAGCCCAGATAAGCGAAATGAGGCCGATTACTGCGAATACGAGACCGACTTTCGCGGGGTCTACTACACCCCATGAAATATTCTGCATGGTTAGCCAGGCTACTCCGCCTACGAGAATTGAGATGATGCTCCAGAAAATTTCTTTCGATTTTTCGGTTTTCATGATGCCTACCTTCCTTATGAAAAAGCTTTTTTTAAGTATAGGGGATCCACACTAGTTTTATCAACGTCAAAAGCTACAGTATCAGGGCTATATTGTTTCTGTCCTCGGTTGTCTGCCTAATATTACCCCTGCTAATGCAAACCACAGCACTGTCACTGTATCGTCAACAAAGACTGGCAGTAGCATACCGGTAATTATACAAATAAGCCCACTAGCAAGCACCCCTACTGCAGCCACAGGAAATACGCGCCGCACTCGCCACACATCAGCCAGTATTGCGCCGAGCCAGGCCATAAATATAACCAGCCCCACCCAGCCCACTTCATGTGCTACAAATAAATACTGATTTTCTATAATCATTGCCGGACGCCGACCCAGCAGCGAAGCTGAACCAGTAGTGCCGACTCCAGCCCCTAGTGGATGCGCCTGCAGCTCGGTAATGCCAGTTTGTAGTGAACTACCATGCCCTTCATTAGAGTCAATCTGATTGGCCTCGTGTGGGTTTTTGTGTAGCACAACATGTGAAATAAACGATGAATCCCGCAGCGCAAACGTCCCTGCACCAAGTGCTAATATCGCTACTGCTGCCGCTAACCCTACTTTCCACGATAGTTTATCGCGCCACATATACAGCAGCGCTGCTACCGCTGCTACCGCCGCACCCACTTGCGCACTACGCGAATAGCTCACCCAGAGCACCACTCCGGCCATCACTATTAGTGCCACCAGCCACCAATATTCCCTTTTCTTTTGCGCGTCGCTCTGACGCAGCTTGTATATCAGTGCCACCAGCGCCATAACGAGCACACTACCAGCATATACACCAAGCGGATTTGGCCCCCGCAAAGTACTGTTAATGCGCACATAGGCTTCGTTTTGGTCTACTGTTAAATACGGCGCAATGTTTTTGGTTTTATCATAGCCAAGTACTGCCAAATTATCCGGCGGCAGCAGTAATTGCAAACAGCCAAAGCCCAGTACAATTGCTGCACCGATCAACAAACTACGCCGCACGTAAGTCCACATATGCGGCACGCATAGAACGCCCACGTAGCCCGCGCTAAAAGCTAGCACCGCCCGCACATCAATTAAAAATCCGGCTACCATCGCCTGTAGGCCATTATGAAATAACAGCATGCTAACCCCGTGTACAGCCATAAAAGCAATGCCGAGCCACAATGGCAAACTACGCTTTCCAGTAATTCCCGCTCGCAGCCGCTGCGGATGATACCGCAGGCCATACCACAGCAGCAACGCTAGTTCCGCGATCAGCACCAGTTCCTTCCAAGCTTTCACTGGCGCCGCCATCGCTGGTACATGCACACCAATCACTACAGATAGTGGCGCATGTACACAAACACCCACTATCACTATTGCCATCGTCCACCGCAATACCTGTTCTATTCTCTGCTTCATCATATTGCCATTATATCGCACTTCCCCCTGAAAGGTGCTATACTAACGCCATGCCGTCACGTAATTCTAAATACTACAGTCTATTACTTATCTTTGCAGATATCTTAACGCTCGTAGCTGCCTTCGTTCTGGCCTACATTGTCCGCGTACAGCTCGACCACCGCCCGCTGCTTGAAGATGTGTATGCCCAGGAGTACCTGGTGTCTTTTATTCTTATCACCCCTATTTGGATCGGGATTTTTGCCGCCCTTGGCCTGTATTCGGCTGGGGTATATAATCGTCGCCTCGTTGAATGGTCTAAGATTTTAATCGGTGTCTTTATTGGTATTTTGCTTGTTATTGGTTGTGAATATGCCATTGGCACCCGCCTCTTCCCTGCCCGCCTGGTAGCATTGTATGCTTTTGGTATTACCGCTGTTATGGTCACCCTGGTGCGTGAATTCCTCCGCCTTATGCGTAGCGCGCTGTTCCGGTATGGCGTTGGTGTGCGCCGCGTGCTGATCGTCGGTAACTCAGCAGCTACCACCGACATCGCAGCCACGCTGTCTGATACGAAAAAAAGTGGCTATGAAATTGTCGCAATTGCCGGACCAAAAGGAGTCATTCCACGGCATATTACCCAGCCAATTCATTACCGCTCGCTTACCAAAGCCCTCGATGATGTCACTAAGCTGCGTATCTCGACCATCATCCAGACTGATTTATACGACTCAGAAGAGCGTAACCAGCAAATTATGGCCTGCGCTCAGGTGCACCATATTCAATACAACTTCATCCCTGGAGAGCCAGAATTTTATACCGGCAAGAATACGATTGATATCTTCCTTGGCTACCCAATCATCACCGTTAGCCAAACACCGCTTATCGGCTGGGGAGCAATTGTAAAAAATGTCTTCGACTTTATTCTTGGCATTATTGCCCTCATATTACTATCACCACTATTTATTACCTTAATTGTTCTGCAAAAAATCTTTAACCCTGGCCCTGTTTTCTACAAAAGTGCTCGTCTTACTCAGTTCTCGAAGCCAATTAAGCTGTATAAATTCCGCAGCATGCGCCCGGAATTTGGCAAAAAAGACGCCGCCGAAGAGTTTGCGGAAATGGGCCGCCCAGACCTCGTAAAAGAATACAAAAAACACCACAAAGTAGAGCACGACCCCCGCGTTACCAAGTTTGGCCACTTTTTACGCGTCACCTCGCTTGATGAGCTGCCGCAGCTACTCAATGTGATTCAGGGGGAGCTTAGCCTGGTCGGACCACGCCCGATTCTGCCACAAGAGGTAAAATTCAATAAAACCCGCACCGCGCTGCTGCACAGCGTTAAATCTGGGGTAACTGGCCTGTGGCAGGTGTCTGGCCGCAGCAACCTCAGCTTTGAAGAGCGCATTGAACTAGAGTTGTACTACGCCCGCAACTGGAGTTTTTGGCTTGATATAAAAATTCTGCTAAAAACTATTGCCGTAGTATTCCGCCGAAAAGGAGCAAAATAAATGACAAAGCAACAACCACCAAAGATAGCAATCGTACACGACTGGCTTACTAATATGGGTGGCGCTGAAGATGTCGTACTAGCCCTGGCCGAGGCCTTCCCTGGAGCGCCTATTTACACCTCAACCTTCACCCCAGAGGTAATGCCTGCTTTTCAGCACCTTGACGTTCGCACAACGTGGCTACAACGCCTACCTCGTCGCCTGCAAAAACTGCACAAATTTTTTCCTGTGCTGCGCGTTAAAGCGTTTCGTGACTTAGACCTTAGCGAGTTTGACATCATTATTTCAAGCTCAAGCGCTGAAAGTAAGCAAGTTCACACCAGGCCAGATCAGCTACATATTTGCTACTGTCACACGCCAATTCGCTATTACTGGAGCCATTATCACGAATATAAAGCTGATCCTGGCTTTGGCAAACTAAACCCGCTCATTCGGCTGTCAATGCCGCTACTCGTGCCACCACTGCGCCGCCAAGACCTGGCAGCAGCCCGCCGTGTTGACCTATTTTTGGCCAATTCACACGAAGTCGCAAACCGCATTAAAACCTATTACCATCGCCCGTCACAGGTGGTGTACCCTCCGGTGGATGTTGATCGCTTTTCGCCAAATGAAGTGCGCAGCGACTATTACATCGCGCTGGGCCGCCAGGTGCCCTATAAACGTATCGATTTAGCCGTTGCTGCAGCCACAAAACTTAGCGTGCCGCTCAAGGTATTTGGCAATGGCAGTCAGCACCAGCAACTCGTCGATATGGCTGGCCCCACTGTGGAATTTTACACCGACCGCTTTGGTGACGCCTCTGATACTGAGCTTACCAAGGCGCTAAATAGTGCCAAAGGATTTTTGTTCCCTGCCGAAGAAGATTTCGGTATCGTTCAGGTGCAAGCATTGGCTGCCGGCGCACCAGTCATTGGGTATGGCAAGGGTGGCACGCTCGATATCGTGCAAGATGGCGTCAGCGGTGTGTTATTCCATGAGCAAACAGTAGATAGCCTTATTCAGGCCATCCAAAAAGCTGAAAAGACAACCTTCAATCCGCCACTTCTTGCCCAAAAAGCCCGCCGCTTTAATAAAAACCTCTTCATCATGAAAATGCGTAAGATTGTCGCCGACGAGTGGCAAAAACGCCGCTCATAAACGTATCTGCAAATAAAAAACCACCAAATGTTACTTGGTGGTTTTGTGTTAGATGAACTATGTTCTACTGCGTATTAGGCAGCTGGCTCGATTACTAGTACCCTATCGCGACCTTCACCCTCAGAGTGCGTTGAAATATCGCTAAACTCCTCTGCCACATGGTGCACAGTACGTCGATCGGCAGGATTAAGCGACACCTCCTTGCGCTGGCCCGTTTCACGCACGTGCTGCATCCAGCCACGAGCCTTATCAGCGAGCACCTGAGCACGCTGCTTTTTGTAATCAGCAATATCAACATTAACACGAGCTACTGGGCTATCATGTGCCTGCAAAGCAGCAGAAAGGAGGTGCTGCAGGCAACGCAACGTCTCTGCGTTTCGACCAATCAGCAGCCGACTCTCACTATTATGTGGCACATCTACCTCTATAATATCGCCGACTAATTGTACCGATACTGCTATATTTAGCTCAAAAAAGGTCAATACATCTTCGATGAACTTTTGAGAAAATGTAACTGCTTGTTCCCGTGTCATTAGCTACTAGCTCCTTTTACGTTTACCAGTTTTTGCTACCACCCGTGTAATATTCGTCTCAGACGTTTGCTTGGTCTGTTTTTTACTTTTACCACTCTTCTTGGCCTGCACTGTTGCGACAATCTCTGCTTTTTCCGCCTTCTTTGCGCGCATCGCAAGCGTTTCTTTTTGCTCGCTAGCGATCTCTTGCAGTTCGTCTTGATCTTCACGCAAAATCAATCGCTGCATGAAATAAACCACCACGTTAGACACTACCATGTATAGCGCCAACGCACCCGGCACGCTAATCATAATAAAGAACATCATGAACGGCAAAATACCATTCATCTTGCGTGAGACAAGCGCGTTAAGCTCTGACTGATCAGCCTGCTTGCCTTCTGCAGCTTCTTGCATAATCTGGCGGAAGGTTTTTGGCTTGCCAGTTTGCGGCATAGTCTGGCGTACAATCAACCACTGCAAGTACGCACCAATTAGCGCGATAATGAAGAGTATAACCGTCACGCCATCAAAGTGAGTGAAATCAAGCGCATGACGGGTTAGATCAATAACGCCAAATAATGTTTTATTAAACGCCTCTGGGTGCGCAATCACCCTTTGCACTTCACCAAGCTGCTGCACAAACGGATACGCCAACTGCCCAAGCTTTTCAGGGTGAGCTGCGTGGTCCGTTAAAATACGCACCACCTGATAAATACCGATCCAAATTGGCAGCTGAATAAGCGCCATTAGAATAGAACGGAACGGTTTAACATTATGCCGCTTATACAGCTCCATCATGGCATAGCCACGAGCCTGCGGGTTATCTTTGTGTTGTTTGTTTATTTTAGCAAGTTCTGGCTGAAGCTTACGCATCGCCCGTGACTGATGTAGCTGCGCCCGCAATAGCGGCCATAGTACAAGTCGCACCAGCACCGTAAACAAGATGATCGAAATACCGAAATCCGAACCAGGTACAATACTATAAATTGCTACCAAAAGGTTGAAAATCGGCTGCACTATAAGTGTTTCAAGCATGCAACGAGGTATCCTTTTCTCTATGTTTCTTAGGTATGTAACATAACTACCGATTGTTATTTCGGATATAATTATACCATACTTTGCCTAGCGGCGACGCGAAGCGCTACTACTGCTCACGGTAGAGTCCAGCACGCTCCAGCAAGCTGCGCATATTTTCTTGCAGGTCGGTAAACGGCATATCGCGCACTTCACTTGAAAAGATGAGCACTACTACATCATGCGATGGCTTAAGCTTAGGAAGCTCCTGCCGAATAACTTCATATACGCGGCGGCGAATTCGGTTTCGCCCAACCGCACTCTTTAAGATTTTTTTACTCACAACGACAGCAAACCGTGCATGCTGGCGGCGTGGGTTATGAATTGAACGCACAGTGATCATTCGTGAGCGTTGACTAACGCCGTGCTTGTATACATATTTGAGACTACTATGACCGTGAAACCGGTTCTGGAATTGTAACATACCCCATTAGTATACCATCGCCTGCCCAATAAATACCACTCTGCCATAAGCTCTACCGTAAACAAAAAACTACCTGCAGCAATTGTAGGTAGTTTATCGCTCATTAGATTGAGACTTTAGCGCGTCCCTTTAGACGGCGGCGCTTTAGCACCAGACGTCCGGCCTTAGTTGACATGCGAGCGCGGAATCCGTGAGTCCGTGCGCGATGCCTTGTGTGTGGTTGGTATGTTCGTTTTGGCATATCCCTTGCATTTTAGCGCAATATATCGTCATATGCAAGTGCGCTACCTGCCATAAGCGTAATGGCGACCAATACTATCCACCATAAGCAGTTTGTTTTCCACAATATTTACAGTGGTAGCTGCTACCTGTGGAAAAATAGTACCCCGAATCGGCTGTCTTTTTAATACAGCTGTCTTCTCTGGTTTCTCTCTTGTGGAAAACTACCCTTTTGCGTACAATGAAAACAAGTAAGTAAATCAAACAAACGTAGTCGGCGTGGGAGAACGGGTAGGTGTTTTTAATGGACGAAAAAATTTGGCAAAGTGTCTTGGGTGAACTCGAGCTGACTGTGCCAAGTAGCATGTTCGTTGCCTTCTTAAGCCGGGTGCGATTTGTTCGCCAAGACGATAACGTCATTGTACTAAGCGTGCATAATGTCTTTGCAAAAAGCCAAATTGAAAGCCGCTATAAAGCACAAATTATTGCTTTATTAGAAAAAAACGGCATACCTAACCCAACATTGCGCCTTGAGGTTGGCTCAAGCAGTCACCGCCGCACCGTCGTTAACCGTGAGACAACAGCCTCGCTGCAGCCAAAGCAGCCAATTACTGCTGATGATCTTGTGCCACTCGCGCCAACAGCCGCTCGACCATCATCAATCACTGCGGCGCAACCAAATACAACACTCAACCCACGCTATACATTCGATAATTTCATCGTGGGATCGAGTAACGACCTGGCTTTTAATGCCTGCCAGGCTGTCGCGCGCACCCCAGGCACAAAATATAACCCACTCTTTCTCTATGGCGGCGTTGGCCTTGGTAAAACGCACCTTATTCAGGCGGTTGGTAATTACATTGCAAAAGCTAATCCACGCGCCCAAGTATTATATATTTCTACCGAAACATTCGTTAAAGAGTTTCTCGACAGCATCTACCTAAAGAAAAATAACTTTTCAGATAAGTATCGTAATGTCGATGTGCTCATTGTCGATGACATGCAATTTATCGCTGGCAAGGAAAAAACGCAGGAAGAATTCTTCCACACCTTTAATGCCCTGCACCAGCATAATAAACAAATTATTATTTCCTCAGACCAGCCACCGCACGATATCCCAACGCTAACCGACCGGTTGCGTAGCCGTTTTGCCTGGGGTATGGCAATTGATATTCAGCTGCCCGACTTCGAAACACGCTGCGCCATTATTAAAGCAAAAGCTAGCCTAGCTGAGGTTGAGTTAGATGGCGCAACAATCGACTACATTGCCTCAAATATTAAAACCAATGTACGTGAGCTTGAAGGTACCTTAAATCAAATCCTCGCCTTTTCAGAAATGCGCGGTATCACCCCTGATGTCTCAATTGCCGAAGGGCTGATTGGTTCTGCTCGCACAACCCGCCCTCAGCACATCACACCAAAGCAAATTGTCGAAAAAACCGCCCGCTATTTCTCAATCGACTATAAAGAGATCACCAGCGCAAAACGAAGTCGTCATATTGCTATGCCGCGCCACATCGCTATGTATTTACTGCGCAGCGAGCTACACTTAAGTTTTCCAAAAATCGCCCAAGAGCTTGGTCGTAAAGACCATACGACTGCGATTCACTCGGTAGAAAAAATTGAAACTGCCAGCAAGCTAGACATTGCACTACGCGAACAGCTTTCTGAAATTCGTGATCTGTTGCATAATTAGTATTTTTATTGCATAATATAGTTATCTACTGGGTATTTACTGTGGAAAAGCTGCGCACAATACCCCATCTGCACACGGAAAAGGTGTGCAGTTTTTTATTGGCGGCTATGGATAGATTGTGACAACTATGTTGCCTAGATAATCGCCGGGTAAAACATGTGGGCTACTAGGCACACCTATTCGCATGTTTTGCGCTCTTTTTGCACATACCTAGGCCGCTTACTACCACTGCTACGCAGCAGGTTTTACGCATATCCACAGGGCTTATAACCATCTCCATTTCTTTTATTTTCTTTAGTGATTATTTATAATAAAGGATATGGAATTGACCGTTACACAAGAGAACCTGTCGAAAGCTTTGTCAACTATTGGGCGCGTGGCAAATGGCCGCAGCCAATTACCGATTTTGAACAATATATTGCTGCAAACAGACGGCATGCAGCTACTTGTGGCGGCCACAAACTTAGAGATTGCCGCGACAATGCACATTGGCGCTAAGATGAGCAATCCTGGGCAAATTACAGTGCCAGCGCGGCTCATTACTGAATTTGTGTCTAGCTTGCCGGCCGGACCGGTGAATTTAAAGGTGGAAGGCACGCATTTGCATGTTAAATCGGGTAAATTTTCATCGACAATCCACGGTATGGATGCGACTGAATTTCCAGAGCTGCCAGATATTGAGGAAGATTATGCGATCCGCTACGAACTTAACCCGGCTGATTTTAAGCGAGCGTTGTCTCAAACGATCATGGCAGCGAGTAGCGATGCTGCCCGCCCGGTACTTACGGGTGTGTATTGGCACTCGCATAACGGACATTTGTATTTAGCGGCTACCGATGGCTATCGACTGAGTCAACGCCGATTAGTTGCGACCGAGAGCACGGTATCAGCAATTGTGCCGGCTTCGAGCCTGCAAGAAGTGGCTCGTAATTTGCACGATGATATGGACAAGATTGAAGTGTTATTCGATGAGAATCAGGCCAGGTTCCGCGCTGATGGGATTGAGATCACGAGCCGGCTTATCGACGGTAACTTCCCTGACTATCAGCAGCTAATTCCTGACGCAGAACTATCAAAGGTAACTGCAGTGCTTGATAAGGCGGAATTTAGTCGTATCGTAAAAGTAGCTGGGCTATTTGCGCGCGATTCTGGTGGTAGTGTAACGGTAAACGTGAGCGATGTGAGCCAATCGGTAAAAGTTCACTCGGTTGCTTCTGAACTGGGTGAAAACGATTCTGAAGCTGCAGCAGAGGTTGCGGGCGAGGGGCAAGTGACATTAAACTCGCGCTTTATTGGCGATGCTTTAAGTGTGCTAGAGGGTAGCCGGAGTATGTTTCGGTTTAGCGGTAAGCTAAGCCCTTGTGTGCTGCACGATAATGTTGATCAGCCAGATTTTATTCATATTATTATGCCACTAAAGAGTTAACCGATGCGTATTTCAGCGCTAGCGTTGCAGCATGTTCGCAGTCATGAGCAGTATGTGTTAGATTTGCAGGATACGTCACTACTACTGATTGGTAAAAATGGCACGGGCAAAACGTCGCTATTAGAGGCGATATATATTGCCCTGCGCGGTGGGTCGTTTCGCGGCAATGATGCTGCGGTTCTGATGCACGGTAGTCCGTGGTACCGCATTGACGTGCGGAGTTTACACCATCAGCGAACGGTGACATTTGACCCGAGCCGCACGAGTGGGCGCAAGCAATTTCGCATTGATAATCAGACCTATTATCGGCTCCCAGAGGCGCATAAATATCCAGTGGTGTTGTTCGAGCCAGACGACTTGCAGTTACTTTCTGGTTCCCCGTCGCGCCGTCGTCGGTGGCTGGACCGGTTTATTATGCAATATCGGCCACAGCACGGGCGGTCGCTGCGGCAGTATGAGCAGGCTTTGCGGCAGCGTAATAATGCACTAAAGCAGCAGCTGCGTGGTGATGCGCTATTTGTGTGGGATGTGCTATTGGCACGTTATGGGGCGGATATTGCCCAGGCGCGAGCACAGGCAGTTTCGTATATGGCGGAGCGAATAACTGGTTCGTATCAGCAGGTGTCGGATGCGGCAGATACCGTGTGGCTTTCGTACGAGCAGGCGGCTGGTGGCAGCACGCAGCAGGAATTACTTGATGTACTGGGGGCTTCTCGGCAAAAAGATATGGCTATTGGCTTTACAACAGTCGGTCCTCACCGGGATGACATGCAGGTGACGTTTAATGGCGCTCCTGCGCTCGATATAGCTTCACGTGGTGAAGTGCGCAGCATAATATTAGCAATGAAGCTACTTGAAATCGCCGCTATTGCGCAGCTTAGTGAAAAGCAGCCAGTCGTACTACTTGATGATGTGTTTAGTGAGCTTGATGATGACCGTCAGCGGCGCCTGGTGGGGCTGACGGATGCGACGATGATTATCACATCGAACCGTGCCCCGGAAGGCTATAGCGGCCAGCTGGTGACGTTATAACGCAAAAACCGCTCCCTATTATTAGGAGCGGTTTTATTGAAGTGTGGCTATTCCGAAACGACGATTGATGGATTGGTGCTGTACGGTGTATAGGCTGGATTTGTAAAGGCTAGATCAACTTTTTTAAGGTCATATCCTTTGCTTGCTAGATCTTTTTTAATTGTCTCAGCGATTGTTTTTGGATCGCCACTGCCTTTAATGGTTGCGACAAAAACTGGTTTCGTATTGCTGAGTTTCTGGCGATAGCCCACGCGGTAATCACTAGTTTCTGCAATGAGCCGGTCATCTGGGTTAGGGTCAATGTAAAACTCGTACTTATCTGTATCAATGCCGAGGTATTTGAAGTCTTTAATTGCTTGTTTTTTGCGGGCTTCGTCATATTGCGAAGGTTTATGATCTTCTGAAGTGGTTACACACGCTGCGAATTTAGTTGTGTCGTCTGGATGGAGGAGCGATTTACATGAATAGGCTGAATAGTTACGCGTGCGAATTGGCAGTTTACTATAGAGCGGGTCATTTTTGCGGGCATTAGCAATCACTTTGCGGCTACCCTGCCCAAACTGCAGCTGGCCAACCTTGTCTGAGTTATCGGCTTGTTTTTGTGCTGCTTCGGTTTTAGCGCGCAGGTTGATGTATAGCCCATCGTTTTTACCAGTCTTAATTTCTACTTCGCGCTTCTCTTCCTCGAAGTCATTAGCGGTAAAGGTAAAGGTGTATTTGCCTGGAGAGAGCCGCTCGGTGCGCTCTTTCGCGCCAACGGTTCCCTTGTTTTTGCCGTTAATCGCATAAGTAGCGCTACTTGGGTTGGTGGCGATTGCGATTTCGCCTTTGTTCATCTCCCGCACTGTTAGGAAAATGAGGGTACCCAGCAGTAGCACGAAGGCACTGATGCCGGCGATTGCGATTTGTTTCGGTGTAAAATTAGCAGCATTCATGACAAAGCTCCTTTACCTATTTATTTTCTGTTAATCCAGACTTCTTAACGCGAGCGACGGTGTGCAAAGGCGCTCCGGCAGGACCACCGCTGTTCATGAAGTATTGGATGTTATTGCTGACGTACGGCACGTGCTGGGTGTATGAGGCATCGACATCGTCCTTGCCAGATTCACCATTAAAGAAAGCAATGTGCTGGTATGGTCCCCAAATCAAGATATCACCTGGTTTAAGGTCTGAATATGACACATCACGGCCTTCCAAGATCTCATATTTTTCAGGGTGTGCACGTACATATTCATCTTGCTTGGTGGTGGTGACTGGTGGGAAATCTTTATCTACTCCCGAAGCGCGCATAACGGTCGAAACGAAGCGGCCGCAGTCGGTAATATTGACATCTGCAAGCTCGTTATGCTTTTTCATTGCCTCTTGGTAGGCTGGCTTAGCTGCAGAAATAGAGGTGCTGTTATATTCTGGTTTTTCCTCAGGCCAAGCAAATTGCCGTGCTGTTGCTAGAATGTCCCCTGAGATGGCAGCGTTGTCACTACTACACTTACTACCACCCGGTGAAGAGGCGCCATCACTACCATCGGTTGATGATGATGTGGTTTGCTGCTCAGCCTTTTTATTAATGTCATCCTTGCGATCTTTAAAGGTCTCGGCCCATTTTTCGGCGTTGGCAAGGCGTTTTGGCAGCGCTGCTTCGGCTGCACCCATGCGCTCAAACTTGTCAGCCCAAGCGAGTGTAGCATCGTGCAGACTAAGGCCTTGCTTGAAGAATGGCATCACTGCTGCTTCAGTCGTCTCTAGCTCCTGAATGACGTATTCCATTTGGATTTTAGGGTCGGTGCGCTGGCCGCCCTTGCCGTCTGCAAAGGCAAAAAACTTACTCTTGCGCGGCTCAGTCCACTGCACCAAACCAAAGGCACCAGTACCAACGGCAGTTTCAACCACTCCTGGATTTAAGGTAGATTCCTGCTCGATATTACCGATAATAGCCATGATCTGGTTAAAGTCGAGTGGCTTTCCACCATTTGTTGAAATGCCGTGTCCGGTGAATGTGTCGACAATAGCGGTTGCCACTTGCTTTTGGTCTGCCGAAGCCGCAGCGCTTGAACCGCCGCTTGATGGGGTGTCACTACTGCCATTTGTTTTACAACTTGATCCTTTTTTAAATTTTGGATCGTAAAACATGATGTCATTGCCAGAGTAGAAGTCACGATCAATAGCCAGTGCAACAGAGTTGTAGCTGGCGGTGATGAGCATAAATACTGCAGCAAACAGCGGCAATAACTTTATACGCCGAGCTTGCGAGTGGCTGCGCCGCGCTGCGTGATGGTTTTGTATGTGAAATAGCTTCATTATGGTGCAGATCCTAACTGTGAAATAACGTTAAAATGACTCGTGAGTTTTTCATCCTGTGGGTACTGGCTGGCAAACCGAGGGTCCTTTGAGTAGTAATAACCCTGCCCTGGTTGGTAGCCTTGATCGGAAATCATCTTATTGAAGCTATCGGCCGAGAAGCTATTAGGATCAAAATACTCAACGCGGAACAGTGTAGTGCCGAGCGACTGTTCATTGCCAAGCTGGTAGAAAATACGAGCTTGCTGCGTAGTGTAGAGCATGTAGTCGATGCCGTTTTCACTAGAAGCCACCTCGCTATAGCGAGCTAGTGGGTATTTTTGCAGTAGCTCGCTTCGGAGCGTATTACCATTTTGGCGAATACACAGCGCTTTGATATCACGTGAATGTGGATAGCGTGGCGATTGGCAAGGCGCGGCCTGCTTTGGCAGGTTTTGATAGAGCTGGCCCGGAAGGCTATTTATGGTGCTCATCAGGCGTTGGTTATCTTGGCTGTATAGCTCTTGCTTGGCGCTGGAATTATCCTTTTCTGGGTCTAACACGGCAGAAACATTAGTCACAGCGTCGCGGCCACCATCGGCGGTAAATTCTATTGTTTGGTCAACGAAGCCATCTTTATGGATCGATAACTTGTGCGAGCCTTTGGTTACAGTATGGCGCTGGTTATTAGCAAGTGCATCCTTGCTGCCATCAAGGTGCAAGGTTGCCCCCAGTGGCACGACGCGCACAAAGATAGTGGTTTGCATATTTTGAATGTAATTAAACACTGCAGCACCAATTAGCCCTACTAGCAGTATGCTGCCAATAATGATCATTCTACGCCGCGTTATAAATGACTGCACTCTTCCCTCCTTATTGTTGCCGTCTATATTTCAATCCGTGTGCTTCCAAAACTGGTCCTGGGTCAATCAAACATGGGTTTTGGTCGCGTGTTTGGCTAGGTGATCCGTAAAAGCCAATCATTTTATCGTGACATTCGTTGGTTGGCTTCGATGTTTCGAAGTGTAGGTGTGGTGCAAAGTCTGGTCCATAGGCATTACGGCCGCCTTCAATACCAATAACGTCGCCCTTCTTAACCTTATCTCCCTTGTTCACCTTGATCTCTCGCATGTGCACGAAACTAAGCAGGAACTTTGGCCCCTCTGTCGGTGTAGCCTGAACGGCACCCCACTGAGAGGTAATACCGGTTATCTCCATGTCTGTTGGTGCGTGGATTGGTGCCGATCCGGTACCGGAAGGTATATCAAGACCCCAGTGCCAGTTTTCACCGGCCAGGAAGTGTCGCTCCTCAAAGCCAGAAGCAATACTTCCTACTTTTGGTGTTTTTATGGAAATGCTACCGCCGCCCTTTTTCATGCGGTCGTACTCTGCCTTGTTTGGATGGACATTATCACCTGAAACGTCATTAAGTGCACCAAAGAAGGTAAAGCCATTTTTCTTTGATTCATTCTCTAGGAAGCTATTGATAGCATTTGGGTCACCATTTGGGAAACTCTTCGAAATACCAATAACCGAAACTTTTGCACCAGCATCTTTCAGGGTTTTCATCATCTCGGTGACTGATGCGCGGTCGTCTGGGCTATTTGACATACCGGTTGACAGTAAGACGCTCTTGCCGTTTAACTTGCTGGCTTCTGATTTTACTTTATCGAGAACCTCGCGTGATGATGCACCAACCCGGAAGTTCTTGATCTCGGCCGCAATGCCGCCAGTTTCAGCTGCGCCCTGAGCAATAGAGTCGCCAATGATAGCGTCATACTTAGCTTCGCCTTCGCCTCCGGTGGTTGATCCGGTATCGTCGGTGCCACCAGCATAGAATGGTGCCCATTCGCCACTGCCATATTCACCGCCATTATTATCTTCACTGCCGCTACTTTCATCAGCATCAGGGTCTTCGTCCATGCCCTTAGCAATATATTTATCGATATAGTAGAGCCTAAAGTTTTTCACTTTTTCCTTAAGCTCAGCCGGCGGGTCATAGCAGACTGTACCGTCTTTCCATATGTCTTCGTTTTCATCGTCGGTGAAGCCAAGTGGTTCTTCACGGTTAATACAACTCTCGATAAACTTCTTAAAGTCACCTTTAGCTTCCTTGTCGTTCTCATCATCCGCCTCAGGGTCGACAAATTGATTGCGCACCATATAGTCTTCCACTGCTTGTGGATCGATATTCATATCCTCTTTCGGCAGACCATAGCGCAAATTACAGAACGCGTCTGCTTCAATTTGCTTAATATTGTAGACAATGTCATCACACTGCTGGAAGCGTTCTTCGTCAAAATGGTCATCTTCGGCATGTGCAATACTTGAAAGTGAGCTGACCGGCAGTGCAGCAAGTTTGGCCATCTTCGTAAGTGGCGATACACCAGCAGGCAATGTTATGTCTGCAATTTTACGGGTGAATGCACCGGCGAATGAGTATTGGTTGTAGATGTTGAACGGTTCGCTACGTGCTTCATAGGTATCGATAGCGATGTGCTGGTTATTAATTTCACGGTTAAATGCAAGCTGCTCTTTTATTTCATCTTTAGTTTTTAGCGGCTTCAGGCCACGGTTCTGCGCCGCTTCCCCGAAATAGCTGGCCGTTCCTGCGAAAATAGCATTACCAGTGTCCACGCTACTCATGTCTTCGGTAATAATATTACCAGCCAAAATTGAAATCAGTTGATCTTGGAAGTAGGCTAAGGCAAATCCTGCGCTAGCACTTAGTGCAATACCCGCAGCGGTAGACCAACCAAACGATGCTATTCCAACAACGATTCCAGCGACCATTGCTGCACCGCGTACAAACCAGTTTTGCACAACTTTACAGGTATTGAGGAATCCTTGAATCAGCCCAGTGTGTCCACCGAGGAAGGCGGTGACGCTAAAGCCATTACCAAGGCTATACGGTTTATCAAAGTCGCTGACTTTTGGTGAGTTACCCTCACCCTTTTGTCCGGCCAGCTTAAAGCCAGTTGAATCAAAGGCATTTTTACCATATTGTGGATTATCCACCATTTCGGTGCTGCCTCCCTTGCCGAGCGCAGTAATGTCTGAGCCCTGCTTTGGCATTTCAACTTTCTTTTGGGTGACCGTACTTGTTAAGATATCACCAATCGGTGCTACATCCTCTGGGGTTGCCTTGCCAGCCTTGATTTTATCCCCGACCACCATAAACTGCAGTGCGTAGCGGGCCATCTGAATTTTACCAATTAGCTTCATACCCTGCGACACAGCAAGTGCAGTACGAACGACGCTACAGGCGGTATCAGCCCAGCCAATTAGGCTAACGCCTCTGGCCACACTTTTACCAATACGCGACGCTGTTTTAGTGCCAGCTTTTTTAGCGGCTTCAACATCTTTCTCGATGTCCTTATTGATTTCCTTAGCTTTTTCTTTTTGCTTGTCGTCGAGCTTATCATCGCCGCCGGCAACCTTAATCTTATCTGGCGAGGAGGCGTTACCCTCTTTGGCTACCTTGGTGAGCTCTTTCTTGGTCTCCTTGCCTTTTTCTTTACCCTTAGCTTTTACATTATCAAGCCCAATACCGAGTCGCCGCAAAGCCTTATGCCCAATATTATCCATAACACTAACCACCTTCGTGTTATAGGCTCGGCGCAAATCACTGGCGAGTTTAACGTCAGTTTTTACTGCTTTCATCATTTCTTTGGCATTAGTGTAGCTTTTGCCGGTGGAATTATGCTTGATGGCGCTTGGGCGTACACGGCTATCTTTGCCGCAAGGGCTACCATTGCACATCAACGTAAAGCCGTTTTTTTCTAGGCGTTTGATATGCCGCGGCGACATTTTCTTGAAGCGGCAGTTTACTTTTAGCTTTTCGCCACAAATGCTTGGCCCATTAGCTAGGTGGTTTTTAATTTTTGTGCGCAGCACTAAATTTGACCGTGCAGTCATCGGCCCAATTTGATCGTTCAGATCTTTTGCCATAGTCTCTTTTAGGTGAGTGATGGCTAGTGCTGGCGAGAAAATAGTCGTTGCAACGCCGCCAAATCCAAGCAAACTCAATACCAGTGCTAAGGTTGGTGACCATTTACGCCAATTTTTTACGGTACCTTTTAAGTTTTTTGCCTTGTTCATTAAGCCTTGCACGCCACCAGCTTGCTTGGCTTTGTTTATGCCGCTGCGTACGCGGCCAGCAGTACTTTGCCCCGGCTGATAATAACCGTTTGGATTTTCTTCAGCCGAAGAAAGGGCGCGAGTGCTGTCGGCATCCGATGAACTTTGTGATAGATCATCAAGGGCGCTATCTTCAAGACTACTTAGTTCATCTGCTGCGCGGCCATTGCGGCTCGTACTATTATTCGGATCATTGGCATATTTTTCGGCTTCATCAATACCACGTGCAATATCCCCATCTTGGATAGCACGTTTTCGAGCTTGTGCTCGGTAGTTCTCTGTTGAATCAGGATTATAGAGGTCATCCGGATTCGTTTTCAGAGCATTTGCCATAGCGTTATTATATCACTTTTCCGTTTGTTTCCATTAGAATTATAGGTCACCTATCAAGCCAGGTGTGAAAAATACTACAAGCAGCATATTGGTGGCTAAATTAGCGTACCTTTGTCGGCATACCTCCGCTGCCATCACTGAGCTGTGGCCGTTTGTCTTCTTTTGGCGTGGTGCTTACAAGGCCAGTTTCAGTTGGTGATGCATAAATTTGGATATGAACGTGGTTTTGTCCGGCAAAGAATAGCCCCTGCCCCACTGGGAAGTTTGCAAGACGTTTGCGCTCTTCCTCGGTAAGCTTAAAGACGTCACTTAGCACATCTACTGCAGATGAATGCTGTTTGAGTAGCAACTGAATAGAGCTGTTGCTCACCACTGCACGGCCCATCTTACTACCCATAAAGTCTTCCACGTCCTGGGTAATAGTAGTGAGCCCGAGCCAATATTTACGAGCACGCTTAGCGATGCCGTGAATAAAGTTAGCCGAGTCGCTGTAGCGCATCAATAGCCAAGCCTCATCGATAATCAGGATGCGTTTGCGTTTTTCACTACGAGTAATATTCCAAATGTGCGACAGCACAATGTACATCGCCACTGGACGTAATTCTTCCTCTAGGTCGCGGATATTAAACACTACCATGCGGTTGTTGATGTCGATGTTGCTTTGCTGGCTAAAGATACCCGCAAAGGTTCCGGTGGTGTATTTGCGGAGTCGCTGTGCCAGCTCAGGACCAGTGCCGCCCATGTGCAAGAGGGTGTCGTATAAGTCGTGAATGGTTGGTGGCACAGAGTTGTGCGTTAGTGGGTCGTTTGTAATACCGACGCGAGCGTAGGTATCGATCAGGGCCTGGTCGAGGTCGGCTTCTTCAGCTGGAGAGAGGCCACTGAGCGTTTGACCATTTTCTAATGTTTGGGTGCCGCCAAGCATGAGGCGCAAGAGGCCGTGCAAGGTAACAAGGTTTGCGCGCAGTGCATCCTCACCTTCATCGGTGTCGGTTACTTGTGGCAGGTCGAATGGGTTAATGCGGGTGTCACTGGTGAGGCTTAAGCGAATATAACTACCACCAACGGCATCGCTTAGCTGCTGATACTCGTTTTCTGGGTCAATGATCAAAATGTCAGTTCCCAGCATCATCGAGCGAAGCGCCTCTAGCTTCACGGTAAACGACTTACCAGCACCAGCTTTTGCAAACACCACCATGTTGGCGTTTTCTAGACTAAAGCGGTCGAAGATAACCAGGCCGTTATTGTGCATGTTGACGCCATATAGCACACCCTTACCGTCGGTGAGGTCGGCTGAGGTGAATGGGAATGATGTTGAAATTGCACCGGTGTCCATGTTGCGGCGAATTTGCAGCTGGTCGCTAAGTTGTGGCACGGTGCTGTTGAGCCCCTGCTCTTGTTGGCTGCTGGCTACCTTGCTAAAGACTAGCTGCTGGCCGAAGATGGTTTCAATCTTATTGCGTACGTAGCTCAGCTCATCTTCACTATCGGCATATAGAGTGATATATAGACCATAGCGGAAGAACTTCTCTGCCCCAATTTGCAGTTGGTCACGAAGCTGTTCGGCGTCGGCAATTGCAGCTTCAAGCCCTGGGTCACGAGTTTTACCTTTTTCGTTGTTGACGGCCATGGTTGCTTCAAGCTGGGTCACCTTTTTGCGCAAGTTGTTTAGAATAATTTGTGTATCAACAGGGTAGATAAACATGCTAATATCAAGCACTTCGTCGATATTAATAACCGAGCTAAGCCATCCCGTATAAATTTCGCGTGGGTACCCGTACACATAGAGTGTTTGGCCATATTTACTGCCAAGCCTAAAATGCTTAGCATCGAACTCTAAGCTACTTGGCGCAATCAGGTCGCGCAGGGTATTGATACCGGTAAGAAAGGCTTGCTCAACTTCGGCTTGCTCACGAGCACGCTGCTCGGCAGCAATATCAACCGCATCTTTTTTTCGTTTTTTAGCCATTTACGCTTCCCCTTTCTTGGTACCTTTACGAACATACATAGCAGTGCTGCTTTCTAGGTTTGCGAGCGGCTGCAACTGAGCAGTATCTGGATTATAAACATTATAGTATAACTCACCGATTTCACGGGTGTTGAGCTGGTAACATTTAATACCAATCTGGAATAATCCGCTCATTACGATATCAACGCGGTTGCTAATTTCATCTTTAGCTTTTTCGTAGGTAACTTTATCAATCTTTTGGATTTTTTGCTGTTGCTGCCCGCCTTTGCCGCCAAATAGTTTACCAAAAAAGCTTGTTGCCTGTGTTTTGATGGCCTCAGTGTCAGCCACTGGGTAATATGGCACCACAATGTAGAACGATTTATCCATAATGTTGGCTTCTTGTGCGAGCTGATCGATAAAGCCAATATAGTCTTCCATCAGGATATTAAGCAGCATGTTATCTTGGTTGCGGCGAATATGTTCAAGCCGCTCAATGTATGGTCCAATATCCACCCGCTGTGAACGAATATAAATTTGTACTGGGAAATATAGTGAGTTGAGGAAGTTTTGGTAGCTAAACTCCACTGCTTCACGCTCACGAGTACTCATTAGGTCGAAGTTGATAGACTCACACCCCACGATGGCACGAAAACTACCATCGGCCATAATGACCATGTTCTCACGCATCTCTGAAAAGAGAAGGCTTGATTGCGTCGTGTTCTGCTTTTGCTTTTGCGCTGGAGCTCCGCCATTATTATCGGTTTCTGTGTGCTGCTGTGGCTGTTGCGGCACGATCGCTCCCGGCTGTGCACTGCTATAAGCAGGCACAGGACCCTGCTGCATATCTAGGTTGTGCGGTGTTGGCTGAGGTTGTGGGCCACCATAATTTGGGTTTACTGTGGCTGATCCAAAAGCTGTTGGTTGAGGCGAATAGCCATAGGCTGCGTTTGGCGCAGTTTGAGGTTGCTGCTGGTATTGCTGTTGATATTGCTCTGGCTCTGGTTGGTAGGTGCTTGGTCCTTCAGTAGGCACTTCATGAGGCATGGCAGCATTTGCTTGCTGTTCAAATTGCTGTGCAGCACCAGTTTGTTGGCTGGCAGCAGCTGTTGCAGCTTGCGTTAGTTCTGATACTTCTTCAGCACTGGCCGGTGCCTGGTTTGACTGCTCTGGCACCACTGGAATAGCATTTTGACCACCGCGAATAGAGTGCACGACTCCTGGCATCGCTGGCGTCGATGATGCACGCCCTTGGTTAGTTGATGATTGTTGTGATGTATCTGGATTCATAGCCTACCTCTTTATCGCAGTGAAATATATACTTCCCCTGGTTTTGTGTTCTTTTTGTTAACTCGCCTTGCCTCGCGCTGGATAGTTTCAACGGATAGATCGCCACTATTATGTGCTAAATCGAGGATACCAGCTGACACCTGCGGCGGCTCCACGGCCGGCCCACCAGCCTTGGCGTGAGTAAAGCGCTCACTGGCTGGTTCTACAGATATCTTTTTAGCTGGTTTTTTAGTTGGCTTTGTTGGGCTGGGTCCGTGAATAGCCTCGTATGTTGCATCAATTTGCTCGGTTTGCTCGCGAAGTGCAGCTTCTGCTTTTTGTCCTTCGTCTGGCTCTACTGGTATCGGCTCTGACGCAACCAGTGGAATGCCAGCTGACATATCAAAATCAGCTGGTGGGGTGTCGGGAGCGGTTATTTCTTCCGGTTGAGCTGGTGTCGGTGCTGGCGGCTCCTCTGTCGTGTGGTAGCGACCGCTTGGTGGCATGTTAAGACTATCATATAGCGCATAAATATCATCTGGCGTTGATATCATTTGGTCTGGTGATTGCATGGCAGCCATAATATGTTCACGACGTTGTTGGCTAGTTTTTGTTATCATTGCGTCAATATTGCGCGATACGCTGCTGTTTTTATCAAGTGGGTCGTCATCAATAGTTGGTGCATAGTAGCGGTAGCGTTCCGCAGTGTCATCTTTACGCTCAAGACCAACGCCACGCACTGCCCAACCACCGGTATCAACGATGTCTGCTAAGTATGAAAGGCGGCGCTCTGCTTCATTCCGTTCAAGAGCAGCTGCTCGCTCTTCTTCTATCTTTTTTGGTGCAGTAATTTCCACAAGTGAAGTGAGTCCATCTGGCCTCCAGATACGCTTACGTGGTTTTAGGTAAAATTGAATAATAGCTCCAAGGTAGACCTCCATAGGCTGCTCTTTTTTAAGTGGCAATGCCAGGATGCCAAATAAAATAACGATTGGCAATGGAATAATTGCTAGCGGTGGAAAAACAGAAAAAAGTGCCCAACAACCACCGATGCCGATTGCGGCGATAATAAGATAGACAAACTGCCTGAAACTAAAGGGGCCGATGAGTTTATCTTCAGCCTCGACGTCTTGGGGTACGGTGTAGCGTGCCATATAGTTTTAGTATAGCACTTTTAGCCTTGTGGGTGATAGAGATAATTGTGGTTATGGTTGTCTTTCTTAGCACGGGTTACAGTAAAATGCAATGGCTTTGTAGTAAAAAATAATAGTTTTCAGGGGTAAGCATGTTGACAAAATTATAAAAATAATGTAAAAATAGAGTTATCACATATTGTGGTAATGTAGCAAGGATAAATTGCTCCTACAATGTGTGAGCTCTTTGAAAGAAGGTGCGTAGTATTGCATAAACCACAGCCGAGTGGGGAGCGTAGCTCATTCGATACACAACGAAATGCGTCGCTACCCGGCAAACAAACCTTGCCGATGACGGCTATTTCTGCAGAGGCTCCAGGTACTACTAACCCTATACCTGTAGTTGAAGCCCAAGTTGATCCACACCAACCACGGACGCGCATTGTGCCAGAACAGCTGCTAGGCCGATCTGGTCGTATGGCTAGGCAGGCGGAAGACTGGCTGATGCCTCGTGAACGGCCAGCAGATGATGATCATGACTCGCGAATAGTGCTGCTTACCATAAAGCTGCTTATTATTATCGGGGTGACCGTTGTTGGTCAGATTATGACATCAATGGGGTGGCTGCGAGCAGAATTCTCGCTACTAAACCCTGGCGTGTTGACGTTGCTGGTTCTTGTACCACTAGCATTATTTATGCTACGGGTACATCAACAGCTTTGGGGTGAAACTGGTTCCGGACGGAACCGGATGAACATCCAGACAGTTGCAACGGTGTGTATTTTGTCAATGATCATGATATTTATGCCACTGGTAAGCTATGTATTTGACCAGAATCACGGTCTTTTAGATATGCTAGTTCCCAAGAATGAGTTAACAACCAAAACGATGTTCTTGTGGGTTCATGGTAATGAATATTTCTCGGTGATGGTGTTACCATTGCCGGTTCATGTGTTTATTTGGGCAATTGCAGGATTGGCACTTGGCGGATATATTGCACGAATGCTAACTAAAAGTGATTTTGTGGCCGGAGACCGTAGGGTTATCCGAAAGGCGAATGCCTGCCTGTGCTCTATTGGGCTTTTAGCCGGAGCAGTATCAGGGTTTTTGCTATTCTTCGTATGGTCTGCAGCTCCAGCGCAGCCCGGTATGGCCGATTCGGTTATCGTATCGTGCACGTGGGCATTGCTTGGTGGCTGTATAGTACCAAAGATGGAGGTAAAGCCCAGGAATGAATGGTCATTAGACCCCACATATCAAGTCACTTGGAATAATATTGGCAGTACTGTTAGTATTAGGAAATGGTTTTGGGAACGCGCTTGGCCGCATACAAGCGAGCAAAGTGTACACTATCTTGCGAATATCGCGATATGGTTTTTCTTCTTCTATTTCTTTACGATGCAGTCAGTTCGTGTTTACGCAGAGATATCTCAGCGAGGTTTTGCTACATGAACTAGGATAGGATGTTATCACTGGTGGCGCCCATTATGTGGCGTCGCCGGTGATATCCCTAGGACTTGCACCTTCTTTCATTATTTTCTATACGTAGTATTCCCTGCACTAGCGCAGGATTTTTATGTTTATGGGCTAGTACACAATAAAAATACACCCTTCAGTTAGGGTGTATTTTTTATATAACTAGATAATTATATTATCGTCGTCGCTGTTGGTTGCGGATGGTTCGGCTCGCTGATCCACCTGCAGAACTAGGTCGTGGCCGTGATTGCGACTGCTGTCGAACGATATTAGCTGCTCGCTGTGCTACGTCGTCAACGTTAACAGCATTAGAAGGTCCGGCAGAAGGCGTAGGGACTGATCCTCCTTCTTGGACTGTAAAGTTACGTAGTTTTTCAATACGTTCTCCAGCAGCGAAACGGTTGAACGCCTCTGATGAGAGCAGTTCTTCTGCTCGGCTTGGATCCACGTATGAGGTGTAGCTACCATCATCCTGTTTTTTAGCTAGATCCCTTGCACCGGCCAACTGCTCCGCAGACATACTGGCTGCTTGGTTTTCAGGAGCGACACCCTTAGCGATAGCCATTCCTTCAATCATGCCCATACTACTGCCGCCACCGCCGAAGTAAGCATTTGGAAGCCAGTTGCCCATTCCATTGTATTTTGTTTTTAGGTCCTTCAGGGCTGTGTCACGTTGCTGAGCGATAAGTGATCGTTCTGTATCTGTTCGAGCAGATGCCAATTTGGCGTCAGCTGCAGCAGTAACTTGATCCCTTTCATTTTTGTAATCAATATTATTCTCAATCTTGTAGTCGATAGCATCACGGAATAGCTTAGCGTTACCCGTAGCCATTACTGCGCCAGGGCCACCGCGAGTTGACCAATACCTAGTTGACCCCTCCATAATAGCGTGAGCTTCCATGGTATCCATTTCGCCTCTCTTCCATTTATCGGCAGCATCTTTAACGATTTCTTGGATCTTATCCTCACCATCAACTTCTGTAGCCATTTGCTGGAAGCGAGCTGCATAACCTTCGGTAAGCTCTCGGCGCCTTGTCGCGTGTTCTTTTGCTTGCTTGGTGACAATTTGGCGCTGCGCGATACTAGCCGTCTCTTCAGTTCCAGCAGTAGTTAATCGCTGAAGAGCGCTATCACCAGTGGCACGCTTCATAGCGTTGCCCACATTGTCGTAAATAGCCTGGCTTTGTGTTTCGCTTGCAATTTCTTCAAGCGCTGAAGCGGTAGTTTCCCGGCGAGCTTCACGTAGTGCGTTAGAGCGGGTGAGGTAACCGCTGAAGCGGCGCTTGTAGCGTTTATTGCCTTCACTATCGGTTTCCGTAGCAAATGAACGAGCACGGCTTGAATTACGGAAATTCTGAAGGTTGCGCTCTTTTGTCTTGTTGGCAAAATCACGCATACGATTGATGCCTGCCAGGTTGCCCACATTGAGGCCGGTAAGGCGAGAGATAAGACCACCACCGGTGCGCATAATCATCGGCGTAAGTGCTAGCGGGATAATCTTCACAAAGACACCTGCCAGTTTCATACCTAAACCAGCATCCAGGCTAAGGAGGATGTTTGATACTAGCTCACACGCACCAAAAATAAGAGCAATGGCTGGATACATTAATAGCATGGTGGTAAATATCTTCCGCCAGCGGCTAAAGAGGTCTTCGGTGTTTGGCAGCAGATATGCTAGAAATGCGAGTGGTGAGATGATAACCAAAATCACGATAATTGCCTGACGGGCAACAAGCAGGACGTAGATAATAAACACAGCAATCACCGCAGCAATCAGTAGTGGGAATAAGATTCCCCATAATGCTGATACACTTGCACCTAAGCCAGCTGAAAGGCCAAGCGCAGTACCTGCACCAACTGCACCCGCTGATAGGATAAACGCGGTTATACCAGTAATAAGGTCGGTGCCATCGTTGCCAGCGTTCTTTTCGCCTTCCACCGTGATTGCACCGCCAATAAAGTCCTTCATACTAGCACCAAGGATATTTGAAAGGTCCACCACCAGCGCACAAATATAGAACGATAAGTTGACTAAAATGGCAGCCAAAATCAGGCGTGGTAACATACGCTTAATAGAGTAGTTGCTAAAGCCAATCGACGTGAGGTGTGAAATGATGATAATAATGAACATTATCGCAAAGCCAATATTAGAAATATTGCGCATCTGTGACCATGCTTGATATACCGGGTGTCGGTCGTCAAAAATTTTGGCAGGTGTTGTAAGGAGAGTACTGATAGCGTTATAGGTCATATCAGTAATCATGGCAATAAAGTTGGAAGCTGGGCAGACAATCCATCCAATACCGTCAATAACACAGCTACTCTTCTCTTCTTCGCCTTCACCTTCGCCACCGACAGTTTTGTCTTCACCGTTTTGCTTGTCTTTTACATCGGTGTTCAAAGAGTTAGCGTGGCTTTCGATAAGTTTATTACCTTCGGCTTCTGCTTCTTGCTTATCTTTTATGTCGACTGTTTGGTCGCTATCTGGGTCGGCGTTTTCATGACAGTTATCCTGGTGACCCCAGTTTCCGTGGTGAGCGTGGAAATTGTGAACAAACACCTGGTTGTCGCCACGCTTATCGATATCTATACGATACTCACAAGGGCTACTATTGTTACCACGATAGCCATACTTAACGAGAATATTGGTGTTCTTTCCTTCCGACCAGCGTGCTTCTTGCCAGTCGTTATCACACTGCGAGCCGTCGTTATCGACGCGGAGTTTTCCATCAAGATCACTAACCTTTTGGTCAGTCTTTGGAACTAAAAGTCGTGCACGACGACAGTTTTTCCAGCGCACCACAATATCGTTACCTTCACGATACGCGTGCCAACCAGTCACACTATCCTTAAGGCGTCGCGCAATAGTATCGGGCTGGCTACCATTAAATACGCGCTGCACAAACCACGGTTTTAGTGACTTATCGACTGTTTCATTTTCATGAAGCTGTCCGCTGTTTTTCAGCTCATTAAAGCTTTTGTCCCACTCTGGTTTGTCTTTCCAGTTTTCTTCGGCGTGTACGGTACTGCCAGCAAACGCAGCACCAATTAAACTGATAAATACGGCAACGAGTGCCCACTTTAGTATCGCTTTCATAGTCACCCTTTATTATGGCTAACTATAGTCGAAAAAGCAAATGCTATTGGTGGCTTTTTGTAGATAACATCCCATGCAGCGTAGTTGTAGTAAAAAACTATTTTTTACCGGAGTTGCGAGAGAGCTCTTTTATGCGGTTTTGAAGTGCACGTTTGTTGTTATCTGGGGCACGATCTTGGAAGTAGGTACTATTATTGATCCTTTGAAGTGTAGCCATATCTTCTTCGTTTAGTTCTTGGATCATGTTAACAAAGTCTGGCGAGTTGGTCATATCTCGGATAGACTTTTCCTTAATGACGTCTGCGACAGGAACGTTCCTGGCTGCTGCAAGTACACTGTAGCTATCCTTCATAGCACTGTCTTCTACGGCACTGCCAAGGGCATTAGCTATGGCAGTAGCTTCTTCGGCAGTATACTTATCCCTGTCTTTCAAATCATTATGTATATCCTTAAAGGCTGCGCTGGCTATATCGTAGCCCCTCTTTTGTGGTAGACGCTTTAGCGACTCTAAGACAACGCCAGTACGCATCGATTTTTCGTATGCGGTCATATCCTTATCGGCAATGTTGTCTTTCAGCTCCTGAGTGATACTACCAGCACCATCTGCACTTTGTTGGTTGATGATTTCACTAAGATGATCTTGGTATTCCATCTTGTCTTCTTTAAGCTCTTCTTGCAGGAGCTTCCATTGCTGGCGTGCATACGTATCTTGTGCCCTGCGCGATAGGTCTTTTGTCATACCGCTTGTGGCGCGCTGAAGCTTACCGGTAATTCGTCCATCCGAAGTAATATTACGCTTTGATCCTTCCACGTCGTCGGCAATAGCATTAGTCATGCGCCTGGTGGCCTGGCGCTGCAGAATATTATCTAGCCGTGCATCGCGTATTTCTTTGATCTCTTTCTGACGCAATCGACTGGCTCCGGTAACGACACCGAGCGCACCAGAGAAGCGATATTTAAGCTTGCCTTCGTCGGTGAGCTTGCTTTCAAACGCCTGGGCGCGGCGAGCGCTACGATAATTAGACAAACTTCGTTCACGGATTGGGCGAACTCGGTTCATAATAAAGTTATTGCGAGTACGC
Source organism: uncultured Candidatus Saccharibacteria bacterium (assembly GCA_963555045.1). Taxonomy (GTDB): domain Bacteria; phylum Patescibacteriota; class Saccharimonadia; order Saccharimonadales; family Saccharimonadaceae; genus VGLK01. The sequence continues at coordinate 240,749 of CAUVUB010000002.1, forward strand.
TGCATCGGGTTGCTAAGAAAACGGAAGCGTGCAGATGGCAGACCAGTCATACGAGAGAGCGTACGGCGGCCCACCCATAGTATATAAATAACACCAGCTAGCGGCATGACACGCATAAACACGCCAGCGATATTATAGGCGATGCTTTCAGACCCGGTCATATTTAGGAAGACTGCTGAAGCAAGCTCACCAGAGCCAAACAGTAATGATATGGCAGGAAATAGTAACAATAGGTCGATAAAGATACCGCGCCAAGCCTCATAAATTTTGCGAGTATTTGGCAGGAACATACACATAAGTGCCACTGGAGACAAAATAATAAGTAGCACTAAAATTGCTTGCCTTGCGACAAGGATTATATATACCACACTAGAAATAAGGAGTGCTCCAATGACAAGTGGAATTGTAATACCAACAACGGCACCGATTGCCGCACCAGCGCCACCAGCTACACCGGCAATTACCCCAACGGTGCCACTCGATAGCACAAATATAATTGCTTCTAGAAAGCTATTCTCTTTATAAGCAACACCGTCAGTGGTTATATTGAGGCCGCCTAGCATGTTTTTAAGACTAATACCTAAAATATTTGAAAAGTCGCTTGCTAGTGCACATAAATAAAACGAAATATTGATCGTAATGGCGGCCACGATGATACGCGGCAACAGTTTTTTGATGGAGTAGTTAGAAATACCAATCGACGTGAGGTGCGAAATAATCATAATAATGAACAAGATAGCAAAGCCAATGTTTGCTACGTTGCGCATATTTTCCCAGGCATTGCGTACGCCACTTGTATCATCAAAGTAGCGTGATGGAGTGGACAGCATGCCGGCAATTGAACCAAAAATACCATCGATAATACCACCGACCCAACGCAAGACTGGACACACAAGCCAACCAATATTGGTGATTGAACAGTTTGATTTGTCTTGCTTATCTTTATGTGCTGGGCGGATGCCGTTTAGGTACTGCTGGCTACTTTTTTGGGCCTCTTCTTCAGACTGCTTACTGTCATCGGCAATGTCGATATTATCAATAAGGCCCGGCACCGGGTTTGGCGGACAAAGGTCTTGGCCGTTTTGATCTCGTGGTGAGTTGTTACGGCGGAAATCATTGAGGGATAATTTCTTTAAATCATTAGACACGGTTATTTTTACGTCAAAGCGACATAGCTGGTTGTTGTCTGCTGCGTATCCGTATTCAATGTTAGTATTTTGGTCGCCAGCTCTTTTATCGATAGTGACACTTGGCTGGGCACAGTCGCCTTGGCCGTCATTGGTGTGCTCCATTTCATCACCTTTTTCTAGGCGCGCTTTACCACCATTTTTGTTAAATTTCCATGGCACCTTGAATGTTTCGCGGTGACAGCTTGGAACAGTGATGCGAATTTTATCACCCTCTACGCCAGCGGTTGGTTTCTGGATACTGTCTTCCATACGACGTACCACATACCACTCTTGAGCCTTGTCTTTGCTTGGGTTATTTGGATCTTGGGTAGAATTGTCTTTTTGCCATAATAGCCATTTGAATTTTTTACTGTTATTTTCACCGGTAGCATTGTGATGTTTTTCACCACTGAAAAAATCTGCTCCGTCGTCTCCAAGCAACCCTTCTTTAACGAGCACTTCCCAGGTGACTTTGTGCTCATCCGCGCGTGCTACTGGCGTAAAGAACATAACGCCAAGCAAACTGGTAACCAACCCAGCTATCACAAGCGGAAAAAGTAATCGTTTCATATCTGCCTTTTATTATGGCCGGCATATAGCAAAAAAGCAACTTATTATACTATTTTGGCTGTCATGAAAACCACGATAATGTATTACCCAGATTGCTGTAGTCGCCATTGCTGAAATACGTGCTTTAGTATATTGTAGAGCTATGCGTACAATAACAAATATATATAAAAAACTGGCGATAGGAGGTCTTCTAGCTGGGTTGACTCTTGCACCGGTAGTGGTAGCGCCTGCAGCCCACGCCGAGAGCAAGTGTGCCGGTGTTGAAACTGCCATACTGAGTTGTAATGACGAAAAGGGCGGCGAAAACACGGTAATGTGGCTTTTGAAGGTAGCTCTTATGATCTTAACTTGGGGGGCTGGTATTTTAGCGGCTATTGGCTTGATGGTTGGCGGTATTATGTGGACCACCGCCGGCGATAATGCTAACCAAGTAGCGCGCGCTCGTCAGATTATCTTGAACGTAGTGATTGGTTTATTGCTGTACATTTTCTTGTTTGCGATTACCAATTTCTTAATCCCAGGAGGAATCTTTAGCTAATGAAACGATTATTTGGAAGTATTATCCTTGCGGCGTTTGGCGTGATTGGTACACTCGGATTGGCTGCGTACCAGCCGGTTCAGCCAGCTCCTACCGCTGCAGCATGTGGTGAAATATTAGGTATTCCAGCGTGGTATACCGGGCTACAAAAAAATGACGACTGTAGCAAATCAGAATTAAAGGGGCCACGCGACATGGCCGGTGGTAGCGACGAGGAAAAGCTTCGTACCTACATTTGGGTTATTGTCCTAAATATTTCGACTATCATTTTAATGTTGGTTGGCTATATTGCAGTCGGCTACGTACTGTATGGCGGTTTTCGCTATCTTACAAGTGGTGGTAGCGCCAACGCGGCAGTGTCGGCACGTCGCATCATTGCGAATGCCCTTGTTGGTATGGTAGTGGTATTTGCATCAGTGGCGATCATTAACTTAATTAAGGGAGGGTTGATAGACTAATGCACATACTACAGCAATTTGCGGCCAAAGTTTCAGAGACGGGCAAGCTCAACGCAGAAGACTACAACATCTCAAAAACCAACCTTGATAGTGGTACATTTAGTACTATGGTAGGCACAGCCATGTGGGTAGCTGGCGCGGTGGCGGTGATTATGATTACCCTGTCTGGCTTGCTGTATATCACCGCGGGTGGTAGCCCTGGCAAGATTGCGACTGCCAAGAACCTACTAATGTACACAGTGCTTGGTGTCATTGTGTTAATATTTGCGTTTACTATTGTTCAATTTATAACAGGAGCATTTTCATGAAAAAACTTATATTGGCTAGTTTGGCTGTGGTTGGCTTGGTGGCTACCGCTGCCGCGACGATACCTGCCGTTTCACCTGCAAAGGCAGTAAACCCATATGGTGCTTGTGGTGCCAATAGCGATAGCGCTATTTGTAAGGGTCAGAGCGACAGCCTGTCGGACAAAATTGTAAAACCAACGATCAATATTATTCTGTGGGTAGTTGGTGTATCAGCGGTCATCGTCATCATCGTGGCAGGCCTCAAGTATGCAACAAGTGCAGGTAATCCTTCGGCGGTTAGTTCAGCAAAAACCACAATTCTTTACGCAGTAATTGGGTTAGTGATTGCCATCTTGGCATACGCTATCGTAAACTTCGTGCTTAATTCGTTTAGTGGTGATGGCTTTGGAAGCAAAGCAGGCCCATCAGCAAGATAAAATACGAGTTTAGCACAAAAACAGGCTGGCTATTAGCGAGTAGTCTGTTATAATAAAGGTTGAATTTAGTACAAAAGAAAGGAATATAAAACATGAAACGAGCGTTCGTAGCAATTGTTGCCGGCATCCTATTGGTTCCAGCTTTGGTTGCCGGTGGTCTGGCATTTGTCGCACCAGCAGAATCAGCTCATGCTGTTGATCTCAGGAGTGTTACTGGTACTGGTGGCGATGCAGCAAAAGGTACTGGACAGGTAGATAAGCTTGATGGCACCGGCGGTGTTATTCAAACTGGTATTAACATCTTGCTCTACATCATTGGTGTAATCTCAGTAATCATGATCATCATCGGTGGTCTGCGTTATGCAACGTCTGGTGGTAACGCCTCAACCGTGACTAGCGCTAAGAACACTATTCTATACGCAGTGATTGGTTTGGTTGTTGCGATCTTTGCGTACGCAATCATTAACTTCGTCATGACCAACGTGGCAGCAAAAGGTTAATAAAACAGTTTATTTAACATAAAAACGCCCCTCGCTTTGAGGGGTATTTTTTATATTGTGGGCAAGCTTTTTGCGTCTTTCCCTCCCTGCGTAGTTATGTCTACATCAGAGATACGTTAGATATGTTCAGCGTACGCCCACCACAGCCTTTACACAACAACATACCACCTCTGGTGCGAGCAGAGGTGGTATGATGGTTGCTGATTTGACTACAGAACGTCGATAGTGATTGAGCGTTCTTTTTCAACTTTGGCAAAGCTAATGGTCAGTACGCCATCCTTCAGCTCTGCTTTTACTTCGTCTTCCTTTACGGCGACGGGTAGGGCGATCGTACGACTAAATTCGCCCCAGTAACACTCTTGAATGTGCCACTTTTTTACGTCGGTTTCGTCACCGCTAGAAAGCGTTCCCGAGATTGTCAAAATACCGTCAGATAGGCTTACGTCGAGGTCGCTACGGTCAACACCTGCGGTGCGGGCTTTGACGACCAGGAGTTCATCCGTTTCATAGGCATCCACGGCGAGCTGGCCCGGAAGTTCTTCTTCCTCGTCCCATTGCTGCTCACCGACCGCTGGCTGCGGCGCTGGTGCGGCTGGCTGTGGTGCAATAGCCTGTGTCGGCTCTGGTGCATAATCATCAGCCAGGAAGGCAGCGGCCAGATCGTCATCGGTGAGTAGCTCACCGGTAGGTTGTTTACGTGCCATTATTCCTCCACTGTAAATCTAACATTATTAATTGCTAATATCATATTGACAAAAGTCTCTTTAAGTATAACGATAAAACAAGAGATAATCAACCAAATAAGGTAAGGAATGTAAAAAACACAATGCTAGATACCCTCCTTGGCTGGCTGGCGCCCTACTCCTGTTACTCTTGCGGTCGTCTTGGCCAAGGATTGTGTCCTAAATGTAAAAATAACATCGTTAATCAGTTGCGGCAGCTTCCCCGTCCATTTGTGGAGACTAGGCAGGCTGGCGTGAGTGTGTATTACGATGCAATATGGACTGCTGCACCCAGACAGGGTGCTTTGGCGGATATAGTGGACGATGTAAAGTTTGCGGCAAAGCGAGGACTAGCCAAAGAGCTAGCCGGTGTACTCACGGCAGCTGCACCAAAGAGTGCGCGGGAGTGGCGGAGGCTCGCCAAGGCGCAGAGCCATCGAGCGGCGCGGCGATATACGCTGCAGAGCTCATCAGAAGGGGCTAGAAGCGAAGGTGGCTTTACAGATGATATGATAGTCACCTGGGTGCCAACGGCGCTATCTCACGTGCGCCAGCGCGGTGTAGACCACGCAAAGCTACTCGCTCGGTGGTATGCACGATATTCGGGCCTGCCTAGCCGGCAGCTATTAGTTCGTCGTCATCAGCTAGCTCAAAAGACAGCTGAAAGCCGGCAGCAGCGTGCGCGCCAGGCAGATACGGCGTATGCGGTGGTGTCACGCCAGAAGCCTTATGTGAGCGGAAGCCAGATTATTCTCGTCGATGATATTATCACCACAGGGTATACAATCAATGCTGCGGCTCGACAGCTACGAGAGGCGGGTGCAGTCCAGGTGTATGTACTAACGGTTTTGCAGCAGATGAACTAGCCCTATGTAGATGCGCGTATCCCTAGACAAGAATGCCATTGTCTGCTATTATACGAGTGCTCACTACGGAGAGATGACCGAGTGGTTGAAGGTACCGGTCTTGAAAACCGGCGTGCGGTGACCCCGTACCGTGGGTTCGAATCCCACTCTCTCCGCCATGTATGAATACGTAAGCCGCCCTCACCTAGGGCGGTTTTTATTTTTGTCACTAGCCTTTACCACAATAAAACCACGCCGAAAGACGTGGTTTTACATAGGTTGTTTGTTCTGTGCGGAATGGAATTATGCGTTGGTGCCACCGCTGCCGAGATTACCAATTGCTTGGCCGACAACGAAACGAATGATTGCGTAGGCAAAAATTGCAACAACCAAACCGATGATGGCGTACAGAATAGTGTTCTTGGCGTCTGACACCTTGGCGTTATTACCACCAGAAACGACATACTTCAAACCACCAATAATAAGCATGATCACTGAGATGATTGCGATAACGTAGAGTAGGATGTTGATAATCTTACGTACGATACCGGTATCACCATTAATCTGTGTCGGTACTCCTGTACCTTGCGCACTATCAATACCAGCAACAGGGCCATTGTCTGCTGCGGTAATCACATCCTCTGCGTATACAGGGGCGGTGAAAAACATTGCACCACTGGCAATAGCTGCAAGTGTGATGATGATTCCACTAAAAACTTTCTTCATTTCTTCCTTTCCTTTCAACTACAGATTTTATTATAGCAAATAAAAATCAAATGTGTTACAATAATTTTCGTTGGAGGAGTACCCAAGTGGCTGAAGGGGACGGTTTGCTAAATCGTTAGTCCGGGGAAACCTGGAGCGGGAGTTCGAATCTCCCCTCCTCCGCCAAATAGGTAACGTAGTATCATAAGGCCGCATATGCGGTTATTTTTATTGGGGTTTAAATTGGTAGTAATTGCTTCATGAGGGTTAACAAGTGCGGCGGCTATGCTATAATGAGCGTATATGGAACCACAAAACCACTATCCACGATCGGGCGGGCCACAAAGGTCTGGGGAGGAGCTTCATCGAGAGGATGCCGGCATGTACGGTTCACCTTCAATGTCTCAAGCCAGCGGTAATTATTATGATGGAGCGCAGCAGCTTGAACCACATGGCTATGACCAGCAACCTGAAGAAGAACTAGATGATTTTCGTGTACCACCACTAACCTGGCAGGCGGTAGAGTTTGTGCCGCGTCAGCGCCAGCCGGTGTGGTACCTGTATTTTAGCTTGGTGCTTGCGGTGTTGATCGTTTTTGGGCTGTTTAGCTTTCGACAAATGCTGCCTCCGGTAATTGAGTTTGCACCAAATATTTTTTATCTTTCTGCAGTTATTCTTATGGGGACCGCTTTCTTGCTGTTCTCGCTGCGTCCGCCGGCGCAAATACCGTACAGCGTTGATATTGTTGAAGGAATGCGCATCGGTGATCAGCTCTATTCGTTTGATAACTATCGTTCGTTTGGGGTTGCGATTGAGGATGGTGTGTATTCTTTGGTGTTTACACCCGCTCGCCGCTGGGGGCTGAGTCTTGTAATGTATTTCCCTGCTGAGGTTGGTGAGGAGCTTGTTGATCTTGTTGGCCAGCGGCTACCAATGGAAGAAGTGAAGCCCGATGCAGTTGACCGTTTCATTCGTCGTCTGCGGTTGTAGTTTGTTTTTAGACTTGCGAACAGCTGGGGTATCATGCTATTATAAACCTGTTCTATCGCTACCGCAGCGACAGAAAGTACTTTCAAGTATTATGACAGCATGCGTCTTCAAGACTAATGCTGTATTTGCACCCGTAGCTCAGCTGGATAGAGCGTTGGCTTGCGGAGCCAAAGGCCATAGGTTCGAATCCTGTCGGGTGTACCACATAGACAAGACACTTCCCGCACCGGGAAGTTTTTTATTTGGAGTAGAGCTGCTTATTAAAACATACAAAATACCCTGCAATATGCAGGGCTCTTTTGTGATAGATGAGGTTACTCGTCTGTTGCGGGTTGGTCTTGTTCAGCCTGCTGCTCAGCAGCCTTTTGTTGTTCAGCCTGCTCTTTTTCTTTAGCAGCCTTCTCTTGTTCAGCCTTTTGCTGCTGCTCTTTTTGCTTTTGTTCACGTTCTATCTGGCGTTGGCTTTTGGCTTCAATGCGTACCTGTCCGCTGTTCTCTGCAGGGTTAGCCACGTGAATTTCTACTTGACCACTCGTTTGCTGGAACATGCCAGCTAGGGCTACCATAAAGAATACAAACAAGATAGCAACTGCAGCCAGGAAGTAAATGATACTAGAAATAACATTAATGATAATTGCTGCTAATGATAGCTTGCGGTTTTTACTTTGCTTGAGTGATGCGAATCCTAAAATAAGACCTGGTATACTTGCAAGCCAACCTAGGCCAGTAAGACTGCTTGCTCCGAGCACGATACTGATAATCGCGAACGCGTCATCGTTCTTTGCCTGTGCTGGCTCGGTTTTTTTAGTTTGCTCGGCCTGCTCTTTCTCTTTGGCAGCCTTCTCTTGTTCAGTCTTTTGCTGCTGCTCTTGACTAGCTTTTTCCTGCTCTGCCCGAGCCTTGGCCTGCTTGGCTTCTTCACTGCGCTGAGCGATAGCTTCCTGAGTTTCTTTTGTTTTAGCCGTTAGTTCTGCCTTCTTTGCGGCCTTAGCGTCATCTGCAATAGTTGATTTTTTTGCCTTTGTGTGTTCACTGTCTTTCATGGCCGTTATAGTATCATAAAAAATGAATTAGCGCAAGCAATAAAAGTTTGGTATACTGGTGGTGAGATGGAGAGGTGCAGGAGTGGTTGAACTGGCTTGTCTCGAAAACAAGTGTGCCGCAAGGTACCGAGGGTTCGAATCCCTCTCTCTCCGCCATATGAAGGAATTATCGCCATCTCGCCTTAGTGCCAGGTGGCAATTTTAATGATAAAGGAGCACTATAATGGATAGCCAAGAGCCGTCAATTTTTACCAGGATTATGCAAGGTGAAATTCCAAGCTACCGCGTATATGAAGATGATGTGGTATATAGCATGCTCGATATCAACCCGCTAAGTGACGGGCACGTGCTGGTTATTCCCCGCCAGCAGGTTGCTTCACTGTGGGAGCTAGACGTAGAAACGTATAGCCGTTTGTGGGCTACGGCACATATGTTGGCGCGACATATGCAAAAAGTGTTGCAGCCACAGCGCGTTGGCGTAGTAGTAGAAGGGTTTGAGGTGCCACACGCTCATATTCACCTGGTTCCGCTATATGATAAGACGGTGTTGCAACTGCACCACGGCTATCCTGTACACAGCGAGCCAGACCAGCTTGCAGATATTGCGCAGCAGTTAGCGCAAGGGCTGCAGTAGCCTATGATTACTATTGCTGCGATTGGTAAAAAACACGATACAAACCTAATCGCTGCCGTTACCGCGTATCAGTGCCGATTACGGGCGCCCTGGGGCGTGCAGTGGCGTTTTCTGCCACACAGTCACCTGGAAGGTGATAACGCGCGTCAGGAGGAGTCTCAGCGCCTCATAAAGCTAATTGATAGCTATAAAGAGCAGCCCTTCGTCGTGCTACTAGACGAAGTTGGTAACAACGTATCATCACCAGAGCTTTGCACAAAGCTGTTGCAGCCGCTCAGCAGTGGTCGCCCGGTGGTGATTATTATTGGTGGTGCCTATGGTGTTACCAAGCAGTTGCAGCAGCGGGCTACCTTTGTGTGGTCGCTTTCCCGGTTGGTGTTTCCCCACCAGCTAGTAAGGTTACTGCTGGTGGAGCAGCTGTATCGCTGCCAAGAAATTGCTCGTGGATCACAGTATCATCACATGTAATGCGTAAAAAACAAGATTATCAAGGCATAATGTTGACATAAATCAAAAACCATGCTAATGTAAGAGCATTACCAAACATAACACAAACAAAGAGTAACCAAGATGAACCATAACATTACGGGCGCCAGCCTACTGGCAATTCTTTCGATTGTCACGGGTATTTTGCTCCATGAGCCCAAGTTCGATACCGTGACAATAGTCAGTATCAGCGCTCAAAGCAGCAGAGATAAGCCGCGCAGCGAGCCGCACGGTCCGCACCATGACCCAGACTTGTTTGGACGAGAGGATAGAAAACAGTTCGGGTTTGGGCGAAAGAACGGTGGCCATGACGGCTACAGTGGCGGCCCACCACCAACGGGCTAATATGTACCTAAACAATGATTCAGTAATTGATGAATGACAGTGAGTGAAGGAGTATTACTTTGGCGGTAGCTGGAGTGATACCGGTGTATTTTGAAGTGTGATCCTGTAGTAGGCTGGAGAGCCTGCGTGTAATTACAGTATTTCTTTTTTGGAGCGTGCCGCGTGAGAACGGCATGGTAAAACCCCAGGTTGGAGAGCCTGGGGTTTTTGGTCGGTTTGCGGTTATGAGGCTGCTTCCAATTCGCGTTTCAATCGTTCAGCAAGGTTCTCCTGGTCTAACAGTTTCTGGCGAGTTTCGGCTACTAGGTGTGCCGGGGCTTTATTTACGTAGTTTGGATTTGTAAGGCGGGCTTCTAGTTTTGCGATGGCTGATTCTGCCGCAGTCAGACGTTGTTGAAGATTTGCTTTGTGCTCATAGAGCGTATCTTCGTCTACATCTAACCAAGCTGAGCGACCGCTGCTAGCGATACGTAGTCCGCTTGGATGTTCTACTTGTGCTACAGCCTGAATCTGCAACAAATGGCGCAAGGTTTCGTGGTTGGTATCTAGCAGAGAGTCGTCTTGGTATACGATGCGATATTGACGTGAGGTTGGCAGTTCGCTGAGCATAAAGCGGGCTTCGCGCACAAAGTGTTGCAGCTGCTCGAATGCTGCCGCTTGCTCGGCATCATAGTCGTTGGCAATAGGCCAGGTCTCGGTGATCAGCAGGTCTGTGGTGAAGTCTAGCGACTGCCAGATGGTTTCAGTTGCAAATGGAATAAATGGATGTACTAGCTTCAGGCTGGTTGAGAGCGCCCACGATAGAACTGGCAGGTTTGGCGCGGCCTTTGAGCTTTCAATATACCAGTCTGCAAGATCATCCCAAATCGTGTGATATACCAGCTCCATGGCTTCGGCAAAACGATAGTGCGCAATGTGCTGCTCGATCTCCTGGGCGGCAGTGTTTAGCTGGCGAATAATCCAATGGTCGGCTGGAGTTTTTGGCTGGATTGGCCCTACTTCATAGTCGCTGCCAAGTTTACTTTCGGTGAACCGTGCAATATTCCATAGCTTATTACAGAAATTACGCCCCGTCACAACTTTATTTTTTGCAAATGCTTGGTTCTGCCCTGCACTGCGGTTAACGATAATACCAAAGCGCAGCGCATCTGAGCCGTACTCGGTGAGTACATCCATTGGGTTGATGACATTGCCTTTGCTTTTGCTCATCTTTTGGTTGTGCTCGTCGTTAATCAGGCCGTTCAGGTATACGTGCCTAAACGGCACCTGCCCTGTTCGGTATAGCCCAAGCATAATCATGCGGCCAACCCACTGATACAAGATATCTGCACCGGTCTCCATGACGCTGAGTGGGTAGAACCGAGCTAGGTCGCCAGAGTCTAAAAAGTCGGTGGTAATAAATGGCCACTGCCCCGAACTAAACCAGGTGTCGAAGGTGTCTTCCTCGCGGATATATGTTGTACCATTTACATCAATCTCTTTTTGATCAACACGGGTATCAAACATCCAGTCGGTGTCGTCGCCCTGTTTGTGGAAGGCTGGAATTGGAATTCCCCACGGAATTTGTCGGCTAATATTCCAGTCGTGAACATTTTCTAGATATTGTACTAGCGCCTTCGCACGAGTGGCTGGTGTGAATGAGATTTCCCCACGCTGAATAGCCGCAATGGCTTGTTTGGCGAGTGGCTGTACGTTGATAAACCACTGCTCTTTAAGTATCGGCTCGATAACAGTTTTACACTTGTAACAATGACCAACGCTGTGCTCGATAGGCTCTTCCTTGACGAGCGCGCCAGTTTCCTTTAGCTTGGCAACCACTTTAGTGCGAGCTTCTTCCAGGGTGAGCCCCATAAATTCATCCGGTACGTTTATCAAATGACCATCGGCACCAATGATTGAAACTGCTGGTAGGTCGTGTCGCTTGGCTATTTCGAAGTCATTTGGATCATGCGCCGGCGTTACCTTTAAGGCTCCAGTACCGAAACTAGTATCAACGTAATCATCAGCGACAATTGGCAGTGTGCGGCCAACAATTGGCAGGATTGCCCTAGTGCCAATTAGCTGCTGGTAGCGTGCATCGTCTGGATGTACGGCAATCGCGGTGTCGCCAAGTAAGGTTTCTGGGCGAGTAGTCGCGATAATAATTGGTGTTCCCTGCTCTGTTTGGTAGGTGATGTGCCACAGATGGCCTGGGTCGTTTGTGTATTCAACCTCGATATCTGAGAAGCTTGTTTGGTGTGTGGTGCAGTAGTTTACAATCCGCTCGCCTCGGTAAATCAGGCCGTCGTTCCATAGTTTCTGGAAGGTATCATAAACTGTTTTTGTCACTTTAGGGTCGAGAGTAAAGGTTAACTTACTCCAATCGGCGCTTGCACCCAAGGCGCGCAGTTGCAGTTCCATTGGGCCACGTTTGCTGGCAACGAAGTCCCACACCATATCGTAAAGCTGCTCACGATCGTAGTCGAAGCGGCTTTTGCCCTGTTTTTGTAACTCTCGCTCAAATACCACCCATGTTTCAAACCCTGCGTGGTCTGCACCAGGAATATACACAGTATCCCTTCCCTGCATGCGGTAAAAGCGGATTAATATATCTTGCAAAAAAGTAATGTAGGCATGCCCCAGGTGCAAATTTCCGTTTGCGTTTGGTGGTGGCATGACGATGGAATAGGGCTCACCTTCCCCTTTTGGTTTAAAGGCTCCACTGGCTTCCCAGAGGGCATAAATATCTGGTTCGTAATTATTTGGTTCGTATGATCGTGCCAATTTCATGACGAGTGCGTATCCTTGCTCTTATGATGGTGCTTATGTTAATTTCACGTGAAATAAGCATGAGCGTCACCGTATCATCTGATACGCTCCCAAAGAAGTAAAAGCCATACCCTCTCACGTCGGTATGGCCTTATTATAGCACAGGTTGCAATAGTTATTTGCGGCGCTTCTTTAGTGCACGGCGCAGTGATTGATAGCATCGGTATATATGGTAACGTAATGGTTTTAGCGGTTTATCCCAGGCGCCAGGGTAGGCTACGCTTTTGCCACCAAATGACTTTTTAAACTTTGTAAAGCCAGCCCATGGGTGGTTTGGTTCGTTCTCGGGTGCAATACCATACAGGTCGAAGGTTGTTTTGCCGGCGTGCTTGGCATCGATGATTGCATAAGCTAGCAGGGCAGTGCCGGCAGAATATTTACGATATGTGTCGTCGGCAGCAGCGTGTGCGTAGGTCCGCGTGTCGTCGCTGTCGTACATGAGGGAAGCGGCAATGGGAGTGTCCCCAAGTGTAGCGTAAAAGAGAGTGGCGGCTTTATTTGGCAATAGCGCCTTTGCCTGTGCTTTAAAATAAGCATCGCTGTGTGGAGTGATATGGTTACGCTGAGCAACCTGATGGAGGAATGTTAAGAGAACTTCAATATCTTCAGGGTTGTGAGATTTGTGGATTGCTATGCCTTTTTTGTGATGGTTGCGATAGAGATTGCGGGTGTTTTGTGACATCTGCGCAATAATTGCGTCTTCATCCTGAGACAAATCGATGAGCTGCGTGTGAGCTGGCTGCAGTTGATTATAGGTAACCTTTCGGTAGCCACGAGCACGAAGCTCGCTGTCGCTAATAGGGAAGGTGGGCTCAATGCGCACAAAAGTTGCACCGTGCTGTTTGGCATCTTGTTCAAGCGCAGTAAGTGCCGCATCGAAAGCTGCCGCTGAATCAGCGATTGGTCCATATGGGGTATAGGCCCTGGTGTTGCCCGTGCCGTGTTCCAAAATAGCTTGGTATCGCCAACCGTCGCCGCTGCGGCTAATGATTTGGCGCCCCTGTGTTTTTTGGAATGTACCCCAAGCGGGTGACTGTAAAAATGACATAATTAGCTCCTTTTGTCTTCAGGTAAGAAATTTGATATTAGCTATGCAGTAGGGTGATCGGCTGCTTGACCCCAAGCTGTTTGACTCATTGAAATGCTCGGAATAACCTCTAGTCCGTATGGTGAACGAGATTTACCAGCCACATGCATATAATAGCCTAGTGTGGCGATCATGGCAGCGTTGTCGGTGCATAGTTGCACCGGTGCGTAGTTAATTGGCAGTGGTAGACGACGGGCCAGCTCCTTGCGAAGAGCTTGGTTGGCAGCAACGCCCCCGGCAATAACAACTGACGCTGGATTATATTTATAAAATGCTTTTTCTGTTTTGTCAACTAGCGTTGCTATGGCGGTGCGCTGAAAGCTCGCGGCCATGTCTGCCTGCAACGTGGGTGACACAAGGGCGGGTAGCTTGAATGATGGATACGAGATATCAACGCCAACTTCTTTTTGAATGGTGCGCAATACGGCAGTTTTTAGTCCAGAGAAAGAAAAATCAAACTCACCAGATAGCCGGGCCTTTGGTAGGGTAAAGGCGGTCTCGTTACCACTGGCGGCAGCTTTAGCGATGGCTGGGCCGCCAGGGTAGGGCAGGCCAATGATTTTGGCTACTTTATCGAAAGCTTCACCAACGGCATCATCCTGAGTTTGGCCGAGCAGGGTATAGTCGCCGTGGCCCTTGAAGAGCACAAGCTGGGTGTGACCACCTGAAACAATGAGCGCCAGCAGCGGAAATGTCGGCTGCGTGCTCGGCAATGAGAGGCCTTCTAGCTTTGGGTTTGATGTTGCCGCTTGGGTAATAAAGTTCGCATATACGTGGGCTTCAACGTGATGAATAGCGTAGAGCGGCTTATGGTGAATAATGGCAAGCGAGCGGGCCGCTAGTGATCCAATGAGTAATGACCCAACCAGGCCGGGCATTGTGGTCACCGCGATACCATCAATATCATCCCAATTGAGGCCGCTTTGGCTGAATGCTTCAGTAATCACTGGCCGAATAGCTTCTATGTGACTACGGGCGGCAATTTCAGGAATAACGCCGCCGTACTCAGCATGAATATCAATTTGCGATTGTACAACATTTGAGAGCAATTTTTGCCCGTTTTCAACAATTGCGGCTGCTGTTTCGTCGCAGCTACTTTCGATTCCCAAAATCTTCACCATAACTCTAGTCACTAGTATAACAAAAATCTGGAAAAAGTGGTAAAATTGGTGACATGAAGCAGAAGATTGTACACCTAGTCCGTAGCAGTTTATCACCAAAACTGGTGCGGCGGATTGAGGAATTGTATCGAGTGGGGCGCGTCAAGCTCGTCAGCTTGCGTTATGGTAACCCGGCGAAAAGCCTTCAGGTTATCGCGGTGACCGGCACAAATGGCAAAACCACGACGGTAAACCTTATTAATAATATGTTAAAGGCAGCAGGCAAACGCACTGCTATGTTTTCGACGGCACTGATTGAGATAGCTGGCGATAAGCAGCTGAATGATTTGAATGCTACTGTCGGCACTACTGCACGTATGCAGCAGTTCTTTAAGGCAGCCAAGCAGGCTGGCGTCGATTATGTCGTGCTTGAGATTACCAGCCATGCACTTGATCAGCATAAGCTTGATGGTGTACCAATTTTAGCGGCGGTGATGACTAATGTGACACAGGACCACCTAGACTACCATAAAACGATGGATAACTATGCGGCTGCCAAAGCGAAGCTATTCGCTGGTCGCCCACAATATATTGTCTTGAACCGCGATGACGAGTGGTTTGAGTACTTTAATAAATTTGAAGCTGGCACGGAAAAGATTACCTATGGTAAGGCCGAGGACGCTCAGGCGCAGATTGGTGATAGTATTGCCCAACCAGATGGCAGCCAAGCACGGATTCATTTGCCAGGCGATGCGCCGGAAGACGGCATTGTACTAAAGACACATTTGCCGGGCGAATTTAATATATATAATATGACAGCCGCAGCGGCACTTTGCCACGCGCTTGGTGCATCGAATGAGGCGCTGGTGCAGGGCGCAGCACAACTGCGAGGTGTGCCTGGCCGATTTGAGCGTGTACAGGAAGGGCAAGATTACGATGTGATTGTAGACTATGCCCACACGCCAGATGCACTTGAAAAAATGCTGGCGAGCGTACGCGAGATTACGCCGGGTAATGTATCGCTGGTGTTTGGCTCGTGTGGTGATCGCGATAAAGAAAAGCGTCCAATTATGGGTGCGATTGCAGCCAAGCAAGCCGATGCGATTTATTTGACAGATGAAGAAAATTATACTGAAAATGCCGATACAATTCGTCGCATGATTTACGAAGGTATCCAGCAGGCTGGTGGCGAACAAAAGACGACTGAAATCGCTGATCGTCGTGAAGCTTTGTCGCAGGCGATTGCTGCAGCCCGGCCAGGAGATACCGTGCTAGTGACTGGTTTGGGCCATGAAGTGTACCGCATCATGAACGGCCAGCGTATGCCATGGAATGATGCGGACGTGGCACGAGAAATAATTAAAGAGCGTATGGCGGCGAAGCAGGAGTAGAACGTGCACAGATTATTATCTAAAATTAAAAAACAATTATATTTTGTCGTAGCTGGGTATTTTCGTTTTTGGGCAAATGTAAGTTTGCGGCGCTGGAAACCTACTATTATTGCGGTGACTGGTTCTGTGGGTAAAACTACTATGCTGCACCTGCTTGAGCTGACGCTTGGTGAGCGTGCGCATTATTCGCACAATGCCAATAGTGCCTTCGGGATTCCGTTCGATATCGTTGGTACTCACGGTATTTATGGGTCGAAGGCACGGTGGTTTAAGCTCTTTTTGATAGTGCCATGGCGAGCATTAACTTTTACGCATTCGCAGCAATACTACGTGGTTGAAATTGACGGTGAGCGGCCAAACGAGGCAACCTTCCTGGCAAATTGGTTGCGCCCGCACATCACGCTATGGGTTAGCTCGGCTCGTTCGCACGCCATTTTCTTTGACCGCCAGGTGCGTGAAGGACGCTTTAGTACTGTAGAAGAGGCAATTGCCTATGAGTTTGCTAGTTTGGCTCGTGCGGCACGTGATCTTGTTATTATCGATGGCGATAATGAGCATATGGTGCGCGAGACAGCGAATATTTCGGCGAAGGTGGCCGCAGTTCATAAGAGTGACCTCACTAGCTACACTGTTACGCCGCAGCAAGCAGTGTTTACCTTTGGTGAGACTTCGTTCACTATTCCATATCCAATGCCGCGTGAGATTAGCACGCAGCTTGCAATGCTAGTGCAGCTTACGAACTACCTAAATGTGCCGCTGCCGCAGCATATGAATGATTTTGTGATGCCGCCAAGCCGCTCGAGTTATTTTGCGGGCGTGGGTGATCAGGGTCAGCTGCACTTGGTGGATAGCACCTATAATGCTCACCTTGTTAGTATGCAATCGATGTTTACGATGATGCAGGACATGACCGTGCCTGGTGAGAAGTGGCTAGTAATTGGTGATATGACAGACCAGGGTGAGGGCGAACGCGACCAACACGAGAAGCTCGGCCAGGCGGCCGCGCAAGTGGCGGCTGACCGCTACGTGTTAGTGGGTCGACGTACAAAGAAATATACCTTGCCGCAGCTAGAAAAAGCTGGCAAGGGTGATAAAACTGCTGCTTTCACTAAAACCGAAGACGCGCTGCAGTATATCCGCAAGCAAGCCCCAGATCAGGCAACAATCATGCTAAAGGGAAGCCAGTACCTCGAGTGGATTGTAGAGAAACTGCTTGCAGACAAAGCAAATATTACGAAACTTGCACGTCAAGACGCTGCGGCTAAACGGCGTCGTGCAAAATGGGGACTGTATTAATATGAAGACAACACTTGTGATTGCTCACGGATGGGCATATTCAATTAAGCCATGGGATAAGACAGTAGCTGACTTGCGAGCGCGTGGCATTGAAGTAAAACAGCTACAAGTTCCAGGACTGACCACACCAAGCAGCGAGGTGTGGACTATTGACGGCTATATTGCTTGGCTAGAGCAGCAGCTGCAGGGGGTTGAAAACCCAATCGTGCTTGGGCACAGCAACGGTGGACGTATTGCACTGAATTATTTAGCGCAAGGGCATGACAATGCGTTTGCCGGGCTTATTTTGCTAAACGCTGCCGGAGTGTATGAAAATCCAGGTGCGGTGTCGCTTAAGCGCCGGGTATTTCGAGCCGCTGCTAAAGCACTAGCGCCACTAAAGCACGTGCCATATCTAAAGAAGATAGTGTATCGCCTATTGAAGAGCGATTATAACCGTGCACCAGAGAATATGAAAAAAACGCTTCATAATATGCTAGAGAGTGATAAGGCGCTTGATCTCTCGCGCGTGCACCAAGATAACATATTTGTAGTATGGGGCGAGGATGACAAAGTAACGCCACTCGGCATGGGTAAGAAGATGCATCAACAGCTAGCCGGCTCGCAGATGAGCACGTTTGCCGGATGGCCTCACGCACCATATATTACTCACCCAGAGCAGCTGGCAGAAGAAATTGCTCGTATTGTGCAGCAGATTGAAGCGCAGCCGGGCAGGGAAGGCGCGGGCCGATAATGTTATTTCAATCAGTTGGCTCACAATACACCTGGAAGCAGGCCTTGGCGCACCTGTTTGCTATTGGCGGACGCCGGGATCGGTATAATTTAGAGATGGCACTAGCTCGCCGATACAAAGGCCACGTAACGCTTTTCGCACGCGGCCGAACCGCACTAGCTGAGGCGGTTTGGGTAGCGACTGGTGGCAGCGGCAAGGTAGCAGTGAACGCATTTACGTGTTACAGCGTAATTGAGGCAGTCGAGAAGGCTGGCTGCACGCCGGTGTATGTTGATATTGCCCTAAATACACTGCACTACGGCGGAGAGCAGTTGCAGCAAGTGATACAGCAGGAAGATATCAAGGCGGTTATTGTGCAAAATACACTTGGTATGCCAGCTGATATTACTGGTATTGAATCGGTGGCTCGCCGGCAAGGCATACCTATTATCGAAGATTTGGCACACGCAGCTGGCATGCGGTACACCGATGGCCGGGAAGTCGGTACCGTTGGAGATTACACGATGCTGTCATTCGGCCGCGATAAACTACTAGATACAATCAACGGCGGTGCACTTGTTACCCGTGTGCCGGGAAAAATTGCCTCGGTGCGGCAGCCACACAGCGTGCCACGGTTTATTGACCAGTTGCGCGATCGTATTTACCCAATTATGGCGGTGGCTGTTCGTGGCACCCACGGAATTGGGCTTGGCAAATATATTTTAGCGGCGGCTTATAAACTAAAACTGGCCATTCGTTCGGCTGATGGCCCGTTGGATCGTACACGCAAGCTGCCAGCCTGGCAGGCAAAGCGGGCTTTGTGGCGATTTGAGCAACTAGATAGTGATCTAGAGCGTCGGCGCCAGTTAGTGCAGTTGTACCGCAAGGCACTTGGTGGTGGAGCGACGATTTTACCATTTGCGCTTAAGGCTGGTAGTGCCCCAGTGCGTGTACCGCTCATCTCAACAGAGCGAGATGCAATTATTGCACGCCTCAAGCAGCACGGCTTTTTCTTTGAAGATATTTGGTATGATAAACCAGTTTCACCAGCTCGGTTGTACGGCAAAGTACAGTTTAACGAAGCAGCGTACCCAAATGCTGTGATTGCAGCCGGCTCGGTTTATAATGTGCCAACACATCAATTTGTGACAGCCCAGCATATACAGCAAATCGCGGCAATTATTACGGGCAATGCGGGAGGCAACTCATGAGTGGCGGAATAGCAGATTTTAGCATCACCGATGCGACGCAGCAAGATTGGCAGCAGGCGCTGCTCGCCTATCCCGAAGCAAACTTTTTGCAGTCGTGGCGCTGGACGGCATTTTATGAGGCACGAGGCAATACGGTGCTGCGCAGAATTGTACGGCAGGGTACCGAAGTAGTGGCTATGTGGAGCGGTATTGTGCAAGATGCGCGCCGAGGCCGCTACTTAGAGATAGCAGGTGGCCCGCTGCTAGACTGGAAGCACCAAGCGCTTGCAGATGTGGTGCTGCGCGACATAGCTCAGCAGGGCAAACACCATCACTGCGTTTTTGTGCGTATTCGACCACAACTACACGAAACGCCAGATAACGAAACACTCTTTGTGGACAGTTTGCAGCGATTGCCGCACCGTGTGCGCCGCTCGCCAATGCACCTGCATGCTGAACACACAAATATACTGGATATCACAAGCGATGAAGAGGCGCTGCTTGCAGGTATGCGCCGACAAACACGCTATGAGGTGCGTCGCAGTGCTCGGCGCGACGTTGTGGTGACGAGTCGCCCAGCTGCTGGTAATATTACAACGTTTTATGACATGCAAGCAGATACTGCTCAGCGGCAGGGATTTGTGCCGCCAAGCCGATCGTTTTTGGAAACGTATGCCGAAACCTTTGGCGATGCTTTGCAGCTATATACCGCTGAAAAAGATGGCGTCATACTAAATGCTGCCCTTGTCATTATCGATGGACCAGAAGCGGTATACCATGAAGCGGCTTCAGTCCCGCAAGCTCGCAAAGAGCCGGGTGCGTATGGGCTGCTCTGGCAGGCGATTCAAGATGCCAAGGCTGCTGGCGCAAAGCGGTTTAATTTTTGGGGAATTGCTTACACTAGCGATCCAAACCACCGGTACGCTGGTGTCACCACGTTTAAGCGTGGCTTTGGTGGGCAGGATGTGAGCTTTATTCCGGCTTATGATATTATTTTGTCACGGCCAAAATATCTAAAGAACTGGATTGTGGAAACAACGCGAAAGAAAAGGAGAAAATTATAAATGGCGCGAGAAGTCAAAGATATTACAAGCAGAAAGCAGTGGGATACATTTGTTGAGTCTCATCCCGAGGCAAACTTTTTGCAGGCGTGGCAGTGGGGTGAGTTTCACAAAAGCCTTGGGCATGATGTTGTTCGTCGCGGACTGTTCGATGGCAAAAAGCTGATTGGCGTGTATGAGGGTTATGTTGAGCCAGCTAAACGTGGTCGCCACCTGGCGGTTGCCGGTGGGCCAATCGTAGACTGGGACGACATGGATGCGGTAACGATGCTGCGTGATGATATGCGTGAGCAGGCTGAAAAACTGCGTTGTATTTTTGTGCGCGTACGTCCACAGTTGACTCGGTCGGCGTCACACCTGCGGTTATTTGCCGACCTTGGCTTCCGCCCAGCACCGATGTACCTTAGTGTTGAGCTAGCTGGTGTACTCGATCTTGAGAAGAGCGAGGAAGAGCTACTTAAAGGTATGCGTCAGCGGCTTCGTCGTGCCCTGCGTAAGGCAGCCAAGAACGATATTCAGGTAGAAAAAAGCACCGACCCAGAGCGCATGAAGGAGTTTTACAATATCCAGCTGCAGACTGCTGGACGACACGGTTTTGTGGCGTTCTCGGAGGAGTTTTTCAAAAAGCAGTTTGCTGCCTTTGCCGAGACGGGCAACGTAGTATTATATACTGCTCGCTATAACGATCAGATTTTGGCGCAAAACTTTATCATTTTTTACGGCAATGAGGCCTCATATCACTATGGTGTCAGCACCGAGCTGGGCACAAAGCTGTCTGGTGCGCCACTATTACACATGGAAGCGATGCGTGATGCGCGTGAGCGTGGTATTAAGCGCTACAATTTCTGGGGTATTGTGGGCGAAGACGAAACCGATCACCGCTTCTATGGCGTGAGCGTGTTTAAGCGTGGTTTCGGCGTGGAAGGGCTCGCCTATGTGCCAGCGCAAGATTTGGTGATTAAACCACTGCAATATCTTAAGCCGTGGCTTATTGAAACAATTCGCCGCCGTCAGCGTAAAGTATAACGGTAGTCGGATAATCAAGAAATTAGCACTCTTGCAATATGAGTGCTAATTTTTTATAATGAACCATAGATATCATCGAACATAAACATCCTAAAAGGAGGGATTATGAGTACAGCAATAACACCGCTCGGCGCTCGTGTCGTAGCTCAAAAACAAGAGCAAAAGGCGGCTACCAGTAGCGGTATTTTTTTGCCGGATTCAGCAAAGGAAAAACCAGTAGCAGCCCGCGTTGTGGCAGTTGGCCCAGAGGTAAAGCAGGTGCAGGTTGGCGACCAGATTATTTATAAAGAGTACTCAACAACCGAGCTGTCGGTTGATGGCCAGGACTACTTGGTCGTTGCAGAAGAAGATATTTTAGCAAAACTAGCTGCTTAAGCGGCAGATATAAGGAGGAGAGATAGATGGCGAAAAAAGTATTTTATAGTGATGATGCTCGCGCTCGCGTCCTAGCTGGCGCCCAGGCACTATACAACGCGGTAAAAGTTACCTACGGACCAAAAGGCGGCAACGTAGTTATTGGTAAGCAGTATGGTGGCCCAACTATTACGCACGATGGTGTGACTGTGGCTGAAAGCATCGACCTGCCAGAAGATGACGATGCAACGCTTGGCCACAAGACTGGTGCTGAACTAATTAAGCAAGCAGCCAGCAAGCTTAATAAGGTTGCTGGTGACGGCACGACTAGTGTAACTGTTCTGACATATCACATTTTGAAAGAAGCTAACCGGCTTATTGCTGCTGGCCACAACCCGCAAGAGCTGCGCAAGGGTATTGAAGAAGCGGCCCGCGAGGTGATTCACGCACTTGATGAGCTGAAGGAAGATGTCGCAGGTGATAGCAATAAAATTGCAGAAGTGGCGACAATTTCAGCTGGTGATGCCGAAATTGGTAAGCTAATTGCTGGCGTTATTGAGAAGATTGGTAAAGACGGCATCGTGACGGTTGAAGCTGGCCAAGGGCTTGAATTGCAGGCTGAAGTGGTGGAAGGATTTACCTTTGAGAAGGGATGGATTAGCCCATTCTTCGTAACTGACCCAGCCCGCCAGGAAGCGATTTATGAAAAACCAGCGATTGTTATCACCGACCAAAAGATTAGCAGCGTGCAAGAGCTATTGCCACTGCTTGAAAAGTTGGCACAAACTGGCAAGAAGGACGTGGTGCTAATCGCCGATGAAGTTGAAGGTGAAGCGCTCAGCGTATTGGTGCTAAACAAGCTAAAGGGCGTGCTGAACACCGTAGCAGTGAAGGCGCCAAGCTTTGGTGACCGCCGCAAGGAAGTGTTGGAAGATATCGCAGTGCTCACTGGCGCAACAGTTATTAGTAGCGATAAAGGTATGACCTTTGAAAATGTTGGCCTTGAGGTGCTTGGTAACGCCCGCAAGGTGATCGTATCAAAGACTGACACCACTATCGTAGAGGGGGCCGGAGATCAAAAAGCAGTGCAGGCACGCATTACCGAAATTGCTGCAATCGCTGATAATGCCACAAGCGACTATGAGCGCACCGAGAACGAAAAGCGCGCGGCAGCACTTTCTGGCAAGGTGGCAGTCATTAAGGTCGGTGGTGCTACCGAAACTGAAATTGACGAGAAGAAGTTCCGCGTTGATGATGCGGTTGCGGCAACCAAAGCGGCGCTTGCTGAAGGTATTGTGGCCGGTGGTGGTGTAACGCTGGTTAACCTAGCTGCTAAAATCGCCGACAAGGGCTCTGACAGCCACGCTGCGGGCCGCCAGATCATAAAACGGGCATTGACTGCACCTTTTGTACAAATCATGCAAAATGCCGGTCTAAATGCCGAAGCACTGCTTGCACAGGTAGAGGCAGCAAAGCCTGGTCATGGTGTTAATGTGATGCAGCCAGAAGAAGGTATTGTCGACCTTAAGAAGGCGGGCGTGATCGACCCAGCTCGCGTAACCAAGGAAGTAATCCAGAATGCTGCATCGATTGCTAGCACCGCAGCCACGATGGGTGCTTTGGTAGTAGAAATCCCAGAGCCAGAAGCACCAGCTGCTGGTGGCGGCATGCCCGGCGGCATGGGTATGATGTAAAAGCCCCAACATATTACACAATATACAAACACCTCTAGACATAGAGGTGTTTTTGTATAGGTTGACAATAGGGCAATCCTGCGTTATAACAAAACTGTTAGCTGGTATGCATGGTTGAGCTAGTATTGGCTCCCGGCAACCAATGGACCTATACAAAGAGAGGATGAGTGCGATGAGCGCTGTTAAGTATCCAAACACACAGACGCCGGCGGTCCTTGCGGAGGATAAGCAGGTTGTAGATCTATATGTTCAGCTAGTGAACCAGGCAAGGGAGAAAAAGGCTGTTGTTGATATTTCTAATAGCAGTACGGGTGAGGATCAGATCTTTGATCAGTTCAGGTATCACTTTTATCAGCTACCGTTTGATGTTTTAGACATAACAGAGCGTGGCGATGATAAGGCTAGGCAGGTAGCTGAGATACTTGATAAGCTATCTGAAGCTGGCATTTACTACCGCCCTTTCCTTTTAACAATGAGGATGACAGGACGCAGTTTTATCTGAAGGAGTTCGCCCCAGCTGAGCAGCGATTAAGTAAGAAGTCTACGGCAACGGTATCACTTGGTAAAGTGCCATCTAAGCTGGTATTTACTAATCGATATTATTTACCCCAGATGGAGACAGCAGAGAAGCAATCGCTTTTCTCGCGATGTTATACCGCTGTTTTGCGCTTCTTTGGGCGAGTATAGCTCGTAGAATCCTTATTGTATAGACCCCGCATAGGTAATACTATGCGGGGTTTTTCTTAGGCGTAAAGGTGGGCGTAAGAAATCAAAAACCTCCCGCGCGGGGAGGTTTGAGCTATTATTTATCTTCGCGTGATTCGAAGAAGTCGATTTCTTTAATGATGTCGAGCAGTGCTTGTGCGCGGCGACCTTCGTCTTCAATGGCAATTGCTGCTTCGTGTGCTGGCTGAATCAATGATTTGTCATCGGTCGAACGCAAAATAAGCAGATATGCATCAAACTTATTCTCGGCAGTTGCGTCTAGCTTGCTCATGATTGGGTGCAGTTCAAGGATAGCCTGCTGCTTGATGTCGCCGAGTGCTGCGCCACCTGCTAGCGGAGTTGGTTGAAATGTATTCTTTGATTCGTTTTTTGACATAGTCGCCTCCTTCGATTCTTCTGTAGTGTCCAACTGACCAATTGTTTTCTGCGTTGGAGCTGGTGAGTTCATTTGAATATCAAACTCTTGTGGCTCGTCTGGGTTAATACCAGCCAATACCTTGGCCAGTTCTTGGTCGTCACTAATCGACGATTGCGTGTCTTGATTCATAAATTTTCCCACCTCTTAAATTAAACTTATGGTTTTCTTTAGTGTATCATAAAAAGAGATGATGATGCAAGAAGGACGACACCCTTTGGACGAGATGGTCGCGCGCCACAAGGAGGTGCAGCGGGTGTGCAATGCTTTTTTGGAAGTGCTGCGAATGGATGATGGGAGCAGCCTACAGCGGCATAGTGCATGGACTAAAAAGACGTCGGTGCAGCAGGTGATACTAATGGCTGATGGAGCCACGTTTCCCGTGGTGGCAAGTGTGCAACAGTGGCTACTTAGCTGCGCGTCAACTCCGGTGATTGTGCATGCAGCAGGTCAGCTGCCAGCTTTTGTCGGCCCAGATACGGTAGTACTTGGCATTTCTTATAGCTCTCAGCTTGAAGGTGGTGATACCATCGCGCAGCTATGTGCTGCTGCTCGCCAAAAGGGGGCTCAGGTGCACCATATAATAGTGCATAAAGATGGGGGCAGCTACGATGCTACCGATTCGCAGCTTGCCATATCTTTGCACGAAGCGGTGCCCTGGCAAATGCAGACTATACGTTTGTGGTGGTGGGTTGCAGCTGCGCTGCAACAGCTAGGGGTTATTACTGGCGATTTGGTGCAGGAAATTAACGCGGCTCGCCAGGCAGCGGCCGCCTTTACAGAAACGCTACTGCCACACGTGCCACTGCAAGAGAATCTCGCAAAACAAATTGCCGTGCACAGCTATGGTAAGGCAGGGGTATTTTATGTGGCGCCAGAACTGGCCTCGTTGGCGGCGATCTGGCAGCAGGCGTGGCAAGTAACGGCTAAAACAGTAGCTAGCGCTGAATATTATCCAGTAGCTTATAGTGCAGCACCTGGGTGGACTGGCCAGCCTATCATGAAGCCATTTGCAGTGATAGATATTGCCTCGGAACATGCGGGGCAGAGCGCGGCAATGAAGCAGCTCTCGAAAAAATTAAGTGGTCAGCGTCCGCAGTCGATGCTGGTACTCGTGCCAGGCAAAACGGTGGCAACGCGGCTCGTGCAAGGTACAGTACTGGCTCATTTGGCGGCTGGCTACGCTGCAGTATTACACGGAAAACCGTTGGCTGCAGATGAGGTGATGTGTCGGCTTTTGGCGTAATACTACGTGATAATTAAAAAACCACTCCTTTTGGAGTGGTTTTTGCTATGCGCAGCAACCTAGAATGGACGGCGCAAAGATTCGATTGGGTCTTTACGTGCTGCTTTAATAGCAGGGTAAATACCAAACGCAATACCGACAACAAGTGCTAGCGCGAGTGAAATAATTGGCACATTAAAGCTAAAGCTTGGTGCAAATGGCAACGAGAAGCTGAGGATAACAGCGGCCACCATACCAATCAAGTATCCAGCGATACCACCACATAAACTAATCACGATAGATTCAATGATAAACTGCCACATAATATGGCTGTTGCTTGCGCCAACTGCCTTGCGGATACCGATTTCTCGGGTACGCTCAGCTACGTTAACCAGCAAGATATTCATAATACCAATGCCGCCAACAATCAGTGAGATGCTTGCAATAATAGTTGCTACCAGTGAGATTGTATGGAAGAGCTGGCTAGTTGGGCGTGAGATATCCTCCCCGGTGAGTACGCTAAAGTCGCGTTCGTCCTGGTGGTTCTTTAAGATCGCAGCGTCTGCTTGTTTGATAGCGCTTGCAAGCTTTTCTGGGTTTTGGCTCTTAATATTAATCTGCTGAATTTGCGTTACATTTTGGGTAAACTCTTTCAGCGCTTGCGTGCTCATCATTGCCGCGTTGTCAAAGTCGATGTTCGAGAAGTTAACTGGCTGGTTAGTCTTTTTTAGTACACCGATAACGGTGAAGTTCTTACCGTGGAGTTGAAGCACCTTACCAATAGCATGCTCGGTGCCGAATAGGTTGATAGCGAGCTGCTCACCGAGCACAACAGTGCTGGCGTTTGAGCCTTCGTCCATGAATTGGCCTTCACGCAAGGTTAGGTTGTTAATCTTAGCAAGTTCTGGCGTTGTTCCGACGACACTATACGCTGTGTTTGGATTGCCGTTGCTACCGCTTTTAATAGTGGTGCGGATGCTGGCTAGCGGCGCAACCGATTCAATCTCTGGAATCTTCTTGAGTGACTGTACGTCATCTTCAGTAAGTGTTGCTGCAGCGTAGTTGGTTTGTGTTGAGCTAAATGTTTCAGCTTGGTTTTGGCTTTGAGCGCCTGATCGCAGTACGGCGATGTTGCCTTGCAAGTTTTGGATTTGTCCGGCAATAAGTTCACTTGCTCCGCGGGTGATTGATAAGATCGCGGTCACGCTGGCAATACCGATGGTTACACCGAGCATAGTAAGGATAGTACGCAATCGGTGCGCAAGCAGCGATTCTATAGCGTTCTGAACATGATGGAATAAATTAATATCACGCAGTGGCATTACTTTCGGTCTCGCTTTCGCAGGTTTTTAAGTTTGACTTTTTTCACCTTGGTGGCACTACCGACTGGGCCAGTTGGGCTGTCGCTGTTGTCTAGTTCAGCAACGGCTTCTTCTGTGGTTTTTTCGGTAGTCTTGGTTGGGTCGAGTACCTCATTTTCAACTGGCTCATCAGCATCAATACTCAGGCTACGTTTACCATCGCTGGCTGATGGTTCTGGAGTGTAATCTGCAGTATCCGAGTCGATAAATCCATCCACCATGTGAATAACGCGGCTTGCGTAAGCCGTTAAGTCTGGGTTGTGTGTCACCATAATAATTGTGTTGCCTTGTTTGTGCAGGTCAGTGAGCTCCTGCATAATGAGGTGGCTTGTTTTTGAGTCAAGGTTTCCAGTTGGCTCATCGGCAAGAATGATCGATGGATTGTTAACAAGTGCACGAGCAATCGCAACGCGCTGCGTTTGGCCACCAGATAGCTGCCATGGCATATAATACTCACGCTCCGATAGGTGAAAAGTGCGCAAAATTTCACTAGCACGCTTAAGGCGGCGAATTTTGCCCATACCGGTGTAGGTAAGTGGCAACGCAACGTTCTCGATCACATTAAGGCGCTGCACCATGTTGAAGTTTTGGAAAACGATACCAATACTCTTTGAACGAATGCGAGCTTTTTTCATTGTCCCGAATTTATGAACAGGCTTGCCGTCTAGCAGGTATGACCCCTCGGTAGCTCGATCGAGCAAGCCGAGAATATTTAATAATGTTGTTTTTCCGCAACCACTTGGCCCCATGATTGCAATAAATTCACCCTGATTAATCGTAAGATCGATGCCACCAAGCGCGAAGTTCTCAGCGTTGCCAACGCCGAAACGTTTTTTTAGGCCTCGTAATTCAATTACTGGTTTCATGTGTTTCTTCGTCATTGATTTACATTATAGGTTTTTTGTTTTATTTTTGCCACCATGAAATACGTTTTTTTTCATAGCACCAAAAAATGGTAGTGGAAAACACAATATTGTAGTAGATATTTGCTGTAGTTAACGGTATTTTATGGGTAGCTTGCCGCGCAAGCATTAAGCCGAGCGTCTGTAAAGTACGTTGTTAAAAGCACGTTTTTGGCATAAAAAAGTCCTTGCCATGAGTATATATAGCGTATTATGCTTATAAGTAAGCACCATATGTGCAGCAAGACAACAACATACATTAAATAGCAAGGCCCCGCGTTGGTGGCGGGGTTTTGTGTTACCAAAAAGGGGAGGGGCCATGGATGCCACAAAGGAACTAACGCAACTAGACGAAATAAAACGTAGCGTATTAGCGGTTAGTGAGGGGGTGCCTGGCCAGCTAGAGAAGGTGGCGGTGATAGCCGCCGAGATGGCGACGATGCTATTGCCAGATATGAGCCAGCAACAATGCGAAGAGCTGATGATTCAGGTGGCGCTACAAAACGTTAAAGACGACCCAGACTATGACCGGATTGCGGCTAGACTGCTCTTGCGCCAAATATACCGCACCATCGTTGGTTCGTATGAAACGCCGCAGGAGCTGCGAGAGCGCCATGCAGTGGCCTTTCCAAAATTTATTGAAGACGCAGTTGTGCAGGGGCTGCTTGATGAGCGCATGAACGATGGACGATTTGATGTAAAGCGGCTAGCTGAAGCGTTAGACCCGGCTCGTGATGATTTAAGTAAGTATCTTGGCGTGGTGACCAACCGCAACCGTTATGCGCTGCGCAAACAAAACGGTGAGCCACTAGAAACGCCACAGTTCACTCATATGCGTATTGCTATGGGAATGAGCTTGCAGGCTGAGAACCCGACCGAGGCAGCACTTGAGTTTTATGAGCACATGAGCAACCTCGATTATGTGCCAGGTGGGTCTACTCGGGTGAACGCTGGTGGGGCTTTTCCGCAGCTATCGAACTGCTTTGTGATGGAAGTGGGTGATGACATGGAGTCAATCGCTAAGTCGATTCGTGATACGATGTGGATCGCTAAGGGAACGGGCGGCATTGGCATTGGTATGACGCGGCTGCGCTCGTCTGGCAGTCCGGTGCGTACCACTAATACCGAAAGCACTGGGCCGATTCCTTTTATTAAGATGCTTGATTCGGCATTGTTTGCGGTGAGTCGCAAGGGTAAAAAAGCAGGCGCTGCAGCAATTTACCTGGAAAACTGGCATTTAAATTTTCCGCAATTCCTCGATTTACGCCAAAATTCAGGTGACCCCTATCTGCGTACTCGGTTTGCAAATACCGCGGTGTTTTTGAGTGATGAATTTATGCGCCGGGTTGAGGCTGATGAGCTGTGGTATTTGTTTGATCCGGCAGATGTGCCAGATTTAGTAGATGCTTATGGTGAAGAGTTTAGCCGGCTCTATCGCCACTATATTCAAAAGGCGGAAGCTGGTGAGCTGCGTGAGTTTGATATAGTGCCGGCCCGCAAGCAATATCGGGCAATTTTGACTAGTTTGCAGGCGACGGCGCATCCGTGGTTAACCTGGAAAGACGCGATTAATGTGCGAGCACTAAACAATAACACTGGCACAATTCATCTGAGTAACTTGTGCACTGAAATAACATTGCCGCAGGATAAAGAGAATATTGCGGTGTGTAACCTGATTAGCATTAACCTGGTGCGGCATTTAGAGGAGGGCGCCTGGCAGTGGGAGCGCTTAGAGCAGAGTGTACGCAGTGCAGTGCGCCAGCTCGATTATTTGGTAGATATTACTGACTTGCCGGTGCCTGAAGCGATGCACGCTAATAAGCAGACCAGGGCGCTTGGCTTGGGTGTTATGGGTTTTGCTGATGCTCTGGAGCGACTTGGCATTAGCTATGATGATATGCAGGCGCTAGAGGTGATTGATGAAGCGATGGAGCGCATCAGCTATTATGCCATCGATGAATCGGCAAACTTGGCGCAGCAGTTTGGCAGTTATCCGGCCTTTGCGGGCAGTGGCTGGAGCCAGGGGTTATTACCAATCGATACTGTGGCTAGATTAGCCGAAACCCGCGGCCAAGAAGTGGAAGTGGATATGACGCAGCGACTTGATTGGGATGGTTTGCGTCAAAAAGTGCGGCGCGGCATGCGCAATGCAACCTTGCTGGCGATTGCACCGACGGCTAATATCGCACATATTGCAGGCACAACCCCAGGTATTGACCCACAATTTTCACAGATTTTTAGCCGCAGCACCTTGAATGGTAAATTCCTGGAAGTAAACCCTAACCTGGTGCGAGCGCTCAAGCAGCACGGGCTCTGGGAGCAGCTACGCGACCAGCTACTAATTAACCAGGGTGATGTGCAGCAGCTAACCGAGATTCCAAAAGAGATTCGAGCAATATATAAAACGAGTTTTCAGCTGTCGCCCTATGCGTTTATTGATGTCGCAGCGCGGGCGCAAAAATGGGTTGACCAGGCGATTAGCCGCAACATTTACCTTGATACGCGTAATATTGATGATTACGAAAAAATCTATTTGGCAGCGTGGCGGCGGGGCCTGAAAACTACATACTATTTGCACGTAAAGCCACGTCATCAATCGGAGCAGACGACGGTGGCGGCCAATCGGTCGGCAAAAATTCAGGCTGAAAATAGCCGCAAGGTGGGATTCGGCTTCCGGCGGCGCGGTTAAGCGGCATGATCAATAAGAAAAGACAAAGGAGGGAGACATATGAGCAACGCAGCAGAAACCAAAGGAATTTTAGGATCAGGCCTTCGTGATGGCTTACAGCTTAAGCCAGTGCGCTACGACTGGGCCTACCGACTATATAATCAGGCGGTGGCAAACACCTGGTTCCCAAATGAGGTACCGCTGGGGAGTGATTTGGCAGATTTTAAAAAACTAACCGAGGACGAACAGCACGCCCTTAAAACGGTAATTAGCTATTTGAACCCAAACGAGCTGCTGATTAACAAATCGCTGGCATTTGGTATTTACCCGTATGTGAATGCTGCCGAGGCGCACCTTTATTTATCGAAGCAAATGTGGGAAGAGGCTAACCATTTCATGACCTTTGAGTATATCATCGAAACCTTTCCGTTTGATCGAGAGGAGATATATGCTGCTGGTTGGGGCAAAAAATCGCTAGCAGACAAGGCGGCCTTTCAAACAAAATATGTGAGCCGCATGCTAAACGACCGGCTGGACATCACCACCACTGAAGGTAAGAAAGACTTTTTGCGCAACCTGGTGGCTTATAATATCGTGCTGGAGGGAATTTGGTTTTACAGCGGCTTTATGGTGGGTATGAGCTTCCGCCGCCGCAACCTGCTACGCGGCGTTGGCACACTGCTAGACTGGGTCACGCGTGATGAGAATTTACACTTGGAATTTGGTATCAACCTGCTCCTGACGGTATTAGATGAAAACCCAGATTTACAAACCGAAGAGTTCGCTGATGAGATTCGTGGGCTTATCGTGCAGGCAGTGGAGCTGGAGAAGGCTTACAACAAAGATATGCTGCCGCGGGGCATTTTGGGTCTTAGCGCCGATTACGTCAACCAGTATGTTATGTATATGACGGATCGCCGCCTGGAAGAGCTGGGCTTTGAGCCGGAGTATCATGTGGCCAACCCTGCCAAATGGATGGCAGCGGCCAATGACACACTAGAGCTGGTGAACTTTTTTGAAAGCACAAACACCAGCTATGAGGTGAATACGACCACCTAAAAGCATAAGCAGTGATATACTATAAGTAAACGGTGGAAAGGGGAATATGATGAGTGATTTTATTAAAAAACACGTGCTTGGAGCACTCGCGGTAGTGGATGAGTATGGTCGTCCGTATAACGTTGCGCTACATTTTTCACATGTTGGTGACAAGCTGGTGTGGTTTTCGAGCCCTGTTGCGCGGCACAGCCATTATATTGCGCAGCGGCCGGCTGTGAGTGTGGTGATTATTAGCAGCGACCCAAAAGAGGCGGTGTATGTTGAGACGCTAGCGCACAAGCTTGATGATACGGAGCGTGAACGACTATTGCACCACCACGCTGGTGTTATGGGCGTATCTCCAGATACGCTAGACGCCTGGGATGCGTATGCAGCACCGCTGGGAAGCAGAGACGAGCGCAAATCTACCAAAAGCAGCCATTACTATGTATATACAGGAGAATAATATGAACGCACGCGAGATTATTACCGAAGATATGACATTAGACGAAAAGCTAGCCGCTATCGACGCCATGATGGAACAAGCGGTGCGCCTCCAGCAGGAACCCACTGAAGAGAATGGTGTGTATGTGCCGCGTGACCCGGCGCTACTAACCATTTGTGATGGCTGTGAATAAGCTAGTTGCACGTAAAAAACTACCGCCACGTGTTGGTGGTAGTTTTTTGTAAAGGCAGCACACGCAGTTAGGTAAAAGAGGTGTATACTAATACTATGAAGACGAAATTATTGATTTTTGGCGTGACAGGCGATTTAAGCCGCCGCAAACTATTACCAGCGCTCCGCACGATCGTGAGCAGTAATCTTGTGCCCGAGCTGCACATTACCGGCATTAGTCGTCGGCAGATCGATGGCCAGCAGCTCCTCACTGGGTATCCAGAGCTGGCACCGCTGACAGACTTTTTTACCATGGATATGACGGACCCTCAGGAATTCTTGCGGCTTAAGCAGCAGGTGCAACTGCAGCCAGATGAGCAACTTGTGGTGTATCTTTCGGTGCCACCAAAAGCTGGTACAGCCATCACCGATGCACTTGGTGAGGCGGGCCTGAATACACCTAACGTAAAGATTTTATTTGAAAAGCCATTTGGAGTTGATCTAGCTTCGGCGCAAGATATGATTGCGCGCGCTGGGCGCTATTTCGATGAAGCGCAGCTATACCGCATCGACCACTATCTCGCAAAAGAAATGGCTCAGAACATTATCGCACTACGTAGTGGTAACGCACTATTTAGCCATATATGGAACGATAGCGTGATTGATGCAATTGACGTAATTGCGAGTGAGTCGATCGATATTGAAGGCCGTGCTGATTTTTACGAGCAGACCGGAGCCTTGCGAGATCTGGTTCAGGGGCATTTGATGCAGCTACTAGCGTTAAGCTTGATGGAGATTCCGCGAGATTTTGCTTGGAGTGATGTGCCACAGCTACGCTTGCAGGCGCTGCAGCAGTTGCAGCCAGCTAGCATTAGCACTACTGTTCGTGGGCAATATGAAGGCTATAAAGATGAGGTTGCTAACCCCGGCAGCCAGGTGGAGACGTTTGTCAAGGTTGGACTGCGCACTACCGATCCAGCGCTAAAGCATATTGCAATCTCACTAGTTACCGGCAAGGCTCTCGCTGAAAAGAAAACTCAAATTCGGGTACATTTGCGCAAGAAAGATGCAAAACAAAGTGGTTGCGTTATCTTTAATATTCAGCCAGATGAAGGCATTGCGATTGAGTTGTTTGTTAAGAAACCTGGCTTGACGCGTGAATTTGCGCGGCATCAGCTCAGCTATCGTTATCCAGAGCAGACAGTGCTGCCAGATGCATACGAGCAAGTGTTAGTTGATGCTATCGCTGGGCACAAAAATCTGTTTACCAGTGGTGACGAGGTGCTAGAGAGCTGGCGTATTTTGCAGCCACTGCTCGATGGTTGGGCTCAGGGCGAAGGTCAGCTTGTATCATACGCCAAGGGTACTGCGCTGGAAACGTTGTAGTCCTTTTGGCCGCCTCTAGGACGTGAGGGTGCTTTTTGCTAAAATGGGGCTATGATTGAACAACTGACTGCATATATATCGGCGCATTACGATATAGACATAACACCAGAATTAAGTCGTCCAGATGCTGCTTTTGGCGATATTGCCACTAATGTGGCGCTGCAGCTGGCTGGTCGGCTGAAGTGTAATCCACGCCAGATTGCTGAAGAGCTTGCAGAGGTTTTACGCAGTAATCCTGATTTTGCTGAGGTCACGGTCGCTGGTCCTGGGTTTATTAATGTTCGCTTATCAGATGAAGCATTGCTGCAGCAATTGCAGGTATCAGCGCCGCAGCAGTATGCAGATGCCAACGTTGTTATCGAGACAAACAGTCCAAATCCATTTAAGGCTATGCACATTGGCCACGCGATGAATGCGGTTGTGCCAGATGCAATTGCTAATATCCTAGAGCGTGCTGGCGCACAGGTACACCGGGTGAGCTACCACGGTGATGTGGGCTTGCACGTTGGCAAGAGTATGTATAGTTTGCTGAAATACGCCCAGGGCGACGTGCAGCGCATTGCGCAAATTCCAAAAGCAGAGCGCAATAGCTTCATGAGTCGCATGTATGCAGAAGGCGCTGCTGCTTATAAAGAGTCGGAAGAGGCAAAGCGTGAGATTGATGCTCTCGCCGCGCAGTCGTTTACGTGTGGAGACCCGCTGTATAAGCAGATATATGAGCTTTGCCTGGAGTGGAGTTATCAGCAAATTGATGAAACTGTTACCCGCTTGGGTAACAAGCCAATCGAGCGTCGCTTTGTTGAAAGTGCGGCTGACAGTCGTGGCGTGGCGATCGTCAAGCAGCATACGCCGGCCGTATTTACACAGTCGGATGGTGCCTATATTTTTGAAGGCAGCAAATATGGTAGCTTCGATAATGTTTTTGTTAGTAGCAACGGCCGTGGTTTGTATGCGGCACGTGATCTTGGGTTGATGGAGCTGAAGAACGAGGCCTTCCACCCCGATAAAAGCATTATCGTCACCGGAGGTGAGCAGGGGCAGTATTTCAAGGGCGTTATCGCAGCAGCCGAGTTGTCTGACCCGTCGCTAAAAGGTCAAACGGTTAATATCCCAACGGGCCTGGTGAAGCTTACTACGGGGAAGATGAGTAGCCGAGATGGTAATGTTATTACAATTGACTGGATTTTTGATCAGTTTAGGCAGGCGATTGAAGCTCGTGGTGCTGTTGCCACCGATGCAACAATTGCAGGTGCGTTGCGGTACCAATTCCTGAAGGTGAAGATTGGTAGTGATGTAATTTTTGATATTAATGATGCAGTCAGTATCACCGGTAACACGGGTAGTTACCTGCAGTATGCACATGCGCGTGCGAAAAGTATTTTACGTAAAATTGACCACACCGAAATTAAGCAGTTGCAGCCAGAAGACCGTACCTTGGTGCGCAAAATGGGTGAATATAGCGACGTGGTAGATCTTGCGACACGCCAGCTTGAACCGCACCATATTTGCCAGTATTTATTTGAACTTGCGCAAGAATTCAACCGCTATTACGAGCGTAACCGTGTTGTTGGCAGTGAGCTGCAGGCACATCGGGCAGGGCTGGTGGCTGCCTATGCACGGATTTTGGCAGATGGCCTGGCGCTGCTTGGTATTCACGCGCCGGATGAGCTATAGTGCGAGCACTCAGCCAAGGGCAATAGCTGCCTCAGCTACTATATGATGGAATCACTAACCAAACGCCGCTCTTTGTAGTGGCGTTTGTGCTGCTGCTTGACAAAAAATGCATCAGGTGGGAGACTATAGGTATAACTTTTGTGCACACTGCACAAGTGTTTGTTCATTCAGTTCGGTTATCTATCAGATAACCCCTAGTAGATAGGAGAAGATGATGTGGTCATCATCGCACTCATCGGTAGATCCGTTCCATTACCTTGAGAGCTTGCTGTCGATTTACCCGCTTGGGGATTCAATTGAAGATCCCGTAGGGGTGCTCGAGTACCATTATAGTGATGGTTCAACTCCACGTGGTGGCGTGCCTCCACTGGCTGTATCGTTGGTAAAAGTGTCACCAAAAGTGTCACCAAATAGTGATATTGCCGACAGGGTTATTTTTCTTGGTGAGACGAAGGTGCTTCATTCTGTCGACGGTAGGGCGGCTAGTCCGCTGCATTCTGCTGATCAAGCGCGTGAGCTCTATGAAGAGGCAGTTAGGACTATTGCACACTTACGTGTACAACAGAACCCCAGCTATAAGGGGAAGTCACATGGCCTTGCCATTAAGACAGAGCTTATGAAGCTGATGGCAGAGAGCGTGAAAGATCAGACATTTTATCTGATGGTAGCACACCTTATTGGCTCGGTCCCTGTCGTGGTAGATGTGCTCTGGCGGAAGAATATATATTCTTCTTGGCAGTCGATCTGGTGCACGATGGATGATAGTGAGGCCGTGATACGATCTGAGCTTAAGGGTCACGCCGAACGGTTGACCGAGAATCAGGCTGCTACGATACAGCTATGGTATAAGATATTCTTGGCCGAAGCTGACCGTCGTAACCCGCTCACGTTTGGTTTGCTGCCAGGCGAGAAGCCCATTAACATCTCCACTACGAACCGATAACGGCTCCACCATAGAAGGCTCCGAGCATTCCGCTCGCCGGCTATGGTCGGAGCCTTCTTTTTATGTAGCAGGGGTTACGTTGTTGTTTATGCATCAAAAATGTGTTGTATTACGGGGGTGATTGTGTCATAATAAACATTTTGTGGCATATGGCGCCTTCCGTCTATGCTACAATGAGCCAAAATAAGTAAATAAAGGAGAACATATATGAAGAAGTCGCCACTTGCTGGTTTTGCAAACTTTATTCGTGAACAGGGTGTTGTTGGACTCGCCGTTGGTTTGGCAATTGGTACCGCTGCCGGTGACACAGTGAAAAAGCTGGTAGAAGGATTCATTAGCCCAATCGTGCAGTTTATCGTTGGATCACAGGCTGGTCTTGAGGCTGCAACATTCCACATTGAGCTACTTGGCCGCAGCGCAGACTTTAAGTGGGGTGCCTTTGTATCGAGTGCTATCACCTTGATTGCAACTGCATTTGTTATCTACTTCATCATTCATGGTGCAAAGCTAGACCGTCTTGACAAGGATAAGGAAGACAAGTAAGCCTTAGGTTTGTAAAATTTACTCCCGCTTGCAGCTTGCCGGCGGGAGGTTTTATATGGCTCCTATCGCCGCGTGGTACAATGTAGCTATGAAAGCGAATTTTTCACCAAAACGAATCGTATGGGTTGATTTAGAAATGACCGGTCTTGATCCGGTGAAGGACGAGATTTTAGAGGTGGCGGCTATTATTACCGATTGGGATTTAACACCACTTGCTACCTATGAGGGGGTGGTGCGTCACGATCCGGCGAAGCTAGGGCAGCTTCTTGACGCGAATGCGGCCTTTTGGAATGCAAATCCGGAGGCCCGCCGAGGGCTTGAGCAGCAGAATAATGCCGGCCAGCCACTAGGGGAAGTGGAGCAGCAATTATTGGCGTTTTGCCAAGAGCATTGCCCAGAAGATAGCACCTGGCTGCTTGCGGGTAACTCTATTCACCAAGACCGCCGCTTTATTGATCATTGGTGGCCGGCGTTTGCAGCGCGGCTACATTACCGCATGCTAGATGTGAGCGCCTGGAAAGTGGTGTTTGATGGTAAATATGGCAAGCGGTTTGCTAAACCAGAAGAGCACCGGGCCTTAGATGATATTCGGGGTAGTATTATGGAACTAAAATATTACTTAAGCAAGG
Organism: uncultured Candidatus Saccharibacteria bacterium; assembly: GCA_963555045.1. Taxonomy (GTDB): domain Bacteria; phylum Patescibacteriota; class Saccharimonadia; order Saccharimonadales; family Saccharimonadaceae; genus VGLK01. The sequence goes on from CAUVUB010000002.1 coordinate 278,323, forward strand.
TGCAGCCAGGCAAAAAGTCATGAGTCAGCTGACGCACTCGCAGCTCGAAGAGTACATACTGTCGCTACCCGGTGCCTGGTTGGATTATCCGTTTGGTGAGCAGGCTGCGGTGTATAAGGTCGGGCACAAGGATATACCCGGGCAAAAAGAGCGGATGTTTGCGTTGATTGCCGAAGGTACCAACCCGGTGCGCGTGAGTCTTAAGTGCGATCCGGCATATAGTCTTGCGCTGCAGGAGCGGCACAGTTCGGTCTCGCCAGGGTATCATTTAAATAAAAAACATTGGATTACGATCGCCTGCGATGGGCAATTAGCAGAACGCGAGGTGCAGGAGTTAATTCGCACGAGCTACATGCTGGTAACAAAACAGCCAGGGGCTATAAAAAATAACTATGGAGATGGCAATGATAGCTAAAGAAGCAATTGAACAACTAGCCCGAGATATGGGCCTAACCGAGCGGCCAGAGCCACTTGGTGATGGGCTGCGGGCTTTTGAATGGAATGGGCAGCTGGTGATGGTGCTTGACGACCGCCATCGGCCGGTGCGGGTTGATTTACGGTGTGATTCGCAATTAGCAGGCGTACTCCGTGAGCGATATGAGTCTGTGCTACCATCAAGCCAGCTGCACCCACGCAAGTGGAACACGGTAATTTGTAGTGGCCAGCTGTCGCTGCCGGAGGTGCAAGATCTGGTGCGTCATAGCTTTGAGCTAGTGCAGTCAGAGCAAGCTGCAGATGAGTCTTAATAGCAGCTGTACGCGCTAAGCCAAACCAAAACTACGAGCCGGGGCGCTATTGCGCCTCGGTACTTTTTTGGTAGGCTTCAATTTGTTGCCGAGATTGTGAGAGGTTCTGGTAGTTTTTGTCGAGAACCTCTTTGGCATTTGCATCTTTCGAGCCAGCTTTTGCTTTTAGCTCGTCCATCATAAGTAGTAGTTTGTCGAGCTCAAATTCCATTTCACGCGAATAGTTGCGGTCAAACAGGGCATTTAGCTCTGCTTCTTCAAGCCGGCCTTCGAGTTCTTCTTTCGACTTTTTCTCATTTGGAAATTTTTCTACCAGGCTACGTGCACCACCATCCTTGCCGCCACTTGCTTGGCTAGAAAGGTTACTAAGCGATGTCGACAGGCTGGCATTAACTTGGCTTAGGCGGCCGCTGCGAATATTTCTTTGGGCGTCCTTTGCTACGTCGCTTAGATTGAGCGCTCGCACAGCTACCGCATCGAGTGAGGCACTTTGCGTCTTTGTTTTGTTGTTACCACCAAGCATTGCAAAGATTGGTAACACTAGCAGTACTAGCGCAGCAGCGGCGCCAAGAATTATCATCATTTTTTTATCAAGAAATGCTGGCTTTGGTGGTGGAGCTGCAATCTCGTTGAGGTAATCGATAGAGTATTGTGGGGCGTGGTTAGCCGGCCCGAAGTGCGGGGCACCGTAGGCATCACCTGGCTGGGGGTACCCATATGGTGCTTGCTGGTTAGTTTGCCCGTATGGATAGGGCTGTTGTGGCCCGTATGGTGATGGCCCTGGGTAGCCAGTTTGTGGAGCGCCATAGCGCTGTTGTGGCTGAGCATAGGTGCCGCGGGCTTGCTGCTGGTAGGTAGTGCTGTTCATGCTGGCATAGTGCGCCCTCGTTGCCTCGGTGGTAGCAGTTTGCCCGAGTGTGGTTACCGGCGCAGACGATGCTTGTGGCGTTTGGGTAAACGATTCATCAATAATACGCTGGCTATCAGCGGTTGAGATTGGCTGCTGCTGGGGCCCTGGTCCCGAATGGAGGGGCGTGGCCTGATCGCGATCGGGTGAGGTTTGTGGATTCATAAACTCCTTCCATTTAAGCATAGACGCAATGGTGCTGTAAAGGTAATTTGACTGCTGAGCCCGTAATTTACGCAGGAAAATGCTACAATAAAATCATGCAGGATGCAAAAGAAGAGGTGCGCGCTCGCCTGGCAATTGAAGATGTCATTGGTGAGTATGTGGAACTTAAGCGGGCTGGACGTAATTTTAAGGGGTTGAGCCCGTTTAACGATGAGCGCACGCCGAGTTTTGTAGTGAGTCCAGATAAGCATATTTGGCATGATTTTTCATCTGGCAAGGGTGGTGATGTATTTAGTTTTGTAATGGCCATGGATGGCATTGATTTTAAAGAAGCCCTTGAAAAGTTAGCGCGTAAAGCGGGGGTAGATTTGTCGCTGTACCAGTCTGCGCAGCAGGGGAAACTTGGCAAGCAGAAGGCGCGGCTTCGGCAAGCGTTAGATATAGTGGCGCGGGTGTTTCAGCGTGAACTGCTTTCGCATGGCCCGGCGCGGCAATATGCGGTAGAGGTGCGAGGATTGGGCCGCAATGTGATTCGTGATTTTTGTATTGGCTATGCGCCATCGGGGCGTGATGGCCTGGTGCAATTGCTGCGTCGCCGTGGCTTTAGCCAGCAGGAGCTGGTGCAAGCTGGGCTGGTCAACCAATATGGCGGTGATTTATTCCGCGACCGGCTGATGGTGCCACTCATGGACGCTAGCGGGCGAGTGATTGGGTTTACCGGGCGGCTGATTCATGATGATATCAAGGCTCCAAAATACCTTAATACACCAGCCACGCTGCTATACGATAAGAGCCGGCACGTGTTTGGCCTGTCTCAAGCAAAAGCAGCGATTCGAGAAGAAGGTTTTGCGGTCATTGTAGAGGGTAATATGGATGTGGTAAGCAGCCACCAGGCGGGGGTGTGCACCGCAGTAGCCACGGCGGGAACAGCTATGACCGAACACCACATTCGGGCTATTGTACGCCTGAGTGGTGATATCCGCCTAGCCTACGATAGCGATGAGGCTGGCTTGGCAGCAACAGAGCGGGCTATTGTGTTGGCGCAAGCGGTTGGGGTTGAGCTGCGCGTTGTAGAGCTGCCAGCAGGCGTTAAAGATCCAGATGAATTGATTCAGCGTGATGCAGCAGCCTGGAAGCAAGCTATTGCAGCCGCGCGCCCGGCGGTAGAGTGGGTGCTTGATCGCTACGCGAGCCAATATGATTTAACGGCGGCAGCGGGCCGGCGGCAGTTTAGCACGGCAGCGGCAGCGATTATTCAAAAGCTGCAAGACCCAGTTGAGGCGGAATATTACTGGGAATTAGCAGCCAAACGCTTGCAGATTGCGCCGGCTATTTTGAAGCAAAAAGCTGCAGCTAAGCCAGAGGCGGCTCCAGTAAAACGACCCCGCCCACATCAGGCGCAGCCGCAGGAGCCGGAAGATGCTGCTCAGCGTGCACAGCGGCAAGCCGAGACGGAACTTTTAGCAGTGCTACTGCTGGAGCCTACGGCGCGCCCACAGCTCGCGCAGTTGCCAAATGACTTTTTCACGCAGCCGCCAGCGCGGCAATTGGCTGAATTTTTACAGCATCACCAGGAGCCACTAATGGGTGATGAACTGCCGAAAGAGTTGCACTCAGCTGCTAATTATGTAAAAATAGTACAGTTATACGCCGACGAGAAATATCATTTCTGGGATTCGCCCGACCGGGTGCGTCTGGCAGGTGAACTCGTGCAGAAGGCACAGCGGCAGCACAAACAACAACAAAAGCAACAATTGGAAGCTCAGCTTCGTGATGCCGAAGAACTTGGTGATACCGATCGCCAGGCCGAGGTTCTACAGCAAATACAAACGCTAATACGAGGAAAATAATCTATGCCAAAAGATGAACCAAACAAGCCGCTTGCAGAGGATGCTATTCAGCCGGTTGATGCTGTGGAGCCAGAAGAGCCAAATCTGAGTGATTTGGAGAACGATGAAGACCTTGAGGAAATCGAAGCCAGCCTGACCGATGGGCAATACATGGACGATATCGCCGATGATTCGGTGCGACTGTATTTGCGTGAAATTGGTAAGATTCCGCTGCTAACTAGCGAAGAAGAGCTAGCGCTAGCCAAGCGCGTTGTTGAGGGTGACCGCCGGGCAAAGGATAAAATGGCCGAGGCGAATATGCGCCTGGTGGTGAGCATTGCCAAACGCTACAGCGGTCGTGGGCTTGATTTCCTTGACCTGATTCAAGAGGGAAACACTGGGCTATTGCGCGCCGTTGAAAAATTTGACCCAGATAAGGGCTTTAAGTTTAGTACCTACGCAACGTGGTGGATTCGCCAGGCAATTACCCGTGCCATTGCCGACCAAGCTCGCACTATTCGTATTCCAGTGCACATGGTGGAGACGATTAATAAGCTATTGCGCACCCAGCGCCGCATGACACAAGAACTGAACCGTGAGCCAACTGTTGAAGAGCTGGCTAAAGAGCTAGACATGGAACCAGACAAGATTGAGTATGTTATGAAGATTAAGCAGGATATTACCAGTTTGGACGGCGCAGTTGGTCGCGATGATGATGAAGATTCAGTACTTGGTGATTTTATTGAAGATGAAGATAGTGCTACCCCTGAAGAATCGGCCTCGGTGCAGCTTCTGAAAGAGCAGGTACAAGCAGCATTGGGTGCGCTCTCGGATCGTGAGCAAAAGATTATCCGCATGCGCTTTGGTCTTGATAACGGCAAAAGCCACACCCTTGAAGAAGTGGGGCAAGAGTTTGCTGTAACTCGTGAGCGTATTCGCCAAATTGAAGCTAAGGCTCTTGCGAAGCTACGCAAGCATAAAGACGCTAAAAAACTACACGAATATTTACAGTAGCCGCCACGCAGCTACCGTGCTATGCTAAACGGTAGAATGAAGCAAATAGTAATGCCCGGCCGCCTAGTGGTGGTGTGTAACCCGAAAAGTTCACGCTTTCCTATAGTGCAGCGCCGGGTTTTTGCACGCCTGGACCGGGCTGGGCTGCCGTATCAGCAGTATGAGTTTGGCCATGAACGCTATGGTGATGCTATCGTGCATTTAGCTCGGTTTTTGCAGCCTAGTGACACGGTACTCGTGGCAGCTGGTGATGGCACGGCTAATTCTGTATTACAGGCGGTGCGGCAGTCGACGGCGCCGAATGTGCGAGTCGGCTTTTTGGCGTTTGGTAATTTTAACGATGCTGCGCATAATTTTGGCCGCGGCCTGCGTGGGTTCAGGCGCTATAATCCACTGCAAAACCCTCTATATATGCTGCGCAATAGTACACCTCAGCCAATATACCCACTGGTAGTAGAGCGGGGCGGGGAAAGTAAAGCGGCGCTGATTAGTATTTCGCTTGGTTGGACAGCCTTTGTCGCGGCCGAGTTTGATAGTAAGCTGCGTGATACGCTGCGCCATAGCATTAGCCATTTGGTAACGAGTTTGTGGCATATGCTACTACTGCACCGCCGCACCGCGCGGCAGTATCAGCTGCCGGCGATGAGCCGTAACTACCGGCCAATTCACCGCTGGGAGACAGATGTGCTGTGCATTAATGGCCGCAGCTTTGCTGGTATTATGCGCACCGGCGATAGTTATGGGGTGGGGGATACATTTTTGCTGCGTGGCTTCGATGCGCGTTCGTTTTGGCGTAGCTTGCCGTTTATTGTGCGGAGTGTATTGTTTGGCCGTATGTATGGGCAGGCGGTGGCGAGCTGCCACATAGCATTTATGAGTACGGAAAACAAATATCACGTGCAAGTCGATGGTGAGCCGATTACCTGGTTGAGCGATCAGCCTCTGGTGGTACGCAAAAGTAGCCGGCCAATTATGGTGCTATGCACCAGAAAGCTGTGGTAGCTGCAAAGAAATAGCCCACCACCAGAGAATGATACACTACGCGGCCACAAAGGCCAGCTGAGTATTCTCTAGTAGTGGGCTGGTGTCAGGAGCTAGTTTAGTAACCACCAATATGATAATGAGCAAGCTGATTTAGCTGCGGATCATTATTTTGTGAGCCTGATTAGAGCGGGTACTTTGCGAGCAAAGTATGCAACTCAAGATAGAAACAAGTAGCTTGTTCGTCTGTTAGTACATCTTCCTGGCAAACCCCCAGAGTGGTCAGACCCTCGGTAGGTGATAGAGTAAAATCCTGAACAGTGCACATGTCTGTCTCCTATTCTGTGAATCGATAACTCCACGGTGGAATTATCTGGGGCCAACATGTCTAATTTACATTGTGCGATATAACGCAGGGGTTGTCAATACTATCTGGGGAAATAATTATTGCATAAAAATTAATAGCCAAAATAAAAAGCCCACCGTAGGAGCTCAAGCCGGAGCCTCGAAACTCGAAGGCTACAAAATAAATAATAAAAATTTTATAACCGAGTTGAGCTTCTACGGCGAACTTATTGCCAACAGTGGGTGAATACCCTTTGCTACCAGCAGGTAGCTGCGCCTCTAGGCGGTATCATACAACATAAGTGGTATGATTGCCGAGACAGTTGTCCCAGGAGAGAATCGTTTCTATTGGCCGTAGCGTTCGTAGCGCTCTTTGTCGTCGTCACGACGAGATTTTACATATGAAACTATGCCTTTGCAGTGGCTACCGCATCAGGGTTACCAGTGCTTTCTTGCATTTCCTTGCTGTCTTGTTTATAGCTTTCCATAATCTGGGCAGCCAGCATAGCAGGAACGACAAGGGCCAGCTTGCTAGTGTGTACTGCAGCATCTGCAATCTTAGCAAGAGTCGACGTATTCTCAGTGGAAGTGTTGTGATTAGTAAGGGTCGTCATTTGGACCATCTCCTTCAATATAGTAGGGATACACGATGTTAACGGCGCTAACACGGATCAGCTTGGTCACAAGTGATGTCTGTATGCTAGCACAAAGTTGCCAGGTCGTCAAGAAAACCCCGCAGGGGTAGCTGCGGGGTGAGGTTACTAGTGGCAAGATGCGTTTAAAAATGCAGTTCTTTGCACGTTTTGGCGATATCTTTGTGGAATGTATCAAGGTCGCCATTATTGCTAATGTAGTGGTCAGCAATAGCGATTGGGCCACCTTTTTCTAGGTGTTCTATTTCATTCCAATCTCGTTCGTTGGCTTCTTTCTCGGTGTATGAGCGGCCAGGGCGAATGGCGAGGCGGTGGTGACGCAGCCGCTTTGGTGCCACGATAGCGACGACGTGCAATTGTGGTCCAAATTCTTGCTTTAAGATTTTATATTCAGTCCAGCTGTATAGCCCATCAGCTACGATGTGCCGCTCGCCGGCAGCGATTAAATCGTGCAGCTGCTTCACGATACGCTTCACGACAAAATCTTTACCTTCCTTTGCGCGAATTTCTTCACGGAATTTGGTTTCGCTGGCAGCCGTGCGCTCGATGCCGGCTTCGGCCATAGCTTGGTAGATGACGCCACCAAAATAAACTTTTGGATAGCCCTGTTCGGTCAAAAAATCAACAGCGGTGGTTTTACCGCTGCCTGGCAGGCCAACAAAGGCTAAAATAGTGGCAGGTTGTGAGTGTGCGGTGGTTTGCTTCATCCCTTTAGTGTATCACGATACTCTAGCTGGATGATATACTAAATCTATGAAACGACGCCTGGTAGTGATAGATGGAAAATCAGTATTTTATCGTGGGTATTATGCGATGCCGCACCTTAGCACGCGCGATGGTATACCCACGGGGGGCGTCTACGGCTTTACGCGCCTGGCGCTTGAGGTGGTAAAGCAGCTGCAGCCAGATTATGTATACGTGGCTTGGGATAAAAAGGGCACCAGTATTCGCCGCCGCCTAGCACTGTTGCCAACGTACAAAGCAGGCCGCACGAGGCCGCCACAAGATTTTTTTGACCAAATTCCGATGCTGCGTGAAGTTATTGCGGCGCTGGGGTGGCCGCTACTGGAAGCTGATGATTATGAGGCAGATGATATTATGGGCACGCTGGCTCACCAGGCTGAAGCACAAGGGGTAGAGACCTGCTTAATCTCGAGTGACCTTGATATGCTGCAGCTAGTCTCGCCGCAGACGCATATGTATGCTATGAAAAAAGGGTTTGCGCAGATTGAGCAGTATAATCCTGAAACCTTCATGGCGAAATATGGCTTGCGTGTGGCGCAGTTTCTTGATTTTAAGGCGCTAAAAGGAGATAGCAGCGATAATATTCCTGGCGTGCCGGGTATTGGTGAAAAAACTGCTACAGCGCTGCTGCAGCAATGGGGCAGCCTGGAAGCTATCTATGATCATGTGCATGAGCTTAAGCCGGGTATTGCTAAAAAACTTCAAGATGGCCGGGAATTGGCACTACTTAGCCGCCAGGTAGCTGAGATTATGCGAGATGCACCGGTGCAGTTTAATCCAAATGAGCGTGCTACTAGCGATGGCCAGCGCCTGCGCGATACGCTGGAGAAGTATGATTTTCAGTCGCTTATGACGCAGCTACCACCAGAGCTAAAACAGGCGGTAGACGCGGCAAGTAATGCGCAGACCATGGCGCTCGATCAGCCAAAAGAGATTACTGAAGCTGCCTGGCGGGTGAATGATGTGGCGACGGGTGAACTAGTAGCTGCTGCAGTTGAGGATGGGATGCTTCATTTAGCACGAGCAGATGGCCGATACATGAAGCACTCAGTGGCAGATGTTCCTGCTGAAGATTGGGCGGCGCTTGGTCGGGGGCGAGTTAGCGCATATGACGTTAAAGAGCTATACCACGCGTTGAGTAGAGAACTTGCCGGCAGCAATTTGGCGGCGTTTATTGCCTTGCCGCACTTTAGTCACGTGCATGATGTGCGACTTGCATCGTTTTTGCTGGAGCCACTCCGCCGTGATACTAGCGTGGCTGCACTGGTGGGCCATCCGGGGGAGGAGCTTGATGCGCCGCAGCAAGTTGTATATTTGCAGCGCACTGCGGCGGCGCAACAGCAGGCCCTGGCAGATGACCCGAAGCTGCAGTATATCGCCGAGCAGCTAGACTTTCCGTTAATTTGGTCGCTATTCCAAATGGAGCGAGCCGGCATTGCAGTGGATAAAACGGTGCTTAGTGCGATGGACAAACAGCTAGCGAGCGAACTAGCGGCGCTTGAAGCAGAGGCCTATCGGCAGGTGGGCTATGAGTTTAACCTTGGTTCGCCGCGGCAACTATCAGAAGTGTTGTTTACAAAGCTACAGCTACCAACAACCGGTATTAAAAAGGGTAAAACTGGGTATTCCACTGGCAAAAAAGAGCTTGATAAACTGGCTGGGCAACATCCGATTATTCAGATTATTGAGCAGTGGCGTGAACTAGCAAAATTGCAGCACACTTATGTGCAGGCCTTGCCAAAAATGATTGCGGCTGATGGGCGAATTCACACTACCTTTCACCAAGATGTGGTGAGCACTGGGCGGCTATCGAGCAGCAACCCAAATTTGCAAAATATTCCGATTCGCTCGGCGCGTGGACGGGCTATTCGCACAGCTTTTGTGCCTGGGCCAGGGCGCGTGTTTGTTAGTGCAGACTACTCGCAATTTGAGCTGCGACTGGCGGCAGAGCTGGCCGGTGATCAAGCATTGATAGATGATTTTGCAGCTGGTGTTGATATTCACTCGCGGGCTGCCAGTGAAGTATATGGCGTGCCAATTGACCAGGTGAGTAAAGAGCAGCGGCGGGCGGCTAAGACTATCAATTTTGGCGTGCTATACGGCATGAGCCCTCACGGGTTGGCGGCCGCTACCGACATGAGCGTTGCTGAAGCAAAAAAGTTTATTGATCATTATTTTGCACTGCGAGCCCCGATCCGGCAATTTATTGATCGCACTCTTGAGAAAGCTCGCACGGCAGGGTATGTTGAGACTTTGTTTGGGCGACGGCGTCCGACTCCAGAGGTGAATGCACGTAATTTTGCCGTTCGAGCTGCGGCCGAGCGTGCTGCTGCTAATATGCCGATTCAGGGTACCGAGGCTGATATTATGAAGCGCGCCATGCTTGCGGTCGATGCGGCATTGCCGGTAGGAGCGCAGAGCATTTTGCAAATTCATGACTCTATTATGGTAGAGTGCGGTAAGGATCAGGCCGAGGCTGTGGGTGAGCTGCTACGCACCACTATGGAGCAGATTGCTCCAGAACTACGTGTGCCGCTAAAAGTAGATATTTCTATTGGTGATAACTGGGGTCAGGCCTAGGTGGCGTTAGGTCCGAGGCTACGCAAAAACCTTGCGACTAGCGGTAAAATGTGGTACAGTCTCTATCATGAATAACCGTAGTAAAATTTCTCGTACGATGCCGATTATCATTGTCGTCGTTATTATCATTATTGCGATTGTGGCGCTGGTTTCATTGGCACGAGCAATGTTTGGCGGTGCAGACACAAACAAGCAGGGCAACCAAAAAACAGACGTCAGCCGTGAAGCGTTACTAGCTAGTGATCTATCACGATCAGTGCGTATGACAAAGCGTGGGCCAATTGTCGCCAATGAAAACCACCGCTCATACCAGATTACCGTGACACCAGAATCACGCACCATTACATCGTATGAGGGCTATCTTGAAAAAGAGCTGAAAAGTAAGTCATATGACAACAACGTAAAGGCTTACGAGCAATTTACCGCAGCGCTGGATAAAGCAAACCTGGCTAAAGGTGTGCAGTTGACGGGTAACGCAGACGATACGACTGGTGTGTGTGCTAAGGGTAATTTGTACGAATTTGAGATTTTGCAAGGAACTCGTGCCGTAAAGCGTCTCTGGACAACTGACTGTAGTGGTTCGAAGGGATCGTTGCAAGCTTCGGTGCAGCAGCTGAGTGAGCTATTTATGAACCAGGTGCCAAACGCACAAGAGGTGTTGAAATCTGCTGGCCAGTCATCAGGTGAAATTAACCTACTTAACTTTTAATGGCATATGAAACAGCCTACGGCTAGTGTTGTAGCATTTGATTGTGATGGCGTATTGTATGCTGACGCAACGCAGCGGCTACTAGGGCTGGTGCCTTTGTGCAAGCAGCCGGCAGCCAGTGATATTGATGCGGCGTATCGTCATGGCTATATCGATGTAGCGGGGTATACGCACCAACTGGCTGAGCTAACAGGGCTATCGCAGGAGCGCATCACTCAGGAATTATCAGCAGAGTTAGCGCTGGATGCGGCGATGATGGACATTGTGCGCCAGGTGCATGAAGCTGGAGTCGGTGTCGCATTGTTCTCAAATGCTTCCCGTGAAAAGATTATGCAGCTATTTTCGCCCGAGCAAATTGCATGGTTTGAGGCGGTGGTGCTGGCTAGTCCAGAGCTTGGTACTAAGCCGGCGGCCACTATGTATCAGGCCTTGCAGCGAGCAGTGTATCCTAAAACGCATATAATCCTTATTGATGACAGCCCGGCAAATATTGCAGCTGCGGCAGAGCATGGCATGGCGGGGCATCAACACACAGAGGCCCAGACAACTCGCCAGTACTTGGTAGATCTTGGTATACTATAAGTATGCCAGAATTACCCGAAGTTGAAACCATTGCTCGAGGCTTGCGGCAGCTGATTGTGTGTCGCAGTGTTGCGTCGGTAGAAGCGCGCGCAGCCAAAAGTTTTCCAGTGAGCCCAGATGATGCGCAGCAGTTTTTACATGGCGCCACTGTTCAGGCAGTGCGTCGGCGCGCAAAAGTGCTCCTAATAGAACTATCTTCGGGGTATAGTTTGATGATCCATTTAAAAATGACGGGGCAGCTAGTTTTTGTGGGTGAGCAACGTTTTGGGGCGGGGCATCCAAATGATAGCCTCGTCGGACATTTGCCAGATGCATCGACGCGGGTGATTATTACGTTTACCGATGGGTCACACCTTTATTTCAATGACCAGCGCAAGTTTGGCTGGATAAAGCTTATTCCCACGGCTGAGGTTGCCCAGGAGCCGTTTATGCAAAAGGTAGGACCTGAGCCACTGGATGCGTCATTTACTACAGAGGCTTTTGCTGCTCGGTTTACGCGGCGCGGTAGGAGTAACATTAAGGCTGCGTTGCTCGATCAGTCGGTGGTGGCCGGAGTCGGTAATATCTACGCCGATGAAAGCTTGTGGCGAGCGCAGCTGAGTCCAACACGGCTAGTAGGGTCGCTTAGTCAGGACGAATTTGCACGATTGTTTACGGCGCTCCGAGACGTGATGCAGCAGGCTATCGATCAAGGTGGTAGCACAGACCGAACGTATGTTAACGCTGCCGGAGAAAAAGGAAATTATTTGACATTTGCTGGTGTGTTTGGACGACAGGGGCAGCCGTGTCGGCGCTGTGGGACGGAAATCAAGAAATATAGGTGGGCTGGACGTGGCACGCATGTTTGCCCGGTGTGTCAGCCGCTCGAACCAGGGGCAGACCTAAAGGAGATGCGGTAGATGCCGCTGCATGTATTAGTAGGAAAAAATACCTTTGAGCGCTTTCAGGCGGAGCAGCAGCTGGCGGGTCCATCGCCGCGTATTGTGCGAGCTCCTGAGCTAGCGCCAAGTGAGCTCCCGAACCTGCTGCTCGGTGAGACACTCTTTGGCCCGCCACAGCCGCTGGTATTGCGCGACAGTGATGAGGCTACCGCGTTGCAGCCACTACTAGTGAAACTATTAGACGAGCCTCGTGAAGATGTGGTAATTCTTTCACAAAACACGCTTGATAACCGAACCGCCTTTGCAAAATGGCTGAAGCAGCATGCTGATGTGCAGCAGTTTCCGCTATATAACGAAAAAACGCGCCGCACGTTGCTTGATGTAATGCAGCAGTGGGCTCAGCAGCAGGGCGTGCAGGTAACGCGAGCAGCTTTATCGGAGCTGGCAGTGCGACTGCAAGATGATCAACGGGCAATCGCCAATGAGCTTGAACGCCTACAGGTGGAAGGGGATATTACCGAAGAGCTGGTGCGTCAGCAGCTCCCATTGCCGCCAAGTAGTAATGCGTTTTCTTTGCTGGATATGGCTGCTTCGGGGCAGGTGAAGCAGCTCCATCAACGCCTTGAGGAACTAGGGCGCAGCCCGCTGGTTAATCCATACCAAACGCTAGGGCTGCTGTCTTCGCAGTTGATGACCGCTTTGGCTGCAGGTGCGCTAGGTGCTCCAGCGGAATCAGAGATTGCACGTGATTTTGGGCTGCCTGCATTTGCGGTGCGACGTTCAGCCGCACTGGGCCGAAGGCTATACGCAGGCGCCACCACCGAGCGCCAACAACGCGAGCACGCACACAAGCTGGTGCAAGCCTTGGCAGAAGCAGACCACGCTATGAAACGCTCGGTAGACCCTTGGCTTGCGCTGCAGCAGGCGCTTATGTGCATTGTCCAGATTACTCAGGCGTAATGCCTTGCTAGCGGGGACGTGGAGCCTGACATGCAAGCTATACTAAAAAACCACCCGCTATAGCAGGTGGTCTTGGTGGTGCAACTATGCTACGTGCTATGCAATTAGTTTGCGTTCTTAGCAATTGCAGCAAGCTTGCTCTTGCGGCGAGCAGCAGTGTTTTTCTTTAGCAGGTTCTTCTTGACTGCTTTGTCGAGCTCGCTGTAGGCCTTGGCCAAAGTGTCTTGAGTAGGGTTGGCCAGGAAGGCTTTGGTCGCGCTTTTGATATCTTTTTTGATACCAACGTTACGCTCGCGGCGGGTAGCCGTTTGCTTGGCGCGTTTAATAGCAGATTTGATGATTGGCATGCCTATCCTTTTCTTATTATCTTATTAGGGTTAATGTCTACAATCACCACATAGTATAGAGGAAATCGCTTGAAATGTAAAGCAATTTACGCAGCTAGCGGGTGACTAATTGACCAGGACAACACCCTTATGCTAAAGTGGTAGGTAATGAGTGGGATTTTTCCCCTATGGAATTAACATAAGAAGTAGGATGGGACTTCTAGCGAAATACTATGAATAATGCAAAAAAAGAGATCGTTGAGCAGATCCGTGAAGTGACCAATGTTTTGGTGACTGTAGGAAAAAACCCAACAATTGACGAACTAACTGCTGCACTTGGTTTGACCTTGTTTTTGAATAAAACCGGGAAGTACGCTACTGCTGTGGTGAGTAGCAAATTACCACAGTCGATTGCCTTTTTGAAGCCACAAGAGGCATTTGAAACGACTGTTGATAGTCTGCGTGATTTTATCGTGTCGCTGAACAAAGAAAAGGCTGACCACCTGCGCTACGTAGTAGAAGGCGATGAGGTGAAGATTTACATTACGCCGTACCGCACGACTATTACTAGCAAAGACCTAACTTTTGAAAAGGGCGACTACAATGTGGAACTTGTCATTGCGATTGGTGCCGCTAACCAAAAGCAGCTCGATGACGCCATTGCGTCGCACAGCCGGATTTTACAGGATGCTCATGTGGTGAGTATTAGCGCCGGCAAAGCTGCAAGCGAGCTAGGTAGCGCCCGCTGGAATAATCCACAAGCGAGTGGTGCCAGTGAAATGGTGGCCGATCTTATCGATAGCCTGAAGGGTAATAAACAGCTCGATGAGCAAATTGCGAATGCACTGCTTACTGGTATTATCGACCAAACTGAACGCTTTAGTAACCCACGCACTAACGCGCGCACGATGACGATTGCGGCCAACTTGATGGGCTCGGGTGCTAATCAGCAGCTTGTTGTCTCAAAACTGGAAGAAGACAAGCAGCGCCAGCGTGATGAAGAGGCTAAGGCTCGCCTAGAGGCCGAGCGAGCTCGCTTGCGTGAAGAGCTAAAGCGAGAGCAGCAGCGTGAAGCCAAGGCGAGGGCTGCAGACCGAGCTGCGGCAGAAAAACGCCGCGGTGGTGAAATTAAGCTGAATGACGGCACAAAACCAGCCGCACGCAAAAAGTCGAAGGGGGATATATCGACGCCAGCTGACACAACCGATAAAGGGGGTGAAGGCGGCAATATCAATTTAAAACCCGGCGCCGCGAAAGGTAGTAACGCACCTGTCGCGGCGGGCGAACTAGTTATTTCACACCTTCCAAAGACTCCATCTGCAGGAGGGGTACCAGAACGTAAACCAGCGGGGCCACGTGCTGCAATTAATGATGTTGTAGCACCAGCTGCGCAGCAGCCAGAGCCAGCTGAGCCAAAGAGCGCGGCTGCAACACCAACGGAAACTGATCCTTTTGATTTTGATATTCCACCGTTGCCAACCGAAATGCCAACCGATGCACCGGTGCCGTCGGTATCACGCACGTCGTCGCACGAAATAGAAGACCTCACGGCTGAAGTGGAGGCCCGAGAGTCAGCTAACGCAGACAAAAAAGCACATCGGTTTAGTGGACTATTTGGCAAAGATGCTGCCGAGGAGGCCACTCCAGATGTACCACCGCTATCAGATGCGTTAGAGCACGCGTTGCCAAGCCCAAGCTTTAGTAGCGATCTTGGTGATTTTATGGAAACACCGATGCCACCATCGGCTGAGGTACCTGCTGATGCAAATCCATTCGACGAGCTCCAAAAAAGGCGTCGCACTGGTAAAATTATCAACCACGATGGAGCTACTACCACCTCAAGCGAGCCACGGTTTACTGCGCCAATAAACAGCAGTGGTACAAAAGATGGTCCGGAAAGCGTTGATGGGCTAGCAGAGAACAAAGATCGTGGTTTGGACGGTGTACCACGCAAATCATCGCCACAACTTACCGTGCCAGATAGTAAAGATATTTTTGCCGAGGCTAAACAGCAGCAGGATGCTGCGCCGGGAGTTGATCCTTTTGCAGGCAGCGCTATGCCGTTTGATTTAGGAGCTGTTCCCACGACGTCGCAGCCGCCATTGCCACCATTGCCAGACTTTTCGACGTTGCCACCACTGCCAGATATGCCAAGCTTCCCAGAAGGGCAGGGTGGTTTACCACAGGGCTTTATGCCGCCGGCACCAGCTGAGACAGGCGATGCTGATGCTAAAAAACCACAAAAACCTACTCCAGGACAGTTTCGCATACCAGAGTAGACAGTAATTTCACAGCACATGACCGAACCTCATCCGACTATTCCATCACCAACCAATCAGTTGCCAGGGCCCCAGCAGGAGTTTACCGGGGCTCTTTTGGTAGACAAGCCTGCTCACATGACCAGTTTTGGCGTTGTGGCGCGTGTGCGCCGTCTCCTGAGCCAGCAGGCGGGCCGACGTGTTAAAGTAGGTCACACTGGCACGTTAGACCCATTTGCGACTGGTCTTATGGTGGTTGTAACCGGCAAGATGACCAAACAGGCCGAAACCTTTACCAAGTTAGATAAAGTATATGAAGCGACAATTATGCTTGGGGCTGAGAGCTCGACTGGAGACCCAGAAGGGGAAATTACCCAAGTTGCTGGCGAACAGCCCACGAGAGCGGCGCTAAAGGCGGTGTTAACGCAGTTTACCGGAGCTATTCAGCAGCAGCCACCAGTTTTTTCGGCAATTAAGATTGATGGTCGCCGGGCCTACGATCGGGCGCGCAAGGGAGAGACGGTAGAGATGCCGACGCGGACAGTTCACGTGTATGAACTAACCCTACTCGACTATATGTACCCGGCGGTCGTAGTGCGTGCCCACGTGGGTAGCGGCACCTACATTCGAAGCCTTGCGGTGGATATTGGCAAGGCACTTGGCACGGGTGCCTATTGCACTGAGTTGCGGCGCACCAAGGTTGGGTGCTGGGATGTGGCTCAGGCAGCTACATTAGACGAGCTCGGTATTAACTCCTAGCTGTTGCGCCACCGGCAAACCTATAGTATAATGCGGTGGTATGATTACTAAAGAGAACAAGGAAAAAGCGATTGCTTTGACTCAGGTGAACAAGAACGACGTTGGTAGCCCACAGGCTCAAATTTCAATCTTGACCACTCGTATCAAAGAGGTGACAGAGCACCTAAAAGCCAACAAGCATGACTTTATGGCACGTCGCGGTCTTGTTCAGATGGTAGGAAAGCGCAAGCGCCTTCTGAAATATCTTGAACGAACCGATTTTGCTCAGTACAAAGCAGTTGTTGAAAAGCTTGGCCTCCGCCGCTAACGGTTCGAGCCATAAAAATACCCCACAAGTTAGGTGGGGTATTTTTGATAGGCGTAGGTGTTAGGTCCCTGATGTTACTTGCTCGGCGACGATCACATCACGGCCATCAGCGCTGCCGGCCAGGGTGCATGAATAAAGCGTCATAATATTTTTGCCAGGCTGTGGAGCCTCGATTTCCACGGCACTTGGCGCAACGCGGTGAATTGTCGTCACACGGTAGGTGTAGCGTTTGCCGCCGTAGTCAGCAATGATAGTGTCGCCCTCTTTCACTCGATCGATCGTGTAAAAAGGTGATTTGCGCTGCGTTTGCTGCGGCGTGGTTCCCATAACAAAGCGGTGGGCAGCTACCACAAAGTTACCACCTTCTGCAGGGTTGCCGCTCGTTGGTGAGCGCCACCAGGCGCCATTTTCAAGCACTTTGGCATCACCTTTGGCATAGGGAACATTTACGTTGATTTTTGGTATGTATAGTCGGTCTTCGGTAATTTGCTCTTTAGTGGCAGCCAGTTTTTGTGTGGTAGCATTATTGGTTGGGTTGGTCGTCAGGCTGGCGGTCCAGGGAGAAAGCAGGGTATACAGAAGATAGCCACCACCGGCGAGGAGCAAAAAAGCGAGACCATACAATAGATAGTCTAGCGCGCTGCGGCGCGGCCGGGTGTGATTAATACGCATGTGCTTAGTATAGCATGAACCCCGGGGTGCTGTGATAGAATAAAAGAGTAATAGAGCGCGGAATGTGATAGAGAAGAACGTTTGCTATATGGAGTGACGCACGGCAAGCAGTTTTCTCTGTTACCTTCCGCAGAAAGGAAACCAACATGAGTATTATTAACCCAAGAGGGAAGGAGCCACTATCGGTTACGACCGAGTTTTGTGGTCGCCCCCTTACTTTAGAAGTTAACCGCGTCGGCTTTCGCTCAACTGCTAGTGTGCTAGTGCGCTACGGCGATACCGTTGTGCTGGGTACAGCGCAGGTGGGCAAGCGTCCGGTAACGCTAGACTACTTCCCGCTAAGCGTTGACTATGAAGAAAAGTTCTACGCAGCAGGCAAGATTAGTGGCAGCCGCTTTATTAAGCGTGAAGGTCGGCCGAGTGATGAAGCGGTGCTGATTGGGCGCTTGATTGATCGACCAATTCGTCCACTCTTTCCAAAGGGCTACCGCCAAGAGGTGCAGGTGGTCGCTACAGTGCTCAGCATGGACCCAGAGTTCCGCCCAGATATGGTAGCGATGATTGCTGCCAGCAGCGCGCTGATGCTCAGCGGTACGCCATTTGATGGCCCGGTGGCAGGATTGCGCGTTGGCCGCGTCAATGGTGTATTTAAGGCCTTTTTGAGCCCTGAAGAGCGCGAGCAGTCTGATCTAGATCTTGTCGTTGCCGGTATTGAAGATGGCATTACCATGGTGGAAGCTGGTGCTAAAGAGGTGCCAGAAGAGGTTATTATTGATGCACTAACCTGGGCGCAGGCCGCTTTCCAGCCGGCAATCGAACTGCAGCAGAAGTTGGTGGCAGCGGTGCAGCCAGAGCAGCAACAGTACGAGCTGGTTTTGCCAGATGAAGCAATTCAAGCAGAAGTTGATGCTTGGGTGGCGGGCAAGCTTGGCGATAAGGTACGTGCACCATACCCACAGCGCAATGATAATGTTGATGCAGTGCGTGAGGTTTTCCACCGGGCTATGGAAGAGAAATACGGCGAAGAGTACGAAGAAAAACGTGCTGAGTATGATGAAGCCTTTACCTTGGCTGTGCACAAAGACGTGCGCCGCGGCATTGTGGAGGAGCGTATTCGCCCCGATGGCCGCGCCCTCACGGAAATCCGTCCGCTCTCGAGTGAAGTTGGTATTTTGCCGCGTGCCCATGGCAGCAGCTTGTTTACTCGTGGAGTGACGCAGGGCATGAACGTTGTTACGTTGGCGCCACTCAGCTACGCACAGCTCGTTGATACCATGGAGGTAACAGAAGGCGAGCGCCGCTATATGCATCACTACAACGCCCCCGGTTATACAGTGGGTGAGGTCAAGCGCCTTGGTAGCCCTGGTCGGCGTGAGATTGGCCACGGGTATCTGGCGGAGCGCGCCCTGACGGCGGTATTGCCGAGTGAAGAAGAGTTCCCCTATGCCATCCGCAGTGTCACGGAAATCATGAGCCAGAACGGCTCTACCAGTATGGCAGCCACCTGTAGTAGCTGTTTGGCCCTAATGGACGCTGGTGTGCCGCTTAAGGCACCGGTGAGTGGTATTGCCATGGGCCTGATGATGGATGGTGACACGCCCTACGTACTGAGCGATATTGCTGATGCTGAAGACTTTGCTGGCGACATGGACTTTAAGGTGACGGGTACCAGCAAGGGTATTACCGCCCTGCAGATGGATATGAAGGTGCATGGTCTGCCCGTGCAGGTGCTGCGCCAGGCGCTGGAGCAGAGCAAAGCTGGCCGTGCCCACATTCTGGAGCACATGCTGAGCGTGCTGCCAGAGCCACGCAAGCAGCTCAGCCCATATGCACCACAGATTGAAAAGCTTAAGATTAATCCAGAAAAAATTGGTGCCGTCATTGGCAAGGGTGGTGAAACCATCAACAAAATCACTAGCGAAACTGGTGCCGAAGTAGACATTAAAGAAGACGGTTTAATCACAATTTCGAGCCCAGACGCCGAAGCTATTACAAAGGCCTTGACGTGGATCAAGAGCCTAACCGAAGAACCAGAGGTGGGCAAGATTTATGAAGGCACCGTCGCCTCAATTAAAGACTTTGGAGCTTTTGTAACAATCTTGCCTGGTATCGACGGCATGGTGCACATCTCGAAGATTGCTGATCGACGTATTGAAAAAGTTAGCGATGTGCTTAAAGAAGGGCAAACTGTTCGCGTGAAGCTGCTAGAGATCGATGATCGTGGCCGGCTTGCGCTCAGCATCAAAGACGCCAAATAGGCGCCCCAGAAGCTGCGAGTAGCCATAACACCTCGGGGTATACAACCGAGGTGTTTTTGTTGGTAAAGAAAAAGCCCCTCCTGCCACCGACAACGGTAGCGGGAGGGGAGCATCTAATTATTCATCACACAAGCGGTTGCACTGAGCGCTGCCAAGAGCCCCAACCGTTGGATAGGCGCTCGCGATACAGAATAGCAACATATTCATCGTTTGGCATACCGTTGCAGTTACGACGATCCTGATAGGCCACAATATCCTTTTGCAGATCACGCATTGGTTGTTCATCGGTTTGTGGCATTGTAGCCAACAATAATGACCCAAATATCTGCAGTAGCGACGGATCCTTCTGGCTCTGTGCTGCAGGATTATCCGTTAGCAGCGACTTCGTAGCATGCGCAATAGTCAGCAGGTTACCATTAGGGGTAAATGCGCGTAACTGTCGCCTATTAGCTAGGCTGTCGCCTTCTTTTGCAATGAGCTCGATGCGGGCAATGTTGCCGTATAGAAAGCTACCGTATAATGTAGCAATAATAACATCGCGGAGTGCCTCCGGTTTGAAGCTGATCATCGGTTCAGCTCCTAGATTATTGCGTGTCGTCAGTGGCTTGATAGTTGATGAAGATGCATCAGGACGGGCCACAGTATGGCCTCCTTCCGGTTGAGCCTCGTCGACTGGCGGGATTGCCAGGACATAAGCTAGGCAAAATTATAGCATATATCACCAAAAAGCCAAAGAAAATAGCCCGCCAGAATGAGCTACAGAGTCAATATGACTCAATGTGAGCTATTTTCTAGCGGGCTGGGCATTATGCATCCTGCAGAGTACCCTTATAACGATAAGGTTCGGAGAGAGTACGGTTTTCTTCGATGGTCACCAGTCCGTCTTGTATAACGCACAAAGAGTCATCATTACCGTTAGTGTTTAATTTAATACTACCACCGATAATCAAAAATGTAAGTGTTGTTGATACCTCTTCTCCATCGTTCATGCCCTTCGTCTTAACAATGTACTTATGTGTACTATTGAAAAAAGCTGTTGCCTCATCTTTTGCAGCATTCTTGCCAGCGACAAAAGAGCTGCCGACGACGAAGGCTAGGACTATAACCAGGGCGGCCAAGAGAATCACTACGCCACCATTTGCAGAACTAATCGTAATGTCCATCATTTACACCACGTCCTTTCAGGTGGGCGACCGTCTATAGCTGCTATAGACTACAAATCGCAATCAATGGATAAAATGAATACTTAAATAATACGGTGATTTAGGAAGAATGTCAAGAAGCCCAGCGCCAAAAGGGAGGTAAACCCGCCAGCTGCGCATAGTGCAAACTGGCGGGTGCAATAGATACGTGGTTATACCTTTTGGAGGGCAGCAAGAGCCTTGTTGGCGAGACCTCGCTGCCACTTGCGGTCGCGGGTCAGTTTGCCGGTTGGCTTGCCGCTACGATCAAGTCGCTCCCGTGAAAAGACTAGCGCATAGCTGTCTTGGTATCCGTTAGGAACCTTCTTGCTAAACTCATCACTGAATACATCAGCAATTATCTCTTCTGGAACATGGCAGCCCCGTAAAATAGTGTACAAAAGCTCGCCATTAGATGACCCTTTGTTAGTGCGCGCTTCACGCGCGTGAAACAAGAGCTCTCCGTGTGCGTCGTAGGCAAGCGTACCACTATAGATGGGCTTTGCACTTGTCTGCGGTTTGTACCAGATGACCTCTAGTCGTGCGACTGGCCCGATCCTGGGAGGAGTGTCACGATCAAATGCGGTGATCATGCCATCCAAGAGCGTTGCAATAATCTTTTGTGTTAGCTCTCCTGTCCCGGTGAGCACTGGCGTGTCACCTTTGCTGAAGTGGAGATATCCACGTTTTTCCTCGCTATCTAACCCTGCAAGATATAACCGTTTTGTAAAAATTACGTTACTCGAAGTCGACATACGTCACCCTTTCGAATCGCTGCCTCGCTCAACACCGGCCGGTGGAGCTATAAGCATAGCTATAGTATGGGCAAAGGAGCCTGTAGTGTCAAGCATAAGAAAAACCCCGATACAGATGAGAAATTGTCATCTATATCGGGGGTGAAAGGGAATTACTGACTAAACCGTGTAGTTCGTACGTTCCACTGCTTTTTACGGAGATACCCCGGCTGACTAAGAGACTTTGCCCAGGAAAGGCTGCTGGCTCTATCCGGTCATTGTCGTCGCTTGTATATTCGCGGCTGAGGATGATGGCAAAATCACTCCTATCTGGCTGACCCCAGCAGTTGTTCATTTGACTTCGTACCGTCTCCGGAAGGGTATACTTAGGTTTTGTGCGGTTTGGCCGATAGGACGGTACCTCTGCGAGCAAATCTCCTAGGCTCTCAACTGCCTCTGGCGGCGGAAGTTGTTCAGCCGTTTCTTTGGGCAGTATCATGTCTGGACGAACCTGCAAAACAGCTTGCTGCGCACGGTTAAAGGCGTGTAGCCAGACTTGCGGCTTGGCTAGCCGGTTACCGTCTTCATCGTGTAATAGACATGTTAGCTCAATGCGGCAAATTTGCAGTGGTGCAAACAGCGGCACAAAATTTTCATCCTGAACACGTAGCTCTGGGCCATACGGCTGTACATCTTCCGGCAACTCTTTTGGAAGTTCATTGCGGAATAACGCACCAATTAGGTGAGTAATGCGGTGAGCTTCAGTGACCGGTTTGGTGGGCGCTAGATTCAGTGCTTCACGGGTCAGGTCATCTGTGATTTCCAGTATACTGCGCAAGCGGTCTATAGAAGGAACATCAGAAGATGGCGGCGGATAGCTACTTCCTTTCTGTGTGCCAAACAGGGGCTTTTCCCGAGAGTGGGTTACGTAAATATTTTGTGAAGGTTTATTCGGTGTCAATGAGACATCCTTTCTCTCGTGCCTCGTCGACCAGCGGGATTGCTAGGACATAAGCGTACGTATATTTTACCATAAAATGAAGAAAAGTAATAGCGCCCGCTGCGAGGGTGGTTGCTGCGTGCTATACTAATGCTATGACAACGATATCAGCCGAAGCCCAACTAGAGGAGTTGCGCCAGCGACTATTGGCAGACAATCCATGCCCAGAACTGGCAGCGAGTGCAACGCAGCTAGTATTTGGCGTCGGTAGTTCTACTGCAGATATTATGCTCATTGGCGAGGCGCCAGGGGCTAAAGAAGACCAGCGTGGTGAGCCATTCGTGGGGGCGAGTGGAAAGTTTTTAGATGAAATGTGCAGCGCAGCTGGATTGCAGCGCAGTGATGTATATATTACAAATATCGTTAAATATCGTCCGCCACACAATCGAGATCCATTGCCAGAAGAGAAGGTGGCGTTTTGGCCATATTTAGCAAAGCAAATTCATATTATTCAGCCACGCGTAATTTTACCCCTCGGCCGGCATAGTGGAACGCTATTTGTGCCGGGGCTGCGTATTTCGCGTGACCACGGGCGGCCCGTGACGGTAAACGTGGCCGGGAAGGAGCGGCTAATTATTCCGCTATACCATCCGGCAGCGGCGCTGTATCGTGGTGATTTGCGTAGTACACTGCTGGCTGATTTTGTGCAGGCGGCACAACTTGCGCGCCAGGCTACCCAGGAGTAGCGGCGTGGTTTACTCGGCGATAGGCTTGTGTTTTTAGTGCAGGCTATGGTAGTATGAAAGTACTATTACAAAGGGGCAATAAGTAGACAAGTGCATATATCACGGTAGTACGCGCCCTGTGTCTGTATATTTATGCAATTAATATATGCGCCCAGGGTGGCGTGTACTTAATGAAGGAGAACATATCATGGGCCAGCGACGAATCGCAACGCCAAAACAAGATGAGCCAGTAAAGAAGCAGAGTGCCAAGCGGGCAAAACGATCGAGTATTCCGGCACTAAACGCGACGAATACGCGCAAGGGTGAAGTATTTCGAGCGCAGCGCCGCACCAGTGAAAATGTTAACACACGTGCAAGCCAGCACCTCATTTCGATTCCGGTGAATAAATCGGTATACAACGGCTATGATGGACAGCAGTTTAGTGTGAATATGTTGCCAAAGCAGCAGCGTGGCGTGGTAAGTAAGCCAAAGGTGCGGGTGATTCCGATTGGCGGCCTAGGCGAAATGGGTATTGGTAAAAACATGGCCGCGATTGAGTACCAGAATGAGATTGTGGTCATTGATATGGGCTTTTTGTTCCCAGACCGTGCTGACTATCCGGGCATTAACTACATCACGCCAGATATTACCTGGTTAGAAGAGAATAAGCACAAGATTAAGGCGCACGTATTTACACACGGGCACCTAGACCATATCGGTGCTTTTCGCCACCTGATTCACCGTATTCCGGCGCCAGTGTACGCAAGTAAGTTTACGATTTCGATGTTGAAGCGCAACATGGAGGATGCACTGACTCGGTTTGAGCCAGATTTTCGTGAGCTTGATCCAGAAAGCCACGAGATTGTACAAGTTTCAGACCATCTATCGATAGAGCTAGTGCGGGTAAACCACTCGATTCCAGATTCAACGGCAGTGGTAGTGCGCACACCGGAAGGAGTGCTTGTCGACACCGGTGACTGGCGTTTTGAAGATGACCCTGTTGATGGCAAGCAGTTTGACTTGCGCCGCTTAACAGAAATTGCCAGCAAAGAAGGCATTATGCTGCTGATGAACGAGTCGACCAACTGTGAAAGCGAAGGCACGCACACCCATGGCGAGCGAGACATCCAGCAGAGCATTGGCCAGGTGATGGAAAAATACCAACATAGCCGCATCATTTTAAGCTCGTTTAGTAGCCAACTTCACCGTATGCAGCTCATTTTAGAGGAAGCTAAGCGGCACGGCCGTAAGGTAGCGTTTGCTGGGTATTCGATGATCCAAAACCTTGAGGTGGCCTTGCGTTCAGGCACGATTAAGGTGCCAAAAGATGTGGTCATGAAGATGGAAGATATTATTAAGCTGCCAGATAGTCAGGTGGTGGTCGTTTGTACTGGCTCACAGGGTGAGTTTAATGCAGCGCTTAACCGCATGGCGAGCGGGGCACATCGACACATTAAGATTAAAAGTACTGATGTAATCGTCTTTAGTTCAAACCCGATTCCGGGTAATGAAAAATATGTGGTGCGCACTGTTGATGGCTTGATGCGTGAAGGCTCAGAGGTGATTCAGAACGGCAAGAAACACCTGCACGGTATTGGACCATTGCACCTTTCGGGGCACGGTTACTACGATGATCACGTGAAGCTGATCACCGCACTAAACCCGACGTACTACATGCCAATTCACGGTGAATTTCACATGCTCGTGCACAACGCAGAGCTAGCCGAAAAAGAGTGTGGTTTGCCGCGCCGTAATATTTTCGTCTGTGACAGTGGCGACGTGATAGAAATTCAGGGTGGCAAGGCTAAAAAGCATGGCCGCGTGCACGTGGGCGGTATTATGTATGATGATTCAGGCCAGGAAGTATCGGAAGTGGTACTGAAAGACCGTATTCACATGAGCCAAGAAGGTATTTTTGTGGTGATGCTCACCTTACAACGTGGTACCAATCGCCTACTTACCAGCCCAGACATTATTAGTCGTGGCTTTATCTACTTGCGAGATAGTGAAGAGCTGATGGGGCTGATTCGTCAATATTTGAAGCAAAAGGTAATGCGTGCAGGCAACGGACGCCGCATCGATATGGAAGTGTTCAAGAAAGAGGTAAAAGACGAAATCACCCATCTCTTGTACGACAAGACACGCCGCACCCCAATCGTGATTCCGGTGATTAATGAAATTGGCGGCAGCAGTGCGCGTAAGGTGCGCGGTGAAGCACCAGTGGCTCGCAAAGAGGCACCTGGCCGCACCGAAAAGGACAAGGCGGCTACAAAGCCAGCTGGCAAGCCATTGCCACGTAAATTCCCACGCCGAGCTGTGCCGGATACCGAAGCGAATGACACTAACGCGCGTCATGCCGCGCCAACTCGAGCCTACTAGCAGCCTGCGGCAAACGATGAGCAAAGCAATTCTATCAATTTGATACGCGAAGGAGGCGGGGCTGCATGCAAGTGAGCGATAGTGTTACTAAGTATCTTAAAAGGTATCCTGATGATGAATCACACCTGAGGCTTTTATCTCAGCAGTTGCAGCAAGGCGATGAACAGCTCACTTCCCGTAAAAATTTTGTAGGCCACGCGACTGCCAGCGCGTTTATTGTGAACCCGGCCACAAAACAGGTATTACTATTGCAACATAAGTCTTTAGGCAAGTTATTACAGCCTGGTGGACATGTGGAGCCAGCCGATAAAACTATTTTGGCCGCCGCGGAACGTGAGGTTATGGAGGAAACAGGGATTGGTCGCAGCCAGCTGCAGCTTAAGAGCCTCTGTGCCGACAGTCCTCAGGTACCGTTCGATATTAATACTCATTATATTCCAGAAAGCCCCGAGAAAGGGGAGCCAGGCCATTACCACCACGATTTTAGGTATCTGTTCATTGCGAAAGAGAATAATGTCACCATTGATCCAGATGAATCAAGTGGGTTTGCGTGGGTTGACTGGGAGACATTTCGTACAAGTCCACGCTTTGAGTCGGTCGCAGTAAAAATAGACAAGTTGGTGTAAAGGGAATTGGTATTGCTATGTAAGACGTCAGGCTGAGTAGGCTCTGCGGGCACACTAGCAGCATTAAAAAACAGCTGGCACGTACCCAGCTGCATCAGTATATGAAGAAGGTAGGTTAATTATCGCGCGAATCGTCAGCGGTATCAGCTGGCGATTTAGTTTGACTTTTGGTTTCTAATAGCCGTTTTACGCTGTAAAGTGTGCGGCTTACCCAAATAACCCACCACACGAGACCAGCCCAAAAAGTAATAATTAGTAGGGTGGGGATGATAGTAGCAGTAAGGGCAAGTATATTATTCATAAATTCTCCCGTGATTATATTGTGGCGCCCGCCCTGTGAACAGAGGCGAGGACCACTACATCACTATACGATTCTAACTAGTAATGACGGGTGGAGGGCGCTAGGGTCCCTCCACCCGTTTTGTCAGGGGCACGAAGTTATTATGCAACTTCCTCCACTACCTCATGTTCTTCACCAGGCTCGTACCGAACACAGTACCAGTCGTAGATGCTGTTTGCTGTGTCGTTCAGAGCGACTGAACCGGGGTACCAGGCATCGCAGACCTTCTGCACGTCTGCAGGTCCCTTGCTGTGAACGCCATCCTGAGGGTTGGCGTCGTAGCAAAGTACACCGAGCGGGTCATTTTCATTGGTCACAGCGGAGCCAAGGAAGCCCTGCACAGAGCAGGCGGAACCTGGGTATACGTGGTGCCATGCTCGATCCTTGTCGTTATCAGGATCAGCAGTAAAGCGAAGGTCGACTTGCTGCCTTGCCTGCTGAGCTGGCTGTTCAGTTACCGTCGCAGTGAGCGGGGGTGCTCCTGCCGTGCTAACTGCTGTTGCTGCAGGCATAGCAAGCCCTGACGCAACAGTCACAAGGCCAAGGATGAGTGCCGTCTTCTGACGTAATGTACGCATGCGATCTCCTAAGGTGATCTAAGTGCCGATGTATTTCACCGGACACTGTCAGCATGACACCCCCACTATAACATTGGTAGTTGTTGCCTGGTCAATGCACTATAGGTGGTGGTATAGCAATAAAGTTGTATAAATTACGCTATTACTGTGGTGAGTGTAGGGTAAATTATATGCAATAGTTGTGTGTAATAACACAACAGATATGACAAAATTACAATAGTATGGAGCGCTATATAAAAGTAGGTGCAGGGCTCTTCAAGGAGCCCCACACCTATTAGTGCGCCAGAGTGGCGGCGTAGCGGCTAGGCCTTAGCGTGGTTTTGCGCGCGACGGATGTTGGCTACAAGCGACAAAAACTCGCTGAAGTCGAACATCCAGGAAGCATAGTGACCAAGGTGCGCCTGTGCAGCTAGCTGCGGGTTGTCATGATCCTTGTAGCGGCGCTTGAGCACCGGTGTAAGCAGGCCGCGCACGGTTAGCTGTAAGGCGCGGTAGCCGGCTTGCCACAGAAGCTGCGGCACGCCAATCAGGGCTACAAGGCTTGTGACTGCTGATACTTTCTGACGAACGTTCATGATTCGCTCCTATCTTTTTCGGTAGTGCACCGGTTGGTGCGGGCAGAACATGAATATATGTATAATGTATGCTTTTTCGTGAAAAGTCAACTCCTTGCTTCTCCTCTTTGCGGCATCTCTGGTAGTTTACGGGGTAGCTATGTATAATGGAACACAGTTATGGTTAAAAAAAGAAATACAACAAAGAAGAAGTCCGCTCCTAAGAAGTCTACTGCCAAAAAGTCTGCTCCTGCTGCTCCTCAGCACGCACTTCCAGAAGGGTTTTGGTCGCAAATAGCTGCCGTCGGGCTAATAGCATTTTCAATAGTAATTGTCGTAAGTTGGTTCGGTAAGGGCGGCCCAGTAATTGATTGGCTGCACCAAATGCTGTTTTGGCTACTTGGGTTTGCCTCGTATATTTTGCCAATAATTTTTGTATTTATTGCGGTAAAAATTTTCCAATCAGAAGGGAATAAGGTGCCGCTGGTGGTCAAAATTGCTGGCACACTAGCAGTGCTATGGGTGACGGGCATTGTCGGTATCGTGATGGCGGGCGTGGCTAATGGGCAACCTGCCGGTGGCGTTGTTGGGCAAGGCTTGAACGGTGGCGCATTGCAGCTAGTCGATGCACCAATCGCTGTATTTTTATATGTGCTACTTTTGTCGGTCACCATTATGTTTATGCTCAGCAAGACGCCACGTGAGGCGCTGGAGGGGGTTAAAGGAGCGCTGGTGACTAAAACTGCAGCCGAAGATGAGGCGAATGCAGCGCTGATTAAACAAGTAAATGCTGCAGATGATGCCGAAAAAGCCGAGCCAAAGAAGCTTTCGCGCCGAGAAAAAGCGGCTCAAAAGCGTGCCGAAAAGGCTGAAGCTACTGGTGATTCACCAGAGGTGACGCTGAATGGTCCGGTGCAAGATGCGGCGCCAGAGAAGCCAAAGCGGCGTAGTGGCCCGCCAATGCGGGTTGAGCGTGATAAGCAGGCGGAAGTTGCCGCCGCTCTAACAGCGGTACATGATGCCAACTGGAAGGCACCGAGCCTTGATTTGCTCGAGAGTAAGCAGAATTTACCTGATCCTGGTGATGCGCAGGCGAATGCGAAAATTATTCGTGATACCTACGGTGAATTTAATATTAATGTAGAGATGGAAAGTGCTAATGTTGGGCCACGCGTCACGCAGTATACGCTGAAGCCGCCAACAGGGGTAAAGCTGAAGCGATTGACGGCGCTGGAGTCGAATATTGCGCTCAATTTGGCAGCCTCGAGTCTGCGTATTGAAGCACCGATTCCGGGCAAGCGTGCAGTTGGTATTGAAGTGCCAAATGTGCGGGCAGCGGACGTCCGACTATATGGTGTGCTGCATAGCAAACAGTGGCGCCAGGCGACTGAGCCACTTACATTTGCCGTGGGGCAGGATATTGCTGGTGAAACGGTTACCGCTGCGCTTAATAAGATGCCACACTTGCTGATCGCCGGACAAACTGGTTCTGGTAAATCGGTGATGATTAATACGCTGCTGACGAGCCTGCTATACCGCAATAGCCCAAGCCATATGAAACTTATTTTGGTGGACCCAAAGCAGGTGGAAATGGCCTCATATCAGGATATTCCACACCTATTGACCCCGATTATTACCTCTCCAGAAAAGACACTGAGCGCGCTTAAGTGGGCGGTGAACGAAATGGAGCGTCGCTATAAGTTAATGGCTGATTTACGTATCCGTAATATTAAAGATTACAACAAATACATTAGCCAAAAGAAAACCAAAATCACTGTGGAAGATGGCAATAATCCAGCAGCAGATTCGGCAGCCGAAGAGGGAGCCATGCCGTACATTGTGATCGTGATCGACGAGATGGCCGACCTGATGATGGTGGCAGCGCGTGATGTTGAAGCTCTGGTCGTGCGCATTGCCCAGAAAGCGCGTGCGGTTGGTATCCACCTGGTGCTTGCAACGCAGCGTCCAAGCGTGAACGTGATTACTGGACTAATTAAGGCCAACGTGCCGGGCCGTATCGGGTTTACCGTTGCGAGCCAGATAGACTCACGTACTATTTTGGATGTTGCTGGCGCTGAAAAGCTGCTTGGGCAGGGTGATATGCTGCTGCTGGATAGCGGTGCACCGGGGCCACTGCGCGTGCAGGGTGCTTGGGTGACCGATGATGAAGTAAACCGGGTTTGCGACTATTTGCGCAATCAAATGGAGCCACAGTACAACGATGAGATTGTATCGCAGCAAGTGCAGCTAGGTAAAGGCGGCATGACGATGGATCTTTCTGGCGGCAGTGACGACACCTATCGTGAGGCATTGCAGCTGGTAATTAACAATGGCGGGGCCAGTACGAGCTATTTGCAGCGGCGGCTGCGCATTGGTTACGGCAAAGCTGCGGCACTACTCGACCGCATGGAGGACGAGGGTATTATCGGCCCAAAGAACGGCTCAAAACCACGTGAAATACTTGTTAGCAGCATTGAAGGTCTAGGCGACGACTAGCCACCATCTAGTGCATAATCAGTAGCCCATTTGGCATGGGTAGGTATCTTTGTTATACTAACATGTATATAGCAACCAAAGCTTGCGCGTTGTCGTAAGCACCCGTTCATAGCGGGTACCGTAAAGGGAGAATCTATGAAGAATTATGAACTGACTGTTCTTATCCACCCAGATCTTGAGGCCAACTTAGAGCAGGCACTCGAAAAGATTCGTGGTATTATCACCGAAGCTGGTGGTGAAATTACTAAAGAGGATGTTTGGGGCAAGAAAAAGCTCGAGTACAGCATCCGTCACGAAAACTTTGCAGTGTACGTATATTTTGATGTTGCGCTGCCAGCAACCGCGCCACTGCGCATTTCAAATGTCTTTAACATCACCGACGAAGTGTTGCGTTACCTCTTGGTAAAAACCGACGAGCGCGCTCGTGCGGCACTTGAGTCAGCTAAGGCTGAGAAAGCAGCTTCTGAAGCTTAATAACGAAAGAGAGAACCTGTATGGCAAAGAGCATCAATCAAGTTATTGTGATGGGGCGCCTCACGCGTGACCCAGAGACACGCACAACTCCAACTGGAAGGAGCGTGACTAATTTTGGTTTAGCGGTGGACCGCCAGGGCCAGGACGATCAAGCTGACTTCTTTGATGTTGCAGCCTGGGAAAAAACCGGAGAACTGGTTAGCCGCTATCTGAGCAAAGGTCGTCGCTGCCTCGTGCAGGGTCGGTTGCGCCAAGATTCATGGGAAGACAAAGAGACCGGTAAGCGCCGCAATCGCATTGAAATCATAGCAACTGATGTAACTTTCCTTGATGGTCCATCAAGCGGTGATGCAAGCGGCAGTAGCGCACAAAATGGTGGCTTCCAAGCAGGTCAAAATAACCAATCTAGCAATCAACCAATCGCTGATATCGATGACAACAAACCAATCGATCTATCAGAGATTCCATTTTAGGAGATATACACTATGGCAAAACGATTTAAAAAGGATGTTCCAGCATATTTCGACTACAAGGATGTAAAAACCTTGCAGCGTTTCATTAATATTTACGGCCAAATTGAGCCTATTTCAAAGACTGGTTTGAGCGCAAAACAGCAGCGCCAGCTTGCAGTAGCGATTAAGCGTGCACGCCACCTTGCATTACTACCATTTGTTAGCCAGGGGTAGTACATGTACCAGCCAACTGATTTGAAGAAAGGTGTGGTTTGCCAGATCGATGGCAAGCCATACCGCGTGATTGAATATGGCCAAAAAGTGATGGGCCGTGGTGGATCAATCGTTAACGTGAAGCTAAAGAACCTTATCGATGGTAGCGTGATTCCTAAAACCTTTAAGGGTCAGGATAAGATTGAGCCAGCTGATGTACGCAGCAAAGTGGTGCAATACTTGTATAGCACTGGTGATAGCTACCACTTTATGGATCCAGAAACGTTTGAGCAGTTTGAGCTTGGGCAAGATATTGTTGATAGCGCAGCAGATTACCTAAAAGAGGGTGAAGAGCTGCATCTGCAATTCTTTGATGAGCGAGTTATTAACGTGGAGCTGCCAAAAAATATTTACCTGGAAGTGACATATACTGAAGATGTCGTTAAGGGTGACACTACCAGTAGCGTGTTAAAGGACGCAACACTAGAAACTGGCAAGGTAATTAAGGTGCCAGCCTTTATTAAGGTGGGCGACGTTGTGAGCGTCGATACGGCAACTGGCGATTACCGCGAGCGTAAAAAATAATGGCTACAAAGACTCGCTTGGACCATGCGCTACTTGCAAGTGGCCAAGTACGCAGTCGTTCTCAGGCTGAGAACTGGATTCGTCTTGGCAAGGTAACGGTCGATGGTCGCATCGTTACCAAGCCAGGGACGTTTATTTCTCCAGATAGCCACGTTCAGCTACAGGCTACGCAGCAATATGTTAGCCGGGCTGGTTTGAAGCTTGCGAGCGTGGCACAGGCGTTTAACCTGCAATTTGCGGGTAGTATTGTGCTTGATGTTGGCAGTAGTACTGGTGGCTTTACCGATTATGCCTTGCAGCATGGCGCAAAGCTGGTATATGCCGTCGATGTTGGTACAGACCAGTTGCATCCTAGTTTGCGCGGGGATCAGCGTATTGTGCTGCACGAAAAGACCGATATTCGTGATTTTATTCCGCCTCAGCTGCCTGATATTATTGTGGGCGACGTGTCGTTTATTAGCCTGCGCCAGATTTTGCCACACGTTGCAGCTCACGCCATGGGGCCACAGACGACATTAGTGGCGATGGTTAAGCCACAGTTTGAAGCTCAACGTCACCAGACAACGAAGGGCGTAGTTAAAAATAACGCAGTGCGCCGCAAGATTTTAGCAGATTTTGAGGCTTGGGCAACGCAGTATTTTGTGATTATTGCCAAGCGCGATAGCCAAGTGGCCGGCGCTAAGGGTAATGTAGAGCGTTTTTATCAGTTGCGACTGCCACGAACCAACCATAAACATAGGACTCGTTAGAAGAGTCCTATTTGTTTTGGCGTTAGTGATAAGTGGGCCGATTCTGCAAAAGTAATGGTGACTGGGTAGCCGGTAAAGTGGCTGGTCGACATTAGCAGGGTGCTACCATGGTAGGTTGTTAGTAGCTGGCTACCAAAGGCGCTGAGCGGCACTCCCGAAAGGATAGACGGCGGTGTGTAATCGGTGAGGTCGTAGCTAGTCTGCGCGTGGTGGCTGGCACTAAAATCGTGAAAGGTTGGAGTAAAGGTAACGCCAAGGGCTGCCTGGATGCGGCTGAGCGCTTGGTGAAGCCGCTGCTGAGCTGTTTCGGCGGTGTATTCATGAGCTAAGGCGGCGGTTTTTGCGCCAGTGGAGACCGTCTCTTTAATGCCGGGCAGCTTGGCAATGGCGGCTTCGTAGTGGCGTGCGCTATCAGCGTTCGGAAAAACATCGAGAATTAGTGCGCTGCGGGCACCTTGCTCGAGTAATCGGCCAAGGCCGCGGCGCTGCTGTGAGATGCCAACTTTTAGTACCTCTGCACTAAAATATGCCAAATACAGCGTATGGGGCGTTGCATTTAGCTGCTCTTGCTGCGGAGAAATAGTGCTGCTGTGATAAAACGCAGGGTTAAAGCCGGTGCGCTTTTTGCAGGCAATGCAGGTGTCGTAAGCCGGAGCCACCGTAGCGTTATCTGGGCAGGGGTGCGAGATGTGTTTCGTGATATCGCGCCACCCAGTGCAATAGCGCTGATCAGTAGAGAAGGCTAGAGTAATGGGGCGCGGCGAGTCAGCAAAAAAGGGTACCGCTTCCTGGCTCGTGATAATCCAAGGAGTGAACCGCGGTGTGTGCGGGTCTGTTGCCGATATTTTGTTATCGCTATGCTGCAGCTGGCGCCACTGCACACCCAAAAAGAGGTTAGACATTAAACCGAAACTCGACGACATCGTCGGGCTGCATAATGTAGTCTTTGCCTTCGGTGCGTACCTTGCCGGCGGCTTTAGCAGCTTGTTCGCTGCCAGCTGCCACGAGGTCTGGATAGCTGATGATTTGTGCAGCGATAAAGCCTCGTTCGAAATCGCTGTGGATTGCTCCAGCGGCCTGTGGGGCAGTGGCGCCCTGAGGAATAGTCCAGGCACGAACTTCCTTTTCTCCAGCTGTGAGGTAGCTTTGTAGGCCTAGCGTGTGGTAGGCAGCTTGAATGGTTTGTTCAAGGCCAGAAGAAGTGACACCATAGCTTTCAAGTAGCTCAGCAGCCTCCTCAGCCGGCAAGCCTTTAAGCTCGTCTTCAAGCGCAGCACAGACAAAAATAGCTTGGCTTGGCGCGACTAATTGGCGCAGCTCATCTTGCAGGGCTGCATCGGTAAGGCCGGCCTCATCTACGTTGAACAAATAAATGACTGGTTTAGCGGTTAAAAGGTGTAGATCGGCAATTGCCTCATGGTCGAGCTCTGGCAATTGCGACAGCGGCGTACCGGCGCGTAGCTGTTCGGCAAGCGTTTCAAGGTAGGCAATGCGTGAGCGCACTTTTGGGTTAGCCTTAGCTTCCTTTTGTAATTTAGGAAGGCGGTTTTCGATCGTTTGTAGATCGGCCAAAATAAGCTCGGTGTTGATGATTTCAATATCATCTTTTGGACTGGCTTCGGTAGCACCATCATGACGCATAATGCCGCCGCCGCTGAAGGCCCGCACGACGTGCAATACTGCATTTGTTTGGCGAATGTTGGCTAGGAACTTATTACCCAGGCCTTCGCCTTGGCTGGCGCCGGCTACGAGCCCAGCAATGTCTACAAACGTGACGCTAGCAGGCAGCACCTTTGCCGCACCATACATAGCTGCGAGCACAGTAAGACGCGCGTCAGGGACGGGCACAATGCCGGTATTTGGTTCGATTGTGGCAAAGGGATAATTTGCCGCCAAGATATCATTATTCGTTAGGGCATTAAATAACGTTGATTTTCCCACATTAGGGAGCCCCACAATTCCTATACTTACCATGTCAATATTGTAACATATTGTAAAATAAACCACTTTACAGTGGTAAGAGTGCGTGCTACTATCATGGCATATACAAACTATGTTTTGAGCGCCTGTCAAGTACTGGCTCGTCTCCATGGCATGTATATGTACCTTTTATCCCTACAAGCGAAGGAAACGTATGATATAGTACAACAAATTCTTTTCACCCGAAAAGATAGACGCTATAACACACAACGACAGCAAAGTAACACGACAACCCACTTTTATAAAAGTAACCCGCTTTTATAACCGACCTAAGGAGTCATTATGGGAATGTTTTCCCGCATCCACCGCAAGGCTGCCGCGGCTGTTGCCGCAGCATCTTTGCTTGTTGGCTCTGGGCTATTGCCTACGGCATATGCTAATGCTAATCAGCCCGTAGTAACTCAGGCTGAGCAGCGTAACCCGATTACTGGCTCATCCGCCCACCAGGGCGATGGGATGTTTATCGACCAGCAATGGGCCCAGAAAAATACAACCATTGATGCTGGTCCTTGTGACGCTGGTCACTATCACTTCATGTATGCTTCTCCGGACAGCGCCTGCGTGTTTATCCACATTCGCCAGGATGTGTACAAACAGCTGCAGGAGCATGACTACAAAGTTCATGTACAGATGACGCGTACACGTTTGCTTGACGGTAAGAAAATCGCGACCGATTATGAGCGCGAGGGAAAGATCGTTGAGCAGAACGACAAAGAAGTAGTCATCGGTATAGACCAGTACGTTGGTGAAGAGAGCCTGATCGAAAAGATTGGTCACTACCAAGACGAAACAGAAGTTGAAATCAAGTTCGTGCGTCGTCTTCCTGGTGATCAGCTGTACAAGCTGGAGCTCTACTTCAAGATGATGACAGTGTACCCCAGCGTTGAAGCACTAAAGAAGTATCGGCAGGATTATCCGTATCCTGGTGTTGTGTACATGCGAGTGATTGATTTCACCGTGTTGCCCATCAACGATAAGAATGTGAACGCCGGTTTTGAAAGCATATTTGCTAAGGACGATCAAGTAATCTTCCGTATGCCCAATGTGCTTGATCATGCTAAAGAGTTTGGTGTGAAGTGGGAACAGCAGTGGCCGAAGCGATGGGTTGACCCAACTCCAGAGCCTCAGCCGACTGACCCGCCAAAGCCTGCTCCGGAGCCGACTACTCCGGCGCCACAGCCAACGCAGCCTGCTGATCCATCTCCAGTGCCAAAGCCGATTGATTCGCCAAAACCGGCTCCCGAGCCAAAACCGACGAATCCATCGGTGCCAGTGCCTGCACCCGAGCCCAGTACACCAACTGTGCCGAGCATGAAGCCTCCCTTTAAGGATGTCACTGCAGATAACCCATTTGCAGCTGACATTGCGTGGCTTCAGCAGCAGAATATCACCACTGGCTGGCCAGATGGTACATTCCGCCCACATGCTGCGATTGAACGCCAGGCTATGGCAGCGTTCTTGTACCGTGCAGCAGGTAATCCTACTGTGCAGTTGCCAGAGCGGTCGCCCTTTACGGATGTGAAGCCAAGCGATCCCTTCTACAAGGAGATTGTTTGGGCGCACCAGCAGGGTATCACCACTGGCTGGCCAGATGGTACATTCCGCCCACATGCTGCGATTGAACGC
>CAUVUB010000003.1:0-31563 GCA_963555045.1 uncultured Candidatus Saccharibacteria bacterium
ACTTCCATTTGGCTGGGCCGTCGGTGTCTACCTGGCGGATACGAGTGCCATTGGCAAATAGCTTCAATGTCACCTCTTTTGGCCTCACACCATCAGCATCGTTCCCATCATCCCACTCTTTAGTACCGCTAAAATCTACTGCCTCAGCAAGCTGATGGACAACATCATTCGAGCCACCAAAGCTCTTACCGCCGTTATAGCTCACAAAAAACATATTATGTGAACTGGCGCCAGATAAGCCCCTGTCGATTGCCGGCGCGACCATAGGTAGATCAACATTAACAATCTTATAGCTAGGTACTTGCTTTCCCTGCTTCGGCAGTACCTTAATGGCCGTCACAGCACCATCTTTAGGGTATACAGTGGTCCATCTTGGATCATCCTTTTCCTTAACAGGGTCATTGCTCGGATATTTATCGGTGCGATAATACACGTCATAGTCTGCAGACACGTCTTTGCCCGAAATACTCACCTTTGCCGGACCAGTCATATTGGCACTAAACTGTGAACCGTTTGCATCACCCTTGTGCGGCAATACATCATACAGTATCAGCCCAGTTAGGCCCGTAGTGGTAAAGTTACTTATCTTAAGCCTATATTCAAAGGTTCCTTCATCTTTCAGCGCAAAATTCGTGCGTGCGTTACTTAACCATGCATTCTGTTGACCAGCGCTACTAGCTCCTTGCTCGGTTGAGCGAATCTGCTTCTGGCTGCGAACCTCTTGTGGCAATACCGCCGGAATTTTTGCTGCTACATGAAGTACTGTATCATCCGTCTTGCTATTGTTATTAACATCAAGCACGTCTTTGCTCTTCTGGTCAGATTGGAGCTCTTCAGGGAACCCAGACGGATCATCGTTCTCGTACGTAAAGTAAGCATCGTTATCGTTATTATTATCGATATCCTGTGCCTGCGTTGGGATTGACCGCTTAACAACATTAAACGCGCCAAGTGAGGCAATGCTCAACGATTCAGGCAACCGCCCAGACGGGAACTCCCACACTAGCGCAGTTCTACCTGTCCCCTTATAGTTCTTAATCACCTCACGCTTCACCGGCTGGATATCACCACGCACAAACCCCATATTTTGCTCAGACGGTTCAATAGCATGATTGGAATTATCAACAACAGCAATATTTTCTGGCAGAAGATCTACCACTTTTGGATTCTTATAAAACCGTGCACGAGATGCCTGCCTAAAGTCAACAACAATCTCACAGTTAAACCGTGTTCCCACGGTGGCATTTGGGCTGACTCCACAATTTTTACGGAATGCCACCCTCTCTTGTTGCTTTACAAAAACAGCCTGAGCAGACACATCCGTGCTCACATCACGCGGAGATTCACTCATAATAGTTGCAGCTGCCTTTGCGCGGTTTACGACTGGCTTACCCACCTCAAATGGTACCGTAAATGGATTTTTAAAGCGTGTGCCGATACTAAAATCTAGCGTGTTGCCCGCTGGGAGCTCATAATCATCAGGTAAGTGAACTTCTATTTTTGTATATTTCGGGTTTGCGTCAGGAGCATCTTTCTGCTTCAGGTCGCCATGAATGATACGCGTATCATTGTCTGAAATAGTTGTCGTCGCCTCACTGTTTACTTGCAAACGGCTATTGTACGAATCTTTGGGGTTTCCCTTAATATCGTCATAACTGCCGTCAGGCTTATAAGCCCTCAACCATATGCCGGTAACAATCTTCAGTCCACCAGGATATCGCTCAAAAAACCCATAGCTAACTGACGACATAAATAATCGCGGGTCTAACCCATCTTGCTCTGTAAATACAATATGACGCATCGGGTGTATGGTGTCGTTCCGCACTTCCAGCGCCCATGAATACTCCTTTAGTGCCATGGAATTATTATCATGTGCAATACCTCCACGTACGTTATCCGATGGAGCCTTATTAAAGAGGCCGCTGCTATCTGCCATCTGCTTTTTAATTCGGTAATTTACTGAATTTTCATATACCATTGGCGGTTCGTTGTCGCCCTTGTTGATCGGCGTTAGCTCAATCTTAGCAGTGTTACTATATTCTTTCTGCCGCCCGTTTTCATGGGTTTGTATACCGGGGAAAGATAGCTTCAAAATTGCATTCTGATTAATGAAGGTGAGCGTTTTATCAAAGACATTGGTATTCGCATACCCAAATCCCGCTATGTCTGTTTGATATTCATAACTTACTGTGCCATCATGATTGTCTACCCATCCCGGATTTTGCGCAGGATCAAATACTGCACGCACCGTCTGGCCTTTGCTGTTGGTATACGTTGGTAGTACATCGGTTATTTTTGCTTTTTGCACTAAACGTAATCGGTTATTCGACGGTTCAACAATAAAATAAAATGGTACAAGCTCTTTGCTGTCATCTGCAACCCTATCACCTGTAACGGCACCCGCATAGACCTCTCGATACTGAGCTTTATCACGGCGAAGATTTCGTTTATCAAATCGATACTCATCATATGTTGCACGGTACACTTTATCGCGCGCTTCAGCTAGCAACTCACCATCAGCTGAGTAGAGCCGGTAAATTGGTTGCAGTGTTGTATCCCGTGGAGTTACTCGATCCGCAAAAGAGAAAACATACGGAAAACTTGCCCGCACAGTAGCATCAATTCTCTTAAAATTAATCCTGATATACGTCTTGCCGTTCTCTTCTCGCGCCGAACGACTAGCAATATTACCGCCGACAGGCGCCGAAAAGCCATTGTCACCACTATCGATCAAATGACCCTGGTCTACCGTCTCCGGCCATACATTGCGCTTCCCTGGCTGGGTATACTCGCCGTAGCGCATAGTGGGCATTTCAACTTCAAGATATGCCCCATCGTACCCTTTACCTTTTGGCATTGGCCCCGCATCAAGAGATACACCTGTCGTGATATTCTCGGCAGGATTATAATCACTCCGCTGCGGTGAATTGGCGGTCATCACAATATTAGCGTCAAGCGCCATTGCACGTGCAGACGGTAAAAACGCCTGCAAAAATCCCACTAACCCAACAAATATTATCGTCCACACACTAGCGCGGACAGCTATACGTACCCCCTGCATCATATCCCCCATATGCTTATTAACTAAATAACGCTACTAGCTCCCCCTAGAAAAGGTTATGTATAATTCTTCCTACATTATAACCTAGATGTCTCCTGCGCGCAACCTACCGAGCACTCTCATCTGGTGCCTCAAGCGCATACGGCTGTACTCCGGGTGAATTAGCAGGATCACCAGTAATACGTACCACATCTTTATCAATTCGAGCTAGCGCCTTATGTGCATCATTGTAGCGAGCCACGCTAGTGCCAAGAGAACGGCCTAGCTTCTGCATCGCCTGTTCGTGCTGATTAATATGCCGCCCTAGTTCTACGACCCGTTTCTGAATTTCTTTAGCCTGCTCTTCAATTTGTAAGCTACGCAGCCCCTGCAGTACCGTCTGTAAATAGGCCATGAAGCTCGTTGGGCTCACCACAATAACCTTGCGATCACGAAAGGCGTATTCAACCAGATCGCGCGCATCTGCCTGACTGCCAACACTTCCGACAAGCAAATCATAATAGAGTGATTCGCTAGGAATAAACATAAAAGCAAACTCCATTGTCCCCTCTTCTGGACGAATATATTTGCTCGTCTCGTCAATGCGCCGCTTTAAATCACTGCGCACTAATCGCCGGAATTTACGGCGCTGTTCTTCATCTTCCGCAGCCACTAAGCGATTATAATTCTCCAGGCTAAACTTGCTATCCACTGGTAGCACTTTACCCTTGTCTAGAAAAAGTGCAGCATCGACTATCGTGCCGTCGCTAAACGCATACTGCATCTGGTAATGATGTGGTGGCAATATATTATCAAGCACACTTTGCAGATAGTACTCGCCGAATACGCCGCGCTGCTTTGGATTCTGCAGCACCGTTTGTAGCGTCTTTAGTTCTTCCGCGACATCTACCACGCGACGATTAGTCTCATCTAGCCTCGATAGACGCTCTGTAATATCGCGCACAAGCTCATTGCTCTGCCCCAGCTGCTTTTGCAAACTTTGCTGCACAACCTGCTGGCTACCATCTAGCCGCTGCGATAACACCTGCTCAAACTCTTGCACCGCACGTGTTAGCTGCGCAATATCACTCTTTACATAGTCGGTGGCCTGCTGCCGTGCGTTATCACGCTGCCGACCTTCACCGCGTAGCTGCATATAGACCATCACCACAGCGACCAGCGCCGCCGCACTACAAAAAATAGCGACATATTCCATGTCGCTATTATAACACGGCCAGCTACGTCTATAGCGTGGCAATCTTCGTAATGACAACAAAGGCCAAAGCCAGCACAAGCGCCAGCCAAGCTTTGTTTGGTCGTGTTAGCCAAAATAGTGCCGCGTACACAACTGGGTACAAAAGCACAACTACAAGCGCCTTGGCAAAATCCGATGGGAATCCCCATAGTTGTAGCCCCCAAAGCACCAAACCAGCTGCAATACTAACGAGTAATGGCCGCACGATATCTGAACGAATTAAAATAATGCTTC
Organism: uncultured Candidatus Saccharibacteria bacterium; assembly: GCA_963555045.1. GTDB lineage: Bacteria > Patescibacteriota > Saccharimonadia > Saccharimonadales > Saccharimonadaceae > VGLK01. Next base: position 4,530 of record CAUVUB010000003.1, read on the forward strand.
CTACCACAATAGCAAAAATAGTTGCGGTATGCGTACCGGCAAACTCAGTCGTGGCACACAATGCGATGCTATCGGTCGCCTGACAAAAAAGCGGTGTAAACACCCATAATGTAAGTAATATACCCCCTAGCCAAGCCACAATACCAGCAGCCAAACCTGCTGCGATCACGTACATCCATTGGCGTCGAGTTGTCGGAACAAAAAAACGAGCTGTCCCTGTCTGCGTATTCTGCGTTGTCATGGCTATTATTATACCATAGTTCTACCGCCTACCCACGCTGTTGCGCCGAACTGTGTGCGCATACCATAGCCCAGCCACTAGCCAGGTAGCTGATATGCCCGCGCATAACGCCGTAAACATCGGCAACCCAAGCAGCATAATTGCTGGCATCGACAGCGCCGTCACCAGGCCACCACCCATAAAGGGCTCAAACATTAGCTGCTTATACCCAAATCCTTCCACGGCGCCACTGCGGTTTTTTGGGTCAGTCATCTGGGCGAACAATAGCCCCGTCGCCGTCATTCCCATGCCCTGGCCAAAACTAATAATGGCATTAATAAACCAGTGATCTGGAAAAATATGCCGGGCAACCAGCAGTAGCATTAGTAGCAGCCACGTTGTACCAGCCAAATAGAACACTACAAACGCAGCAGCACTCGTGTGCAAAAACTCTAGCGACATAGTGCCAATAGCCGTAGCGATGAGCACCATCAGCGCAAGCGAACTATATAGCGCCACAATTTCCCGAGAGATAACTAGCCCCAGGCGTCTCCACGCATACTGCATAATCATCCCACCAAACATGCAAAGCGGAAAAATTGGCAAATAACCAATGATTGTGACACCGCCCTGGCCCCATGTCGCCCGCTCGATTGATAGCAGCCACTCGTGGAGCAGCCAGCCGAGAAAAACACTAGCCACGATCAACATACCATGGTGAGCCAAACGCCACGGAGTAATATGCTGCCGCACGCGAACCCCTTGTTGCCTAATCTCATGTAAAATGTGCGCTGTGTATGCTTTTTGTCGCACCAGCTGCGCAACGTCTTCATGCGCAAACCACCTACGGCGCCGACCAATATTAATCACCACAACTCCAATGGCCAGTGCCGAGATTAAACTTGCTGTGGCCAACCCTACAGCAATATCTTTGCCTTGCTCAAACCCAAACTCCTGAAATACACGAGACAGCCCAGCCACAGTGCCGTGCCCACCTTCAAAACTAATCTCCAGCAGCGAAGCACTCACTGGAGGCAACCCAAATACAGGTATAGCAATAACCAAAGCTACGATGCCGCCAATCATATATTGCCCCCACGCGATAGTCTGCCCAAATGCCACTTGCGGAGCGGCCAGCTTGCCCATTTCTGTAAATTTTAGCAGTGGCTTACCTAAAAATAAAGTTGCAAACACAACATTGATCAATAGCGGTGGCATGCGAGACCACACTGTATATACCTCGGACGGCAATGATAGTATAGGTATGTATTTACCGGCGATCTCCGGACCAAGCAACAGTAGCAGTAGTCCAGACGCTACCGCAGTTGGCAAGAATAGTTTTCGAAGTAACGGCAACCGCACCACCATGAAGCCGACCAAAAGTGCCACGACGAGTAACGCTACCCCCATTGCGAATACGTGTATCATAGGCTCCAGTATAGCACAGCACGCAGCCAAGATAGCAAAAACTTCCCTAATAAAAATCCCTCCATAGCTTGGAGGGGTACTAATCTACTTGGCTCACTTTTACGAGTTTGCTCGAACCTATTTCCGGCGTAATACTGGCTAAGCAGTGCAGACTCAGCCCCAGTGTATTCGTGAGCAAGACGTACTACGTCCCACCAGAAAAACCCTTTACCTTATTTTTATATTTTCCCCGCCAAATTTATTTTTTAGTTGTAAAGAGTGTTTTCTGGTGGTTTAAACTGTCGATTCATGGCAAAGGCGTTGAGGCCCCGCTCAGGTGCGGAGCCGCCGCGCTGTATTCTACCGATAATGGCTTATGGATAGAACATGCTGCAAATTTTAAGAGTGGCAAAGAATGCAAATACGATAGACATTCCGAACAAGAGCTTTTATCTATCATACAAAAACTCGGAGCAATTACCTGTAATGTTTTGGCTGTTGCGGGTGATATCCAGGTCGATCAACACTCCGGTAAGGAGACCAAGACATTACATCCGTGCGGTTGGTGTAGGGATGCAATCACCCACAACCCGCTCATTACAGAAAAGACCACTATCGTGACTACACGACCAGATCTTTCCGTAGTAGAATACGGATCTAGAGATGAGTATCTAGAGTTTCACTATAGCGGATCGAATACACTCACATTACTCGCCGCGGAAGAATAGCTCGTCGATTTTAGCCTCAAACTCTCTTTGAGTCTTATAGCTATTGACTAGCGCCAAGTCAGCCAGTCCTCTGACTGCTGTTAAGTTAACAGCCGATTCAGAGGTTGAAGTCATTTTTTCCTGCTCCTGTGCATGAAATTCAGCAAAACTCACCCGATCTTCAACTCTATTGCGGTCATTCTCTGTGATGCGCTGATATCGCAATGATATCGGAGCATCAATTCATAACATGAGTCCGCCGATTTCTTTTATCCTTTTCGCTTCTGCCGGATGTCATATGCCATTAACGATGAGATTCTTGCTATCGCCAGTCCTGAACTTAAAGATAGCAAAGTCAACAAGTACTGCAAGCCTATGCTTTTCTCTTAGTTTAGCGCTAAGCTGTGCGAGGTTTTCCCTGATAGGAATTATGCTTGGGGATAACTGATCACGCAGTACGCTACCTGAGCCTATTTGCATCCCGTCTGTACGTTGTATTGCATAGTTACTGAATGTGTCTTTACCAACACCATTCGTTCCTGATACGCCAATTATTTCTTTCATGATTTATAGTCACCTTTTGGCGAGAATATATGTTGCACGCCACCTATACCAGCACCACCGTCATTGCCAAATCGCGGCATCACATGAATGTGTAAATGAGGGATAGTTTGTCCAGCGGCGGGGCCATCGTTAATGCCGAGATTGAAGTCTTCTATATCAAAATACCCATCTAGTGCATCCAAGGCAGCCTTGCATAGTTCTTTTGATTTCTCGTCTTTTGAGTTAGTTGCTTTATTGAGGTAAAACTCACGCAGAGTCTGTACTGATAAATTAGACAGTGTTCTTTGCGCAATATCCATCATGGCAGCGCCCTGGGCAGAAGGCAGCTCTCTCAAGCTGGCTATGTGCGTCTTAAGAACAATCAATACATGTCCAGGAGATACCGGGTATTCATCTAACATAGAGTAAAAGTAATCGTTTTCAAATAAGAATAGTTCGCCGCTAACTTTACAAAAGAAACAGTCTTGACTCTTGTGCACCTCTCTAATCCTCAACTTTGATCAAAAATATTTTGTCATTGAATCCACCACGCTTCTCTGCTTTTTCTGCACGAATATCTTCAAGCTGCTCGGGTGTACAGCCATGGATATCGGCTAGAGCATAGATTACTTCCATAATATCAGCCAGCTCGTCGGTGTTTTTATCGGTCTTATATTCCTCAACTTCTTCGCTAAGTTTATTAATAAGCTCTTTTGCATATTCTTCATTGCTTAGTATTTTGTGAGTAGACTTCTGTCCATTGTTTTTGATGATCTCAAGAATCTTATCTCGTACTAGTTTGTTGTAAACTGGCATATTACCTCCCTATAATTAATTACTTTTGACTATTTCCTTTATAGCCTTGATGAGCTTTTTACACTCTTCGTAGAGTTTGGGAATCTCATACTCACTTTCAAGGATAATAGGTTTCGAGACATCTTTACGTATAGTCTCGGATATATCATAAGTGAATGGCAAAGCGTGCATATGAAAGTGATGACATAACAATCCATCGACGGTCATACTGCAATGTCCAGCCCGCCCATGCTCGTAGAAGCTTACATTGCCGTAAAGTTTGATGATTAGGCCGCCAAGCCATGACTTTAGCTCCACAAACTCATCGTATATACTTTGGTCAATCTCAGCAGAGCATCCTATGTGATCTTTGGTATGAATTTCCACGTGACCATCGAGAAGTGCGCAGGCGTCATAGGTGACATAGAAATTTTTTGTTTCGGTAAGAATCTTTTTTCTTGGAGGTTCACAAAAAATACATTTCGTGAATTCCTGAATCTCGGTAAACTCATCCGTTGATAAAAGTTCCGTATTGATTTGAGCTAAGGTACTTAAGTTGGTATTCACACTACATTTCCCTCCAAATATTTTTTAAAACTATATACAATATTATGTGTATATCAAAATATAATAAGTTTTATCATGCAAATTTCTAAAAAAGACATATATCTCGTGGAGTCGACCAGCAAGACTGATGAATGGACTATAGTTTATAATGAGCTTAGGTGTCTGGGACACGTGGTGCATACCGTCACCTTGAGCCCTGATGAAAACTACGTCTCGTCCCCGTTGTTACGCATATCGCGACGGGACTCTTCAATTTATAGGATAAAATCCTTGTAACTTGCCAAAGTCGCCTGTGCAATAGTCTGACTAGTTTGATGTAGGTGTTGCTTCACAAAGTAATACCCAAGTTTATACCCCGCCCAGCGCGGCAAAACATCATCGCCGGTGAAAAATATTTTGGTATAATCGTAAACCTTGTCTTCAAAATTGCCTTGTAGTGCGGCAATTATCTTATCAATTTCAGCTTGAGAAGTTTTCTGCATTTCTCTCAAGAAAAATTGTTGGTTTCGCCGTCCGAGTTTAATCATCGCTTCCTCTTCTAGCGCGACCGCCAAGCCCTCCAAAATCATCCCATCAAACATAGTTTCGGCATATTCAGGCAGTTTCTCCCAACGCAGCGAATGCGACATTTCGTGGCAAATCGTTTCGAAAATAAAATCCTCGCTAACCCCGTGCTGGCTTTTATCAACAGAAATCATAATCAAGCGCGAATGAAGCGTTTTGCCAGCGATTCCGTCCTCGGCGATAGTTGGCAGCATAAGCGAAGGTGTAGTTATAATTACATCAACTTCGTAGTCAAACTGCGCGAACTCGCTCGAAACAAAAGTCTCGGCTTGTTGCGCTGTATTTTTGAATATGGCAATTTCGGCATCGGTGAAAGTTTGGTTGGCATTAGCGATGTGTAGGTGGAGTTTGCTCATGGTTTTATTATACTGCAATAACATAAGTATTACTCTATAGGGGCAACGCTATTTATTAAGTGCAATATTTAAATAGAAATCACTAAAATCTCAACCAAAAAATCGCCCATTCGGGCGACAATTCGGATTTAATCTCTAAAATGGCTGGGCTGGAGGGATTCGAACCCCCGAATGCCAGGACCAAAACCTGGTGCCTTACCACTTGGCGACAGCCCACTACTGATGCCTAGTATACTACATCTGCCCGGCAGGCACAACTATTTACTGCGAGTAAATAGCCGCTACAGCTAATTATGCAAAAAGCTCTTGCTTTTACAGCCCTCTCTGCGCTACTCTAAGGTCAGGTGATGTCAAAACAAACAAATCATATCATCTAACACTTGCGTTTCCTTCTGTCGCTTATTGCTCTTGTAACCGCCACAACTACCAAAAATACACAGCACACTGCATTGGCGCTGTGTATTTTTATTTCACTGCCGGCGACACGTTACTCAACTACACAGGTAATCCTACTAAGCAAATACTGAATTGCTTCCGGCTTTGCAATAGCGCGCCAACCATTAGCGCCCACTACTGTGTTTGCCAAAGAAAACATATCATCATACGTCAGCCACATACTACGTTCATTCTGATAATCTTGCTGCAACACCACCAAAATACGCTCACGAAACTCTACCGAATCACGTAAATTCTTCATCAACCATTCCAGCTGATGCGTCAAACGTTCGCTATTCGGGCAAGAATCGCGCGAAAATCGCAGCGACACACTATACGAAACGTTGCGTGAGCTACTATGCCGCCGGTTACCAGATAGATCGTAACTTATATAATTGCGTCGCACCGCCTGCAAACAGGCCAGCCCAACAAGTTCAACCAGTAGTAATGCGAGCACCCTCTGCTGAACCTGACCATCCATAAGCGGGCACGATATTGTAAACCGCTTAGTCGTATAAGCGTCAGATCTCTGCTGCCTATAGCTAATACCTGGCCGCTGAAGTATCGCATCGGCAGCGCTATGCTCTTGCCACTCCTCAATGCCAAGCAAATGCAGCGGCCGCATTGGTGCAGCATGAACTGCATAGACTGCTTGAAAAAACTCCATGCCAATATACTCTATATTCTGCAATAACTCTACGCCGCACTCTTCAGCTGCAGCTTGCACAACTCGCCGATCAATCGGGTCACGTTGCAGCCAATCTAAATCAACTATCCGACGTTGCGCTGCGTTCGACAGCAAAAATAGCTCCACCATACACACCCGGCCATACGTTCGACCCCTGTAGTCATAGTCAAGCCCATACCAAAGATCGCGGCTCGCCAGCCCTATCAGCATACGCCGAATCAGTGCGTGCTCATACACATGCGCCACAATGCCATCTGTGGCGACCTTAAAAAAAGCTAATTTATGCATCGCAAGGCTGCCAGATTAATCTTCCGCCTCAATCGAGTGCTCGTCTCGCCACTGCGCAATAGCAGCATGATTACCACTTAGGAGTACCTCTGGAACACGTAGCCCACGATACTCAGCCGGCCGCGTATATTGCGGAAACTCTAATGTCTTCCCCTGGCTAAAGCTCTCTATCTCTGCCGAAGACTCACCACCAAGTACGCCGGGCAATAACCGCACGACGCTATCGATAATCGTCATGGCCGGCAGCTCACCACCAGTGAGCACATAATCTCCCACGCGCACCTGTCGATCAACCAGGGTTAAAATCCGCTCATCATAGCCTTCATAGCGTCCACACACAAAAATATAGCCACAGGTCTCATCATGAGCCCACTGCTGCGCAAGAGGCTGTTTCCAGCGGACGCCACGAGGAGTCATTAGCACTACTTGCGCAGAAGGGTCTCGCTGCTTGGCGTATTCTATCGCTGCAAATAGCGGCTCCGGTTTCAACAGCATACCATCACCACCGCCATAGGGAGTATCATCAACTTGTCGCCGCGGCCCTAGTCCAAATTGCCGCAAGTCTACTGTCTCTAGTGCCACCACGCCGTCTTTTTGCGCCTTCCAAAGCATTGAGCTTTCAAATACGCCAGTCATCATCTCAGGAAATAAGGTAATTACTTGGAACCGTCTCATGCACCTTATTATAGCACTCAACCGGTGCTTGCCCACCAAAAAACCACCCTTAATTTTGAGGGTGGCTTTTTAGCACAAATAAGGCTCTCAGCAACATATTGTTACTGCTCGCATAGAGCTTTTGTTCTCGCATAGTTTTGTGCTTGAACTAATTGTTATTATATATCAAGATCGTCGAACTCTTCAAGTTCTTTTCGTGACTTTGCAACGTAATCTCGTGCATTTTCCACAGTTTCAGGAGCCGAATTTTGCACAGGTTTACCACCATGCTGAATGCCCTCTTCGCCACCTTCATTATTTGCGATCTTTAGGTTGTAGCGCGCATCATACTTTGCGCCCAATGCACGTAGCATTGTACGCAAGCTTTGTGCAGTAGCACCGCGCTTTCCAATAACGCGACCAAGATCCTCTGGATGTACCGTCAGTAGTAATAACACACCTTTTTCATCGATGCTGCGATCAATCTGAACATCTTCAGGGTAGTTTACCAGTGATTTAACTACATATTCGACGAATTTCTGATCAATTGTTGCCATGTTCCCCCTAGCTATCTAATTTTTTACAGTTTCATTATACTCGCCTGCTCGTATAAAAGCTACTACTTTATGCGCCAGGCTATTTTCATCAACGACAGAAAAAACCACCCCGCTATGAGGGTGGAAGATAAGCTAGGCCTCAGCCCCCTCATCTTTTGGTTGGTTCTTGCGTAGCTTTTCTGGAGATTTAATGCTGCGCTTTTTCTCAGCTGGTTGCTTTACCCACTTTGGAAGAACAACGTCGCTGCCCTGTAGAAGCTTAATCACACGTGGGCTTGGCTGTGCACCATTGTCAAGGTACTTCTGCATTACTTCTGTTTGGATAGTTACTTCTTTAGTGTGTGGATTGTAGCTGCCAGCGTAAGCGACTACGCGACCACTGCTTGGGTGGCGCTGTGCTTCCTGAACAGCGATTCGATAAACTGGGTATCCCTTGCGGCCCAGACGTTGCAAACGAATTGCGAGCATATCAGTTCTTAATTCCTTTTCCTAATACATTAATAATTATTATGTAGATACTACTAGCTAGTATACCTATTTTACTGGGAGCGGTCAATTATTTTGCGGTGTCCGCTTTACTCTCACGCTGCTGATAGCGAGCGATGGCAGCTCGGGCAGCCGACTGCTGCGCATGCTGCTTGCTTGGGCCAATACCCTTGCCCATCTGGCGATCACCCACAAAAACACCCAGTGTAAACACCTTGTCGTGATCTGGGCCAGACTCACCTAGTACGCGGTATACCGGGGTAAACCCATCCACCCGCTGAGATATCTCTTGAAGATGAGACTTTGGATCACGCCATGAACCAGTCCGCAAAATATCATCTAGCTTGCTAATAATGTGCTCATGAATAAATGCTTTAGCATCGTCATAACCTCGCTCTAAGTAGATTGCGCCAATGACAGCCTCAAAAGCATTCGCTAAAATCTGCTGACGTGCTCGTTCACCGCCGTTTTTTTCGCCACGGCTCATGCGGATAAGTGGCGCATACCCCACTTTATCTCCAGCCTCACCGATACTCTCAGTGCGAACAAGGGCTGCTCGCCAGCTTGTCAAGATACCTTCCGGCTCATCATACTTTGCAAAAAGATATTCGGTCACAACCAGCTCGAGCACTGCATCACCAAGAAACTCCAAACGCTCATTGTGCTCACTCACACTCTTGCGATGCTCATTGACATAACTACGGTGCGTCAACGCCGTTACCAGCAGTTCAATCCGAGTAAACTCATAGCCTAGTACCTGCCGTGCCCACTCCTGGTATGGTTCTGTTTGCATGCCTGTCATCGTGCTAATTATAACTCCTCTCGTCGAATGCGCTTCATTGCAATCAGCATTAATTTACCAATATCTTCATACTCTATCTTATCTAATGCATCAGCGAATGAAAACCAGCGGATATCACTCATCCAGTCTTCTTTTTCGATAGCCTCCGTTTGAGCATAGGCCCGCACCAAATAAATCTGGGTGGTCATTAACACGAGCCTGTCGATGCGGCGGTAGCGAAAGTGGATTTTACCAAGCCACCCTAGCGATTCCGTGGCATGCAGTCCAGCCTCTTCGCCGATCTCCCGCAGTGCAGTCTGCTGTGCGGTTTCACCATCTTCAATATGTCCTTTGGGAATAGTCCACCTTTTCTTGGCGTCCTGAATCAGTAAAATCTCTACTGCCCCCGCCGAGTTGCGACGAAAAACAATTCCACCTGCAGTAGGCTCCCGCACCACTTCACGGATTGAAGGTTTTCGCTTAAAATATTTTTTTATCTTATCAAAATTAGACGGCGTCGCCATGGTTCGTGTCTCCCACAAGCGTGCGATACGCAGTGCCAAGCACTCCATTCACAAATTTGCTTGAGTTATCAGAACCAAACGACTTTGCAAGTTCAACTGCCTCGTTTATCACCACTTTTGGCGGCACTGAGTCGCTGCAATACAGCAATTCATATAACGCAAGGCGTAAGATCGCATGATCTACGCGAGCAATTTGCTGAATTGGCCATTCTGGTGCAAGCGGCTGTAGTTTAGTATCAATCTCCGCTACATGTTGCTGGGTGCCGTATACGAGGCCCTCAACAAATGAGCTGTCTTTTATTTCTGCTGCATACTGCTGCAAGTTGCGCTGCAAAATTTCTTCAAGTTGCACAGAAGGGTCTTCCACTTGGGTGCGGAAATCAAATTCATACAAGCTTTGCAGTGCAATGATTCGTCCTAAATGACGATTTGATGCCATATCGTTTAATTCTCTCTTGCTATTTTTACATATGGTTAAAAACTACCCCTATAGAACAGGGGTAGCTATAGCGCGATTACTTATTAGCTGCAGCTGCTTTATTCGCAGCAATTTCAGCTACAAGCTTTTTTCCAGATTCACGCTTGGTGGTGTATACCTTCACTGGTGATGTTTTGTTAACCTTGCGTGCCAGCTCTAGTACAAGATGGCTACGGCGAAGACCAGTTTTACGTGGGCTGGTCTGCTTTTTTGGTTGCCCCATACAAGACTCCTCTTATCTATCTACTATTATTACTTTTACACTTGGTGCTATTTTACCGCACTTTTTTGCAAACCTCAAGACACTTATTGTGCAACGAAATTCACAATACGGCCAGGAACATAAATCTCCTTGCGGATGCCGCCGGCGATAAACTGCTGTACATGTTCATCAGATTTAGCCGCTGCCAGCACCTCCTCGGCAGTCGCATCTACCGGTAGCGACAGCTTGGCCCGCAACTTACCGTTCACCTGCACGATGATCGTCATCGTCTGGGTAGCGAGTACACGCTCATCCCAGGTTGGCCACGGAGCTGTATCAATAGGGCCGCTACCGCCAAGTTGTTCCCATAGTTCAGCGCTCATGTGCGGTGCAAACGGCTGCAACAGCTGCACAATCGAGGTTAATGATTGCTGCCACGCCCGAGAAAAACCTTGTGTTTTTAGCTTATATGCAGCATTGGTCCACTCCATTAGTGCAGCAATCGCCGTGTTAAACGACAGGCTATCAATGCTACCGGTCACTTTTTTAATCGTCTGCTGCGTTTGCCGGGTAAGCTCAGCATCAGTCGTGAGCTCCTCTGCCTTGGCGGCAGCCATATACTCCTGTGCCAATGTCCACACGCGCCCAAGGAAGCGATACACGCCAGCAATACCATTTGGATCCCACGCCGAATCATCATCAATTGGACCCATAAAGAGTAGGTAAGTTTTTAGTGCATCAGCACCATATCCCTGGTCAATAACCTCCAGCGGATCAATAACATTACCTTTACTTTTGCTCATCTTGGTGCCATCTGCTGCGTTAACATAGCCGTGATATGCCAGTTTTTGTGCTGGCTCATCGAAAGAAACAAGGCCCATATCATAAAAAACCTTCGTCCAAAATCGGAGATACAACAGGTGCGCCACTGCGTGATCTCCACCCACGTACAAATCAAGTGGCATCCAGGCGTCTGCCTTGTCTTTAGCAAATGGTTGCTCGGCATTGTGTGGGTCAGTGTAACGGAATAAATACCAACTACTGCAGGCAAACCCGTCCATCGTATCGGTCTCACGGCGAGCTGGACCACCACACGTTGGGCATGATGTAGCTACCCATGATTCCTCACTTGCAAGCACCGACCGGCCATCCCCTTTTGGCTTATACTCATCAACAACCGGCAATACCACTGGCAATTGGTCAGCAGGTACCGCCACTGCACCGTGCTCTGGACAGTGCACAATTGGAATCGGAGCACCCCAATAGCGCTGACGCGAAATTAACCAATCCCGCATCTTATACATCGTGCGTGGCTGAGCCGCCTGCTTCTCTTCAAGCCAGTCAACAATAGCCTGCTGCGCCTCTTTTGAGTCCATTCCGCTAAAGTGGCCGCTGTTCTTTAGTGCACCCATGCCGCTATAAGCCCCTGCGGCTTCTTCTTTCGGGGCACCCTCTATCACTTCAATAATTGGCAGCGCGTGCGCCTGGGCAAATGCATAATCACGCTCGTCATGGGCTGGAACCGCCATCACCGCACCGGTGCCATACCCACCGAGTACATAATCTGCCACCCAAATTGGTATCAGCTCGCCAGTAGCTGGATTGTGTGCGTACGCTCCAGTGAAAACGCCGCTCTTACCCTTCGTGTCAGCCATACGCTCAACATCAGACTTACGCAGTGCCGCCGCAATATACTCTTCTACTAATTCCTTCTGATCGCTTGAGACAATCGTAGTCGCTAGTTCATGCTCTGGTGCTAGCACCAAGAATGTGGCACCAAAAATTGTGTCCGGACGAGTTGAGAAAACTGTGATAGCCGCAGACTGCTCACTCGATAGTCGCTGCTGCGCTGCATCGTCTAGCTGAAACGTAATCTCAGCGCCCAACGAGCGGCCAATCCAATTGCGCTGCGCCGTTTTAATATGTTGCGGCCAATCAATCCGATCAAGCCCCTCTAGCAATCGGTCGGCATATTCTGTGATACGGAAAAACCACTGCTTCATGCGTCGCTTTTCGACCAAACTACCACAGCGCCAACAATGACCGCCTTCTACTTGCTCATTTGCAAGCACCGTCTTATCAACTGGACACCACCACTGACTACTCTCTTTTTGGTATGCTAGTCCTCTCTCGAAAAACTGAGTAAAAATCCACTGGGTCCACTTGTAATATTCTGGGTCTGATGTAGTAATCTCACGAGACCAGTCGATACTCGACCCCATGCGCTGCATCTGATGCTTGAAATTAGCAATATTTTGGCGAGTAGTCTCTTGTGGCGCCTGCCCCGTTTTAATAGCAAAATTCTCTGCCGGCAACCCAAAGGCATCCCAACCAAGTGGGTTAAGTACCGCCTTACCTTGCGCGCGCTGATAGCGAGCAGCGGCATCAACAATCGCATGCTCAAAGGCATGACCTGTGTGCATCCCGACGCCACTTGGGTATGGAAACATCGGTGAAATATAATATTTTGGCTGCGTAGGTAGTGCAGCTACCGTGTATCGCTGAGATTCGGCCCAGCGCTGCTGCCATTTTGGTTCTATATCTGATGGATTATAACGCTTCATAACTGCCCTTTAGTATATCATGTCTCGATGCAGCATGGCAGGCGTCAGGCAACTACTATTTTACCGAAAGAGAGCTGAAATACTCATCTTTATGGTGCAGGTCGCTACTTGACTGACGAATTAAGCGCCGTGCATCGGCTAATGAGTGCAAGGTAATTTTTAGCGCTTCTTCAACATAACTAGCATCTGCAACGGCATTATAAAGTACCACTGTATCTTTTTCGAGTAATGAGTGCACAAAAGCTCCTGCATCAATTGGCGATTCAAATGAACGCACCTGGTTGCCTCGCGACCGTGCAATCGGTGCTATATATTGGCTCGGTAGCTTTCCAATCGTTACCACCCACGCGAGCTCCACTGGGTGACACATTTCAGCGACAGCCTTATACAGCTGCTCGCGCTCATCAATATTCGATACGATATTTCCAAATACCACAATTTTCTTAGGAGACTCAGTAGAATACAGTGCACGCAAACTCGTCGCTGTACTTTCATAGGTAGCGCCCTCGGTGTTATCAATAATCCACGACTGGCGCTGGCCTCTCAGCATATTGCCATGACCAGGCAGTGGCATAACGTGCTGAATATCTTCCTGCATATCACTAAGTGACACCCCTGCAGCTAACCCAACAGACAATGCCGCAACAAACGGGTGCAATGCTGTCTCACCAACAACGGGCAACACCATTTGCTGAGGAGTATGGTCGCCTGGTGATACAAAATATCCCTCTGTACCCTGGCCAAACCGAATTGTCTGCGGTATAAAGCTATAATCGGCACCCTGCCTAGTTCCATAGGTTGCGAAGCGGCGATGCGTTAGCGCCTCCGCATATCGTGAGTCGATGTCATCATAATTTAGCAGCCCGTACTTGCTAGCATTAACAAGATTAATAAGCTCAGAAGCAAATGCATCATCACCAGAAAACTGCTTCTTTTGATATCCAGCTACGGTCGTCACGATACAGAAATCTACCCGAACGACACTAGACAGCCACTCCGCAAAACCTGGCTCATCGGGTACACATTCTTGAATAATTAGCTGTGCGCTACTGCGACGAGCCCTTAGCCGAGCTGCGCGCACCTTACCAAGTAGTCGCCAAAACCGGCGTTCAGAAGTGGCAAGCCCATCCTGAACGCCCATAATCTGGAGCAGTAGTCCGATTCGATCACGAGGTGCAGCGCCAGGTATCATAGCTGTACTGTACCGCTGCGCTAGCACTGTCTCCACGGCGTACTTTACACCGTGGCGCCCACGACCACCAGTAACAAGCACAACACGCACTTTCTGGTGCTCGGCCATAAACCGGCGCACAATTTTTTCTAATCGACGAAGAAACATTTTCTGAAACATTATCTCTAGCATAACCGACTCTATACTGTCTTGCAAGCAAAAACACCCAGCCAGGCCAGGTGTTTTCTATGTTTGTAAGCTGCTACGCGCCCACCCTGGGGCACGAGTTTTTATGACGTGTTTGTTTTTATACGCATGGAACGGGCACCCCGTTTTGCGTACCAGCTTATAGTTTTAGTATACTGCTTATGATTACCCTCGTCAATGGATTAACCGCGCATAAATGGTGATGTCAACCAATCCTGACCTAGCCCGAGCCAGCTATTGATAAACCCATAGCCGTTCATGAGCCAAATAGTCACCACAACGATGATACACACCAGCAAAAAGACAATTCCACGGATAATCCAGTGCTGCAAAGTCAGCCACTTTTCCCAGGCAGCGTAACCTCTTTTAGCGATTACCAGTAACTTCTCTGCCCAAACGAACTCGTTCGCCAGAATAGCCAGGCCAATAAACACGACTGCCCAGCCAGGACCGGGGTACGGTATCATAATAATGCCCGCTACAAGCACAATAAATCCTACCACGATAAGACTAATGCGCTTGGTGCTATGCCACATTCGTGCAAATCGGCCAAGTTCCGCGCCAGCGCTCGACAGGTGGCTAACCTCCCAAATCAGGTCGCCACGATGAGACAGCCTGCCAGATGAATAACGCTTGTGTTGTGGCAGTTTGCGCAGTTGCCGCTTATGTATTACTTTAGCCACTTGGTAAATAGCTCCTCTTCCGTTATAACCTGCACGCCATACGCTTCAGCTTTAGCTCTTTTGCTGGCGCCCACACGCTCTCCTACCACCAAAAAATCCGTTGTTTTTGTAATAGTCTTCTGAAATTCACCACCAGCTTTACTAATTAGCTCTGCTACTTCGTCGCGGCTACCATGCTGCAAGGTTCCAGTGATAACAAATTTTTTACCTGCTAACAGCCCTCGGCTTGACTCTTGCTGCGTTTGCTGCGGTCGAACGCCAAATGCCTCAAACTTATCTAGCAGCCGCTGCGAGTTAGGATCTGCAAACCAGCCATAAATACTGCGAGCAACTACCTCGCCAATACCCGGTATTTCAAGCAGCTCTTCCTCACTCGCCTGCCGCAACGCCGCAAAGTCACCAAAGTGCCGCATAATATCACGAGCAGTAATACTTCCAACGTGGCGAATACCGAGCCCGAACAAAAACCGTTCAGCTCGCGGTTGGCGCGCCACATCAATCGCCTGAATCAGCTTACGCGCAGATTGCTCACCGTAGCGTTCTAGCTTAGCTACATCATCGGCCCGTAAGGTAAATATATCTGCCGCGTCCTGCAAGAGTCCAGCCTCCACGAGCGCCGCTACCGCACGTGGCCCCATGCCTTCTATATCAAGCGCAGCTTTTGATGCAAAGTGCTCAATCGCCCGCTGCACTAGCGTGCTCGATGGTGTAATTGCCCGATACACCGCTTCACCAGGTAGCCGCCGAAAGGTAATATCTGGATGTTGCCGCGCAAGTTCCGCTTCATAATCAAACGGCACTGCACCCTCTGGCCGCAAAGAGAGGATCACCTCTTTCACCTGTGGAATAATCTCTCCAGCTTTATATACCACCACTGTATCACCAATTCGAACATCCTTACGAGCAATCTCATCTGCATTGTGCAAACTTGCGTTCTGTACCGTTGTACCTGCCAATTGCACTGCATCAAACACCGCCACGGGTGTTGCCGCCCCTGTGCGACCCAACGACAAAATAATATCCCGCACCACTGCGGTCGTCTGCTCAGCTTGATATTTATAGGCGATTGCCGCACGTGGCTGCTTACCAACAACACCCAGCCTTTCGTAAACCTGCCGCTGATTTACTTTAATAACCAACCCGTCTGTGTTAAACGGTAGTCGACTGCGCTCATCCGACCAATGTTCAATATAGCCCAGAATTTCGTCAGCCGTCTGATGCACTGCTGCCTGCCGATTACAACTGAATCCTAGTAACCGAAGCAAGTGGTACGCCTGCGCAAATGTCTCTGGGTTTGAAGCATCGCTGCGCAATAAATCATAAGCTCGGAATTTTAACGGCCGAGCAGCGGCCACTTTTGGGTTTAGCTGGCGCACAGTTCCCGCGGCCAAATTACGCGGATTAGCAAACGGCGGCTCCCCTTGCTGCTGCCGCTGCTGATTTAGCGTAGCAAAGTCGGCCGTATCAATAATAATCTCACCCCGCACTTCAGTGCGGCCCTTGCAAAACGGCTTCGTATCTTCCAGCTCATGCAATGTCAGTGGCACGTTACGAATTGTTCGCACGTTATGAGTAACATCTTCACCCTGATAGCTATCACCACGCGTTACTGCATAAGCAAGCTCGCCGTCTTCATAAACTAGCGAACAGGCCAGCCCATCCATTTTGATATCAGTGAAAAAATCTACCGGCTGAGGTGCCGCCAGCTCACGCATTTTTTGCACCCAAGCCACAACTTCTTGCACATTAAATACATCGTTAAGGCTCAACATGCGACTGCTATGCTGACGTTTGCGGAATCCGCCTTTTAATTCATTCCCAACACGCTGCGTCGGGCTGCTACTAACAATAATTTCTGGAAAATCAGCCTCCAGCTGTTTAAGCTCTGCAAAAAGGCCATCATACACCGCGTCGTCAACAGTCGGCGCGTCTAGCGTGTGGTACTCGTAACTATACTGCGCCAACGTACGCCGCAGCTGCTGAGCACGTCGTCGTGCCCGAGAAACTAGATCGCTCCTACGCTGGCGGGTCATTATCACTCACGATCTTACGATATAGCAAATAGGTATATACCACCACAAAGGTTAGCGCTACGCCAGATAGGAACGTAGCATACATGGACACGAACGGCACATACTGCAAGAAGTCAAACATACTACGCAACCAGTTAAATAGCAGAATAACTGGGTACAGCGCGACCACCCAAGCAAGAACTACCATGATCATAGACCATAACATACGTAGCGCAATCCGCAACCGACGCGATGTCACTAGGTCGCCCGCAAGACGCATAGCTCGCAGCGGATAAATATCAGGCAATGTGATGATTACACAGGCCATAACCGTTTGGGTTATCCAATATAGCGACAATATCACGAGCAGCCCAGCCGCAATACAGAAGAAAGCTGGAATAATTACATTGTCAAAACCTCCACCGGTCATGATAATAATTGCTGCAGTCACGCCAAGCGCACCAGGTATCAATTGCACCAGGGCAATAAGCTGTAAAATCATCAGCGCTACCACCGGGCCACCAGATCGAAAAACAGCATCACGCACCCGCACTATTCGGTGCGCCAGTGAATGACGAATAAACCACAGCACGCTAAGCCACAAAAACAGCATCGAGCCCACACCAAGCAAGGTAGACACCTCACTTTGGCGAAAAGCTGAACCCGTAAAGTTCGAAGTAAACAACGTCAAGAAGCTGTAGCCAGCAGCCAAAAATTGCCCATTACCAGTATTTTGTGCGGCATCCTCGGCGGCCTTACGAATATTTTCATAGCTGGTAATCTGATATGCACCTGTCGCGAGTGTTGACAGCGCCGCAAACAGTAGCGTTAAAAGTAGTAGCGGACGGCGATACTGCCACAGCAGCTGCACGACCTCCCAGGTAAAATCAATATACCCAGGCAGCTCCATTGATCGCTTGTAGTCGTATTTAGACGTTGGCTTAAACGAGCGGTGCGGGCGACGGCTCAAAAAATCACGTGCACGCTGACGCCAAGCAGCGAGAAAACGCCCCGCTGCAGCCCGAGGTGTTTTTCTGTGCTTAAGCTTGGTCTTTTGAGCCATACCTGTTAACTACCTTTTATACTATTAAAACTTGTCAGCGTTACTTCGTAGCCGCTTAATGCGATCACCAAGCGGTGGATGGGTGCTAAACATTCGAGCGAACAATCCATCTTCCTTGAACGGATTAGCCAAGAACATACTGCTAGTAACAGTGCTCTGCTGCTCCATTGGACGGCTAAACTGCTGGATTTTCTCTAGCGCACTAGCCATACCCTCTGAGTCACGCGTTAATAGCGCACCGCTGGCGTCAGCCAAATATTCACGCTGTCGACCAATCGCCAGCTGTATCAACGCAGCAGCGAGTGGCGCAAGCATCACAAGCACCACGCCAATGACATATGCCCAAATTGGCGTATCATTGTCACGGTCACGCAGCATAAAGTTTAGCGCCAAGTCAGAAATCACTCCCACAACGCTTACCAAACCAACCGAGATCATCGTAACTCGAATATCATAATTTCGTACGTGGCTCATTTCGTGTGCCATCACAGCGGTCAGCTCACGCTTATCAAGCACTTCAAGTAAACCAGTTGTAATGCCTACGACCGCGTGCTTTGGGTCACGGCCCGTTGCAAACGCATTTGGCGCAGGGTCATCAATAATCGTCACTTTTGGCATTGGCATACCAGCAGTAATTGCAAGATTTTCAACGACTCGATAGTATTCTGGTGCTTGGTCTTTCGTAATTTCTCGCGCGCCCATAAGGCTTAACGCAACCCGAGAAGCAATAAAATACTGAACAAGCGCGTACAGAAGCGCAGCAACCGTTACCCCTAGGGTAATTTTTATATTGCTCTTAAAAAACAAGGTGCTCACCAGCCAAGCAAGGCCAGCAATAAAACCAACAAATACCGCCATAATAATGACGGTATTACGCTTGTTCGCGTCGACAGCGCTATACACTAGAACTGCACCTCAACTGGCTGCTCAATACTAGCGCGGTCTTCAACTTCAAAGAACTCTCGCTTAGTAAACTTAAACATACCCGCAAAGATATTGTTTGGGAATTGATCGATCTTCGTGTTGTAGTCACGAACGCCACCATTGTAAAAACGGCGTGAACCTTGGATCTTGTCTTCAGTATCAACTAGCTCGCGCTGCAGCTCAGCAAAGTTCTGTGATGCTTTCAAATCTGGATAGTTTTCAGCAACAGCAAACAAGCTCTTTAGTGTGTCTTGCAACTGGTTTTCAGCCTTAGCAGTGTCAGCTACGCCCTGCGCGTTTAGCATCATCTCGCGTGCCTTCACCACATTCTCAAATACACCTGATTCATGTGCTGCATACCCCTTAACGGTATTAACAAGGTTTGGGATAAGATCTGCACGACGCTTCAACTGCACGGTAATATCACTCCACGCTTCATCGACGCGGTTGCGCATTGTCACGAGGCCATTATACGTAGCTACCAGGTAGATAACTAGAATAATAGCAATCGCCAGTATAATCCAAAGAGCTATCATATATTTCTCCTATTTAATTACAAAAGTTACTCTCTTACTATACCACAATCACCTATAACAAACTAGTGCAGCACCTGTAACAGATGCTGCACTAAATCTTTATAACCAAGCTCTTTGGCTATGGCTTATGCACGCTGTCGAAGAAGCGCAACACCGATACCACCAATGACAAGCGCGGCGAAGCTGCCAGCAGCTACAAGTGGCAATGAGTCACCAGTATCAGCTAGCGCTGCAGCTGGTTTTTGCTGCTCTTTATTTGCGGCTGCAATAGCCTGCTGGCCTAGCTTAGTCGCAGTTTCTGCTGCCTTAGCTCGCTCTTTGGCGTCATCTTTTTTGTCGGTTTCGGTGTTATTTTTAGGATCAGCTGCCTGATTTTGGTTCTGATCGGCATTGTTTTGGTCTTTTCCAGTTTGGTCGTTTTTGTCAGTTTTATCAGCTGGGTTATCCTGCTGCTTATCGTCCTTAGGTGCCTCGTTCATCATAGTAACCTCGGTAGTTATATTGCCTTCTGGGTCAACAAAGTACTTATCAGGGTCAAGCGTGGTAACGAGAAAAGCAATCTTCTGCTCGCCAGTGCCCAGCTTATCCTGCTCGGTTGCTGTGTGCACCAATGTGTACGTGCGTGTTTCACCTTTCTTTATTGGAGTCGCTTTTTTGCTGTATAAGAAAGTTGCACCGTTATCACTATCAAGGCAGACATATGACTGTGCCTGACCCTTACAGCCAAATTTGATATCTTCACCTTTACCTTCATAGCCAGCAAATACATTAAGCTGGTTCTCTGGTAGCTCTACATCACCAGTATTAGTGACGTTAATAGTATAGGTGTATGTTTCACCAATCTTGTAGCTACTCTTGTCAACAGATGAAGTTACCTCTAGCTTTACTACCTTCTTTGCTGCTGGTGTACCCTGACCCGCCTCCTGGGCGTGTGCAGTTGCACTGGCGCCAAGTGCCAAGGCCACAACCGTAGCCAGCGCACCAAAGGCTGTCGCTGCTTTATACATTATGTAATTTCCCCCTTTTGTTTTTGTGTATATCAGTTAATTATTTACGAGCTTGCGCGCGCTTATGTAGTAGCAGGAAGATACCAACAGAAGCACCAACAACCGCAACGATACCACCAGCAATGAGCAAAATATTCATACCAGTATCAGCTAACGTTTGTGCTGGTTGTGCAGCTGGGTCGTTAGCCTTGTTAGCTGGCTGCTTGTCAGCCTGTGGGTTATTTACAGCTTCAACAGCTACCTTTTCAGGCTCTGTGGCATTCTTCTTATCAGCCTTATCAGCTTCTTTTTCATCTTTTTTGTTTTCTTCAGCTTTTTTGTCTTGCTTGTCTTTGTCTGCAGGCTGTGCTGGCTGTGGCGCAGCTGGGTTGTTATTATCTGCTGGCTTATTGTCTTTATCATCAGCCGCAGCTACTACCTGCAAGGTAAGCTCTGCCTCATCATTGTCTTCATTCACCTGCTCGTACTTATCAGATGCACCTGGTACACGAACACCGTTCTCTGTCGCAAGAGCAATATCAAAAATAACTTTTTGTTCAGCTCCTGCTGGTAGATTTTTTACCGTGCCCTCAATGCTAAACTCACGTGACTCGTTAGGCTTTACCATCTTGCTGCCATCGGCACTATACGCAAAGAAAACGCCATCTCCATCCGTTTTGTCATTGCAGTAGTATCCCTTAAATTGAGCGTCACAAGCTACCGATCCAGTATCATCGTCTGCTAGGAACGCAATCTGGTTCTCCGGCACATCCACTTTGCCAACATTGGTTACTTTTACCTTGTAGCTTAGTTTATCACCAACTTTAGTGATTTTAGTGTTATCAACACTAGCCTCAATCTTCAAGTCGATCTCTTGCTTACCCTGCTGCTCTGCGTGCGCTAGTCCACCAACCAATAACGGCGAACTAAGCGCCAAAACAGCGCCTACTACTATTGCTCTTTGCTTCATGTAATTCCCCCTTAATTTTGTTGTTGCCGTTACTATACCACATGCAAAGGCTGTGCTGCAAGCGCTTGGTTACACGCTTAGCCGCTGCCTATTTATGGCGGCCTAAGCTATGCATAATCCACTGTTTTACTCGAACAAGTCGTGCCCTATCAGCATCATCGAGCTCACCATCTTCAAGCAAATCAGCACTAGAGCGGTGCGAACGACGAGCCAGTAGCAAGGCACCAAAGCCGACCACAACGTAGCAAATCAACACCCATAGGTGGCGCATAATATCGACTCCTCCGAAGTAAATCGCCTGGCGCATCGCGCTAAATCCAGCCCCTGTTGGCAACAGTGGGGCCAAAGATCGCCACAAACCTTGGCCAGTGAGCTCTATTGGCATCACGCCACCGGAAGCCGGTGTACCTAGAATCACGAAGAGCACGATCACTAGTGCCGTTCCAAAAATACCCATCAGTGACACCAGTGCACTAGCGAATAACGAGACGCCCAGATATGTCAGTGCAGTAATACCAGCAATTGGCCAAAAATGGTCTGGCGCGAATGCCCCTGTAAGGTAGGTTGCGATTCCAGCGGTGGTCAAGCTTGTTAATACCGCAGATAACGCCAGCCCAAGTGACCGAAGCAGCGTTAATTGTGAACGAAACTCCATCTTAGAACGCACTAAATTCAAAGCCACCGCTGCCAAATAGCCGCCAAATACCGCAGAGAATGCAACATAAAACAGCCCTATTCCGCCCTGATCACCCTCTGAAAGTGGTGCGATGTCTTGAATAGAAGGTGTCTCTATATAAGCGTTGGCTTGAGCTACTAGCCGATAGTCACTACTACCCGCCAGCTCGACCCGCACCTTTTTCTGATATGATTCATCAAACTTGGCCAGCGATGGCTCTACCTGAGCTCGCACCGCCCGACCACTGGCAGTTGCTACAGTAATACTGCTACGCGGAAAGGCTGGCGTATAAATAGCAAAAGCCTCTTGTCGACGTAATTTATCCTGCGCTACATCATTATCAGATTCTACGCTCACCGCATATGCCCCACCACTATTCTTCTCGAGTGTTTGTGCAATACTGCCGACAGCATCTGGATTACCCTGCACAATAATCGGCAGCTTATCAGCCTTTGGCGCATGAAAAGCAAGTAAATACACCATAAGCAGCAATAGCTGCAATGTAATCGCCCCTAATAATGTCAATGCGCTAATTATCACAATTCGCTTTTTCATTTACTCTTCTCTCCTGTTGTGGCCTGCTACATGCGTAGTGCCACCCCCTTATTCATACCTACATGGCTTTAATGCCTTACCATGAATAGTACACTACTTACGCTTCACCACAAAATTTTTGCTGCACTAACTCTACCATGCGCTGGCTAATCTGATTCTGCCACCCCCATGTTTGCAGCATGTCGCCAAGCAGCATAGTGCGCGTACGTGTAATTGTATTATCATAATCAATCGTGTGTGGTTTTATATCAGCCAACTCTGCATATACCCTCAGCTGATAGTGTATCCGGCCATCCTGCTTAATCCGCACCTGGTAGCCGATTGGTTCCCAAAATAGTACACGACCACCAGTTTCTTCTGCAATTTCCCTATGCAGTGCCTGAGCCACCGTCTCACCGGCCTCAACGTGGCCACCTGGCAAATTAATCTTCCCATTTTCTAACCGCACCAGCACTGCCTTGCCACGATAATTTGCTATTGCATGCACTTGATACCACGGATGTTGTGGCAACTGGCCCTGTTGCAATGTATGCCACAAATAGCGATAGACTTGCCCATCGGGTCGTCGCTCGTAGTACGTAATCTCTGGTCGAATATTCATAGTCATCCTTTCCGGTCTCTCTTGGTATCAATCGCTTCTTCTCCAGGCACCTTTTTCGATGCACAAACTACCTTCATTGTATCAAACCCGCTGCCAGCCGTAATGCAAACTCTATATAGGCTGAAAAGAATCTTGGCTCGCAAAACCAAAAATCGCCCCAAAAGGCGATAGTTTGGAATTTTCTCTAAATGGTGCGCAAGGCGGGAATCGAACCCGCACGCCGGTTTATGGGCAAGGGATTTTAAGTCCCTCGTGTCTACCAATTCCACCACTCGCGCAGCTGTGGAGGCACGTACGAGAGTCGAACTCGTCTAAAAGGTTTTGCAGACCTCTGCGTAACCGCTCCGCCAACGCGCCGTCACCTTTAGTGTACATGGTTTTACTTGTTTTGCCTAGCACGTTTTGCTACTCGTAGTATCCGTAGCGGCCAGACCGGCGGCTACTTCTTAACTCTGTGGCGCCGCTCGGTGTCTATAGCCATAACGAAGCAGCCTGCTGCTATCATCACATACACGAGCTCCCATTTGCTTGCAAATGCTGCCACAAGGAAAGCCCCTGCGAGGAACCACCACATGCTTCTGTCAGAATTATCTTTTAACCATTTCATGCGTATCTGTCGCCTTTCTATCTGTTACTGTTTCTCGTCATATTTTATCTGCATGTGCGCAACTACTGCGCAGCGGTTAATGACCATTAGTAGAATGCCCACACCCCAAAATAATACTTTCGGTTCCCAATTAACCACAAGCTCAAGCGCAGCGATGGCCAAGCCAATGCCGCCCAGCCAACCTGCTACGCCATTTTGATGTAGTCTGTCAAAGCACTCCAGTGCTCGCTTATATAGCGACACTACTTATTGCTCTTTGCCTTACTCTTGTCTTTATTTTTTCGTTTTTCATGCATGCCAGGTGTAGCTGCTAATATAAACCACATACATCCTACAGCAGAGTATGCTGCATTGTTGTTATTAGCAGCCGACGCCACAATAAAACAAATACCGGCAATCAAGCACGAAAGTTGATATGAATTCTCTTTAAACCACTGCTTATTCATCTAAAATCTCCTGTTCTATACGCTTTGTTAGCGCGGTTACATCATCAATTACGGTAATATATTGCTCATCTACTGTGCCAAGCTCCTTGTCACGCTCGGCAAACCACTGCACGTACAATTTTAGCTTTGGCTCTGTGCCACTTGGGCGCACAGTGACCCGGCGGCGAGAATCACCAAGTTCAAATACGAGCACGTTGCCAGCCAAACAGTCAATCTCATCCTCCCCGCCAGTAGTGATATCGCGGCGGGTAAGCGTTGTATAGTCGCTGACTGCGCTCACATCATAGCCAGCTAGCGATGTTGGTGGATTATTCCGCAGCCGTGCCATAATGGTTTGCATTCGCTTAAAGCCATCTGCGCCCGGCAGCTGCACGTTTGCAAGCGTCTCATAGTATATGCCGTGTTCGTCAAATAGCTCAAGCAGTCTATCATACAGCGTCTTGCCTTCAGACTTTAGCTGTGCAGCGTATTCTGCCAACATTAGTGCACCAGCAGCACCGTCCTTATCTCGAGCATACGTACCCTTCAATAGGCCATAGCTCTCTTCACCACCAAGCACAAAAACTTCATCCGTTCCCTCTTTGCGGCGAATTAAGTCGCTAATGAACTTAAACCCAACCAGCATATTAGTATACAAAGTTGCACCATACGCCTGGGCTACTGCGGCGAGTAACTCAGTTGTAACAATCGTCTTGGCAAGGTAGTGCTTCGACGATAACTCTCCAGCCGACTGTAGACGTTGCAATGCGAAGTCAGCCGCAAGTGCTGCAGACTGGTTGCCATTCAGCTGAATCGCTTTGCCACGTTGGTTCACCATTACCCCAATACGATCAGCATCTGGGTCGTTAGTAATGGTGATATCTGCCCCTTCGGCTAGCATCTGCTCTACGGCCATCTGGTTTGCGCCAGATTCTTCCGGGTTGGCCTTACCGCCAGGAACAGTTGGAAAATGGCCATCTGGCACCATCTGCGAGGTAACCGTTGAGATATTAATAAACCCAGCATGCCGCAATGCCGGAAGTACACTCGTCTGCCCCGCTCCGTGCAGTGGAGAGTAGATGATCTTTAAATCACGATCTTGACCAAGCGCCTCTGTAGTGACAGCTCGGTAATACGCAGCATCAACTTCTTCACCAATCAGCTGAATACGCCCCGACCTCAGCGCCTCCTGGTAGTCCATCGTGGCGATAGTTGTTATATTAGCAGCCTCGTCTAATACGCCCCGATCATGTGGTGCTACTAGCTGGCCTCCATCGCTCCAATACGCCTTAAAGCCATTATCTGCTGGTGGATTATGACTAGCGCTAATCACAATACCGGCCGCTGCGCCCAAATGCCGTACAGCAAAACTCAGCTCAGGTGTCGCCCGAAACCCTTCGAACAAATACACCTTAAACCCATTCGCAGCACATACAGTAGCTGTATACTGACTGAGCTCTTCTGAGCTTAGCCGAGTATCATACGCAATAACAATGCCCTGCTCGGCAGCCTGGTCGTTAACTCCCGCAACATACCGGCAAAGTGCCTGCGCACTCTCACCAATAGTCACCTTGTTGATACGGTTTGAGCCAACTCCGGTTGTACCACGCCTACCACCGGTACCAAACTCTACCACCTTAAAGAAAGCGTCTTCCAGTTCTTTCCACTGTTCATCAAGAATCATTTGCCGCACCGCATCTGCATACATGGCATACTTCGGCTCAGTCAACCACATGTTAATGTTCGCTGCAGCCTCGGGCGACACCTTGCCATCCACCCGGCTCATTAGTTCATCTATTGCCATACTATAGCCTCCAGTCTACTTAGTGCTAGCTGATGAGGTTAGTATATCATATATGGCGCTACATTGCATTACCAGGTTTTATGTATATCTATGCACACAGCTAACAAAAACTTTTCTAACTAAAAAAACACCTACATATCGTAGGTGCGTAACATGCTATCTTAGTTTTGAGCTTGACCATGCAGGTGACCGCAAACCATCGCACTATATGCTAAACAGGTGTCGTAAATAATAAAAATACTGCACAATAGTATTATGATAGCGGGTAATATTATTCACAAAAAATCAGCCGGCGGCATAGTCTACTCGAGCGGAAAGTTTCTCACATTACATGTAACGAAATACGGAGAAGTTGTGTTTCCGAAAGGAACGATCGAGTTGGGTGAAACCCCAGAACAGGCAGCGGTTCGAGAAATAGCAGAAGAAACTGGGTATCGTGTAAGAATTAAGGTCCCTTTAGGCAAAGTGTCTTACGAATTTGACGAAGATGATGGAAACCGATACAGGAAAACCGTTCACTACTATCTCTTTGAGCTCATTGATGAAAACGAACAACCAAAACCTAATCGTGAAGACCACGAGAACGATGAAGGTATAGAGAATCTGTGGCTATCACTTGATGACGCTTTAGCCCGTCTCACGCACAATGAGAGTAAAGAAAAACTGCAAAAGGCCGCCGGGTTACTGAACAATGATTAATCTTGCAACCTAGAAACAGTGGGCAAGAGGCCGCATTTACCAAGTTCTCCTGTGAATATAGCAGTAAACCCGGGTATTGATAGTTCTGGCTTCTTTGTACTAAGCGAAAAGAAGCAACTGCAAAAGCAAACCAGGCAATCTTTATTTAGCGTTTTGGCGTAGGTTGAACCGATGAGAATCTGGCTTTGGCTCCATCAAAGTCTAAAAAAAAGCCGCCCATTCGGGCGACCGTTTTAGTTTCGAAATGGTGCGGGTTAGGAGACTCTAACTCCTGGCCTCTTCCATGGCAAGGAAGCGCT
>CAUVUB010000004.1:0-18803 GCA_963555045.1 uncultured Candidatus Saccharibacteria bacterium
ATGGTGCGGGTTAGGAGACTCTAACTCCTGGCCTCTTCCATGGCAAGGAAGCGCTCTAACAACTGAGCTAAACCCGCATAACTTGTTAACTGCTTTTTATTATAGGCAGCTCCGTCTATTTTTGCAAGCACAAAATAGTGAAAAATACATTATTCTATACAGTGCCGCACAAAAAATACCAGCCCCGCATAGAGACTGGTATCTTCGCTATATCAAATTGGTGGCTCCTCCCAGACTCGAACTGGGGACAAAAGGCTCTTCAGGCCTCTGCTCTACCAACTGAGCTAAAGAGCCGTTGATACAGACTTATTCTATCGTATCCCCAAGGCTCTGGCAAGAGGCAATTTACTATTTCTTGCTGCGGCTCGTTGATTTTTGAGTAACAACTGGTTCTTGCTCTTGAGCGCCAGGCTTAATTGCCGACATACCACGCAGCGCATCGACAAGCTCTACTGGGAACAGCATCATTGTCTTCTGGCTTGGCTCAGTTGCAATTCGCTCTAGTGTAGCCAGCGTACGCAAGTTTAATGCACCAGGAACGCCGCTGAAAACCTTAGCTGCGTCTGCTAAGTTCTGGGCAGCAATCTTTTCACCATCTGCGCTAATAATTGTTGCTCGACGGTCGCGCTCTGCTTCAGCCTGCTTTGCCATTGCACGCTTTAGCTCCTTTGGCAGCTCAATATTCTGGATGCGAACAATTTCCACGTCAACGCCCCATGCAGACGTCTGCTCGTCTACAATTTTCTTAATCTGCTGTGAAATCTCTTCACGTCGTGAAAGAATCTCGTCTAGCTTAGCGTTACCCGTTACGTCACGTAGCGCCGCCTGTGCAAATTGACTTGTTGCCACAACGTAGTTTGTCGTTTCAAGCACAGCACGCTGCGCATCGAGCACACGAATATACACCACCGCGTCAATCGCTGCTGTCACGTTGTCTTTTGTAATCACCTCCTGCTTTGCCACATCAATTGGTGTTGATCGCACATCCACTTTAATCATACGCTGAATAATTGGCACCAATATACGAATGCCCGGCTGCTTTGTGCCCGTGTATCGACCAAGCGTTAGTACCACGCCGCGTTCATATTGGTTAACAACTTTAACTGTTTGCGCGAGCAAAGATACTAGCACAATAGCACCAATAACAATTAAGTAAATCATACTCCTCTGTCTCTCTCCTCTAATACTAAGTAGTGATTTATGATTATTTTACCATAACCTACTAGCCTTATAAAGTGGCGCGGGCACGCTACCAAGCAAAATGCTATACTAATAAGATATGGAATATCACCACTATGTGCCACTTGCTGAGCAGCTACGACCAAAACAATTAGACGAGGTCGTTGGCCA
Organism: uncultured Candidatus Saccharibacteria bacterium; assembly: GCA_963555045.1. Classification (GTDB taxonomy): domain Bacteria; phylum Patescibacteriota; class Saccharimonadia; order Saccharimonadales; family Saccharimonadaceae; genus VGLK01. The sequence goes on from CAUVUB010000004.1 coordinate 1,351, forward strand.
GCCACACCTTCTTGGCGCTCATGGCATCTTGCGGCAGATTATCGAAAGCGGCGCACCCGAGAGTCTTATCTTTTGGGGGCCTCCTGGCACCGGCAAGACAACACTCGCCCGCATCATGGCCTCGGAAATGCAAGCAGATTTTATAGAATTATCTGCGGTAACCAGTGGTAAAAAAGATATTATTGCAACCGTTGAGCAAGCCGAGTTTAACCGGCGGCTAGGCAAGCGCACACTACTATTCGTTGATGAAATTCATCGCTTCAACAAAGCTCAACAAGATGCGTTTCTCCCACATATTGAATCTGGGCTGATCACGCTAATTGGTGCAACCACCGAAAACCCTAGCTTTGAAATCATTACTGCCCTATTGTCACGCAGCCGCGTGTTAACCTTGCAGCCGCTTAGCCGAAATGAGCTTATAGCTATTATTACGCGCGCACTGCAGCACAAACACATCACCTCAGCGCAACCAGAGGCTATTGAGGCAATAGCTGATGTTGCCGCCGGAGATGCCCGCATTGCGCTTGGCGTGCTTGAGCTAACCCTGAAACTATCACGCAATGGCCGCGCCGCTATTACCCCCAAGCTCGTCGCCCAAGCTGCAGCGACCACAACACCTGCGTATGATAAAAAAGGCGAAGCTCACTATGCCATTATCTCTGCTTTCATCAAAAGCATGCGCGGTGGCGACGTTGATGCAGCACTATATTACCTGGCCCGTATGCTGCAGGCCGGAGAAGACCCACTTTTTATTGCTCGGCGTATGGTAATTTTCGCCAGTGAAGATATTGGCCTAGCTGGTAATGGTGCACTTGGGCTGGCCGTTAGTGGCTTCCAGGCAGTTCAGGCGATTGGGCTACCAGAAGGGCGCTACGTTCTTTTCCATGTCGCGACCGCCCTTGCAAAAAGTAAAAAATCACGCCAAACCACCGACCTCATGCATACCGCTGAAGCACGAGCTCAACAATTTCCTAACGCGAGTGTACCGCTCCATCTACGCAATGCCGAGACAACGCTCTTGCAGCAGTTTGGCTATGGCGATGGCTATCGCTGGCAAGCCGGCTTTGTGCATCCAGATGGCTTCTTGCCAGCAGAAGTTGCAGCAGCAATTGCCAAAGAGGCCAATTCAAACTCGAATCATTCATCATCATAAAGACCTGCCCTACACTAACTTAGTGAAGGCAGGTTTTACACAGTAGCCCTGAGTGCACTATATCTATACACTAGTGCGGATAAGAGGGCTGCTATTTTTTGTTAGCACGCTTACGCTCGGTAGCATCGAGATAGCGCTTACGCAGGCGCAAGTTTTTCGGCGTCACTTCCAGTAGCTCGTCGTCTTCGATAAAGTCGATACACTGCTCAAGACTAAACTGTGTGTGTGGCGTTAGCTGCACCGTACCATCACTCGACTTACTACGCATATTTGTTAGATGCTTGGCCTTACATACGTTAATTTCAAGATCATCCTGCCTGTTATATTGTCCAACGATCATGCCTGCATACACTTCTGTGCCCGGGCCAATAAGCAGTTCACCACGAGCCTCGGCTGCCTGCAGCGCATACGGCGTTGCTGTACCAGCCTCAAAGGCAATCAGCACACCATTGCGTGTTTTTGGCAGCTGTGCAGTAATTGGCTCGTACCCAGCAGGTAAACTGTTCATGATAACCGTACCTTTAGTCGCTGTTAGCAAAATATTACGAAGACCGATCAACGCCCGCGTTGGCATGCGGTAGCTAATACGCATTGCTCCACTGCTTGTGGTTTCTTGTTTTATTAGTTCTGCGCGTCGGCTACCAAGCTCTTGACTAATAGCTCCCACAAATTCCGGGCCAACTTCAATCAGCACCTCTTCTACTGGCTCTTTTGTGACGCCATCTTCCGTGATAGTTACCACCTGAGGGCGGCCAACCTCAAATTCATACCCCTCACGGCGCATCGTCTCAATCAAGACGCTCAGGTGCAACTCACCCCTGCCGGCCACAGTAAAGCCAATACCATTATCTTCCACCTGCAAACTCACATTAGTCTCAAGCTCTTTTTGCAAACGATCACCAATCTGGCGGCTTGTCGTAAACTCTCCTTCACGGCCCTTCATAGGGCTAGTGTTCGGACCAAGGTACATACGCAGCGTTGGCTGTTCAATTGTGATACCAGGCAGCGCCTCTGGCTGCTCTTTGTCGGCAATGGTTTCGCCAATCTCAGCCTCTGCAATACCAGTGAGCGATACGATATCACCTGGCAGCGCCTCGGCAAGCTCTTCTTTCACTAGTCCACGATAACCAAATATCTTATCAATCCGGCCAGACACGTGGCTGCCATCACGTTTGATGAGCACTACCGGCAATGATTTTGTAGCACGGCCACGTGCAATTCGGCCAATCGCGTATTTACCAAGGAATGAATCATACTGCAAACTAGTCACCATCAGTTGAAATGGACCATCTGCTGCTTGTGGCGCCGGAATATCTGCAATGATCGCCTCAAAAATTGGCGTCAAGTCCGCCGGCGCGCTCGGATCTGCTGGCATTTCTCGCCACGCCTTACCGTCTCGACCAATCGCATAATATACTGGGTAATGTAGCTGGTCCTCATCGATCGCTAGCTCCAAGAAAAGATCAGCCACCTCATCGAGCACTTCATTGACACGGTGCGCAGGCTTATCGATTTTGTTAATCACCACCACTGGCTTTAGCCCGAGCGACAACGCCTTGCTCAGCACAAATTTCGTCTGCGGCATTGGCCCTTCCTGTGCATCCACAATCAGCAGAACACCATCTGCCATATTTAGTGTTCGCTCTACTTCCCCAGAAAAATCAGCGTGCCCAGGTGTATCAATAATGTTAATTTTGTAATCATTATAAAAAATCGCAGTCTGCTTTGCAGTAATAGTAATGCCCCGCTCGTGCTCTTGATCACCGCTATCCATAATGAGCTGCTGATCCATCTCCGCCTGATTGTCGCGGAAGGTATTGCTCTGCTTTAGTAGCCCATCGACCATTGTCGTTTTACCATGGTCAACATGGGCAATAATTGCTATATTACGCAATTTTGTCGTATCATTCATCGTATTTGTCCCTGCCCACCTGGTTACTGCGGGCTCCTCTTGCCAAAGATTATACCATTAGGCCCGGTGGCCTGGCAATTTTACAAAGGCTAGCCCTTGCATTTTACCGCGTTGCGCCGTACAATTTATAAGTACACGCAGATGTGGCGGAATTGGTAGACGCGCTAGCTTCAGGTGCTAGTGTGCTTATGCACGTGGAGGTTCGAGTCCTCTCATCTGTACCAAATAGTTTTCTATAAACCACTCTTTTATAGGTGGGTTTTTGCTGTCGTAGCCCGGTAAGTATAGCTATATGATATACTTAATAGAGACAGTATCGCTGATAGATAATACTGATTACACTAGAGAGACGGATTACGAAGGAGACCTTATGAGATTGCAACAGCCAACCAAAAAACACCACCCTGTGCGCCTAATTATCATCATAGTGCTTGCCCTGGTTGTTCTCGCTGGCGGTGGCTTTGCCGCCTGGCATATGATACAAAATGCACAAAATAACCGCAGCAAAAAAGTCATAAACCAGCAGCAACAAAAAGAGCCCACCCCATATCACTCTGCTGAAAATGGCTTTACAGTAAACTTTATGTCAGAGCCAAAAGTCACCCACGACACCATCAAGGGGCAAGGGCTTGAAATACCAACAGTTACTTACGAGGACAGCCAACCAAGCGGCAGCAGCTACCATATTATGGTCAGCACATTTAAAATCTCTGAAGAGCAAGCCAAAAGCAAAGAGCGCACCTTCCTAGAAGCCGGGCTAAAGGCAGCCGCTGAGTCTACTGGAGGTAAGGTCACTACGATGACAAATGGCACGCTGCTCGGCTACCCATCAGCAACAGCAACTGCCGTCGGCGGTAATGATGGTGATATGCGCATTACCGTTATCGTTAAGGGCACTAGCGTATATGCATTGCATGCTAGCAACGTTGAGCAAGCAGACTTTGATAAGTTTGTACAGTCATTCAAATTTGACTAAGAGAACCTTATCCTCATAAACATACATACGGCACCCGTCTATGGTGCCGTACTTTTTTGCTGCCTCTTTCTATTCAACCGCCACAACCGTCATGTCTGCGCCACATAGCGCCATAATAGCAGCAACATTATAGTATAGCATCGCCATTGCAGCGCGCTGCTGCATGTCCGTATTTTCCGGATAAAGCGCCCGAGCTGATGGTTTAAACGACCAAACATCTATATTGAATGCCTGATACTGCTTGCCTGCCGCGTCAAAATCTTGTGCTAAAGCACTGCGGTTTAGTGTTGTACCGTGACGCCGGTTCATTATGGCAGCGGCTTCACAGTGGCTGCCCTGTAGTATATCGGTGTGGCCACCAGAAGGCTTAAAGGAGGCTAGACAATCGTCAGCATATGTTACCAACTGGTTACCACTCGCCTGCAATAGGCTACCACCAGACTGAGCCCGCGCAACAATCTGCTGGTGAGCCTGCTCGTCTATCACGTAGCCATCTAACTCTAGTTTACCTATAAGATCTTGCACATCTTTACCGCGTTTAGCAATAATATCAAACACTAACCCAATTTTATCTGCTGCAGCACAACCGGCCTCCCGGCCCTGTGCGTGCGTATCTCGATGAACACGTAGCGAACCGCCCGACCGATAAGCAGATGATATACTCCGCGCAATTGTTTCGTGAGCAGTCCGCTCGTTATCACTTGCCAAATAATCAGCTATCGCATACAATAGCGCGCCACCGGCACCATTTGGAACTGCCGCCAAACTGCTACCTGGCCGCCCATCCATACAGGTGCCAATACTATCTTGCGTTGTCGGCACATAGTACTCACCAAGATTATGGATAAATTCTGCAGCACGAGGCCAATCCGGCGTATTGAGACCACCAAGCCCATACCTATCGCTTAACCTAAATGATGTCTGCTGCTTTTGATGCTTCACCATATTCTGTCCCTGTCTCCTTGCCCGCTCGTTATCATAGTCTTTTTTATTATCCTTACATTAAATACACCACTTTAGGCAAGCTGCCACAAGTGGTGTGTATTATTTTACTAAGGGATTGTGGTGCACCGAAGAAGACTCGAACTTCCACGACCTAAAACGGTCACTAGCCCCTCAAGCTAGCGCGTCTACCAATTCCGCCACCGGTGCATGCGAGTACTATAGCACAAGTTACGGCGTCTTGTAAACCTCGCGCTCACGCACTGCCCAGTATAATATGTTGGCGTATCGGCTCGTTGGCTGCACAAGCTGAACGTCCTTACTGAGCGCGTGGTTGCCCTTGGCGGTAGTGTAATTATACTCCGATTGGTACAGTCCAAGTGCCGGCGCATCATCAAGCCATTTACGTGCTAACGTTACATATTTTGAAACGCGACCACGCGTATCATACTTTCCGCGGGCACTTGATAGGGCTGCATCAACCAAGCTATTTTTATAATTCGAGAAATTAAGTCCACTTGTTCCAACTTGTGATGAGTGCCAATACGCATACGGATCCATATCACCATTAAAGGCTAATTCATACACCAGCACATCAAAATTACGCGGCTGCAATACTGTCTGGAAGGCGTCAGCGGCACCGTCTTCTCCCACAACATTAATATCAACCTTCAACCCTAACTGCTGCCATTGTCGCTGCAATTCTCCAGCGGTAGACTCAAGCCCACTGCCCTTTCGTACAACCATCTTCAGCTCAAGCGGTTCACCGTCCTTGCTGCGAACTCCATCATCGCCACGTTTCCAGCCCGACTCTTCTAGCAGCTTATCTGCCTTCTCAATATCTAGCTTTGGAGCTTCTGGGTATTGGTCGGCATATTCACGCGGAATAAATGGCAAATGCAACGGTTTGTGTGACTCACCAGCCACCTTCAAAACATCTTTCATGTTAGTGCCTGCCTGCAGTGCCTGGCGTACTTTTGCTTCTTTTAGCACCGAACTTTCGGTATTAAATAGTGCATATACACCATTTTGAATCGTGTAACTCTGCGCATCAAATTGCCCAGTCTTTTTCAGCTGATCAATCTCATTTGGAGATAGGTCTCCGCTAGCATTAATCTCCTGCTTTTTCATAGCTTGGGCAATTTCGGCACGCGTGCGGTAGCTACTAAGCCTAAACTGCTTAAGCAGTGGTGTACCACCATAATAATTCTGGTTAGCATTCATAAAGACACTAGCTCGTCCATCACTAGCACTCGTAACCTGCAAGAAACGTAAATTAAACGGACCAGAAGTCACTGGATTGGCAGAAAAATCAGCCTCACGTAGCCGCGCCGCAGGTATATCTTTCAGCACATGTTCTGGTACCACAGGGAATGTTAACGCGTGCTGGAATGGCGCGTATGGCTGAGGCAAGGTAAAATCAATGGTTTTATCATCTACCTTTGTCACTGTTACGTCACTCCATCCGCCCTCAGGGATGCGCGTCGCTGGATTTTTCATAAGCGAGATAGTAAATAGTACATCATCGACCGTGAGTTTGTGGCCATCACTCCAAAATACATCATCACGCAGCGTAATTCGATACCGCTTTTCATCATCAAGGCGTTCTTGCTTCACAGCCAAATCACCCTTTAGCATGCCAGATTCGTCATAGGTGAATAATCGAGAAAAGAGCAATCGAGCGGCAGATTCTTCTGCGCTACTACGAGCGTAGAGCGGGTTTAACGTCTCGATCGGCCCGAGAGCACCTTCAGCAAACACGCCACCGGCGGCTGGCACTGTTGTCTTATAGGCACTACTGCTAACAACCTGCTGGCCTATAACCAAGCCAATAATTGCAAGAACCCCGGCGATCCACAAAAGAATAGGACGCCGCGCAAAACGAACACGCCCAATGCGCCCAACCAAAAAACGTCGAGCATGAGAAACCGTTGCCTGCTCAACAGCCTGCAGCTGCTGACCGACCGATTTACTCTGGCTCTTCCGGGGTGGTTTGACTTTTCTCGGCTTTATGACTGCCTTTTTGGGCATGAAGTGTGGCTCCTTACTCGCTACTTTATAAGAACAACGTGACAATAATAGAGGCTACAAAAATGACGGCAAGCACAATTGTTGAGTCGAATAGGTTTTTATCAAACCCACGACGAGTCGTATAAAACTCACCTGTACTACCAAAACCAGCGCCCAAACCAGCGCCTCGCTGCTGCAAAAGAACCGCTGCGATCATCAAAACAGCTGAGCCAATTGTAATATAAGGTAAAATTGTCGCTAACATACTATTACTCTATCTCCTTTTTTATGCCTTACGCCGTAAATAATCTACTTGCAGCATACCTGATACTACCCAGTTTACCACACTTAGCACGATTCCGGTTAATATTGCGTGCGAAAACGTCATGCCAATACCAGGAGTAATTGCTAGCGCTAGCCACACCATAAATCCATTAATAACTATGATAAATAAGCCCATCGTTATTAGCAAAGCTGGCAGTGACAAGATCAAGACGATCGGACGCACCATAGCGTTAACAATCGAGAACACAAGCCCCGCTACAATAAATGCGCTCATCGTAGACAGCGGCTCCTGAGATAGCCCAGTTCCAAATAACTTCACCGAAAGCCAAATTCCAAATGAATTAAGCAGCCAGCGCAAAATAAATGCCAAAATTCCATCAGCCATATACACCTAGTATATCATATTTTGCTGCTAAGTGACATGACCGGAAAATAAGCCCTGTTAGCTGCCGAGCTCGGCCGCTATCGACAAGTTCTCCGTGCCCCGATCAGTCACCAAAATATCATCCTCGATCCGGACGCCAATCTCACGGACCGCATCGTATATGCCCGGCTCTACAGTGAGTACCATACCTGGCTGGAAGGTATCATAACCACCAAACCACTCATGCACATCCACTCCCAACCCGTGACCAATCGCGTGCGGGAAATAACGCGATAGCTGATCTTGTTGACCCGAGCGGAGCCAACCAAGGTCTACTAGTACTTGCATCATACTATCGTCCACTCGCTGAAAAAATTCTCGAATAGACCCACCAGGCTGAATAAGACTAATCATATGGCGCTGCGCCTCAGTAACACGCTGAATCGCAGCACGAACATCGCTGCCTACCGTAGCGTCATCATAGAACGTTCGTGTTATATCTGCGTTGTACCCATCTATATGGGCGCCAACATCAATAAGCACCGCCTGATCTTTACGTAGAGTCTCCGTCGTTGGCCTATCGTAGTGCAGCACTGTAGCATGAACGCCGCCAGCTACAATTGGGTCGTATGCATGACGCCCGCCTGCACGGATAAAATCACGTGTCATATCAGCAGCAATTTCTGCCTCGCTCGTATACTGAGCAATAGCGCTGCTGATCGCGTTAAAGCTATCACAGCTCACTGCAATAGCACGCGTAATGCGCTCTAGCTCAGCCTGCGTTTTACAAGCTCGTACTCTTGCCAGGACTGGTGTTATATCGCGGTAGTCACCATCACTAAGCTGCATCTCATCAAGCAGCTGGCGATGAGCCGGATTAGGCTGCATGCCAAGCTCGTGAGCGGTCTCTGGCTTGAGCGCATAAAGTGTCTGGCCTTTCGCCCGCACCGCGTCAACCCGCGCCCGCAGCTCAGCTCGTGAAATTACCTCTGTAGCTCCGCTGACATGTATTGCCTCCCCGTCGCTCAGTGAGCCTTCGAACAGCTGCTCCACTTCTGTTATATCAGGTCGCACAAGTACGGCAGTAGCAGTAGCAACGTCAATAAGCGCCACCCAGCCAGGATAAGTGACCCCCGTTAACCATAAGAAATTAGCCTCCTGCCAAAATGGTGCTGCCATATCATGCTGCAACTGCATTTTCTGATAGCCTGGTAGCACAATGAGACCATCGCCCGAAAGCGCTTCGCATAATCGCTGCTGCTGCTCACGATGCATGGCTGCTGCGGCTGTCGTATAGGCTGGTGTTTTGGTTATATTATCCATATTACTGTATCCTTTTTTTAGATCGGCTTCTCTATAAACATTATTGTAGTGGTGGTAAATGTTGCCGCACAAGCGCTGCCCGCTTTGCACCAACTGCTGCTATTAAGTCTTCCAGGCTTGCCCGCCGAACGCCGCGTACCGAGCCAAATCTACGAAGCAGCTCCTGGCGGCTCTTTGGGCCAATACCGGGAATCTCCTCTAGCGCGCCTTGCGTGGCCCGCTGACGCTTAAGCACCGTGTGGTAACTAACCGCAAACCGATGTGACTCATCACGTATACGCTGCAATAGCTTAATAAGATGCGTGGTGTGCGGCAAATTAACGAGCGTAAAATCACGGGTAACCACCTCATAGCCACCCATGTGCTGGAGTTTCTGTTTATTTAATTGCACCTGGGAGCGATCGTGTGCGATTACAATTTGCTCTTCCTTCTTTGCAATTCCAATAAACGGAATACCTTGGTAGCTCCGCTGCTGCGTAGCCGCCTGCTCGTCTCGCGCCCTTAGGGCGGCATCTAGCTGCCCCTTACCACCATCAATCAGCATTAAATCGGGGGTGCCCCAGGCGTTAGTATTTTTTTGTGTTAAGCGCCGCGATATTGTCTCATGCATATTAAAAAAATCATTGTTGTGCTCTTTTTTAGTCTTAAACTTGCGATATTCACTGCGGCTACTAACACCATTGGTAAACACCACCATGCTAGCAACTACATTTGTACCACTCATGTGTGATATATCATATCCCTCAATGCGCCTGGGCGGCCCAGGAAGTCCAAGCAACTCAGCGAGATCCATCAAAGCTTGGTCACTGCTAATAGCTAAAAATTCTTTATCACCAAACATGACTCGGCGCTGCAGCTCATCAAGCGCCCGTAGCTTATTGCGCACAATCGCAGCCTGCTCAAACTGCTGATCAGCGGCAAGTTGTTTCATTTCTCGGGTCATTTCCTGCACAAGTCGTGGCCGCTGCCCTCGAATATAGCGCATCAGATTTCGTAAATCACGCTTGTACGCTGCCGATCCTAAACTTCGCTTTGGTGAAAGCCCTAAATCCTCCTCTAATCGAGAGTCTCCTGGGCGGCGCTGTTTCGTTAAGTATGGATACACCCGCCGCAGCACGCGCAGTGCTTTTCGCAAAGCACTTGTGCTATAAAATGGTCCAATATACTCAGCACCATCGTCTGCCGGCGTACGCGTATACGTCACCGTTGGCCACTCGTTTTTCATATCAATCCGCACATAGCTTGAAGCCGTGTCATCGCGCAATAAAATATTCCAGCGCGGCTTATACCGCTTAATCAGCTCGCTCTCTAGAAATAGAGCATCTACTTCGCTCTCTGTTTCGATCCAATCAGTGTCGGTAATATCTGCCACCAATGCATCTGTTTTAGCATCACGCAGCCGTGACGCCTGGAAATATTGACGCACCCGGTTTCTCAGAACTGCAGCCTTGCCAACATAAATAACCTCACCACTCGCATCTTTGTGCAGATACACACCTGGTGAACGCGGTAAATCGTTAAGTTTTTGGGCGAGCCTGGCATTCATACTCATAGTATATCGCACCTTACGTGTTATTTTATAGAACCAGCAGGCCACCCTGCCTTACACCCTAGCCTAGGCCTTAAAAAACCTCCGCGCCCGCTCTGTATTTGGATGGTCCATCACTTGCTCTGGTGTGCCGTCCTCGATAATTACCCCTTGATCCAAAAAAATCATCCGGCTAGCCACATCTCGGGCAAATTTCATCTCATGCGTGACAATCATCATCGTCATACCCTGCGCCGCCACACCGCGGATCACATCAAGCACCTCACCAATCATCTCTGGGTCAAGTGCAGAGGTTGGCTCATCAAATAGCATAATCGTCGGCTCCATAGCAAGCGCTCGCGCAATGGCTACGCGCTGCTTCTGCCCTCCAGAAAGCTGGCTTGGCCGTGCATCAGCCTTATCCCGCAGCCCCACCTGCTCCAGTAGCAACAGACCTTGCTGCCGCGCCTCGGCATCTGGCAAGTGACGTAGTTTTTTCGGTGCTAACACGATATTATCAAGCACGCTCATATGCGGAAACAAATTAAATGACTGAAATACCATGCCTACTCGCTGGCGCAGCCGATTCAAGGTAGCATTAGAATTTATTACTTCTGTGCCATCAAGTACAATTCGTCCACTAGTGGGCTGTTCTAACAACGTTAAGCAGCGCAGCAATGTCGACTTACCCGAACCACTCGACCCAACTACCGCTACCACTTCGCCTTGCCTCACCGATAAGGTGATGCCTTTTAGTACCTGATGGTCGGCAAATGTTTTGGTTAACCCTGTTATATCAATCACGATCAAGCCTCCTTTCAACGCGCGATGCCACGCCGGTGAATAATGTCGTCAATACTAAATACAATACTGCTGCTGCAATTAATGACTGAAACGCAGTCGCCGTTTGAAACCGAATATTATCGGCGCCGCGCATAATATCATTAAGCCCGATCCACCCCACGACAGACGTTTCTTTAAGCAGGGCGATAAATTCATTAATCAGCGAAGGCAGTGACATCCGTAGTGCCTGCGGCATAATTACTAGCCGCATCGCCTGAAACCTGCTAAACCCTAACGATCGAGCTGCTTCCATTTGTCCACGATCGACCCCTTCGATACCGCTACGGATAATCTCAGCAATATAGGCGCCACTATTAATACCAAAGGCAATTGCCGCAACAAATAGCTTCGGCATAAACGTGTACGAACCAAATACAACGTAGTACATAATGAGTAGCTGCACGAGTAAGGGTGTACCTCTAATAATATCCACATACAATTGCCCCAAGAACCTGGCTGGATTACCATTTCTAAGCCACGCCGGCAGCCAGCTCACTCGCCGCAGTGGCATCATCGTCGATGTGCGCATACTAGCGACAATTAGTCCAATAATCACCCCAAGAATCAATGATAATGTCGTTAATACCAGCGTGACTTCAAGCCCATGCCACAAAAACCTCCAGCGCCCGTCTCCAAAAATTACCTCCCAAAAATTCATACTCCCCCTTATCTACTTGCTCATCTATTGCTCTACTGAAAGTGCTTGTCTATCAGCTTCTGGTAGCGTCCGTCGTGCTTCATCGCTTTAATTGTTGCATTGATACTATCAACCAGCGGCTGGTTGCCTCGCTTCACCGCAATAGCATAAGCTTCTTTACTCAAATCTCCCGGCAACATCACAAGCTCAGGAAAGCTACGAATATACTGCTTCGCTGGTGCATCATCCAAAATAACAGCGTCAACACCACCAGACGACAGCTCTGTTAACACGCTTGGTGCAGTTGGGAATTGTGACACCTTAGCACCTGCTATTTTTGTAGCCAGCGTATCACCTGTAGTCCCTAGCTGAACGCCAAGCTTGCGGCCCTCTAGCTGAAACCGATTATGCACTGGGCCGTTCTTTTTTACAATGACACGTTGTGCAGCCGTATAATACGCCTCCGAAAACAACGCATTTTTAGCCCGTTCTGGCGTTGCGCTCATGCCTGCAACGGCCATATCTATTTGCCCAGACTCCAGCGCCGGCAGCAGACCATCAAAAGACATATCTTCAATTTTTAGCTTCTTGCCCAGCGACGTAGCAATTTCTTTTGCAAGATCAACGTCAAATCCTACTACCTCGTCGCCACTTCTATACTCAAACGGCTTAAATCCAGCATTAGTCCCCATTACAAGAACTTCTTCGCGGCGCACAAGCGCGGCATCGCGCTGCAATATGTCATGGAGCATCCAGCCAATAATTCCAGTAAATACTGCAAGCCCTAACCACCAAGACCAGTGGCGTCGCCATTGTTGTTTTATCCCCCTTATCATAATGCTTCCAGTATACTGCCCCTCGCCCTGCTGCGCAACTATTCCTGCGAGGCCTTCACTGGCTGCTAAAAGCTAGCACTCTTGCCATGAGAGTGCCAATTTACTATACTAGTAGTAGACTACTTTTAAAAATTATTTTGTAGCTATTGATTATGAATGTTTAATTACTTGCACTATGTACGTGTTGAGAGAAAGGAGATGACGACATATGCAACCAAATATGAACCAACAAGACACTAAAAAACCCCTCGAGCAGTTTGGCACCGACCTCACTGCTCTGGCACGCGAAGGTAAACTCGACCCAGTCATTGGCCGGGATGAAGAAATTCGCCGCACTATGCAAATCCTCAGCCGGCGGACCAAGAATAACCCCGTACTGATCGGTGAGCCGGGCGTTGGTAAAACCGCCATCGTTGAAGCCTTGGCGCAGCGCATCGTTAAGGGCAACGTACCGGCGTCGCTAAAGGACAAGCGACTGATTAGCCTGGAGATTTCAAGCCTACTGGCGGGCGCCAGCTTCCGTGGCCAGTTTGAAGAGCGCCTCAAAGGCGTGTTGAAAGAGGTAGAGGAGGCTGCTGGCGAGATCATCCTCTTCGTCGATGAAATTCACACCATGGTCGGCGCCGGCAAAGGCGAAGGCAGTATGGACGCTGGCAATATGCTCAAACCTGCCCTGGCGCGCGGTAAGCTCCATATGATTGGTGCCACCACGCTAGCCGAGTACCGTCAATATGTCGAGAAAGATGCAGCATTAGAACGACGCTTTCAGCCAGTCTATGTTGGCGAGCCAAGCTTTGACGACACCATCGCTATCTTACGTGGCCTCAAGGAAAAATACGAAGTCCACCACGGCGTTAAGATTGCTGATGATGCAATTGTAGCGGCGGCGCGGCTCTCTACTCGCTACTTGCCTGATCGTTTTTTGCCAGATAAAGCGGTTGACCTCCTCGATGAAGCAACCAGCTCACTGAAGATGCAGCTAGAAAGCATGCCGATCGCCCTAGACCGGCTCAATAACCGCCGCTTGCAACTGGAGATTGAAGAGGCTGCACTCAAAAAGGATAAATCCGACCACGCCAAGGCGCGCAAAGCGGAAATTAAGCAGCAGATCGCTGACCTCCGGGCTCAGGCTAAGGCGATTGACAGCAAATGGCAGCACGAAAAGGACATTCTGCAGACTGTTAACACCGCTGCCGAAAAAATGGACAGTCTGCGCTCACGCTTAGAAATCGCCGAGCGCGATGCCGATCTGGCCACCGCCAGCCGTATCAAATACGGCGATATGCCAGAGCTGGAGAAAAAGCTAGCGAGTGCTCGCCAAGAGCTGGCCGCCATTCCACCAGCCGACCGCTTACTTCGCGAAGAAGTCACGCCCGACGATATTGCCAGTGTGGTGGCGCGCTGGACGGGTATTCCTGTAGAGCGGCTGATGGAAAGCGAATCAAGTAAGTTAACCAAACTTGAAGACTCGATTAGCACCCAAGTTATCGGTCAAGACCGCGCTGTGGCTGCCGTAGCAAGTGCTATTCGCCGCTCACGCGCCGGCCTCGCCGATACCAACCGGCCAATTGGTTCTTTCCTCTTCCTTGGCCCTACCGGAGTTGGTAAAACAGAAGTAGCCCGCAGCCTGTGCCGCGAACTATTCGACGATGAACACGCCATGATCCGCATCGACATGAGCGAGTACATGGAGCGTCACGCCGTAGCCCGCCTGATTGGATCACCTCCAGGATATGTTGGCTACGACCAGGGTGGCCAATTGACCGAGGCAGTGCGCCGCCGCCCTTACAGTGTGGTGCTATTTGATGAGATTGAGAAAGCTCACCCTGATGTCTTTAATATACTATTGCAGGTCCTTGATGACGGTCGCCTGACTGATGGCCAAGGCCGGACGATCGACTTCAGCAACACCATTATCATCATGACCAGCAATGTTGGCTCACAAAAGATCATGGATTACGACCTCAGCAGCAAGGAAAGCTTTGCCAAGCTAGAAGTTGAGATGCTCGAGATATTACGCCAGCACTTCCGCCCAGAATTCCTGAACCGCATCGACGATATTGTGATTTTTGATCGCATCCACAAAGAAACCTTGCACACTATCGTGGATGTACAGCTATCACGAGTAGCTCGTCAAATCAAAGACAGCCGTGATATCACGCTGCAGTTTGATAAGAGCGCCCGCGACATGCTGGCTGAGGATGGCTATGATCCAGCCTTTGGTGCTCGACCACTTAAGCGGCTAATACAAAAACGTATCCTTGATCCGCTAGCACTCGAGCTGATCGATGGTCGCGTACATGACGGCGACACTGTCGATGTCACTGCCAAAGATGGCACCGCTGTGTTCACAAAGAAATAACAAGGAAGCTTTCAAGCCCTAATAAAATTACCCGGCTAGCAGATAACCGGGTAGTTTTTAATTCATACCTATTAAGTATTTGTTATTTTCGAATAGCCTTTAGCAAGAGCAGCAGTAGCACTGCACCAAAGAAGGCAGTTAAGAAGCTCGAGACATTGAAGCCAGTGAGAACATTAGCGCTACCGCCCATTAGGCTTACAACCCAGCCACCAAGGAAAGCGCCGATAACGCCCACTACAATATTAGTTACAACGCCAGATCCCTTGCGTTTAATTACTTTCGACGCCAGCCACCCCGCCAAACCACCGATAATTAGCCATACAAATAAACTCATGCTGATACCTTTCTTTATTATCTATCCTTTTAGTATATCATGTGACAGCAATCCATCTTCCAGTAGCCCGTCCCGTGCAGCTATAAATCGTTCGTCTGCCTCTAAATCACGTACGATCTCACTCCAAGCCTGACCAGCGGCCACCCGGCGAACAATTTCCCCGCGCATCTGGCGAAGACTGCCAGAAAATCGCGACTGCTTCGCGTAATGCCGGCTTGTCTGTAGCTTACCTTTGCCTTGCGCTTTCAGCTCTGTGCCATAGTCCATTAGTGCCCAAAACCAGCCTCGCGGATCATCTTTATCCATCGTTTCAGCAACCACTGGCAATAACTCTCGGTCCGTCACACCACTGCGTCCCGCAAAAAAGTGGTTAAAATATACCGTACGAATATTAGTCTCAATAAACGGCGTCGGCACCTGATATACATAGTTCATAATAGCGCCTGCCGTGCCCGGCCCGACTCCAGGCAACGCTAGCAAATCAGCCTTAGTCTTCGTCTCTGCCGCCTTTGCTATTTGTTGCGCTGCCTGGTGCAAATAGCGCGCCCGGCGATTATAGCCTAGCCCCTGCCAAGCCTGCAGCACTTCCGGCAAATCAGCCGCCGCAAGTGTCTCCATACTAGGAAACCGCTCCATAAATTCAGCAAATTTTATTTGCACCCGCGAAACCTGCGTCTGCTGCAACATCAGCTCACTCACGAGCACATTATAAAACGTAGGCTGCTCACGCCACGGCATAAGGCGATATAGCCGCCTGCCCTGGCCGCGCACGTAATCTTGAAATTCCTGATGGATCATATCTCTAAAGTATACTATGTTTTACTGGCTGACCTTAATTACCGAATATACTTACTCAAACCACGCCAAAACATACGCTAGGTGTATAGATAACACCGCCCACCCTACACTATAACTTTTATAATAACTGTTTTTATTATATAATTTATACACCGACATTAATGGATAAAATAGGATCACTATGAAATATAAATGTGAATATAAAGATGAGTTTGTTGTTCCGGTGTTCACTCAGGAGAATGGGTATTGGCACCGGGCCACGAAGTAGTTTTTACCGGCCCTGATGCTAAGCGCCCCTTGGCCTCAGCAGGAGGAGCGGAAGAAGAAATATTTCCCTAGTGGTTTCCCGGATCCTCTGTATGAAGATGGAGATGACTGGATTAATGATCCTGATGAGTACCCGGAAAGTACGTCCTACGTCAAATAATACCTAGCCCACTTCCCTTATGAGCTACTTGATGGTATAATTAGCGTGTATTAATATCAACTAACGCTACGTAAAAATACGGATATTCACACCACGGCGCTCATAATCTTAGTAAGTGATCATGTTTTGACCCATGAACTCCCTACTCTCCCACCAAGCCATCATCGCCCGCGAAGTAATCGAGCTATACAATGAAGCAGTCGACAAACAAAGTGCTGCCGAGTCGCTCGATTCAATTTGTTTTGCAATGGCACGCCTGAGTGAAGAAGCACACATTAGCCATCGACACACTAGCTGGGACGAGCTAGAGGCACTATTTGATAGCATCGCCCATAGCGGCCCTACGCCAAGTGACGAACAAGAACTGGCAAAAATATACCAAAAAGTGCTTTGGGTACTGTCTGAGTAATCTGTATTCTGAAGGGCTTACTGTGTGCTAGACTTCCAAAGAAACTGTTTGATTAGGGATAGGTCTACTTCCCTTACAGAATGTTTGGTGGTATAATTAGCGTATATTAATATCAACTAACGCTACATAAAAATACGGATATTCACCTATGGCACTCATAAGCCCCGTTACCAGTCAGAATGATGACTTACAGCGTACCGTCACGCAGCTGCGTTATCAGGGCGTTGAAGATATTCTTATCAATGCCCCTCAGCAGAGTGCTTACGGCTACCAAGTAGGGTATAACCATCCCGAGTTGCAGTACACGCTTGATG